>JBKEDD010000130.1:0-110490 GCA_047975215.1 Jhaorihella sp.
ACGTCGTCGGCATGAAGGCGGTGGACGCGCCCGATATCGATGCCGTCACCGGAAAGAAGTGAGCCCGCGATGAGCGACCGCCCCCGCCCCGACCGCCTGCCGCACGAGAAGGGTTTCCACATAAGCTGGGACCAGATCCACCGCGACAGCCGGGCGCTCGCCTGGCGGCTGGACGGTCAGGGGCCACTGGAGGGGGGCGCCTGGAAGGCGATCGTCGCCATCACCCGCGGCGGCATGGCCCCGGCGATGATCGTCAGCCGCGAACTGGACATCCGCACCGTCGATACCATTTCGATCAAGTCCTACGACCATCAGGCGCAATCCGAAGCGAAGGTGCTGAAATCGCCGGATGCCGCGCTGATGGGCGACGGCACGGGCATCCTGATCGTCGACGATCTGGTCGACAGCGGCAAGACGCTGGAAGTCGTGCGCGCGATGTTTCCCAGGGCGCATTTCGCAACCGTCTATGCCAAGCCCAAGGGCAAGCCGCAGGTCGATACCTACATAACCGAGGTCAGCCAGGACACCTGGATCTTCTTTCCCTGGGACATGGCGCTGCAATATGTCGAACCCTATCGCGGCCGGGACTAGCCGCGCACACCCGCGCGTGCGGGGCCGTCCTTCGCGACAATGCCGCTCCGGCCCGATGCGCGGCCGGGCCAGCAGCCAAAGGCGCCGAACATGAACCGCAGCCGGACCGATGCCACCTTCCCCTCGCCGATCTCGCAAGCCAATAGCTGGCGCGAGGGTGTGCGGTTCGCGCCCGAACGCCCGCTGATCAATGTCAGCCAGGCCGCCCCGGTCGACCCGCCTCCAGCGGCCCTGAGGCAGGCCATCGCCGAAGCGATCCTGACCGATGACAGCACCCACCTATACGGCCCGGTGCTGGGGCTGCCCGCGCTGCGCACGGCATTGGCCCGGCGGATCGCGCGCCAATATGGCGGTCGGGTCAACGCGGATCATGTGGCGATCACGGCGGGCTGCAACCAGGCATTCGCGGCGGCGCTGGCTGCCCTGGCCGGCGAAGGCGACGAGATCATCCTTCCAACCCCATGGTATTTCAATCACAAGATGTGGCTGGATATGTCCGGGGTGCGGGCCGTGGCGCTCCCCACGGGCGCGGACATGCTGCCCGACCCCGACGCGGCAGCGGCCCTGATCGGGCCGCGCACCCGCGCCATCGCGCTGGTTACGCCCAACAACCCCGCGGGCGTCGAATATCCCGCCGGCCTGCTGCGCACCTTCTTCGATCTTGCCCGCGAACGCGGCCTGCGGCTGCTGGTGGACGAAACCTATCGCGACTTCCACAGCCGCCCGGGAGCGCCCCACGACCTGTTCGCCGATGCCGCCTGGGACGAAACGCTGGTGCATCTCTACTCGTTTTCCAAGGCCTACCGGCTGACCGGGCACCGGGTCGGCGCGCTGGTCGCGGCGCCGGGCCTGCTTGGCGAGGCCGAGAAATTCCTCGACACCGTCACCATCTGCCCCAGCCAGATCGGCCAGCGTGCCGCCCTTTGGGGGATCGAAAACCTGGATCGCTGGCTTGCCGGCCAGCGCGACGAAATCCTTGCCCGCCGCGCCGCGATTTCCGACGGCTTCGGGCCGCTGGCCGGACGCGGCTGGCGGCTTCGGGGCCTGGGCGCCTATTTCGCCTATGTCGAACATCCATTCGAGATGGATTCGGACATGCTGGCGCGGCGTCTTGTGGCCGAGGCCGCCATCCTGCTGCTGCCGGCAAGCATGTTCGTGCCCGAAACCGACCCGACCGGCCGGCGCCGGTTGCGCATCGCCTTTGCCAATCTCGACCGGGCCGGGATCGCGACCCTGTTTCAGCGGCTGCAAGGCCTGCCCTTCTGAGCTTGCCCCGCTGCGGTGCGCATAATATGCAAGGGCGCGACAACACCGGCGGTGAACCGCCGCATAAGGGGGCACCATGGCCGCAAGGATCAAGAGCTTTTCGAAAACCTTCGTCTGGATCCTTCTGGGTTTGCTGATCGCGGGTCTCGCGGGCTTTGGCGCGCTCAACCTGAGCGGCACCGTGCGCACCGTGGCAACGGTGGGCGACCAGACCGTATCGGTCGACCAGTACGCGCGCGAGTTGCAGCGCGAGGTACGCGCGGTCGAGGCCCAGACCGGCCAGCCGATGCAATTGTCCCAGATCCGCGACTCCGGGCTTGACCGGGCGGTTCTGGCGCGCCTGATCGCCCTGGCCTCGCTGGATAACGAAGTGGACCGGATCGGCATTTCGGTCGGCGACGCCAATCTTCAGAAGGAAATCGTCGAGATACCGGCCTTCCAGGGCCCGGACGGCAAGTTCGATCGCGACAGCTACAAGTTTCAACTGGAACAGGCCGGCCTGAACGAAACCGAATTCGAGACCGATCTGCGCGCCGAAGCCGCGCGCACGCTGGTTCAGGGCGCGATCGTCGCCGGGGTGGCGATGCCATCCGCGATGACGGACACGCTTGTCGATTACGTTGCCGCGCGGCGCAGCTTTACCATGGCGGTGCTGACGGCGCAGGCCCTGCCCGGCGCCCTGCCCGACCCGTCCGCCGACGACCTGCGCGCCTGGTACGACGCGCATCCCGACCGCTATGTCCTGCCCGAGACCAAGCGCATCACCTATGCGCTGCTTGGCCCCGAAATGGTGATCGACCAGGTGGAACCCGACGAGGACGCGGTGCGAAGGCTGTATGCCGAACGTTCCGACGAATTCGACATTCCCGAACGGCGGCTGGTTGAACGGCTGGTCTTTGCCGACGAAACCGCAGCCAAGGACGCCAAGGCGCAGCTCGAGGTTGGCGGAACCACGTTCGAGAAACTGGTGGAGGACCGCGGCCTTGGTCTGGCCGATGTGGATATGGGCGACGTGACGGCCGACGATCTGGGCGCGGCCGGCGGGCCGGTCTTTGCCGCCGAAACCGGCGAAGTGGTCGGCCCGCTGCCCTCGGATCTGGGGCCGGCCCTGTTTCGGGTCAACGGCAAGTTGGCGGCCCGTCTGACCGACTTCGAGGATGCCGCGCCCGAATTGCGCGACGAACTGGCCGGCGAACGCGCCCGCCGCATGATCGAGGCACGCGCCGAGAACATCAACGATCTGCTGGCGGGCGGCGCAACGCTGGAGGATCTGGCGGCCGAAGCCGGAATGGAACTGGGCCATGTCGACTGGAGCGAAGAAGCCTCGGAAGGGATCGCCGCCTATGACGCCTTCCGCAGCGCCGCGCAGGCGGTCACGGCAGGCGACTACCCCGAGGCCGCGTTCCTGGAAGACGGCGGCCTGTTCGCGCTGCGGCTGGACGAGGTGTTGCCCGAACGCCCCCAGCCCTTCGAGGACGCCCGCGAAAAAGTCATCGCCGACTGGACCCTGGCACAGACCGAAACCGCCCTGCGCAAGCGGGCCGACGAGGTGCTTGCCGATCTGGAGGGGGACGGCGATTTCGCATCGACCGGGCTGGATGTACGCAGCGAAACCGGCCTGACCCGCAGCGCCTATCTGGAGGACACCCCGCCCGATCTCATGACGCAGGTGTTTCAGATGGAGCCCGGCGAATTGCGGATCGTTGCCGCCGGCGTGCAGGCCATTATCGTGCGCCTGGACGAGGTGCTGCCGCCCGATCAATCCGCGGAACTGACGGCGATGCGGCAGGCAATCGCCCAACAGATGAATCAGGCGCTGGGACAGGCCCTGTTTGATGCCTATGTCTATGACGCCCAGACCCTCGCCCGCCCGATGCTGGATCAACAGGCGTTGAACGCGGTTCAGGCGAACTTTCGCTAGGGGCCCGGTGACATGGCGCTGACACCCGATTTCGACAGTTTCGCCCGGGGCTATGAGGCCGGGCGCAATCAGGTGGTTCATACCAGACTGGCCGCCGATCTGGACACACCGGTTTCGCTGATGCTGAAACTGGCTGGCGGCGCCGAGAACGCCTTCATGCTCGAATCCGTGACCGGCGGCGAGGTACGCGGGCGCTATTCGATCATCGGCCTGAAACCCGATCTGCTTTGGCGCTGCAAGGGCGCGCATTCGGCGCTGAACCGGCAGGCGCGGTTCGACCCGGACAGTTTTTGCGCCCAGGACGGCAATCCGCTGGACAACCTGCGTGCACTACTGGCCGAAAGCCGGATCGACCTGCCCGAGGATCTGCCGCAGGCGGCGGCAGGGCTGTTTGGCTATCTCGGCTACGACATGGTCCGGCTGGTCGAAGACCTGCCCGACATCAACCCCGACCCTCTGGGCCTGCCCGACGCGTTGCTGCTGCGGCCATCGGTGGTGGCGGTTCTGGACGGCGTCAAGGGCGAGGTCGCGGTGGTGTCTCCGGCCTGGGTCAGCGAGGGCCAAAGCGCGCGGGCGGCATATGCCCAGGCGGCCGAGCGGGTGATGGACGCGGTCCGCGACCTCGACCGCACGATGCCATCGGAAACACGCGGCCTGGGCGAGGCTCACGAGATCGGCGCGCCGGTCAGCAACTTCACCCATGAGGGTTACAAGCAGGCGGTCACCAGGGCCAAGGAGTATATCCGCGCCGGGGACATCTTTCAGGTGGTACCGGCACAACGCTGGACGCAGGATTTTCACGAACCGCCCTTTGCGCTTTACCGCAGCCTGCGCCGCACCAACCCGTCGCCGTTCATGTTCTATTTCAATTTCGGCGGCTTCCAGGTCGTCGGGGCCAGCCCGGAAATTCTCGTGCGCGTCTTCGGCAACCAGGTAACGATCCGGCCGATCGCGGGCACCCGGCCGCGCGGGGCCACGCCGCAAGAGGACCGCGCGCTAGAGGCCGATCTGCTGGCCGACGAAAAGGAACTGGCCGAACATCTGATGCTGCTGGATCTGGGCCGCAACGATTGTGGCCGGGTGTCCAGAACCGGCACGGTACGGCCGACCGAGCAATTCATCATCGAACGCTATTCCCACGTCATGCACATCGTGTCGAACGTGGTCGGCGAACTGGCCGAGGGGTGCGACGCGCTGGATGCGTTCTTTGCCGGAATGCCCGCCGGTACGGTCAGCGGCGCGCCCAAGGTACGCGCGATGCAGATCATCGACGAACTGGAGCCCGAGAAGCGCGGGCTGTATGGTGGCGGCGTCGGCTATTTCTCGGCGGGCGGGGACATGGACATGTGCATCGCCCTGCGCACCGCCATCGTGAAGAACCGCAAGCTCTATATCCAGGCCGGTGGCGGTGTCGTGCACGACAGCGACCCCGAGGCCGAGTATCGCGAAA
Organism: Jhaorihella sp.; assembly: GCA_047975215.1. Lineage (GTDB taxonomy): Bacteria > Pseudomonadota > Alphaproteobacteria > Rhodobacterales > Rhodobacteraceae > JAGRMG01. The sequence goes on from JBKEDD010000130.1 coordinate 5,229, forward strand.
CGGTGCACAAGTCCGAAGCCATCCGCCGCGCGGCCCAAGACGCGGCGCGTTTCGCGGGCGGCGGCAACCGCTGAGAGGTGCGCCCAAGGCAGAGCCTTCGGCGCGTGGGCGTGAGGAAACCGCCATGTGGAAGAACGGTGCTTCAAGCATCAGCCATAACGGGAACGTGCCCGCCCCGCTTGCAAGGCTGGTCCGGCGGGTGCCGGCCGCTCAGCTGCCCCAGATTTTCAGGACGTAGTTGCGTGTTTCCTCATAGGGCGGCACGCCGCCATGCTCGCGCACCGCGTCGGGTCCGGCATTGTAGGCGGCCAGCGCCAGGCGCCAGTCTTTGAAGGTGCGGTACTGGCGGGACAGATAGCGCGCGCCGCCATCGAGGTTCTGATAGGGATCGTTCGGATCGACCCCCAGCCGCCGCGCGGTTTCGGGCATCAGTTGCGCCAGCCCCAGCGCGCCCTTGTGCGACTTGGCGTTGGGGTTCCAGTTCGATTCCTGCTGCACCAGCCGCAGGAACAGATCCACCGGAATCCGGTGGCGCAAGGCCGCCTCGCGCGCCATCGCCAGATATTCGCCGCGATAGCGCCCGCTATAGGGCAGCGGCCCCAGACCCGAAACCTGGGCCGAAGGCGGCAGCAGGCGGACCGAGTTTGAGTATTGCGAGGCCGCGCGGGTATCGAGCACCCTGGTCTGTGAGTTGAACAGCTTGCGTTGCGCCTTGGTGGCGAACATGTCGGCCGCCACGGGCGGCGCCGACCCCATGGCCACCAGCCCCGTCGCCGCCATTGCGGCCAGGAACCGCCCCAGCGGCGCGTTCACCATCCCGGTTGCGAACCAGCGCATCAGTCACGGCCCTGCCCGTTTCACCTCGGCGCGCATATTACAGGGATTGGCGGCGAAGAAAAGCGTAACCGGCCGGCCATACGCGCCCGCGATCTGGAAACACGAGGTCAGTAACCGTATTTAAACCAAGTGGCGGGACGTATAGGATCGACCCGCGCCGATCGCCCAGATTCGCCGCGCGCAACGCAAACAGGGAACGGAAAACGCCATGGCCGGTTCAGTCAACAAAGTCATTCTCATCGGCAATCTCGGCCGCGATCCCGAAGTGCGGACATTTCCCGATGGCGGCAAGCTGTGCAACCTGCGCATCGCCACGTCGGAGAACTGGAAGGACCGCAATACCGGCGAACGGCGCGAACGCACCGAATGGCACAATGTCGTGCTGCGCGGCGACGGTCTGGTGCGGGTTGCCGAACAATACCTGCGCAAGGGCAGCAAGATCTATGTCGAAGGCCAGTTGCAGACACGCAAATGGCAGGACCAGAGCGGCCAGGACAGGTATTCCACCGATGTAGTGGTCGCCGGGCTGGGCGGCGTGATGACCATGCTTGACGGGCGCGATGGCGGCGGCGGCAGCCAGGGCGGTGGCGTGTACGACCGCGGCCAGCAGGACGATCCCTATGGCGACAGCATGGGCGACAGGCGCGGCCCCGCCTCGCGCGATATCGAGGACGATGAGATACCGTTCTAGGGCCGCCCGCCGGCGCCCGGACCCCGTTGAAAGGCGCGCAACATGACCTGGTCGTTTTCGCTGGGCCGGCTGTTCGGCTCGGAACTGCGGGTGCACGTCACCTTCTTGCTGTTGCTGGGCTGGGTCGGTTTTGCCGCCTATTCCGCCGATGGCTGGGCCGGCGCGCTCCACAACATCCTGTTCGTGCTGGCGCTGTTTGCCTGTGTCGTTGCGCATGAATATGGCCACGCGCTGACGGCGCGCCGCTATGGCATCCGGACGCCCGACATCACGCTTTTGCCGATCGGCGGCATGGCGCGGCTTGAACGGATGCCGGAAAACCCGCGCCAGGAAATCGCGGTGGCGCTGGCCGGCCCGGCGGTCAACGTCGCGATCTGGGGGATTCTGGTCGCCGGGTTCGGGGCCCGCCCCGGCCCGGATTCCCTGTCGCAGATCGACCTGACCGGCGGCAGCTTTCTGGCGCAACTGGCGGTGGTCAACCTGTTTCTGGCGGTGTTCAACATGATTCCGGCCTTTCCGATGGATGGCGGGCGGGTGTTCCGGGCATTACTGTGCCTGCGGATGGACCGCGTATCGGCCACCCGCATCGCGGCCACTGCCGGGCAGATCGTGGCCTTTCTGCTTGGCTTCTGGGGTCTGAGTTCGGGCAACCCGGTGCTGGTGCTGGTCGCGCTGTTCGTGTTCATCGCCGCCAATGCCGAAAACCAGGATGTGAACATGCGCTCGGTTGCGCGCCGTCTGGTAGCGCGCGACGCCATGATTACGCATTTCGAAAGCCTGACGCCCGAGGACAGTATCGAAATGGCCGCGTCCGAACTGATCCGCACCACCCAGCACGAGTTTCCGGTGCTGCGCCCCGATGGCACGCTGGCGGGTTTCGTCACCCGCACGGCGCTGTTTGCGGCACTGGCCGGGGATGAACCCCGCTCGCGCCCGGTGAGCGGGATCATGGATGCCACGATACCGCAGATGACGTTGGGCGCCGGGCTGGAAACGGTTCTCGACGCGCTGTACGGCGGCGCCCCGGCGGTCGCCGTCTGCGACCGGGGCGGGCGGATGGTCGGCTATGTCACCCGCGAGAACGTAGGCGAGCTGATGATTGTGAAGGGTCGTTGATATAGTTCCATATCAACGGCTTGCAAGCGCATCTTCAAGAACGTTCAGCACCGCCTCGCGCGGCACGTCCGAGGTGACGAAGGCGGCGCCGATACCGCGTACCAGAACGAAACGCAATTGCCCGTCCACGACCTTCTTGTCCTGCGCCATGAGATCGAGAAGCGCCCCGGCGCCGGGCAGGTCGCCCGGAATGTCGGCCAGGTCGGTCTTCATGCCCATCGCGCGCAGATGCGCACGCAGGCGGCCGGGATCTTCCTGCGCGCACAGACCCAGACGCGCCGACAACTCGAAAGCCAGCGCACAGCCCACCGCGACGCCCTCGCCATGCAGCAGCCGTCCGCCATAGCCCGTCGCGGCCTCGAGCGCATGACCGAACGTATGTCCGAGGTTCAGCAGCGCGCGGTCGCCCTGCTCGGTCTCGTCGCGGGCGACGATATCGGCCTTCATCCGTACCGAACGCGTCACCGCCCGGACCCGTGCCGCCCTGTCCCCCCGGGCCAGCGCCGGGCCGTGCGCCTCGAGCCAGTCAAAGAACGCGCCATCCCCCAGCAGGCCGTATTTCACCACCTCGCCATAGCCGGCCAGGAAATCGCGGGGCGGCAGCGTATCCAGCACGGCGGTATCGGCCAACACCAGCGACGGCTGGTGAAAGGCCCCGATCAGGTTCTTGCCCTGTTCCGCGTTGATGCCGGTCTTGCCGCCGACCGAACTGTCCACCTGCGCCAGCAGCGAGGTCGGGATCTGCACGAAACGCACGCCGCGGCGCAATACGGCAGCGGCAAAGCCCGCCAGATCGCCGATCACGCCGCCGCCCAGCGCGATAACGATGTCGTTCCGCTCGACCTTGCGGTCCAGCAGCCAGCCCACCGCGCGCTGCAGTTGCGCCCAGTCCTTGGTCGCCTCGCCCGGCGGCAGCGCCAGCGCGTCAACGCCGACCCCGGCACCATGCAGCGCCGCGCGCAGGGGTTCCAGATGCAGCCCGGCCACGGTTTCATCGCTCAGCACCGCAACCCGTGGTCTTGCCAGAAGCGGCGCGATCAGCGCCCCCGCGTCGGCAATCAGGTCCGGGCCGATCACCACATCATAGGCGCGCTCGCCCAGCGCCACATGCACCTTTTCCCGCATCAGACCACTTCCAGAACATCCGGGCGCGTCGCCAGCGCCGCCACCACCCGATCCACCATCGCCTCGACCGGCGTATCGCCATCCGATATCACGCTGAGGTCGGCCAGCGCATAAAGCGGCACCCGCGCATCGTAAAGCCTGCTCAGCGTAGCACGCGGATCGCCGGTGCGCAGCAAGGGGCGCGTATCCTTGTGCCTGACCCTGCTCCACAGCACGTCCAGCGCGGCGTTCAGCCAGACCGATACACCGCGCTGCGAGATCATGCGCCGGTTTTCGGCCATCAGGAAAGCGCCGCCGCCGGTGGACAGCACGCCGCATTGCGCATCCAGCAACCGCGCGATCACCTGGCTTTCCTTGACGCGAAAAAACGCCTCGCCGTCGCGTTCGAATATTTCGGGAACGGTCATGTTTGCGGCCGCTTCGATCTCGTGATCGCTGTCGAGAAACGGCACTCCGAGCCGCGCCGCCAGGGCGCGGCCGACGGCTGTCTTGCCGGCCCCCATCATCCCGACCATCACCACGGTCTTTTTCAGTGTCCCCGGCCGGGTGCCCGCAGGCCGTGCGCCGGGGCCTCGCTCAAATCCGCTCATTCTTGTGTGAATGACGTGATCTTGCGCAAAAGGCCATATATAACTTTGGCAAAACGGCAGAATACGAGGCAGTGAGCATCATATGGGACGGCTGATCAAATACCTGTTTTACCTGATCATTCTGGCCGCGATCGGGCTGGTGGGATATGCCTATGTCGGGCCGTGGTTCGGCGCCGATTTCTCCCCCCCCGAGACCGAGATACGCGAGCCGGTGACACTGCATGCGGATTAACGCGGCGGTTCTCTGCATCCTGCTGCCGGCGGCCGCGCCCGCCGAGGATCCGCTATCGGCCATCGGCTGGCTGAAACAGGCCCCGCCGCGCGATCTGCCGGGCACCGTGCTGCTCGAACCTCCGGTTAGCAAGACCGCGCTGAACCCGGAAATCGAGGTCACGCCGCTGGAAGAACTTGCAACCCCGATCGGGCTGGTGCCGCCCGAAGTCACCGGCCTGCCGCTGGATGTGTGGCAGGGCAGCGAGGCCGACCGCCTCGCCCGGGCGATCGCCGAGGTGCCGGTACAGGACAGCCCGGCGATGCAGACGCTGCTTTACACGCTGCTGCTGTCGGAAACCCGCCCGCCGGCCGGGACGGGCGCGGCCGAGGCGCTGCTGCTGGCCCGGATCGACCGGCTGATGAAGCTTGGCGCAGCCGATCCGGCCCAGGCGCTGGTGCAACTGGCCGGCCCCACTGACAGCGCCGCGCGCTTCCGCCGCTGGCTCGACGCGACACTGCTGACCGGCGACGAAGACCGGAGCTGCGCGGCGCTGACGGCGGCGCCCTACCTGGCCCCCGACTACGCCGCGACGATCTTTTGCACCGCAAGACGGGGCGACTGGCAGACCGCCGCACTGACGCTTGAAACCGCCCATTCGCTTGGCCTGCTGTCACCGCCGATGCTGGCGCTGCTCGACAGGTTTCTCAGCCCCGACGTGTTCGAGGGCGCGCCGCCCCTGCCCGCCCCCGACAATCCCGACCCGCTGACCTTCCGCCTGTTCGAGAGCATCGGCGAACGCCTGCCCACCGCGCATCTGCCGCGCGCCTTCGCGACGGCCGATCTGCGCGACGTGGCCGGATGGAAGGCCCAGATCGAGGCCGCCGAACGGCTGACCCGCGTCGGCGCGCTCAGCCCCAACCTGCTGCTCGGGCTCTATTCCGACCGTCGTCCCGCGGCATCGGGCGGGGTGTGGGACCGGGCGGCGGCGATCCAGCGGTTCGATACCGCGCTGGACACCGCCAGCCCGGATGCGGTGGCCAAGACCCTGCCCGACGCCTGGGCGGCAATGCAGAGCGTCGGGCTGGAGGTGGCATTTGCCGAACTTTTTGCCGACCGGCTGGCGGCGCAGGATCTGGACGGCTCCGCCGCCGGGCTGGCATGGCGCGTCCGCCTGTTGTCACCGGCCTATGAGGACGCGGCGCGCAGCCCCCCCGACGATAGGGCAGACAGCGCCTTTCTGGCGGCGCTGGCCCAGGGCGATCCGGGCCGCGTGCGCGCGCCCGACGACCGCGCCCGCGCCATCGCGGCGGGGTTCGCACCGGATGCCGAGCCGCCCGCCGAGTTGCGCGATGCCATCGCCGGCGGCGCCCTGGGCGCGGCGATCCTGCGCGCGATGAACCTGTTTGACAGCGGCGCGCGGGGCAATCCCGCGGACCTGAGCGGCGCGCTGGCCACGTTCCGCGCGGTCGGGCTGGAGGACACGGCCCGCCGCGCCGCCCTGCAACTGATGCTGCTGAAACGGACCTGAGTCATGGCCGCGCCCGCCGATCCAAGCGACTGGATTTCGACCTTCCTGGACGCACAGGCCGCCGAAACCGGCGCGGCGCAGAACACCTTGCTGGCCTATGGCCGCGATCTGAAGGATTTCGCCGGCTGGCTGTGCCGCACGGGGGGCGATTTCGCCACGGTGGACCAGGACGGCATCGAAGCCTATCTGATCGACTGCGACACGCAGGGGCTGGCGAAGTCCACACGCGCCCGGCGGCTGTCGGCGGTCCGCCAGATATTCCGCTTTGCCTTTGACGAAGGCTGGCGCAACGACAATCCGGCGATCCGCATTTCCGGTCCGGGGCGCGACCGGCATTTGCCGAAAACCATGGATCTGGCACAGGTAAGCCGGCTGCTGTCGGCGGCGCGCGAAACCGGGCGCACACAACTCGAACGGGCGCGCAATGCCTGCCTGGTGGAACTGCTATATGCCACCGGTATGCGGGTCAGCGAACTGGTGTCGCTGCCGGTGGCGGCGGCACGGGGCAAGCCGCGGATGCTGCTGATCCGCGGCAAGGGCGGCAAGGAACGCATGGTGCCGCTGTCGCCGCCGGCCCGCGCGGCGCTCGATGAATGGCTCAGGCTGCGTGACTCGACCGAGGCCGAGCGCGTGGCCAAGGGGGCACCGGCATCGCGGTTCCTGTTTGCATCGCGCGGCCGGTCGGGGCACCTGACCCGGCACGCGTTTTATCTGCGGATCAAGGATATCGCGCTTGCCGCGGGGATCGACCCGGCCAGCGTCACGCCGCACACGCTGCGCCATGCCTTCGCGACGCACCTGCTGGCCGGCGGGGCCGACCTGCGTTCGATCCAGACATTGCTGGGCCATGCCGACCTGTCCACGACCGAAATCTACACCCATGTTCTGGATGACCGGCTGAAAGAACTTGTCCTGACGCATCACCCGCTGGCGCGCGACGACAAGCCAAGGGATCGCTGACGCCACCCCCCGAGGCGCGGCCCTTGATTGACGCGGCGGCGCGCCCCATAACCCGTCTGACACAACAAGGGTCGTGACGATGCAAGCCTCAACCGCCGTCCTTGACGGTGCCTTCTGGATCAGCGCCGCAGTCATCCTGGCGATGCTGGTGCTGTCGGCCTTCTTTTCCGGGTCGGAAACCGCCCTTACGGCCGCATCGCGCGGCAAGCTGCGGGCGCAGGCCGACAAAGGTTCGCGCGGCGCCGAACGGGCGCTGAAGATCACCGAAGACAACGAAAGGCTGATCGGATCGGTCCTGCTGGGCAACAACCTGGTCAATATCCTTGCCGCGTCGCTGGCCACCGCGCTGTTTACCCGCGTGTTCGGCGAAAGCGGGGTGGCGGTGGCAACGCTGGTCATGACGCTTCTTGTGCTGGTCTTTGCCGAGGTGCTGCCCAAGACCTACGCCATCATCAACGCCGAACGCGCCGCCGCCGCGGTCGCCGCGCCGATCGGCGTGGTGGTGATGCTGTTCGCGCCGGTGGTGTCGGCGGTGCGGTTTCTGGTGCGCGGGCTTTTGCGCCTTTTCGGGGTGCAGGTCGATCCCGACAGCCAGATCCTGGCGGTACGCGAGGAGATCGCCGGCGCGCTTCATCTGGGCCACTCTGAAGGCCTGGTCGAAAAGGAGGACCGCGACCGCATCCTCGGCGCACTGGATCTTGGCGACCGCGCGGTCGAGGAGATCATGCTGCATCGCTCGAAGATCCGCATGATTGATGCCGATGACGACCCTCAATCCATCCTGAAACAATGCCTCGACAGCCCGCACACGCGCCTGCCCGTATACCGCAGCGAACCGGAAAACATCATCGGCGTGGTTCATGCCAAGGATCTTCTGCGCGCAATCTACAACCGGATCGGCCTGTCGGGCGATGCCGCCACGCTTGAGGCGTTCCGCATCACCGATATCGCCAACCCGCCCTATTTCATCCCCGAGACCACGACGCTTGACGACCAGATGCGCCAGTTTCTGCGGATGCGGTCGCATTTCGCACTGGTGGTGGACGAATACGGATCGCTGCAGGGGCTCATCACGCTCGAAGACATCCTCGAAGAGATCGTGGGCGAAATCACCGACGAGTTCGACCCCGACGCAGAACATCCCGTTACCAAGACGGATGACGGGCAGTTCCTTGTCGAAGGTGCGATGACCATCCGCGACCTGAACCGCGCAACCGACTGGAGCCTGCCCGACGACGAGGCCAACACCGTGGCCGGGCTGGTGATTCACGAGGCCCAGATGATTCCCGTCGTGGGACAGGTGTTTTCCTTCCATGGTTTCCGTTTCGAAGTCGTCTCACGCGAGGGCAACCGCGTGACGGCGCTCAAGATAAAGCCGCTGTGACAGGTGCCGTGCCGCATGTCCCGGGGGGCCGGGCGGGAACGGCTGCATGATCCGGCCGGCCGCCTGGTTCGATGCGGTGGTGCTCGATCTGGGTCGGCAGATGCGCTGGTCCTTCCTGCCGCCGCTGATGGTCTATTTCGCCTACGGCGCCTCGGGCATCACCTCGATCGTGGGGACGTTCTTCATCAAGGACTACCTCGACGTGTCGGCCGCCTTCGTGGCCGGACTCGCCTTCTGGGCCGGGCTGCCCTGGGCGCTGAAAATGCCGTTGGGGCATCTGACCGACCTGCTGTGGCGCTGGAAATGGCTGCTGGTCTTTGCCGGCGCCGGTCTGATCACGGCCAGCTTTCTGATCATGTACGGGCTGGCAACGCGCGTGCCGTGGATGGCCGACACCATGTCGGTCACGGCCTGGTTCGTGATCGCCGCCCTGCTGGCGCCCGGCGGATACGTGGTGCAGGACGCGGTGGCCGATGCGCTGTCGGTCGAGGCGGTGCCGAAACTGGACGAGAACGGCAACCCGTTCGACGAGGACGCCCAGCGCGCCATGCACACCACCATGCAGACGCTCGGCCGGATCGCGCTGATCGGCGCGCTGACCTCGGTCGCGGCGCTGAATATCTCGCTGTTTGCCGGGATCGAGGAACTGGCACAGGACCAACAGGGCGAAGTCTATGGCCGTATCTATCTGATCGGGCTTGCGATCCCGGTCATCTCCATCTCGGGCGTGATGCTGGCGATGCTCCAGCAACGCCGCCGCATCCGTCGATTGACCGATCAGGGGCTGAGCCGCGCCGAGGCCGAAGCGAGCTTTGCCCCCGAAGGCGGAAACGTCCGCCCGAACTGGTGGTATTTCATCGGCGGCGCGGCCTTCCTGTCGATCAGCCTTACGGTTGGCCTGTCCGATGTGCCATGGTCGCAGGAGATCGTCTTTGCCGGCTCGCTCGGCATCGTGGTGCTGCTGATGCGCCAGTTGATCGCGGCGCTCGAACCGGCCAGGGCCCGCGCGCTCGTCGGTACGGCGATCATCATCTTCATTTTCCGCGCAGTGCCGGTGCCGGGCGCCGGATCGACCTGGTTCAGCATCGACGAACTGGGGTTCGACCAGCAGTTCCTGTCAGTGCTGTCGCTGATCACCTCGGTCCTGACGCTGGCGGGCATGATCGTGCTGCGCCCGCTCATGGCGCATCGTTCCATCGTCTATATCGTGATTCTGCTGACGCTGGCCGCCGGCCTGTTGTCGCTGCCCAATATCGGGCTTTACTACGGCGTCCAGGACTGGACGGCGCCGCTGACCGGCGGTCTGGTCGATGCCCGGTTCATCGCACTGATCGACGCCGCGATAGAAAGCCCGCTGGGACAGGTCGCGATGATCCCGATGCTGGCCTGGATCGCGCGCAACGCGCCGGGCGAACTCAAGGCGACGTTCTTCGCGGTCACGGCGTCTTTCACCAACCTGGCACTGTCGGCCAGCAACCTGGGCACCAAGTATCTCAACCAGGTATTCGTCGTCACGCGCCAGGCCGTTGATCCGGCGACCGGCACCATCACCACGCAGGCCGACTATTCGCAGCTCGGCCACCTGCTTATCGCCGCCGCCGCGATCACCGTTCTCGCGCCGCTTGCGACCATCGCCATCGTGCAATCCTCACGCCTGCGCACACCGGACTGAACGGGCCGTATGCGCCGCGCCTGTGTGCGCAGATGTCCCGCCAGCGACATGATTCGTCGTCTTTCGACTTGCCGGGACCGGTCTGCGCGGAAATGGTCGTGGCGTCAGCAAATCGGAGTTCGCGATGAAAACCACCACCCGCGTCGCCGTGATCGGCGGCGGAGTCGTCGGCTGTTCGGTCCTCTATCACCTGGCCAAGCTGGGCTGGGCCGACGTGATGCTGCTCGAACGTTCGGATCTGACCAGCGGTTCGACCTGGCATGCCGCGGGCGGGTTTCACACCCTGAACGGCGACACCAACATGGCCGCGCTTCAGGGCTACACCATCCGGCTTTACAAGGAACTGGAAGAAATCACCGGCATGAGTTGCGGGCTGCACCATGTCGGCGGCATCACCCTGGCCGACAACCGCGACAGGTTCGACATGCTGCTTGCCGAACGCGCCAAGCACCGCTTCATGGGGCTTGAAACGAATATCGTGGGCCCCGAGGAAATCAGGCAGATTTCCCCGATCACCAATACCGACGGCATCATCGGCGCACTTTACGACCCGCTCGACGGGCATCTCGACCCCTCGGGGACAACCCACGCCTACGCCAGGGCCGCGCGCATGGGCGGGGCCACCATCGAAACCCATTGCATGGTGTGCGAAACCAACCAGCGCGCCGATGGCAGCTGGGATGTGGTCACGGACAAGGGAACCGTCCATGCCGAACATGTGGTCAATGCCGCCGGCCTCTGGGCACGCGAGGTCGGCGCCATGGCCGGCGTCTATTTTCCGCTGCACCCGATGGAGCATCAGTACATCGTCACCGACGACATCCCCGAGATCTACGAACTGGGCCGCGAGCACCCGCATGTCGTCGATCCGGCGGGCGAATCCTATCTGCGCCAGGAAGGCCGCGGGCTGTGCATCGGGTTCTATGAACAGAAGGCGCGGCCCTGGGCTGTGGACGGCACGCCCTGGAGCTTTGGCCACGAACTTCTGCCCGACGATTTCGACAAGATCGAGGACAGTATCGCCTTTGCCTACCGGCGCTTTCCGGTGCTGGCGCGTGCCGGGGTCAAGTCGGTGATACACGGGCCGTTCACCTTCGCACCCGACGGCAACCCGCTGGTCGGGCCGGTTCCGGGGCTGCGCAACTACTGGGCCGCCTGTGGCGTTATGGCGGGGTTTTCACAGGGTGGCGGCGTCGGGCTGATGCTGGCGCAATGGATGGTCGAGGGCGAATGCGAGCGCAACACCTTTGCGCTGGACGTGGCGCGCTTTGGCGACTGGATCGCGCCGGGGTATACCCGCCCCAAGGTGGTCGAGAACTACCGGAAGCGGTTTTCGGTCAGCTACCCCAACGAGGAACTGCCCGCCGCGCGCCCCAACCGCACAACGCCGATGTACGACATTTTCTCGGACATGGGGGCGGTCTGGGGCCAGCAATTCGGCCTCGAGGTCGTCAACTACTTCGCGCAAGGCACCGAACCCGCATACGAAACGCCATCGTTCCGCCGCTCGGACGCGTTCGATGCCACCGCCCGCGAGGTCCGCGGCGTGCGCCGAGGCGCCGGTATCAACGAGGTGCACAATTTCGGCAAGTACCGGGTCGCAGGGGCGCGCGCGCGCGCCTGGCTCGACCGGATCATGGCGGGTTCCATCCCCCGGCCGGGGCGGCTTTCGCTCAGCCCGATGCTGTCGCCACAGGGCCGGCTGATCGGCGATTTCACCGTGTCCTGCCTGTCCGAAGACGAGTTTCAGCTTACCGCCTCATATGGCGCGCAAGCCTATCACATGCGCTGGTTCCTGAAACATCAGGAAGATGGCGTAAGTATCGAAAACATAAGCGACAAGCTTACCGGCTTCCAGATCGCGGGACCGCGTGCGCGCGACATTCTGGCCGCCTGCACCCGTACCGGCCTGTCGGACATGCGGTTTCTCGATCTGCGCCGGCTTTGCGTCGGCATGACCGAGTGCCTGGTTCAGCGGGTCAGCTATACCGGCGATCTGGGTTTCGAGATCTACTGCGATCCGATGGCGCAGCGCCAGCTTTGGCAGACATTGTGGGAGGCCGGACAGGCCCATTGCATGGTGCCCTTCGGAATGCGGGCAATGATGTCGCTCAGGCTCGACAAGTTCTTCGGCGCCTGGCTGCGCGAATTTTCGCCCGACTACACCGCCGCCGAAACCGGGCTGGACCGTTTCATCGCGTTCGCCAAGCCCGCCGACTTCATCGGCCGGGCCGCGGCCGAGGCGGAACGGGCGGCCGGCCCGGCCCGGCGCCTGGCCGCCTTTGTGGTCGACGCGGACGACGCCGACGTGCACGGATTCGAACCGATCTGGCTGGATGGCAGCGTGCAGGGCTTTTGCACCTCTGGGGGGTACTCGCACCATGCCGGCGTCTCGGTTGCCCAGGGGTTCCTGCCCGCGGGGCGTATCGCGCAAGGGCTGGAAGTCGAGATCGAGATCCTCGGCCAGATGCGCAAGGCACGTCTGGTCACGGCCCCGCTGTTTGACGCCGACGGCGCGCGGATGCGCGGGTGACTGGACGGGGTGCGCGTGCCATGGTGTGCACATGACGGAAATGCCGGTCATCGTCCTCGCCGCCGGAGCTTCGCGCCGGATGCGCGGGGCAGACAAGCTGCTTGAAGACGTGGATGGCGAACCGCTGCTGCGCCGGCTCGTGCGTATCGGAGCGGTTGTCGGGCCGGTCCATGCGGCGCTGCCCCCGCCGCCGCACCCGCGCCATGCGGCGCTGGACGGGCTGGCGGTGAACAAGGTGGTGGTGCCCGACGCGGCCGAGGGAATGAATGCCAGCCTGCGCCGTGCAATCGCGGCACTTCCCGAAAAGACGCCGGCGGTCATGCTGGTGCTGGGCGATCTGCCGGATCTGACCGAAACCGACCTGAAGACGGTCGCCGATGCCGTTGATCTGAAGTCGGAAAACCTGATCTGGCGCGGCACGACGGAAACCGGCAAGCCGGGGCATCCCGTGGTGTTCCGCCGTCAGCTATTTGCGCAAGTCCTGGCCATGACGGGCGATGGCGGTGCCTGGCCGGTGGTGGCCGCCAACCGCGAGCGGACCATTCTGGTGGCTCTGCCGGGCAACCACGCGCGAACCGACCTGGACACGCCCGAGGATTGGCAGAACTGGCGCAAGGCGCGCGAACGCCCCTGACCGGGGGCAAAAACCGGGCCCGGCATGTCGCCCGGTCCGGCATCCGGCTGCGCGCTTGCCCGAAACCCGCTTCAATGCGTCAGCAGGCGCGCCTCGTGTCTCCTCAGCGACCGGCGCGCGGAGCGATAGGCCGTCAGGCCCTCGGGCGTCTTCAGTTCTGGGAACAGTTCGAAAATCTCGTTGCGCTGTTCGGCATCCATGCCCGCCAGGGTCGGGTCACCCGGCTGGTAGCTTTCGGTCCAGGCGCCGTCGGACAGCACGACCTCGTGCCGGTCGAACATGAAGTGAATATAGGAAACCTCTTGCACTTCGACCCTGTCGACCCCATCGAGCGCGGTCAGGTGCCTTGCCGCCACCAGGACCTCTCGGTCATCGAAATACAGCGCCGTCTTGTCGTTTGCTATCAACATGCGGTGGTTCGGGCTGACCTGCATGTCGCGTTCGGGCAATCCGTTGCCCAGGGCACCGGCCCGGATGCGCACCGGGTTCAGGTGAACCGCCTGCGCCAGGTCCGTCGCGCTCAGGTCACGCCGCCCCACCCAACGGATTTCCTGAATGCCGTTGTCGCGGGTAATGGCCCGGTCGCCCGCGCGCAACTCCTCGACCCGGCGTTCGCCTTGGGGCGTGGCTATCAGGGTGCCGGGGGTGAAACAGGGCACGACGCGTTCGACATTGTAGAACTCGACGGTTCCGGTCTCGGCGCCAGCGGCATCGGGGAAATGGACGGTACCGTTGCCGGCGACGATCGGGGCAGCTTGCGATCTGGGGGCCTCGCTCATTTCAGTCTCCATCACCGCCGGGGCGGATCGAACGTTCAACCGGCCAGCGGCCGTACCAAGACAACGGACCAAAGGCCCGCTTGCGCGCGGTTCACGACAACACCGGTCGGGCGCGTGCCAACGCGCGGCACGCGATCACCGGGGAACACGAAGTTCCTTGCGCATCGTTCAGACGCTGATTTGTTGGGCCGCCCCCGCGGCCTCGGACATCGCCCCCCAGTCGGGCATCAAAAAACTAACAATCTGGCCGACTCTATCAAGGCGAAATGTCTGGTGCGGGTTTCTCCCGCGCCCTTCCCAAACCCTTGCCCTTAGGTCAGGCAATGCCCGCTCAGGCACCATCTGTGATGCAGATTGTTTCCAAAAACAATGGAATTGCGTGGACGGATTCGCGAAATATGCCAATATACTCGACGAAACAGGCAGATATGCACGAAAATTGTTTCCATGTAGGAAATAATCAGCTGGGCCCGGCGATGCGTGCCCGCATGGCTGTTGTTGCCCCCGAGCCGACACAACGCCGCAACCCAGCGTTTCGAGCGGGGAACCAAACCGCAGAAAGAACGCCGATTGACTACCCAATCCGCTATTGTTCGCCACAGAATCGCTCGAATCAAATCCAATTGTGACAAAACCATGTGCAAGGCCCGGCGGCACCGTGACCGGCATCACGGCACCGGGCGAAACCGGCGGCGCAGCCGGATGCCTCGCGCGGGCCGATTCAGGTTTGGCGCGCTCACCATGGCAGCCGCAATGCGCCACCGGAATTGACGTAGCGTTCCATTGCTTCAATATCGGGGGCAAGGTTCAGCGGGAGACACCCGGCGGACGCAAGCCGACAAAGGACAGGCGACATGACCCAGACCTATTCCCTGATGGTGGCGCCGAACGGCGCCCGGCGCGGCAAGCAGGACCATCCCGCCCTGCCCGTCACCCCCGAGGAGATCGCACAGGCCGCGCGCAGCAGTTTCGATGCCGGGGCCGATACGATTCATCTGCACGTTCGGGGCTCTGACCGGCAACACACGCTGGATCCCGCTCTCTATCGCGACGCCATGGACGCGATTGAAGAAACGGCCCCCGACATGAATATCCAGATCACCACCGAAGCCGGCGGCATCTACGACGTCGCGGCGCAGCTTGCCTGTCTGAACGAATTGCGCCCCGGTGCCGCCAGTATCGCGGTGCGCGAGATGGCCCGCGACCCCGAGCGCGCGGCGCGGGTCTATGCGCTGGCGCGCGAGACGACAACGCGGGTTCAGCATATCCTGTACGGGCCGGACTGCATCGCGCGGTTGCGCGACTGGTGCGGGCGCGGCCTGATCGTCGACACGCGGCCCGAAGTGATCTTGGTACTGGGCCAGTACGCGCCGCCGATTGCGGCCCGGCCCGACATGCTGGCGCCAATGCTCGACCTGCTTGGCCTCGACCGGCCGGTTTCGTGGACCGTCTGCGCCTTCGGCCGTGCCGAACCGGAGTGCCTGCTTGCGACGCTGCGCGCCGGCGGAAATGTGCGGATCGGGTTCGAGAACAACATCGAGCTCCATGACGGCACGCTGTTTGCCGACAATGCGGCGTCGGTCCGCGCGTTCGTCGCCGCGGCCCGCGCCGAAGGTTTCTCCCCGCGCCGGCTGGCGCCGGAGGACGCAACCTCCGCCCGGTCCGAAGCCGTTTGAACCAAGGGTAGTGAAATGTCCCACGTCTTTCCCCGCCACACCAAGTCACCCCCCCCCGTCGCCGTCACCGGCGAGGGATGCTATCTGATCGACGCCGATGGCAAGCGGTATTTCGACGGATCCGGCGGCGCCGCCGTATCCTGTCTGGGCCATGGCGATGGCGAAATCATCGCCGCGGTACAGGCGCAGGTCGAAAGGCTGGCCTTCGCCCATACCGGGTTCTTCACCTCTGAACCCGCCGAGGCATTGGCAGATCTGCTGATCGAACACGCGCCCGGCGATCTCGACCGGGTTTTTTTTGTCTCGGGCGGATCGGAGGCGACCGAATCCGCGATCAAGCTCGCCCGTCAGTACTTTCTGGAAATCGGCCAGCCGCAGCGCCGGCACGTCATCGCGCGGCGCCAAAGCTATCACGGCAACACGCTGGGGGCGCTGGCGGCGGGGGGCAATGAATGGCGGCGCGGCCAGTTCGCGCCGCTGCTGATAGACATCAGCCATATCGCGCCCTGCTATGAATATGTCGACCGCCAGAGCGGCGAAAGCGCCTTTGACTACGGCCAGCGCGCAGCGCAGGAACTGGAGGACGAGATCGTCCGCCTCGGCCCCGACAGCGTGATGGCCTTCATGGCCGAACCGGTGGTCGGCGCCACCATGGGCGCAGTGCCGGCCGTGGAGGGTTATTTCAAGCGCATCCGCGAGATCTGCGACACCTACGGCGTGCTGTTGATCCTCGACGAGGTGATGTGCGGCATGGGCCGCACCGGGCATCTGTTTGCCTGCGATCACGATGGCGTCGCCCCCGACATCCTGTGCATAGCCAAGGGTCTGGGCGCGGGTTATCAGCCGATCGGCGCGATGCTGTGTTCAAGGACGATCTATGACGCCATCGAGCAGGGCACCGGGTTCTTCCAGCACGGCCACACCTATATCGGGCATCCGGTGGCGACCGCTGCGGGGTTGGCCGTGGTGACGGCCTTGCTGGGGCGCGGGCTGATTCCGCGGGTGCGCGAGATGGGCGGCCACCTGCACACGGCGCTGGCGGACCGGCTGGGCCAGCACCCCCATGTCGGCGACATCCGCGGCCGCGGCCTGTTTTGGGGCATCGAACTGGTGGCAGAGCGCGAAACCAGGGCCCCGTTCGACCCGGGCAAGGGGCTGGCGCGAAAGATCAAGGCGGCCGCCTTCGAGACCGGGCTGATCTGCTATCCGATGTCGGGCACCCGCGACGGGCGCCTTGGCGATCATGTTCTTCTCGCCCCGCCCTTCATAATGAGCGAGGACCAGATCGGAGAGGTGGTGGACAAGCTGTCGCAAGCCATCGACCGGGCCTTGTGAGGCGGTCGCGCCCTATTGATCCACCGCGCCGCGGGTCAGCACCACCGAAACCGGCGCCAGCGCCACCCGCGCGGCGCGGTCCTGCAACCCCCAGAGCGCCAGCGCCGAGATGGTATCGGGGCGCACCCGCCCCAGCATGATCACGGCGCCCTGCTGGCCGGCGCGGAACGCGGCCTGATCGAGGAACCGGCGCATCACGGTAGGCGACTGGCCCGCGCCGTCGAAATCGCGAAACAGAACCGCTGAAGGGATACCGTCGCGTGCCGCCAGCTTCTGCGCCGTGTTCAGCCCGTTGTTGCGAAAGATCAGCCCGCGCCCGTCGGCCGCCGCGATGGCCGTCACCTGATCCGACAGCGCCCGGCTGCCCTGAAGCCCCGGGCCATCCCCTTCCAGCAGCGCGACGGACTGGCCGAGAACCTCAAGCCAGACCTCCAGCGATACCTCTGCGTCGCGGGCGCTGGCCGCGGCGGGCAGATCGGCCAGCGCCACGACTTCACGCCCGGCGGCGCGGTGCCGGGCCATCTTTTCGGCGGCATCGGGCGCGGCCGGGTCGATGGCCATGGTGATCGGAAAGCCCAGGTCGGACAGTGCCTCGACCCCGAGCGACTTGTCGTCGTCGATCAGGACAATGGCCATCAGCGGCTTGTCCTCGGGGTTGTCGAAGGGCGCCGCGAATGCCTCGATCGGGGGCACCCGGGGCGCCGCGGGCGTTTCGGGGGCGGCGGCGTTGCGTTCTGTCAGCGGCACGACCTGCGTGCCTATGCCGTCGCGCGGTTCGCTGTCTTCGGTGCCGGCCTGCGGCAAGGCCGCGACGCGCGGCGGCTCTTGCGATTCGCCCGCGGGCGGCGCGGAATCGGCGGCCGGCGCGTCGCCCGGTGCCGGGGTCGGCTTTGCTTCCAGCGGTTGCTGAAGCGGGGCGCTTTCGGTTCCGGCCGCGGTATCCGGCGCCAGGCGCGTTTCGGGCGCTGGCGCCGGTTCGGGCTGTGCCGCCGCACGGGGCTCGTCGGTATCGGACCGCGCTGGCTGGCTGCCGGACCCGGCCACCGTGCCGGGCGCGGCTTCGGGTTCGGGCTGCGTGTTGCCAAAGCCCGATCCGGTGTCGGACATGGCCGGGGCCTGCGGCTGCGCCGGCTGATCGGGGGTCACGGTCACCCTGGCCTCGGGCTGCGGCGCTGCCGGAGCATCGGCGGGCGCCTGCGGCGCCACCGGCGCATCGCCGTCCAGCGCGACTTCGGCCCCATCCGGTGCAACGGACGGATCCACCATCGCGCCGGTCGCCTCGCCCACCGCCGGTTTCCCGGCCGGTGCGGTATCGGCGGAATCAAGCGGGCTCAGATCGTCGGGGCCGCCCGCCGGCTCGGCCGGTGCCTCGGGGGCCGCCTCAACCAGATCGGCATCGCGCCCTGCGCCATCGACACCGCTGCCTTGCCCGCCCGGCGCCGCCCCTGGCGAAACCTGCGGCGCATCCGCCGACACGTCGGGGCGCGGCGGCAGCGGCGATAGCAGCGACAAGACCGCCACGCCGGCAACCACCGCCACCAGACCGAAGATCATTCCACCCAAGAAACCGCGCATCCTGCCGTGCCCTTTCCTGACTTGCCCCCTTGGTTGCCGCATCGCGGCGCCCGCGCCCGCCGTCTGGGCGGCATTCGCACGAAACCCGGCACGCAGCCAGGCGCCCTTGACGCTGCCGCGCAACCCTGAACATGTTGTCGCGGCCACTATACTGCGGCTGGCCGCCCTGCCGCCAGCCCTCTATTGAGCGAATGCAAGATGCTGCTGCTGATCGATAACTACGATTCCTTCACCTACAACCTGGTGCATTACCTGGGTGAACTGGGCACGGATGTCAGCGTGATACGCAACAATGCGATCACGGTCGCCGAGGCCATGGCCATGAAACCAGCCGGTATCCTGCTGTCGCCCGGCCCCTGCGATCCGGACCGGGCGGGTATCTGCCTCGATCTGACTCGCGCGGCGGCCGAAACGCGAACGCCGCTGCTGGGCGTGTGCCTGGGCCATCAGACCATCGGCCAGGCCTTTGGCGGCAAGGTGGTGCAGGCCCGCGAGATCGTGCATGGCAAGACGGGCATGGTTCAGCACACCGGCACCGGCCTGTTCTCCGGACTGCCGACGCCATTCAAGGCGACGCGATATCATTCGCTGGTGGTCGATCGCGACAGCCTTGCCGGTGATCTCGCCCTGACCGGCTGGCTGGAGGATGGCACTGTCATGGCGATCCGGCACCGCGACCTGCCGATCCACGGCGTTCAGTTCCATCCCGAATCCATCGCCTCCGAGCATGGCCACGCGCTGTTGCGCAATTTCCTGAGCGCAATGAAGGTTCCGGCATGAGCGAGGCGCTGAAACCGCTGATCGGCGCGGCCGCCGAACGTCCCCTGACCCGGGCCGAGGCGGAGGCGGCATTCGCCATCCTGTTCGAGGGCGAAGCAACGCCAAGCCAGATCGGCGGGCTGCTGATGGCGTTGCGCACCCGGGGCGAAACCGTGGACGAATACGCCGCCGCGGCGGCGGTAATGCGGGCCAAGTGCCACGCGGTTCGCGCCCCCGCGGGTGCCATCGACATCGTCGGCACCGGCGGTGACGGCAAGGGTACGCTGAATATCTCGACCGCGACCGCTTTCGTGGTGGCCGGCGCGGGGGTAACCGTGGCCAAGCATGGCAACCGTAACCTGAGTTCGAAATCCGGCGCGGCCGATGCCCTCTCCCAGATGGGTATCAACGTTATGGTCGGCCCGCAAGTTGTTGAAAAGGCGTTGCAAGAGGCTGGCATCGGGTTCATGATGGCGCCCATGCATCACCCGGCCATTGCGCATGTCATGCCGACCCGTTCGGAGTTGGGAACGCGCACCATGTTCAACATTCTCGGGCCGCTGACCAACCCGGCCGGCGTGAAGCGCCAGCTGACCGGCGCATTTTCGCGCGACCTGATCCGGCCGATGGCCGAAACCCTTGGCAAGCTCGGCAGCGACCGGGCCTGGCTGGTTCACGGATCGGACGGCACCGACGAACTGACGATCACCGGCACGAGCTGGGTTGCCGCGCTGGAAGACGGCGCCATCACCGAGGTCGAACTTCACCCCGAGGATGCGGGCCTGCCGGTGCATGCCTTCGAGGACATCGTCGGCGGTACGCCCGAGGACAACGCGCGCGCCTTTCGCGCACTTCTGGATGGCGCGCCGTCGGCCTATCGCGACGCGGTGCTGCTGAACGCGGCCGCCGCGCTGGTGGTGGCCGGTGCCGCCGCCGGTCTGCGCGAAGGCGTGTCGCAGGCGGCAGAAAGCATCGACAGCGGGGCCGCGCGGAACAGGATCGAGATGCTGGCACGCATCACGCAGGAGACGAAATGAGCGATACCATTCTGGACCGGATCAAGGCGTACAAGCTGCAGGAGATCGCCGCCGACAAGGCCGCGATGCCACTGGAGGAGATCGAAGGCCGTGCGCGCGGGGCCGGCGCCGTGCGCGGCTTTGCCAGGGCGCTGCACAAGACAAGCCGGACCGGCTATGGGCTGATCGCCGAGATCAAGAAGGCCAGCCCGTCCAAGGGGCTGATCCGCGCCGATTTCGATCCGTCCGCCCTTGCGGCGGCCTATGAAAACGGCGGCGCCGCCTGCCTGTCGGTATTGACCGACACCCCGAGTTTCCAGGGCGCAAAGAACTACCTGACCCAGGCCCGCGCCGCCTGTTCGCTGCCGGTGCTGCGAAAGGACTTCATGTACGACCCCTATCAGGTGATCGAGGCCCGTGCGCTGGGTGCCGATTGCATCCTGATCGTGCTGGCCTCGGTCAGCGATGCCCAGGCAGCAGAGCTTGAGCAGACCGCGCGGGATTGGGACATGGACGTTCTCATCGAGGTGCATAACCGTTCCGAACTGGACCGGGCGGCCATGCTGGACAGCCAATTGATCGGGATAAACAATCGCGACCTCAATACGTTCGAGACCTCTCTTGATGTTTCCAGATCGCTTTCCAAGCTGGTCCCCGCCGACCGCCTGATCGTAAGCGAAAGCGGCCTGAACTCGGCCGCGGATCTCTCTGAAATGGCGCGCTACGGCATCCGCTGCTTTCTGATCGGCGAAAGCCTGATGCGCCAGGACGACGTCGAGACCGCCACGAGGGCGCTGCTGGCCAGCCCGCTGACCGCAGGGGGGATGGGATGGCGCTGACGCATTTCGACGCCAGGGGCGATGCGCATATGGTCGATGTCTCGGACAAGCCGGCGAGCGCGCGCATCGCAGTGGCCGAGGGGCATGTGAGCATGGCGCGCGCAACCTTCGATATCATCGCCCAGGGCCGCGCCAGCAAGGGCGACGTGCTGGCCGTGGCGCGGCTTGCCGGGATCATGGGCGCCAAGCGCACCGCCGACCTGATCCCCCTGTGTCATCCGCTGCCGGTGACGAAGGTGGCGCTGGATCTGACGCTGGATCCGGATTTGCCCGGTGTGCGCATCGCCGCGACCGTCAAGACCACCGGCCCGACCGGGGTCGAGATGGAGGCGCTGACAGCGGTCAGCACCGCGGCGCTGACAGTCTATGACATGGCCAAGGCGGTGGATCGCGCGATGCAGATCGGCGGCATCCGCGTTGTCTTGAAAGATGGTGGAAAATCGGGGCGTTACGAAGCAGAATGATTACCGTATCCGAGGCGCGGTCGCGCCTGTTCGATCTGATATCGCCGCTGGGCGCCGAGGACGTCCCGCTGATCCGGGCAGCGGGGCGGGTTCTGGCCCGAGATGTCGCGGCGCGGCGCGACCAGCCGCCGTTCTCGGCCTCGTCCATGGATGGCTATGCGCTCAAGGCGGTCGAGGTCGAAGCCCATGCCATGTTCAAGGTTGTGGGCGAAGCCGCCGCAGGCCATCGGTTTTCCGGTACCGTGGGTGCAGGTCAGGCGGTGCGCATCTTTACCGGCGCGCCGGTGCCCCACGGCGCCGATTTCGTCGTGATACAGGAAAACGTGACGCGCCAGGGCGACGTGATAACGCTCGCGGATGCGCCGGGAACCAAGGACAACATTCGCCGCGCCGGGGTCGATTTCGCCAGCGGCGCCTCGGTTCAGGCGCCCCGCCTGCTGCGGCCCGAGGATATCGCGCTGCTGGCGGCCATGAACGTCGCCTCGGTGCCGGTGGCGCGCAAGCCCGTGGTGGCGCTGATCTCGACCGGTGACGAACTGGTGATGCCGGGCGACGACCCGGGCCCCGACCAGATCATCGCCTCCAACACTTTCGGGCTGAAAGCGATGATTGACAATCTGGGCGCCGAGGCCCGGATGCTCCCGATCGCACGCGATACGGTGGGGTCCTTGCAAACCGCCTTTGCGCTTGCCGAAGGCGCCGACATGGTCGTGACGATCGGCGGCGCCTCGGTCGGCGATCACGATCTGGTGGGCCGCGTCGCGGGCGATCTCGGCATGGAAAGAAGTTTCTACAAGGTACTGATGCAGCCGGGAAAACCGCTTATGGCGGGGCGCCTTGGCGGGGCCGCTATGGTCGGTCTGCCGGGCAATCCGGTCTCGGCCATGGTCTGCGGCTACATCTTTCTTGCCCCGATGATCCGCGCCATGCTTGGCCTGGGCAAGGCGCATCCGGTCCTGCACCAGGGGGTGCTGGCCGCCGCTATCGGGCCAAACGGACAGCGCGAGCACTACCAGCGCGCACATGTCGAAGACGGGAAAGTCACGGCGTTCGACAACCAGGACAGTTCGCTATTGTCGGTGCTCGCGCAGGCCAACGCCCTGCTGGTGCGCCCGCCCGACGATCCGGCCCGCGAGCCGGGCGAGGCGGTCAGCTATCTGCCGATCTGAATCACCGGGGCGCCACCGGGACGAACCCGTTGACACAAAACGGGAACATGCGTAGAACAAACGTAAACGCACGAGCAAGGGGCGCGACAAATGCTGACCAAGAAGCAACTGGATCTGCTGGAATTCATCCACAAGCGCGTTCAGCGCGACGGGGTTCCGCCCAGCTTTGACGAGATGAAGACGGCGCTGGATCTGCGCAGCAAATCGGGCATTCACCGGCTGATCACCGCCCTGGAAGAACGCGGGTTCATTCATCGTCTGGCGCATCGCGCCCGCGCAATCGAGATCGTCAAGCTGCCCGAAAGCCTGGGCGGCGAACCTGGCGTCGGTTTCCGGCCCCGGGTGATCGCGGGCGACCGTCCGGCCGGGCCGCGCCCGGCGGGGTCGGTGCCGGTTTCGGCCTCGGCGGTGGATCTGCCCGTGATGGGCCGGATCGCTGCAGGTGTCCCGATCGAGGCGATCAGCCACGTTTCGCACCAGGTCGCGGTGCCCGGTTCAATGCTGTCGTCAAGCGGCGAGCATTACGCGCTCGAGGTTCGGGGCGATTCGATGACCGGGGCCGGGATCAATGACGGCGACGTTGTCGTGATCCGCGAAACCGCCACAGCCGACAACGGCGATATCGTGGTTGCGCTGGTCGAGGATCACGAGGCGACGCTCAAGCGGTTCTTCCGCCGTGGCGGCTCCATCGCGCTGGAGGCGGCCAACCCGGCCTATGAAACGCGCGTGTTCGCCGAGGACAAGGTGAAGGTGCAGGGCAAGCTTGTGGGGCTGATCCGCACCTATTGAGTACCGCCGGTCAGGGCGCGCGCCTATGGCGACCGGGAGCGGCGGTTCGCGGCCCGCCGTGGCCGCGAGTTCCAAACCCGCCAGCCCGAGCGGTCGCGCGCGGTCACGATTTTCGCACCGTTGATGGCAAGGCTTCCGGTTCGGCGCAGGCGCTTGATGTCGAACAGCTCGCAAGGGCCGTCCAGGGCCATCGGCACCGATGCGATCGCCACCTGCCCGGCCTCGCACTCGCGCAGCCCGGCCGCCGCGCGCTTTCCGATCACATGCACGACCTCGACCGGGCCGGTCTGAATCCGGCGCAGCCGCCCGGCCTTGCCGGGCCAGCGTGCGGCGGCACCCGCCTGCCCGGTGCCGTCGCCGTCGTTTTCCAGCCAGATGCCGGCGACGAAACCAGCGCCGCGCGGTTTGCTGAGCGCGCGGCCCCGGTCCGTCATCACGCCGACCAGCCCGCCGCTGTCGGCCACCAGAACCTGCGGGCGCTCGGCCCCCGACCACATCGCGAGGGCCAGTACCGCGGGCGCGAGACCCGCCCAGCGCGCCCGCCCCTGCCACAGGATCAGCCACAGCATACCCAGCGCCAGCAGCGGCAGTACCGCCGGTCCGGGGCTGGCCACATGGCCTTGCGCACCGTCCATTGCGGCAACGCGATGGGCCACGCCGAGTATCCACTCAAGCCCAAGCCCCATCAGCCGCAGCGCCGGGGCTTCCAGGCCAAGCGGCGCGAGGCAGGCGGCCAGCACAGCCGCCGGGATCACCAGCACCCCCATCAGCGGCACCGAGAGAAGATTCGCCGCCAGCCCGAAATATGATGTGGTATTGAAGTGCGCCGCCCCCACGGGCGCCGTGGCCAGGCCCGCGACCGCGGACGAGACTACCACCGTCAGCACCGGGCGCAGCCAGGCCGGCCCCAGCCCGATGCGCGATTCGCGCAACCATCCGAACACCGCAATCAGCGCCGTCGTGGCGGCAAACGACATCTGGAACCCCGGCCCGGTAAGCGCCTCGGGGCGCAGCGCCAGAACGATCAGCGCCGCCATCGCCACCGCGCGCAGCGAAAGCGCGCGCCGGTCCACAAGCACCGCGCACAGTACCACGCCGGTCATCACGAAGGCGCGTTCGGTGGCGACGTTGCCGCCCGACAGCACGAGGTATCCGGCCGCCACGATCAGCGCCCCGACCGCCGCCAGCTTGCGCGTCGGCAGCCGCAACGCCAGCGGCGGCACCATGGCCATGGCCAGCCGCAGCGCGCCGAACACGAAACCGGCAAGCAGCCCCATATGCAGCCCCGAGATCGCCAGCAGATGCGCCAGGTTGCTGGCCCTGAGCGCGGCCAGCGCATCGCGGCTGACGGCGCTGCGGTCGCCGGTGGTCACGGCGGCAGCAAACCCGCCGACATCGCCGGGCAGAATCTCGCGGATTCGCGCGGCCGCCGCCATTCGGGCCGCGAACACCCGCACCCCCGCAGACCCGGGCGGCGGCGGGGCAAGGACGACGACCGGCTTTCTGGTGTACCCGACCGCGCCCAGACGTTTGAACCAGGCATGGCGGCGGAAATCGAAGCCGCCCGGCTCGGCCGGCCCCTGGGGCGGGGACAGGTGCGCGGTAGTGCGGATGCGCGCACCCGGAGCGATCTCGGGCGCGGAGCCATGCAGCGAGACGCGCACCCTTTCGGGCCGGCGCCAGTCCGGCACGTCCTCGAGCCACACGCGGTCGAGCGTCAGCCGCAGCTTGTCAGAGGCCGAACGGTCCATCGCGACAACCCGCCCCTCGACCGGGCCGTAGTAACGCCAGTAAAGCACCGGGGCGGCGACGTGGCTGGCCCGCAGCCCGGCCAGGCCGAACCCCGCGGCCGCCAGCGCCACCGCCCAGCCAAGCGCCGGCCAGCCCCCTGGCCAGCGCATCGCCGCCGCCGCCCCCAGCGCCCCCGCTGCAAGCCAGCCGCCGTGGACCGCCGCACCCGGTTCCTCGCGCAGCGCGAAATAAATGCCGATCCCGATGGCGACGCAAACCGGCGCCCAGGGAAACAGATGGCCGCGCTGGGCCGAAAGCGCCGCTTGCAGTTGGGCCGGAACGCGCATGCTTGCCCCTTGTGGCGCGGGTCGCTAGAGAGACCCGAACCCTATTCCGCCCATGGTTACCAAAACGTAAATCCAGGATGACAGAACGCCCCATGCCCGATCAGGTCGTCACCCGTTTCGCCCCCTCGCCCACCGGATATCTGCACATCGGCGGCGCTCGAACGGCGCTGTTCAACTGGTTGTATGCACGCGGCAGGGGTGGGAAATTCCTGCTCAGGATCGAGGATACCGACCGCGCCCGATCGACCCCGGAGGCTACCGCGGCGATCCTTCAGGGGTTGACCTGGCTCGGGCTCGACTGGGACGGCGAACCGGTCAGCCAAGCCGCCCGTTCGGCGCGCCACGCCGAGGTTGCACGGCAGTTGCTGTCCGAGGGCAAGGCGTACAAGTGCTTTTCCACACAGGAAGAAATCGCCGCGTTCCGGGACGGCGCGAAAGCGGAGGGCAGATCGACCCTGTTTCGCAGCCCGTGGCGCGACGCAGACGCATCGACGCACCCGGACGCGCCCTTTGCGATCCGCATCAAGGCACCGCTCGAAGGTACGACGGTCATTCACGACGAGGTGCAGGGCGACGTGACGATCCGCAACGACCAGCTTGATGACATGATCCTGCTGCGCTCGGACGGAACGCCGGTCTACATGCTGGCTGTGGTGGTGGACGATCACGACATGGGCGTGACCCATGTTATCCGCGGCGACGATCATCTCAACAACGCCGCGCGCCAGATGATGATCTATGACGCGATGGGCTGGCAGGCGCCGGTCTGGGCGCATATCCCGTTGATTCACGGGCCGGACGGCAAGAAGCTGTCCAAGCGCCACGGCGCGCTGGGAGCGCAGGAATATCAGGCGATGGGCTATCCGGCGTCAGGAATGCGCAACTACCTGGCGCGGCTGGGCTGGAGCCATGGCGACGACGAGTTCTTCAGCGACGCGCAGGCGCTGGACTGGTTCGATCTGGCCGGAATCGGCCGCAGCCCGGCCCGGTTCGATCTGAAAAAACTGGAAAACCTCTGCGGCCGGCACATCGCCGCCAGCGACGATGCCGCGCTGCGGCGCGAGATCGGGGAGTATCTGAACGCCGCCGCCCTTCCGGCGCTGACAGCGCGGCAGTCGCAGGATCTGGAACATGCGATGTATTGCCTCAAGGACCGCGCACGGACCTTTCCGGAACTTCTTGACAAGGCACAATTTATACTGGAATCGCGGCCGATCGTCCCGGATGCGGCTGCGGCCGGGGCTCTCCAATCGGTATCCGACGGTATGCTGGCAGAATTGACGCCGCATTTGCAAAATGTTAGCTGGGCGCGAGAGGATCTGGAGGATGCCCTGGCAAGCTTTGCCGAGGCACGCGGGACCAAGTTCGGCAAGATCGCCGGGCCGCTTCGCGCGGCGCTGGCGGGGCGGACGGCGACGCCTTCGGTATTCGACATGATGCTGGTTCTGGGCCGCGAGGACACCATGGCCCGGCTGAGCGACGCGGCAGGGTAATCCCGGGATTCACCTTCGGGAAACGCTGCGCGGCTACGACATTGCCTGTGCCTTGTGGGTGCAGGCGCTGCCTTTGCGGAAACCGGCATTGTCGCAGATGCGCGCGGTCGGTGCGGTAGCGGTACGCTGCCGGCGCCCGGACAAGGCACGAACGAGGAAGGGAAACTCATGACGGAAAACAAAAAGAACAAGACCGCCACGCTGAACCTTGACGGGACGTCCTACGACCTCCCCGTCCTGTCGCCGACCATCGGCCCGGAAGTGGTGGATATCCGCAAGCTCTATGCACAGGCGGGCGTGTTCACCTACGATCCCGGCTTTACCTCGACCGCGGCCTGCGAGTCGACCATCACCTTCATCGACGGCGACAAGGGCGAGCTGTTGCACCGCGGCTATCCGATCGACCAGCTTGCGGAAAAATCCCACTATCTCGAGGTCTGTTTCCTTCTGCTTTACGGCAATCTGCCGACCGCGACCGAACTGGAAGATTTCGAGACCCGCGTGACCCGTCATACGATGGTGCACGAGCAGATGCACAATTTCTTCCGTGGCTTCCGCCGCGACGCGCACCCCATGGCAACGCTGGTCGGCGTGGTCGGTGCGATGTCGGCCTTCTATCACGACAGCACCGACATCAACGACCCCTGGCAGCGCGAGGTCGCCGCGATCCGGCTGATCGCCAAGCTGCCCACCATCGCGGCGATGGCCTACAAGTATTCCATCGGCCAGCCCTTCATCTACCCGCGCAACGATCTGGATTATGCGGCGAATTTCCTTTCGATGTGCTTTGCGGTTCCGGCCCAGGCCTACGAGGTCAATCCGATCCTCGCCCGCGCCATGGACCGGATTTTCACGCTGCATGCCGATCACGAACAGAACGCATCCACCTCGACGGTGCGGCTGGCGTCGTCCTCGGGCGCCAACCCATTCGCCTGCATCGCCGCGGGCATCGCCTGCTTGTGGGGTCCGGCGCATGGCGGCGCCAACCAGGCCTGTCTGGAAATGCTCAAGGAAATCGGCAGCGTCGATCGGATTCCCGAATTTATCGCGCGGGCGAAGGACAAGAACGACCCCTTCCGCCTGATGGGTTTCGGCCATCGCGTCTACAAGAATTTCGACCCCCGCGCCAAGGTCATGAAGCAGTCGGCCGACGAGGTTCTCGACCTTCTGGGAATCGAGAACAACCCGGTGCTGCAAGTCGCCAAGGAACTGGAGAAACAGGCGCTGGAGGATTCCTATTTCGTGGACAAGAAGCTGTTCCCGAACGTGGATTTCTATTCCGGCATCATCCTGGAGGCGATGGGCTTTCCGACAGCGATGTTCACCCCGATCTTCGCGCTTTCCCGCACCGTCGGCTGGATTTCGCAGTGGAAGGAACAGCTTTCGGATCCGGCCCACAAGATCGGGCGGCCGCGCCAGCTTTATCTGGGTGAAACCCGGCGCGACTACGTCGATATCGAGAACCGTTGAATCGCCGTTTCGAAATGTGACGATTCTGCGGCATTGTCGACGGTTCATCGACAAGGGCGATGCCGGCCGGTTGAATGCAGACCGGCCGGTACAGGGCTTCCCGGTACAGGGGTTTTCCGGTACAGGGCTTTCCCGCACTAGTCGCACCCAATACTAGCGACTGTTTCACCACCTTCCACAATGCGCGCCCAATTCTTGACGCAATCCGTTAACGGAAGGACAGTTTTGCCATTCATCGCGGAGTGAGTCCCATGCTGCCCATCTATCTGCTCGTCCTGCTCGGGTTCGGTGTCGCCTATGGCATCTACGACGCGCTCGACGACGACGACGAAAACCATGACCAGACGATCACCGGCACCGAGGGCGACGACAGCCTGACCGGCGGGCCGGGCGACGACGACATCTTCGGGCTCGACGGCAACGACACGCTGGTCGGGCTGGGCGCCAACGACGCGCTTGAAGCCGGCAATGGCGACGATCTGATGCAGGGCGGCGAAGGCGATGACCGGCTGGTGGGCGGCGCCGGTTTCGATATCGGAATCGGCGGCAATGGCGATGACACGCTGCGCGGCAACGAGGATACCGACATCCTGATCGGCGAAGGCGGAGACGATACGCTGCTGGGCAACCGCGGCGACGATTGGCTGGACGGGCAGGATGGCAACGACCTTCTGAATGGCGGGTCGCAGTCGGACAACCTGATCGGCGGCGAGGGCGCCGACACGCTGACCGGCGAAGGAGGCGACGACCTTCTTGTCGGCGGCGACCTGCTGACCCGCGCGCTGAGCGTCACGGAACTGGCGGCGCTGCGCGAGGCAACGCTTTCGGGCGAAGGCGCGAGCCTGCCGCCCGGCGTGGACTACGAGGCCAGCGACGATGGCGAGGCCGACATTCTGGATGCCGGACCGGGCGACGATCTGCTGATGGTCGGCAGCGGCGACATGGCCACGGGCGGACCGGGCGACGATCTGTTCTACCTGCTGGGCGGTATCGCGGCCGACCCGGCGCAGGTGATGGACTTTGACGGCGCCGAGGACAGGTTGATCTATGTCCACGACGAAGGCACTCCCGAACCGGTGCTGAGCCTGACCGAAAATGCCGACGGCACCCAGACGCTTGAGGCCGACGGGCAAGCCGTCGCCGTGCTGGCCGCCACGGGGCTCAGGACAGAGGATATCCTGCTCTACGAACGCGGATCGGACCCGACCTTCATCGCCTGACGGGGCAGACCACAGCGGAAATCCCCCGGCAGACGTGGCCGGGTTGCATCTCACTATTACGGCGGCGCCGGCCGCCGGAAACCATCGCGCGCTCAAGCCGGCAGATCGACGCTGCCGCCGCACGGTATCATGGCAGATCCCGCTTCGGCGCAAGGCGGGAACAACAAGCGAACACATGTGAGCGGCCCATCATCTTCCTGTGAAATCTTCATTATCAATTGCAGGTTTTCAGGGGTATAGGTCGGTTGCGGCGCCGCCCATGTCGCAATCAACGCAGTTGCAAGGGCCGCAAATGGCAAAAAGGGGCCAGGCGGCCAACCGGGGGATGCCCCGCACAGTCAAGGAAGAACGCGCATGTCGGAAGAAGAAGACATCGTCCTGTCGGAACTCGACGACGAGGAACTGGTCCAGCAGATGTTTGATGACCTCTATGACGGTCTGCGCGAAGAGATCGAAGAGGGCGTCAACATCCTGTTGAGCCGCGACTGGGAACCCTACGAGATCCTGACCAAGGCGCTTGTCGGCGGCATGACGATCGTGGGTGCCGATTTCCGCGACGGCATCCTGTTCGTACCCGAAGTGCTGCTGGCCGCCAATGCGATGAAGGGCGGCATGGCGATCCTCAAGCCGCTCCTGGCCGAAACCGGCGCGCCGCGCGTCGGCAAGATGGTGATCGGGACCGTCAAGGGCGACATCCACGACATCGGCAAGAACCTGGTCAGCATGATGATGGAAGGTGCCGGGTTCGAAGTGGTCGATCTGGGCATCAACAACCCGGTGGAAAACTACCTCGAGGCACTGCAACGCGAGGGCGCCGACATTCTCGGCATGTCGGCGCTGCTGACCACGACCATGCCCTACATGAAGGTCGTGATCGACACGCTGATCGAACAGGGCCGGCGCGACGACTACATCGTTCTGGTCGGCGGCGCACCCCTGAACGAGGAATTCGGGCGTGCCATCGGCGCCGATGCCTATTGCCGCGATGCCGCGGTGGCGGTCGAAACCGCCAAGGAGTTCGTCGGCCGCAAGCACAACCGGATGACGGCCTGAGCCGATGCCCCGGCGCGATGCTGCGGCCCGCCGATCCGCGCGGCGCCCCGATGCGCAGCCGGGATCCGGACTGCGCATCGATGATCAAAGCCTGACCGAACAGGGCCTTGCGGCGCCTGACCGCAAGACGGGCCGCATCCTGCTGATCGCCTGCGGCGCACTGGCCCGCGAGATCGTCGACCTGAAGGAACGCCAGGGCTGGGACCATATCGACCTGACCTGCCTGCCGGCGATCTGGCACAATCACCCCGAGCGGATCACCGGAGCGGTGGAGGCGCTGGTGAAGAAACACCGCGCCACCTATGACGAGGTGTTCGTCGCCTACGCCGATTGCGGCACCGGCGGGCAGTTGCGCGCCGCGTGCGAAAATCTCGGTGTCGAGATGATCGAGGGCCCGCACTGCTATTCCTTCTACGAGGGCAACCGCACCTTTGCCGCCCATGACGACGAGGTCACGGCCTTCTACCTGACCGACTTCCTGGCCCGGCAGTTCGACGCATTCGTGTGGAAACCGCTTGGCCTCGACCGCCACCCAGACCTGATCGAGATGTATTTCGGCAATTATCGAAAGCTGGTCTACCAGGCCCAGACCGACGATCCGGCGCTGACCGAGCGCGCCCGCGACTGCGCCCGCCGCCTCGGCCTGGAATTCGAACGCCGCCAGACCGGCTATGGCGATCTGAAAGCCACGCTGGCGAACTGGGCCGCGCGCACGCCCACGCGCGGCTAACCGCCAGGGCCCGCGCCCGGCCGGCGTTATTTCAGCTGGCTGTCCTTGCTGCCGCGCCGGTTGATGCCCGCACGCACCTTGCCCCGCCCGTCGCGCTCCTGCTGGCAGTCAAGGCACAGCTTGACGCCGGGCAAGGCCTGGCGCCGCGCCTCGGGGATCGGTTCGTCACATTCGGCGCAATGGGTCAGGCTGTCGCCGACCGGGGCGCGCCGCGCCTTAAGGCGGGCAAGTTCGTCATTGATCGAGGCTTCGATCTGTTCGTTGACCGCCCCGTCCCTGGCCCAGCCACCTGCCATGTGATCGCCTCCTCTACTGTCGCGGGACAGAGGGCCGCCGCGCCGCTCAGGCGTTGACCAGCATGCCCTTTTCGCGCGCCAGATCGCGCATCTTTCTTTGCAGCTTCTCGAAGGCGCGCACCTCGATCTGGCGGATGCGTTCGCGGCTGACATTGTATTGCCCGCTCAGATCTTCCAGCGTCACGGTCTCATCGGAAAGCCGGCGCTGGGTCAGGATATCCTTTTCGCGGTCGTTCAGAACATCCAGCGCCTGCGTCAGCAGTTCGCGCCGCGCCTCCAGTTCGTCGCGTTCGGCATAGTCGCCCGCCTGGTCGGCGTCCTCGTCCTCAAGCCAGTCCTGCCATTGCATCGTGCCTTCGCCCTCGGCGCCGACGGTAGCGTTCAGCGAGGCATCTCCGCCCGACATGCGCCGGTTCATGCTGATCACTTCTTCCTCGGTCACACCCAGGTCGTTGGCGATGCGTGCCACGTTGTCGGGATGCATGTCGCCCTCTTCCAGCGCCCCGAGGCGGGCCTTGGCCTTGCGCAGGTTGAAGAACCGCTTTTTCTGGGCGCTGGTGGTGCCCAGTTTCACGAGGCTCCACGACCGCAGGATGTATTCCTGAATGCTGGCGCGGATCCACCACATCGCATAGGTCGCAAGGCGAAACCCCTTTTCGGGATCGAAGCGTTTGACCGCCTGCATCAACCCGACATTGGCCTCCGAGATCACCTCGGCCTGCGGCAGGCCGTAGCCGCGGTAGCCCATGGCGATCTTCGCGGCAAGCCGCAGGTGGCTGGTGACCATCCTGTGCGCCGCCTCGGTGTCCTGTTCCTCGACCCAACGCTTGGCCAGCATGTATTCTTCTTCCGGCTCAAGAAGCGGGAACTTGCGGATTTCCTGCATGTAGCGGTTCAGCCCGCCCTCCGGCGTCGGCGCCGGCAGATTTGCGTAGTTTGCCATTTTCCTCGCCCCTCCCAAGATGTTTCTACCTTTAACATAGCATATGGGTCAGCTTTGCTGCACTTACAAGAGCGCACGGTCCCATTATCGTCTGGTCTCGGCAGATAGATAGCCGAAACCGCCGTAATCGCGCGTATGTGTGACGCATGAGGGGCATTGTAACATTCAGATACCCCGATCGCACCGACGGCTTGGCGCAATCAGCCGCCCCGCAGCGCCTTGACCAGCCCGGCCATGTCGGCCGGCATCGGCGCCTCAAAGCGCATGCGCGCGCCGCTCAGCGGGTGCACGAAACCCAGAACGGCGGCATGCAGCGCCTGGCGCGCAAAGTGCGACGCAGCAGCAACCGCATTGGCGCCCACCGCCCTTTCGGGCAGAAGGCGGCGCCCGCCATAGGTCGGATCGCCGATCAGCCCGTGCCCGGCATGGGCCATGTGCACCCGTATCTGGTGCGTGCGCCCGGTTTCCAGCCAGCATTCGACCAGCGCCGCCGCCGCGGGGCTGCCAAAGGCCTCGACGACCCGCACCCGCGTAACCGCGTGGCGCCCGCCCTGAAACAGCACCGCCTGTTTCTGCCGGTCGGTGCGGTGCCGGGCCAGCTGCGTCGTCAATTTCAGGATATTGCCGGGCTCGAACGCCGCGCCCCGGACACCGCAAAGGCGCGGATCGCCGGCGTCGGGCAGCCCGTGGCAGACCGCCTGGTAGTACCTTTCCACATCATGCGCCTCGAACTGGGCGGCCAGCCCCTGATGCGCGGCATCGGACTTGGCCACCACCAGCAGGCCGCTGGTATCCTTGTCGATACGATGCACGATTCCGGGGCGTTTCACGCCGCCCACCCCCGACAGGCTGTCACCGCAATGATGCAGCAAGGCGTTGACCAACGTGCCCGAGGGCGAACCCGGGGCCGGATGCACCACCATGCCGGCGGGCTTGTCGATCACGATCAGGTCGGCGTCCTCGTGGATCACGGCCAGCGCGATGGCCTCCGGGCCGATATGGCTTTCGCCGGCCTCGTCCATTGTGATGGCCACGGCATCGCCCTCGGCCACCTTTGCCTTGAGATCGGTCACGACCCTGCCCGCGACCGTAACTGCCCCGGTGGAAATCAACCGGGCCAGCCGCGTGCGCGACAATGCGGCATCGTCTGGCACATCGCGCGAAAGCGCCTTATCAAGACGCGGCGGCGGGTTGGCCGCGATGACAAAGCGAATGGTGTTGCGGCCCATGTCCGATCCCTCCGATCCCGGCGATCCCGCGGCCGAGCCGGGCAACCTTCGGTTCCTGCGCCGCCTGGTCACGATCCTGATGGCGGTGATGATTGCCGGATTCCTACTGATCGTGGCGCTGTTTGTCATCCGTTTGTCGGGCGGCGCACCGGCATTGCCCGATACCATCGCCCTGCCCGACGGCACCACCGCACAGGCCTTTACCGTCACCCGCGACTGGTATGGCGTGGTAACGTCGGACGACCGAATCCTGATCTTCGACCGCCCAAGCGGCAATCTGCGCCAGACCATTACCATCACTCCCGCGAAGTGAACCGCGCCGAACTCTGGCCCGTCACGTCTTTGGGGCCGTCCGGCGCATGTTGCGTCACCGGGGGCGGTGCCGGATTCTGCCGCGCCATTGCCGGATCGAACAGGCGGGCGCAACCGCGCCCGGCGCGCTTGGCGGCATAGAGCGCCATGTCGGCCCGGCGCAGCAATTCCGCCGGTTTCTCGGCGATACAGCCGTCGCTGAACACGATGCCGATACTGGCCGAAACACGGCAGGTTCCGCGACCATAGGGGATCGGCGCCTCGACGCGGGCGATCAGCCGCGCCGCGATCTCGCTCAGGCGGGCCCGGTCGGTCAGACGGTGAAAGATCAGAAGGAACTCATCGCCGCCCACCCTCGCGACGGTATCGCCGCTGCGAATCTGCTCAAGCATGATGCGCGCCACCTGCTGCAGCACATGATCGCCCGCCGCGTGCCCCATGCTGTCGTTCACCGCCTTGAAGAAGTCCAGATCGAGATGCATGAGCGCGAAGGGCTGTCCGGCGCCTGTCAGCCGGTCCAACACGTGATCGGCCGCGCGGCGGTTCTTCAGGCCCGTCAGCGTATCGGTGAACGCCTGTTCCTCGGCCGCGATCATCGCCCCCTGCAGGCGCAGATTGAGGCTGCGCGAGGCCTCCATCGCGGCGGTCTTGGCCTCGACCAGATACAACAGCTCGATCGTCAGATCGGTGGCCGCAAAGTCGGCGCTGGTCAGGGCATGATCGCGCACCGCATCCAGCACCGAGATGCCGAAGGACAGGTTGACGATCGCACCGGCGCCCTGCGGCAGCGGCACGATCAACCCCCGGAAGGCGGTCTGCGGAGGATCGCGGAACCGCAGCCGCAGCAGGCCGCCCGGCGCCGCGACCAGCCCGGCCATGGCATCGACCGCGCGTGGCCGCGTCGATTCGAACAGGTCCAGAAACCGCCGCCCCGGCATCGCCAGGTCCGGGCGCAGCTTGTTCAGCGTCGGGCCGGCATGAGTAACGCGGCCCGACGCATCCAGCAGCGCATGCATCGGACACAGAAGCGCGAGAACGTGGCCCAGTTGATCGCGCGCAATCGTCACGCCGATGCGCCCAGGTCGAAACGGCGACCGGCGGCGAAGGCGGTTTCGACCAGCGTGATCGCGATCACACCGGCACCATCGCAGCCGGTGTCTTCTTGTTCGAGCGTTACGAGCGCGCCGTAGTCGTCGGCCATGGCGCGCAGGATTCCCGTCATGACGCTGCAGAAACCGGGCAGGCCGGGCCCGCAGACCAGGCTGAACCGCCCCGACGCATATTCGCGCAACTCCATCGCCGGCAACCGGAGATCCGCGACCGCCAGCCGCGCCCTGTCGGGCAGATCATCGAGCGAATGCAGGAATTCCACATAGCTCAACCCGCCGAACCGCAGCAGCCGGCGCAGCGCCTCGGTCCGGGGATGCGAGACCAGATAGGTGCCCAGATCCTCCAGCATTCCGGCCGGATCGCGGCCCAGCACCCCGCCCAGCGCCGCCAGCAATCGCCGGCTTTGGGCATCATCATAGTTCAGCATCGCCTCGAACTCGGTGAACCCCAGCGCGGCGCGTTCGCACGCGCGCTGCCAGCACTCCGCCCCGTAGGCGTCACAAACGAAGGACTGGATCGCCCTGTTGATCAGACCGTGCATTGCCACCCCCCGGTGTCACTCCTGCTGTTTGCAGCATCGACCGGGGCGCTTAACAAACCGAAAACAGATACAACTCGAACCGCTTTCCAACGGGCGGCGCGGCGCCTCAGCGCGCCGGGACCAGTACCGCATTGCCAATCAGCAGGGCATGGCCACCACTGGGGGCAATGGCAAAATCGCCGTCCTGCGCGCGTGCGATCACGTCGGCCGTCAGCAGCGGCCAGGTGTCGGCGACCGGATCGTAGATGACCCGCACCGACGCTTCGCCGCCGCCGCTCAGCATGACATGGTTGCCGCGCGCCCGCCCTTCATCGTCGAGAAACAGCACGATCCCCTGCACGCCCGCACCCGGCACAGGCGCGAAATCGCCCAGCACCATGACGCAACCGGGCCGCCCGCCTGGCAGCGAATGGCGGCAACCCCGCAGCCATTGGTCGCGGTCGATCGCGGGCAAGGTGGCCAGCGCCGCCGCATCGGGGCCGGCGCCCTCGGGGCGCACGGGCAGCAGCCGGGCCAGTTCTGCCGCCGCCAGCGGCAGCCGCAGCCGGTCGACCGCTTGCAGATAGTGGAACATGTCGGCCTGATCCCCGGCCCGCTCCACCAGTTCCTTCAGGGCATTGTCGTCGGCACGCGCGGCAAGCACCTCAAGCCGCTCAAGCCCGGCCCGCCCGGCGCGGCCCCAGTCATGCGCCAAGTCCCACAGCGGCAGTTCCGGCGCATGCGCGCGGCCATCGGCATAGCGGGCGACCTGGCTTGCGGCCGAGATGCGATAGGCGTCCAGCACCGGCGTCAGCCACAACGCCGCGCCCGCGATCACCGCCAGCGCCATGGCGACGTTCACCGCGCGGATGCGCGCGGCCCAGCCGCGCCCCGCCGCAGCGGCACCGCCATAGCCCAGCCCGTAGGCCAGCAGAAACGCCGCCACGCATCCCGCCAGCACCCGGTCCGGCGTCCAGCCGTACTGGGCCACCCGAAGAACGACCGCCCAGACCGCCAGCCCCGCCAGCGGCGGCAGCAGCAGCGCCAGTGCGCGCGTCGCCGCGCGCAGCCCGCTTGTTGACACCGCCTCGGTGTCGTTGCGGTCCAGCGCGGAGGAAATCAGCGTTATTGCAACCATCGAGGTGGCCATCAGCAGCCCGGCGGCGGAAAACTCGCCGAACAGGCGGCCCAGCCCGCGAAACGGCACCGCCGCGAGAAACAGCGCGACCACCGCCAGCACCGGAGGCACCAGCAGACGCAGCAGCCGCAGGACAAGAAAAGGGCCGATGGCCTCGCGCAGTTCGTATGCCACCGCCAGCCCCATCCCAAGCATGGCGCCCGTCAGCACGAAGCGTACCCAGGTCACGGCCAGCGCGGTTTCCAGCGCGTCGATGCCGACCAGCCCGAGCAACCGTGCCGACAGCAGCGCCAGCGCCCAGAACACAGCGACGAATACCCAGGCCGCGCCATAGCGCATAGTGATCGTCCAGGCACTCTGGAAC
Organism: Jhaorihella sp.; assembly: GCA_047975215.1. GTDB lineage: Bacteria > Pseudomonadota > Alphaproteobacteria > Rhodobacterales > Rhodobacteraceae > JAGRMG01. The sequence goes on from JBKEDD010000130.1 coordinate 42,870, forward strand.
AGCGCCTCGTAGCGCCGCCAGTCGGTACGGCGCCGCAGACCCACCGACAGGAACGGGGCGGAAAAGAACACCAGAACCGCCAGCACTGCCAGCAGCACCGGATCATCAAGCAGGTCCGAAGGCTTCAGATAGCGACGCCCGGCCAGCGCCGTCAGCGCCGCAACGGGCAGCGCCAGGATCAGCGCCCCGGTCAGCGCGCGCGCGGTGCGTAACGGCCCCGCCAGCGCCAGCGCGGTTCCCGCCTGGACCAGAAGAAACACGAACAGAACGGGATAGAGCGCCGGCGGCATCGCCGGTTCGTCCCAATGCCCGACCAGCGCCCAGAGCGCCAGCCCCGCCGCCCCGCCCAGCCCGACCTGAGCCACCCGGCGCAAGACGATCCGCAAATTCTGGCTTGGCGGCATATGTCTGCGTCCCGTACTGCCCTTGTCGCGATCAGACTAGCCACCCCAATCCAAGGTTCGCAACACCTGTCGATTGCCCAGGGGTGGCTTGCGACCCGGTTCGCGCCCGGATGTCGATCAAACGGATGCCGCGATACCGTGGCGGGCGCGTTGCCGGGTGGCGTTGCGCTCCCCCTGCCCGCCCGTTCTCAGTAATCCGTGGGGGCGCCGCCTTCGGCCTTGCGCCGGGCCACGAACTCGGCCAGTTCGTCACGGATGCCCGCGTCCATGGGCGGGGGTTCGAAGGTGGCGACGATCTCGCGGAACAGCAGATGCGCGCGCTCGGGCGTCCATACCGCGCCGGCGGCTTCCCAGGCCTCGTAATTGCGCCAATCCGACAGGAACGGCTGGTAGAATGCGGTGGTATAACGGTCCTGGGTGTGCTGGACGCCGAAGAAATGCCCGTCGTTGCCGACCGCCCGGATCGCGTCAAGCGCGATATCGTCCGCGCCGGTATCGGTGAGCGTCGGCTCCATGTAACGCTGTATCTGCTGCAACAGTTCGCAATCCATGATGAATTTCTCGGGCGACGCGATCAGCCCGCCTTCCAGCCAGCCGGCGGCGTGGTAAACCATGTTGGTGCCCGACTGCACCGCCGCCCACAGGCTGTTCGAGGTCTCCCACATCGCCTGCCCGTCGGGCACGTTGGCGGCGCACACGCCGCTCGAGCGCAGGGGCAGGCCATAGTAGCGGGCCATCTGCCCGGTCATCTGGGTGGCGCGCATGTATTCGGGGGTTCCGAAGGCAGGGGCGCCGGATTTCATGTCGACATTGCTGGTAAAGGTGCCGATGGCGCAGGGGGTGGCGGGCCGCACATACTGAAACAGGGCGATCGCGCACAGCGCCTCGGCGATCGACTGCGCCACGGCGCCGGCAAGCGTGACCGGCGCCATCGCACCGGCCAGCGTGAACGGCGTGACCACCACCGCCTGGCCGCGGCGGATCAGCCGCAAACAGCCATCGATCATCGGAAAGTCGTGCTTGAGCGGCGATGTCGAGTTGATGTTGGTATACATGCGCGGCGTCGCCCGGAACTCGTCCTCGCTCAGGCCGCCGGCTATGCGCACCATCTCCATCACGTCCTCGACCCGTTCCTTGCCAAGGCTGTAGGCGTGCACCGCCTTGTCAGTCAGCGTCAGCTTGTCAAACAGAACGTCGAGATGGCGCACGCCGGGGTGAAGATCGACCGGTTCCACCGGATAGCCGCCGGCGAAATGGATGCAGTTGAAATACTGCGTCAGCTTCAGCAGGTTGGCGCACATCTCGCGCGTGCCGGGCATCTTCCGGCCCAGGCTCATGTCCCAGTAGTTGGGCGGCGAACTGACATTGCCAAACAGCATCTGCCGCCCGCCCACGGTCAGGGTGCGGGCGGGATTGCGCGGTGTCAGGGTGAAGCTGCCGGGCGCCCTGGCCACCATCTCCATCACGAAATCGCGCCCCATGCGCACCAGGTCGCCATCGACACGGCACCCGGCCTCGGCCAGGATCTCCAGCGCCTCGGGGTTGAGAAACCTTATGCCGATCTCCTCGAGGATCCGCATCGCACCGTCATGGATCGCCGCCACGCCTTCGGCGCTAAGCGGTTCCACCGGCGCGTCGCGGATCACCGGCGGTGCCCAGGGCATCTGCTCGATCACCGCGCGCCCGCGCCGCGCCGCCGCCCCTGCCCGGCCGCCGCCGCGGCGCTTGCGCTCCGATCCGTCTGCCGCCATGTCATTCTCCCGCGCTTGCGCCATTCAAGCTGGCAACAGATGCGTCCGCCACGCCGTTCCGTTCGCGACAGATCCTGTCGCAGACGGCAAAACCGGCCCGGCGGGCCCGAAATCGGAGGGATCAGGGCAGTGGAAGGCCCGTGCCCGGCAGGTCGGCCCGCGCGAGAACATAGGTGTGAATCGAGAACACCACCGCGCGGGTCTGCGGCAGGCGCAGGATGCACTGGCGCTCGCTGCGCAGCCAGCCCGCGGCGGCCGGATCCGCGCGTTTGCGCCGTTCCGCCTCGCCACGCGGCTGGTGCAGGTCGGGGCGGTCATACCACAGCGCGTTGCAACGCCAGAGCGGCCGGCCCGGCTGCACCCCGTCAAACAGCCTTTGCACCCGCGCCGCGATGCCGGAATCGTAGCTGTCCACCGGCTGATGAATGCCGATCAGCGGGCGCATGAACTTCTCGGACAGCATCCAGCTTGCCGGAAAGCACAAGGTCGCCGCGGTCAGCACATGTTCATCCCCGGGCTTTTGCAGGATGCACAGATCCTCCTGCACCAGCCGGCCGAGCGTACCCATCGGATCGCCCCGGTCGATATGTACGCCCACGCCATCCGGGCGCTCCACGCGCGACCCCGCATCGGGGTAGGCCAGGCTCAGCACCAGCCCTAGCAGTTCGCGCGCCGCCGGGCGGGCGCTTTCGTCCATTGCCAGCACCGCGTCGCGACGATTGGCCAGAAGCCGGTCGCGAAGCGCCATCTGCCCGGCGTGGGCCTCGTCGGTCAGCAGCCATTCATCCAGCGCGAGCGGCTGAACCCCCGGCAGCGGCCGGGGGGCGAAGGGATCGTAGGGAAGGCGCGTGTGCAGGATCGCGGCCATGGCGCCACCTCGGTCCGTTGTAGCGAAAACGACAGGCAAACGGTCGCATAGGGAACTGCGCGGTGGCAATCCCCGTCTCACGATGGGGCCAGACCGGAGGCCGGCACATGAACCGTCACTACCGCGACAGGCGCAAGATCGACCCGACCCGGGGCGACCGGCTGGGTGACGGCAGCCCCAACGATGCCGACCGCATCGAGATCGGGCCGACGCAGCTGGCGTTTGCCGAATGGCAGGCCGCGGGGCTTGCCCTGCCCGATCTTGCGCGAATGCGCGAATTCCGCTGGCAACGGCTGACCCGGGCCATTGCCGATCGCGGCTATGGCGGTCTGCTGATGTTCGATCCGCTCAACATCCGTTATGCCACCGACAGCACCAACATGCAGTTGTGGAACACCCACAACCCGTTTCGCGCCGTGCTGCTGTGCGCCGATGGCTACATGGTGATGTGGGATTACAAGAATTCGCCGTTCCTGAGCACGTTCAACCCGCTGGTGCGCGAACAGCGATCCGGCGCCGACCTGTTCTATTTCGACCGCGGCGACAAGGCGGGCGCGCAGGCCGGCATCTTCGCCAACGAGATCCGCCTGCTTGTGGGCGAACACGCGCCGGGCAACAGGCGGCTAGCGGTTGACAAGATCATGCTGCACGGGTTGCGCGCGCTCGAGACGCAGGGGTTCGAGATCATGGAGGGCGAGGAGGTCACGGAAAAGACCCGCGCCATCAAGGGGCAAGACGAGATACGGGCAATGCGCTGCGCCAACCATGCCTGCCAGACGGCGATGCGCGCCATGGAGGAGTACGCACGAAAAAACATACCGATGGGGAACACCTCGGAAGACGATATCTGGGCGGTGCTGCACGCCGAGAACATCCGCCGCGGCGGCGAATGGATCGAAACCCGGCTGCTGACCTCGGGACCGCGCACCAACCCGTGGTTCCAGGAATGCGGGCCGCGCATCGTGCGGAACAACGAAATCGTGGCCTTCGACACCGACCTGATCGGCAGCTACGGCATTTGCATCGACATTTCGCGGACCTGGTGGATCGGCGATGCCCCGCCGCCGGATGCGATGATCCATGCCATGCGGCACGCGCATGAACACATCATGACGAACATGGAACTCTTGCGCCCCGGCATCACCATCCCCGAGATCATCGCCCGCGCCCACCGGCTCGACGACCGTTTCCAGGCACAGAAATACAGCTGCATGATGCACGGCGTCGGCCTGTGCGACGAATGGCCCCTGATCGCCTATCCCGATCAGGCGGTACCCGGCGCCTTCGACTATGCGCTCGAACCGGGCATGGTGCTGTGCGTCGAGGCCTGCGCCGGCGAGGTCGGCGGCGACTTCTCGATCAAGCTTGAGGATCAGGTACTGATTACCGAAGATGGGTACGAGAATCTGACCACCTACCCCTTCGATACCGCCCTGATGGGTGGCTGAATGGCCGGAGAATGCCTTGCCTGACGATCCCGACGACCGCCCCGGAACGGCGCCCTGTTTCGCCCATGAACTGATTGCCGGACAGCCGGTCGATGCCGAGACATGGCGCGACGTGAGCCGCTTTCGCCGCGCCGAACGCACCCGCCTGCTGGCGCTGCGCAAGGCATTGGCGCAGGAAAGCCGCGCCAAGCAGGCGCAGACCATCGCCGACATGCTGGACGAGATCGTGCAGCCCGTCCCCGGTATGGTGATCGCCGGGTACTGGCCGATCCGGTCGGAACTGGACATGCGGGCGTGGATGACGCGGGCGCATGAAAAGGGTGCGCGGGTGGCGCTGCCCGTGGTGGTCGAAAAGGGCCGGCCGCTGGAATTCCGCCACTGGGTGCCGCGCTGTGCCATGGTGCGCGGGGTCTGGAACATTCCCGTGCCCGCCGAGGGCGCGGCGCTGCGGCCCGATGTGGTGATTTCCCCCGTGCTGGGGGTGGATCGCGAGGGCTATCGCCTGGGCAATGGCGGTGGCTATTACGACCGCACACTCGCCGCTCTCGACCCGCGTCCGCAGATCATCGGCATAGGCCAGGATTTCGCGCGCCTGGCAACGATATTCCCGATGCACTGGGATATCGCGATGGACCGGGTCATTCTGGGCGACGGCACCGCCTGGCGGCGGGGCGAGGCGCCGGCCGGCTGAGCCCGCCTTCCCGCCGCACCCCGCTCACCTTCGCGTGAGTGCGGCACGGCGGGGGCTTGGCCTTGCAGACGGCAAAGGCCACTTTGGCCGCGCACAACCGGAGATCGCCCATGCCCAGTGAACGTATCACCTTCCCCGGCCACGCGGGCGACGACCTGGACGCCCGGCTTGATCTGCCGAGGGGGCCGCATCTCGCCACCGCCCTGTTTGCCCATTGCTTTACCTGTTCCAAGGACATCGCGGCGGCCCGGCGCATCGCGGCGCGCCTGGCGGCCATGGGCATCGCGGTGCTGCGTTTCGATTTCACCGGGCTGGGCCATTCGCAAGGCGAGTTCGCCAACACCACCTTCAGTTCGAATGTCGGCGATCTGGCGGCAGCGGCCCGCTATCTCGACGGGCGCGGCATGGCACCGGGGCTGTTGATCGGTCATTCGCTGGGCGGGGCGGCGGTTCTGAAAGCCGCCGGCGAAATCGCATCGGTGCGCGCGGTGGTGACGATCAACGCACCTTTCGATCCGGGCCATGTGGCGCGCAGCTTCTCCGATGCCCTGCCCGAGATCAGCGCCGAAGGCACGGCCGAGGTCGATCTGGGCGGCCGGCCGTTCCGCATCGGCCGGGAGTTCGTCGAGGACATATCGGCCTCGAACCTGGCCCCGGCCATCGAGCGGCTGCGCGCGGCGCTGCTCGTGCTGCATGCGCCCCGCGACGCGGTTGTCGGCATAGACAACGCCACCCGGATCTTCCGCGCCGCGCGACACCCCAAGAGCTTTGTTACGCTGGACGATGCCGATCACCTGGTTTCGCGCCCGCGCGATGCCGACTATGCGGCCGAAGTGATCGCGGCGTGGGCATCGCGCTATCTCGGCCTGAAACCCGCCGACCCGCCGCCGGGCGCACCCGAAGGCATCGTGCGGGTAAGCGAGGCCGATCCCGGCGGCTTCCTGCAGGACGTGCAGTCGGGGCCGCACCATCATGCACTGGCCGACGAACCGGCAAGCTATGGCGGCATGTCGCCCTATGGCTTTCTCGCCGCCGGGCTGGGCGCCTGCACCTCGATGACCATCCGCATGTATGCCCGCCGCAAGGGCTGGCCCCTGGCCCATGTCAGCGTCGATGTCAGCCACGCCAAGGTTCACGCCCGCGATTCCGAAGGCGGTGGCAAGATCGACGAATTCACCCGCATCATCCGGCTGGAGGGCGATCTGGACGCCGATCAGCGCGCCCGCCTGCTAGAGATCGCCGACAGGTGCCCGGTACACCGGACGATGGAGGCAAGCTCGAACATACGGACCGAACTGGCTGGTTGAGCCAAGGGCGCGCACGGTATTTCAAGGCCCCGACACGCCAATTTGATCGGGAACCTCTCAGGCGGCTTCGCATCTAATGGTTTGGACAGGACGCAAACGCCGTGTCCGCCAACCGCGAGAAAAGGAGCCTGAAAATGAACCGTTTCGCCACAATCGCCGCCACCGCCTGCGCCCTCGCAGCCGGCCCCGTGATCGCCCAGGATGCGGCCGTTGCCGACCATCCGCCCAAGGCGCCCTATCAGAAAGTCTCCGATCTGGTGAAACTGCCCGATTTCCTTCCCGGCATCGGGCAGCTCTATGTCGATCCGGCGACCCTGCCCGCCGGTCCGTTCGTCGCCTACGACCACGATGGCCGGCTGGTCAGCACCATCTACATGATCCCGATCTCGTCGATGAATGCCGACACGGGCTTTGACGACCTCGCGGCACCGGGCGGCAATGTCGATCACGTCGACATCTACTACAATGCCGGCCATCCCGGGGTCGAGGAGCCGCACGAACACATCGTGCTCTGGCACGTGCCGGCTGCCGACGAAGCCAGCGTGGCCAAATAGGATGCGGCGCAGAACCTTCCTGCGGGGCGGCAGCACACTGGCTGCCGCGCTCGCGCTTTCGCCCCGGCGCGCACTGGCCGTGCCGGTGGCGGACATCGCCATGGACGGGCGGCCCGACGGCTCCAGGGTCTGGTTCGACCCGCGCGGATTGCTCGTGCGGCCCGGCCAGACCGTTCGCTGGACCAACCGGGACAGCGCCAATTCGCACACCGCGACGGCCTACACACCCGAAAACGACGACCACCCGCGCCGGATCCCCCGGGGCGCGGCGGGTTTCGACAGTGGCTATCTGCTGCCGGGCGAAACCTTCGAGGTGACGCTTGAGGTGCCGGGGGTGTATGACTACTTCTGCATCCCGCACGAACTGGCCGGCATGGTCGGGCGCATCGTGGTTGCCGAACCCGGCGGCGGGGGCGGGTTTGCCGGCTATCCCGACCAGGGGCTCGACCCGGCGATCCTGGCAGGGTTCGCGCCGGTGGCCGACATTCTTCGACAGGGCGCAATACCGGGACGGGAGGGCTGAGATGACACCGCATCGCGCATACCCCGCCCGACGCCCCGGCGACGACCGCCCCGAGGACGTGCCCGAAGACGTGCTGATCGCACTGGCCAGGAACCGCGACGAGGCAGCGGTGCGCGAACTGGTCCGGCGTTGCAACCGGCAATTGTTCAGGGCGGCGCGCGCCATCCTGCATGACGACGGCGAGGCCGAGGACGTGGTCCAGGCCGCCTATGTGACGGGTTTCACCCGGCTGGACGAATTTCGCGGCGAATCCGGCCTTGCACCTGGCTGACCCGTATCGCCATGAACGAGGCCTATGCGAGACTGCGCCGCCGCGCGCGCATCGTGAACATCGCCGAGTACCGCAGCGAGGCCGCAACTCACCTGGACCGGACCGCAGACACCATGGCACCGCCACCGGAAACGCCCGAATTCGAAACCGGCCGCAACGAGGTCCGAAGGTTTTTGGAACGTGCCATAGATGCGCTGCCCGAACCGCTGCGGCTGACCTACATGCTGCGCGACGTGCAGGACGTGCCCACGCGCGAGGTGGCCGAACTGCTTGGCATCAACCCGATCACCGTGAAGACCCGCCTGCTTCGGGCGCGGCGCCGGCTGCGCCGCGAGGTCAGGCAGAACCTCGCCCCCGAATTCTCGGCCATATTCCCGTTCGACGGGGTCCGCTGCGCCGGAATGGCCGACCGCGTCATCCGCGCCTTGCGGCCCTGAACCGTCCGGTCACGGATGAACCGTTCGCCACTGCGGCGCAACGCAAAAGGCCCGGGCGCGCGCCCGGGCCAATGGTCATCGCAGCAGGCCCGATCAGCGGCGGGCGTCGCCCACCAGTTTCCACAGCGCCGGCAACAGCACGGCGGCCAGGGCCAGCTTGATCGCATCGCCGATCAGGAACGGGGTCAGCCCCCATTGCAGGATCGGCTTGTCCCAGCCGTAAAGCTGGCCCAGCCAAAACAGGCCCGGCACATAGATCAGCACGTTGCCGATCAAAAGCGCGGCGGCCATGGTCCCGAAAGACCGGTCCCAGCCACGCGACGCCAGTGCGCCCAGCGCCACCGTGGCCAGCACATATCCGGCAAGATACCCCCCGGTACTTCCGGCCATGTAGGTCAGGCCGTAGGTTTCGGCCGAGGATCCGACAAAGACGTCAAAGCCGAGCGCGCCGATCAGCAGATAGCCCAGCACCGTCGCCAGGCCCAGCCGCGCGCCATAGGCCGCCCCGATGGACAGCACGGCAAACGTGCCCATGGTGATCGGCACCGGCCACATCGGTACCCGGATCTTGGCGCATATCGCCAGAACGGCGATCCCCAGAATCACCAGCGCCGCCTGTTTGATGCGCAGCGCGGCCCCCGATTGCGGGCCAAAGCTCTCGGCCAGGGCGCCTTTCGTTGCAGCTAGGGTCATGTTTCATCTCTCCTGTCGGATTTGAACGCTTCGGCACAGGAATGCCGCAATTGCTGCGTTGCCGCAAGGCTATTTGCCGACGCGGCCGGCCCCGGGGGACGGGTCGCGGCGATATTCGGTCCACATCGCGTAGTCCTTGCGCGGGCCGCGCACATGCCATTGCGTACACCAGCGGGGCCATTGCCCGAACCCGTAGCGCACGGCATAGCGATCGGGCGGGCAGTCGTGCACATCGCCCGGATCCGCCTGGCCCAGCGCGATCCGGTGAAACGGCCGGCCATCCTCGAACCGCACCGCAATGCCCGGTGCCTGCGCTTGCCACAAATAGCGCCGCGTTCCCGTCAGCGGTGCCTGCCCCGGCGGGAACAGACGCAGCGTTTCGAGATAGCAAAGGCGCCCCTCGCCATCCTCGGTAAGGCTGGCACGGCCCTCGGCCTCGATGACCTGTCCGGCATGGGCGTCTTCGATCCGCCGGCTCAGCCGCCAGCCGCCGGCGAAGTCCGACAGCGTCAGCGGCAGGCTCATCGCGCGCCCCCTCGTGCGGACGCGATGGCCATCAGACCCCACGGAACCCGAACAACCCGCGGCCGCTGTCCTCGTCCGAACGTTTCAGTCGCCGCGCCGAAGGCTTCAGCCCCGCGCGAAGCTGTTCGTCGCTTTCCAGCACCGGATAGCCCAGCGCCTGCCGGGCAAGCAGGATGGCACGCGCGCCGCCCGATCCCTCGAACAGGTGCAGATGCAGGCTGTCCCAATCCAGATGCCCGCCTTCGTGCAGCGCGCGGATGTCGCGCACGAAGTTGTGACATTGCGCGTTTTCCACCAGCAGCACATATTCGCGCGCCATGCGGACCATGTTCGCAATGGCGACGAAATGGCTGACGGCGGTGTGGATATGCATGATCACCGCCTGAGTATAAACCATGTCCGGTGCCGGCCAGCTATGCGAGAACGGCATCGTGATATCCTGCAACCCGATCCTTCCGGCCAGTTCCGGATGCCTGCTCAGCGCCAGATCCAGCTGGCTGGCACCCCGGTCGCCGCCCGTCATCTCGACATGGGGAAACAACGTCGCCGCATTGGCCACATGATCGCCGCCGCCGCATCCGACCTCATGCACCGAGGCCGGCACAAGCTGACCGATGGCTTCGAGAATAAGCTGCTGGTTGGGATGGATCGGATCGCCCCGCGACGTGACATGGCCCGTGTCGGCATCGAAACGCAACTGCCCCTCGGTCGAAATCGCGCGATACTCGGTCTCGACATCGCCCTTGAGCCGCCGCTGATAGCTGTCGGCGGTATAGTTCTCCCAGTCGAAATCGTCGTCGTAATACTTGCGGTTCTTGTAAAACAGCTGTCTGAAAAGGCTCATCGCACCCGCCCTCCTGTGCTGTCTCAGCGCCTAAACCCTTTGGGCCACCCGAACAAGAACCCGGCCCGTCATGCCATGGCCCGATCTGCCCCGCCCTCCGAAGGACCGCTGCCAGCCCGAACCGGGCGGGCATGCGCCCGCCCCGTCCCCATGGCTCAGAGGTTCAAGGCAGGCGCCGCCGCGTTAAGGTACCCGATCAGCCGACCAGTTCGAGGCCGGAAAAGAAATAGGCGATTTCGGTCGCCGCGGTTTCCGGGGCGTCCGAACCATGAACCGAATTTTCGCCGACGCTTTCGGCGAACTCGGCGCGGATGGTGCCGGGGGCCGCGTCGGCGGGGTTGGTCGCGCCCATGATCTCGCGGTTGCGGGTGATCGCGTTGTCGCCTTCCAGAACCTGCACCACGACCGGTTCCGATGACATGAAGTCGCACAGTTCGTCATAGAACGGGCGGTCCTTGTGCACCGCATAGAACACGCCGGCCTGGGCCTTGGTCATGTGGATGCGCTTTTGCGCCACGATGCGCAGCCCGGCCTCCTCGAACTTGGCGTTGATCCTGCCGGTCAGATTGCGTCGGGTTGCGTCGGGCTTGATGATGCTAAAAGTGCGTTCCAGTGCCATCGGGCGTCTCCTGCATGTGGCGGGGCTGCGCTGGCCGCCGCCGGTGAATGTCGCGCGCCGCCTAACATGCGGCGCACGGCTTGGAAAGGGACTTCGTGCCCGGCCCGACCCGCGCAACGCCCCATGCCGCCACAGATTGACAGCCCCGCGCGGCTGCGCCATGACCCGGCCCCATGCTGCGGATCGACGATATCACCTTCGCCATGGCCGGCCGGCCCCTTTTCGAGGGTGCCGGCGCCGTCATACCCGACGGCCACAAGGTTGGTCTGGTGGGGCGCAACGGCACCGGCAAGACCACGCTTTTCAGGCTCATCCGGGGCGAACTGGCGCTGGAATCGGGGCGCATTTCCCTGCCTCCGCGCGCCCGCATCGGCGGTGTGGCGCAAGAGGTGCCCTCCTCGGATGTCTCGCTGCTGGACACGGTTCTCGCCGCCGACACCGAACGCGCGCGTCTGCTGGCCGAAGCCGAGACCGCGACCGCCGCCCACCGCATCGCCGAGATCCAGACGCGGCTGGCCGATATCGACGCCTGGTCGGCCGAAGCGCGCGCCGCCTCGATCCTCAAGGGCCTGGGCTTTGACGATGCCGAGCAGGGCCGCCCCTGTTCGGACTTTTCCGGCGGCTGGCGGATGCGGGTGGCTCTGGCCGCCGTGCTGTTTGCCAAACCCGACGTGCTGCTGCTGGACGAGCCGACCAACTATCTCGATCTGGAAGGCGCGCTCTGGCTGGAAAGCTATCTGGCGCGCTATCCCCATACCGTCATCATCATCAGCCACGACCGCGGCCTGCTGAACCGCGCGGTGGGCGCGATCCTGCACCTGGAAGACCGCAAGCTGACGCTCTATCAGGGCCCTTATGACCGGTTCGCGCGCACCCGCGCCGAAAAACTGGCCCAGGCCGAAGCGATGGCAAAAAGGCAGGCGGCGCGGCGGGCGCATCTGCAATCCTACGTCGACCGCTTCCGCTACAAGGCCGACAAGGCGAAACAGGCGCAAAGCCGCCTGAAGGCGCTTGCGAAGATGCAGCCGATCGCCACCCCGCAGGAGGCGGCGCTGCGCGCCTTCACATTCCCCGAACCCGAAGCGATGTCCCCGCCCATCATCCATATCGAGGGCGGCGCGACCGGCTATGGCGACAGGGCGGTTCTGAAACGGCTGAACCTGCGTATCGACCAGGACGACCGCATCGCGCTTCTGGGCCGCAACGGTCAGGGCAAGTCCACGCTGGCCAAGCTGCTGAGCGACCGGCTGACGCTGATGGCCGGCCGGATGACGAAATCGTCCAAGCTGCGCATCGGCTATTTCGCCCAGCACCAGGTGGACGAACTGCATGTGGACGAAACCCCGCTGGACCATCTGCGCCGCCTGCGCCCGGCCGAAACCCCGGCGAAACTGCGCGCGCGCCTGGCCGGGTTCGGGCTGGGCGCGGCCCAGGCGGAAACGCTGGTGGGCCAGCTTTCGGGTGGCCAGAAGGCGCGGCTGTCGCTCCTGATCGCCACCATCGAGGCTCCGCACATGCTGATCCTCGACGAGCCGACCAACCATCTGGACATCGAAAGCCGCGAGGCACTGGTCGAGGCGCTGACCGACTATTCCGGCGCGGTGATCCTGGTCAGTCACGACATGCACCTGCTGAGTCTCGTCGCCGACCGTCTGTGGCTGGTCGCCGAGGGCACCGTCGCCCCTTTCGACGGCGATCTCGAAGCCTACCGCGCCCTGCTCCTGGCCCGCGACCGGCCCGAGCCGAAACCCGGCCCCGCCGCGCCCCGGCCCCGGCGCCCGTCGCGCGAGGCCCTGATCGCGCTGCGCAGCGAGGTCCGCAAGGGCGAGGCGCGGGTGGAGAAACTCAACGAGATGCGCGACCGTCTGGCGGCGAAACTGGCCGATCCCGGCCTGTACGCGGATGGCAGACAGGGCGAAATCGAGGTCTGGCAGAAGAAATACGCCGAAGTGATGGATGGGCTCGACCGGGCCGAAGCCCTGTGGATGCAGGCGCTGGAAAAGCTGGAGTCGGCCGAGGCGGGCGACTGAGCGCCGCCGCGTGCGCCCATCGGGCCGGGCCTTGGCAAATGCCGCGATCCGTGCAGCATGGGCATGAAACCGGAAGGGCCGTTCATGGACACCGCATTTGTCGTCACCGCCTTCGTCACGCTGTTCGTGATCGTCGATCCGATCGGTCTGACGCCGCTGTTCATCGCGCTGACACAGGGCATGACGGCGGCCGAACGGCGCGCCATCGGCCTGCGCGCCTGCCTTACCGCGGCAGCACTTCTTTGCGTGTTTGCCGCTTTCGGCGAGGCGGTTCTGGGTTTTGCGGGCATCTCCATGCCCGCCTTCCGGGTCGCGGGTGGCGCGCTTTTGTTCCTGACGGCTCTGGACATGCTGTTCGAACGCCGTTCCCGGCGGCGCGAGGATCAGACCGGCGAGGACCGCCCAGACCCGTCGGTATTTCCGCTGGCCATCCCGCTGATCGCCGGGCCGGGTGCGATCGCCACGGTGATCCTGCTTTCGGGCGAGCGGCCGGGCATCGAAGGGCTGTTGCTGGTGGTGGCCGTGATGCTGGCGGTGCTGGCTGTGGTGCTGGTGCTGTTTCTGGTCTCGGGCGCGCTGGCACGGATGCTGGGGCGGACCGGCACCAACGTCGTGACGCGGATGCTGGGGATGCTGCTGGCGGCGCTGTCGGTACAGTTCATCCTCGACGGGTTGCGCGACTTCGGGTTCGCCGGCTAGCGGCGTGGAATCGCAGTTCGACACATCGGAACCGGGGCACGAACCGGGGGCAACGGATGGATGTTGCGGACGCCGGGTTCAGGCAGCAAGGGCGGGCGGCATGCGCCTCATGCTCTGGCATCGGGGCGGCCGGCACCTACATTGAGTGCGTGATCGGGCCGGGAGAACGCGAATGAGCGGTTGGGAGTTGGGCAATCTTGCCTATCTGGTTTTGCTGGGCGCGGTTCTGATCTTCTGGTTCGTGGCTCAGAATCGCCATTCGCTTGGCAAGACGCTGCAACAGGCGATCGCCTGGGGGCTGATCTTTCTTGGCGTGATCGCGGCCATCGGCCTTTGGGACGACATCCGGCAGACGGTGCGGCCGCGCCAGGCCATGCTGACCGATGCGGGCCGCGTCGAGGTGCCGCGCGCCAATGACGGGCATTACTACCTGACGCTGGGCATCAACGGCACACCGGTCGAATTCATGGTCGATACCGGCGCCAGCCAGATGGTTCTGACGGCGGCCGATGCCCGGCGCGCGGGCATCGATACCGCCGATCTGGCCTATGTCGGGCGCGCCATGACCGCCAATGGCGAGGTGCGCACCGCGCCTGTGCGGCTGGACCGGGTCGAACTGGGCGAGGTGTCCGACACCAACCTGCGCGCCTGGGTGAACGAGGGCGAAATGGACCGCTCGCTTCTGGGCATGTCCTATCTGCAACGCTGGTCCCGGATCGAGATCACCGGCGGGGCGCTGGTGCTGACGCGGTGATGCGCGATATGACGCAGGCCGCCAGCGTCGGATCCGGCGCCTTCAGGGATGCAACCGGGGATCGCGCCGGATATTCGGCATGTGTCCCCGTACCCTTCAAGCGAAACCGGATGAAAGGAGATATGATGACCAAGGCCCCGAAAACCCCCGCAGCCGCCGATCCCACCCCGACCTTGTCGGGTCTTGAAAGCCTGGCAGCGCAATATCCATTTCACGAAGCCGCGTTCAAAGCCTGGTTCGACATGGGTGCCGCGGCGCTCGAGTTCTTGTCGTCCCGGGTGGATCACGATCTGCAAACCCAGAAGGCGATGCTGGGCTGCACATGCCTTGAGGACGTTCAGAAGGTTCAGGCCGAGTTCTGCACCAGGGCGCTGGAAGACTACAAATCCGCGACCGCCCGGATGATGGAATTGATGGTCGCGGCGGCGATGCGCGGGCCGGGCGGTGCGGCGGCGTCGGCCAGGCGGGGTTACGACGACGTGCCGCTTTGAAAGATCAGGGTGTTACGCCTCGGCCTTCATTTGCCAGCGACCTTCGGCTTCGGACCAGTATTGCGCCGGGCACCCCGCGCCGGTCAGTGCCTTCCACTGGCCGCGGGCATGGCTGACGGCGCTCTCGTCGTGGCCGTCGAACAGGATGCAGACCCGTTCGAGCGTCGCGACCTCCTCGGGTGCCACCTCGGCGCCGTACACCGCCATCACGCAGTGCGGCGCGTTGACAGCCCCGGCGGCGCTGGTCAGCAGCACCGGCTGATCCGCGTCATGCGGCCCGCCCGCCAGCCCGTGCGGCAGAAAACCGTCATCGGAACCCAGCCAAAGCCTTTCGTCCAGCCAGGCCAGCCGGTCGGCATCGCGCCCGCGTACCTCTACCCGCCAGCCACGCGCCAGCGACCTTTCAAGCAGTTGCGGCAGCGTTGATTCGAGCGGTTGCCGCGTGAGATGATAAAATAGCGCCGCGCCCATCAGCCTGCCGCTTTGAACGGGTCGTAATCGCCAAAGGTCCAGATATGGCCTTCGGGATCGCGCACGGAGAAGGACGAGCCGCCGTAGTCCTGGTCTTCCAGCGGCATCACGATCTCGGCGCCCGCGGCGGCGATCCGCCCATGGCGCGCGGCCACGTCGTCCACCACGGCATAGATAGTCGTCGTCACGCCGCCCGCTTCGCGCGGGTCGGCCATCATCGCATCGAAACGCCCGCCATGCGGCGGCCCGAACATCATCAGCCCCTGCCCCAGCCGGATCTGGGCATGCACGATGCCGCCCCGTTCATCGCGAAAGACGGCATGTTCCTCAAGCCCAAGAACGCCGGTGATGAAGGCCAGTGCGGCCTCGCAATCGTGGTAGCGCGCAGCGGGGATCAGCATCGCTATTCCTCCTTGCTCTCGTATCGGTCGGCCACCAGGCGGTTCAGCGACAGAACGCCCCAGCCTGTCGCGCCCTTTGGGGCAAGGTCGGTGTCAGTCTTGACCGACGCCACACCGGCGATGTCGAGATGGATCCAGGGCGTACCCTCCTTGACGAAACGTTGAAGGAACTGTGCCGCGGTGATCGACCCGGCGGGGCGGCCGCCGACATTCTTCATGTCGGCGATGCGCGATTTCAGCATCTCGTCATAGGCCTTGTCCAGCGGCATCCGCCAGGCGCCCTCGCTCTCGGCGCCCGCCGCCCTGAGAAAGGCGCCCGACAGGCCGTCATCGTTGGAGAACACACCGGCCTTCTCGTGGCCCAGCCCGATGATGATGGCGCCGGTCAGGGTGGCGAGGTCGATCATCGCGGCGGGCTTGAACCGATCCTGCGCGTACCACATCACATCGCACAGCACCAACCGGCCTTCTGCATCGGTATTGATGACTTCGATTGTATCGCCCTTCATGGATTTCACCACGTCGCCGGGGCGGGTGGCGGTTCCCGAGGGCATGTTTTCCACCAGGCCGACAAGCCCGACCACGTTGGCACGCGCCTTGCGCCGCGCCAGCGCGGCCATGGTGCCCACGACCACCGCGGCGCCGCCCATGTCCATGGTCATGTCTTCCATGCCGGCGGCGGGTTTCAGCGAGATGCCGCCGGTGTCGAACACCACGCCCTTGCCGATGAGGGCCAGCGGCGGAGCATCCTTTGCGCCCCCCTTCCACTGCATGACCGCGACCTTGGAGGGGCTGGCCGAGCCCTGCCCGACCGCCAGCAACGCCGCCATGCCGAGCTTCTCCAGCTCGCGTTCTTCCAGTATTTCAACGTCCAGGCCGATCTTCTTCAACTCATCGACGCGGCGGGCAAATTCGGCGGTGCCCAGCACGTTGGCGGGTTCGTTGACCAGATCGCGGGTCATGTGAACGCCCTCGGCGACGGCCAGCAGCGGCGCGAACTCCGCTTCGGCCTCGTCGGGGCGGGCATGGGCGATGCACACTTCGGCTATGGCGGTGTCGTCATCGTCCTCGCCCGGGGTCTTGTGGGCATCGAACCGGTATGCGCGCAGCACGAACCCGAGGCCGAGTTCCGCGACCCGCTTGCGGTTGCCCGTAAGCAGCAAGAGCGGCCTGCCGCCCTGCACCCTGGCCAGTTCGGCCCCCGCCTTGCGCGCCTCGGCAGCGGGCGCGTTCGGCGCGAGAACCAGGACATCCAGCGCCTCGGCGGCCATGCCGCCCGGCCAGGCCAGCGAAACGATCTTGCCGCTTTTCATCTTGGAAAACCGCTCGCTCTCGATCAGCCGCTTCAGCGCGCCCCGGGTCAGCCGGTTGGCCCGCCGCCCGGCCCGGTCCATCCTTCCATCGGGCGAGACGATCACCGCGACGCGGCCCGAGGCAGTGGCGATACGGTCCAGGTCGAGGGCTTCGAATCGGATCGGGGTAAGGCTGCTCATGCGGTGCTCCTGCGGTTTTACCTTCGCCAGAGACGTAGCGCGCCGCGCCACACTTGGCCAGATAGCAGTTTTCCCTGCCTTTCGATTGCTCTAGACTGCGCCGCAAACTGGGGCAGGCTCCGGGGGGTTCGCGGTGTCACGATACGACAGATACGTCCTGTCGCAATATCTGCTGTTCTTCGGGTTCTTCGCCCTTGTCCTGGTGGCCGTTTTCTGGATCAACCGTGCCGTGGTGTTGTTTGACCGGCTGATCGGCGGCGGCCAGTCGGCCATGGTGTTTCTCGAATTCACCGCCCTCACCCTGCCCAACCTGATCCGCATGGTGCTGCCGATGGCGGCCTTTGCTGCCTCGGTCTATGTCACCAACCGCCTGAGCAGCGAAAGCGAATTGACGGTGATGCAGGCGACCGGGTCAAGCCCGTGGCGGCTGGCGCGCCCGGCGATGGTATTCGGCCTTGTCGCGGCGGCGATGATGGGCATCCTGACCAATGTGCTGATGCCCGCCTCGATCAGCCAGCTTGCGGTACGCGAGGCCGAAGTGGCGCGCAACGTCGCGGCCAAGCTGCTGACCGAGGGCAGTTTCCTGCATCCGGCCCCGGGAGTGACCTTCTATATACGCCAGATCGACCCGGACGGCAGGCTGCACGACGTGTTCCTGTCGGACCGGCGCGACCCCGCCCATACCGTCACCTATACGGGGTCCGAGGCGTTCCTGGTGCGCGACGGCGCGCAAAGCAACCTCATCATGGTGGACGGGCTGGCGCAGCGGCTGGACCATGAGACCAGAACCCTTTCGACAACGGTCTTTGCCGATTTTTCCTATGACATCAGCAGCCTGATCCGTCGCGACGAAACCCGGATCCGCAATATCCGCGCCATCCCGACCCTTGAGATCATCACCGGAAGCGATGCCATCATGGCAAACGAAGGCTATAACGCCGGTCAGCTTGCCGAAGAACTTCACCTGCGTTTCGCGCGGGCGACAATCTGCGTTGCGGTCACGTTGATCGGGTTTTCAACTCTGATGCTGGGCAGCTATTCGCGGTTCGGTGTCTGGCGGCAGGCGTTGCTTGCGTTCGTGCTGCTGGTCCTTCTGGAGATGTTGCGCGGCGTGGTGTCCGAACCGGTGCTGAAGAATCCGGAGCTCTGGCCGCTGATCTATGTGCCGACGCTGGCAGGACTGGGTATTGCCGCGGTGTTTCTGCAAATCGCCTCGCGGCCCCTGTCGGTGCTGCTGGGGCGGCGCGGGCGAATGGCGGAAGGCGCGGAGGCAGCGCCATGATCCTGGATTTCTATTTCGCCCGGCGCTTTGTCCAGAGCTTCCTGACAATCGGCGCGGTGTTCCTGACGCTGATCCTGCTGATCGACCTGATCGAACAGTTGCGCCGCTTCGAAGGGGTCGAGGTCAGATTCGGCCAGTTGTTCCGGCTGACCCTGCTGAACGCGCCGGCCGCTCTCAGCGAGATATTGCCGCTGCTGATGATCCTGTCCACCATCGTACTGTTCGTCGGACTGGCGCGCAGCAGCGAACTTGTCGTGACCCGCGCCGCCGGACGCTCGGGCATCCGGGCGCTGACCGCCCCCGTGGCGGTGGCGCTGCTGATCGGCGGGCTGGCGGTCAGCACGCTCAACCCGATCGTCGCCGCGACCTCGAACCGCTATCGGCAATTGTCGGACACCTACCGCACGGGCGGGCCGTCGGTGGTGTCGCTGACGGGCGAAGGCGTGTGGCTGCGCCAGGGCAGCGAGCGTGGCCAGTCGGTGATCCACGCGACCGGCTATTCCGGCGACCCCATCACGCTGCTGGACGTCACCATCGTCAGCTATGCGCCCGGGGGCGGCCCGGTGCGTCAGATCATCGCCGAAAGCGCGGCGCTCGAACCGGACGCCTGGCAGCTGAACCATGCGAAGGTATGGCCGCTGACGCCGGGGCTGAACCCGGAAATCACATCGTCCACGCACGAGACGTTGCGCATTCCCACCACGCTGACCGAAGAGCGCGTGCGCGACAGCCTGGGCAGCCCGTCGGGCATTTCCATCTACGATCTGCCCCAGACCATGCGGCAACTCAACGAAGCCGGGTTTTCCACCCGGCGGCATCAGGTCTGGTTCCAGGCCGAACTGGCGCGGCCGCTGTTTCTGGTGGCCATGGTGCTGGTGGGCGCGGCGTTCACCATGCGCCACGCCCGGCTTGGCGGCATCGGGGTTTCGGTTCTGGCCTCGGTTCTGCTGGGATTCGCGTTGTATTTCATCCGCAATTTCGCGCAGATCCTGGGTGAAAACGGCCAGATCCCGGTGCCGCTGGCAGCCTGGGCGCCGCCGGTCGCCGCGATCCTGCTGACCTACGGGCTGCTGCTGCACGCGGAGGACGGATGAGACCGGTCGCTAGCGCATATCTGCCGGCCGCTCTGGTCCGCACTCTCGCGTCGGGGCTGCTCTGGCTGCTGCTGGCCTCCGCGGGGGGGGCACAGCAAGCGTCAGGGGACGGGGCCGGGCAAGAAGCACCCGCCATGCTGGTGGCCGACCGGGTGTTCGTCACCGCCGACCGCAGACTGGTCGCGCAAGGCAATGTCGAGGCGTTCCAGGGCGACACGCGCCTGCGCGCCAGTCGCATCACCTTCGATCGCGCCAGCGGCAGCCTGACCATCGAGGGCCCGATCCGCATCGACCAGGGCGGCACCATGACCGTGCTGGCCAGTGCCGCCGAGATGGATAACGGGTTGCGCAACGGCATCCTGACAGGCGCGCGCATGGTGATGGACCAGCAGTTGCAGTTGGCCGCGGTGCAGATGACGCGCGTCGGCGGGCGCTATACGCAACTGTTCAAGACCGCGGTCACATCCTGCCAGGTCTGCGCCGATGGCCGGCCGCCACTGTGGCAGATCCGCGCCCGCAAGGTGACGCACGACCAGCTTGAGCGGCAATTGTATTTCGAAGGAGCGCAGCTTCGGGTTCTGGACGTGCCGGTTTTCTACTTTCCGGCCCTGCGCCTACCGGATCCGACGCTGGAACGTGCCACCGGCTTTCTGATCCCTTCGATACGCAGCACCTCGCAACTCGGAATCGGGGTAAAGACACCGTATTTCTTCCGTATCGGCGACAGCAAGGACGTGACGCTTGCGCCCTATGTCTCGGGCAAGACCAAAACGCTCGACTACCGCTATCGGCAGGCGTTCCGGCGTGGCACCATCGCGTTCGAGGGCGCAACGACCCGCGACGAACTGATCCCGGGCGAGGACCGGGGCTATCTGTTCGGCGAAGGGCTGTTCGAACTGAGCGGCGGTTTCCTGCTCGACTTCGAGATCAAGACCACCTCCGACGACGCATATCTGGTGGATTACGGCCTGCCCGACTATGACCGCCTGCGCAGCAAGCTGGCGCTCACCCGGGTCCGGCGCGACAGTTTCTTCGGCGCCTCGCTGAACCACTACGAATCGCTGCGCGATGGCGAGAACGAGGACACGCTACCCACCAACGTCGCCGATATCGCCTGGCAGCGGCGGTTCTTTCCCCGTGGCATCGGTGGCGAACTGCGCCTGTCGCTGGATGCACACGCGCACCACCGCACATCGAACGCCGACATCCTGGGCCGCGATGTGCGGCGCGCGACCGCCGACCTTGAATGGCGTCGCAACTGGATCTTCGCGGGCGGGCTTCGGGCCGACTGGCGCATGGGGTTTTCCGCCGACAGCTTCGATATCGGCGACGACAGCACCTTTCCCGG
This sequence comes from Jhaorihella sp., assembly GCA_047975215.1. Classification (GTDB taxonomy): domain Bacteria; phylum Pseudomonadota; class Alphaproteobacteria; order Rhodobacterales; family Rhodobacteraceae; genus JAGRMG01. The sequence goes on from JBKEDD010000130.1 coordinate 63,868, forward strand.
CCGTGCCGACATCGCGACACCGCGGGCGGCCCTGACGCTGCGATATCCGATGACCCGCACCGATGCGGCCGGTGCCACGCATTTCCTTGAACCAATTCTGCAACTGGGCTGGAGCGATGTGCATGGTGGTGCCGTGCCCAACGACGAAAGCGGGTTCGTTGAATTCGACCAGGGCAACCTGCTGTCACTCTCGCGCTTTCCGGCGCCGGACCGGCGCGAGGACGGGCCGGTCCTGGTCTACGGTCTGAACTGGACGCGATACGCGCCGGGCGGCTGGCAGGCCGCGGCCACCGTCGGGCAGGTGATCCGCAGCATCGCCGACCCGGACTTTACAAAGACATCGGGGCTGAGCGGTACCCGCTCCGATATCCTGCTGGCCGGCCAGATCCGCTCTGCCTCGGGGCTGGCGCTGACCGCGAGGGGCGTATTGTCGGACAAGTTCAATTTCGACAAGGCCGAGCTGCGCGGCGACTGGATCAACCGGCGCGTCAACCTTGCCGGCACCTATCTGTGGCTGGGCAGGGATGCCGCCGAAGGCCGCACCCAGGCCGTATCGGAACTGTGGTTCGACGGCCGCTTCGTGGTGAACCCGAATTGGACGGCCGGAGCCAATATCCGCTATGATCTGGAAGATTCCAGCGCCACTCGCGCCGGTGTCGGCCTGACCTACCAAAACGAATGCGTAACGGTCGATCTTTCGCTCAACCGGCGCTATACCTCCACAACAAGTGTTGAGCCGTCGACGGATTTCGGTTTTACCATCTCGTTGAACGGATTTTCAGTGGACACCGGAACAGAAAAATACAGGCGGTCATGCAGAAGTTGAACCCGAGATTTGGCAAAACGCCTTTGGCATGTGCGGTTCGCCGCGTCGTCGCGGCGGCGATTGTCCTTGCCGCGCCGGCGGTTCCGGCGGCGGCGCAAAGCCTGTTTTCGCCCGCGATCCGGGTGAACGACGAGGCGATCACGCATTTCGAACTCGAACAGCGTATCCTATTCATGCAACTGCTGCGCATTCCGGGCGATCCCGAGACACTGGCGCGCAAGGCGCTGATCGAGGAACGGCTGAAGCGGCAGGCGACCAAAGATGCCGGCATCGCCGCCGAGCCCGAGGCCATCAAGGCGGGAATCGAGGAGTTGTCATCGCGCACGCAGCTTTCGGCGGAGGAATTCGTCAAGGCGCTGGGCGAAGCCGGCGTCGCGCCGGAAACGCTGCGCGACTTCGTGCGCAACGGCATCGACTGGCGCGACTACGTCACCCAGCGGTTCCTGTCGCAGGCCCGTCCGTCCGAGGAGGAGATCGACCGCGCCATGGCCCGGGGCGGCAGCGGCGGCGGAATCCAGGTTCTGTTGTCCGAAGTCATCATGCCGGTCACGCCCGACAATATCGAACAGGTCGACGAGCTGGCCGCCCAGATCTCCGGACTGACCAGCTATGACGCGTTTTCCAAGGCGGCCTCGCTTTATTCGGCCACCGACACGCGCAACGATGGTGGCAGGCTCGGCTGGCTCGATATCACCAAGCTGCCGGCCGGGTTGCAGCCGGTCATCATGGATCTGAAGCCCGGCGAGGTCAGTTCGCCGATCGCGCTGCCCAATGCCGTGGCGCTGTTTCAGATGCGCGGCATACGCGAAACCACCGCGGCCACGCCGCGATACGCGACGATCGACTATGCCATGTACCTCATCGCGGGCGGGCGCAGCGCGCCGGCGCTGGCGGCGGCGCAGGCGGTCCGCGACCGGGTGGATACCTGCAACGACCTCTATGGCGTGGCCAAGGGCCAGCCGCCGCAGGTGCTTGAACGCCTGAGCCTGCCGCCGGGCCAGATTCCGCAGGATATCGCGCTGGAACTGGCCAAGCTGGACGAGAACGAGATATCGACGGCGCTGACCCGGTCGAACGGAACCGCGCTGGTCGTGCTGATGCTGTGCTCGCGAAACGCCGATCTGGGCGATGCGGTCACGCGCGAACAGGTCGCCAATGCCCTGACCCAGCAGCGCCTGGCCACCTATGCCGACAGCTATCTGCAACAGCTTTTGGCCGAAGCGCGCATCGTCGATCAATGAGCGCGCCGATCGCGCTGAGCTGCGGCGAACCGGCCGGTATCGGCCCGGAACTGGCGGTGCGCGCCTGGGCCGAGCTGCGCCAGGACTGCCCGGTCGTCTGGATCGGCGATCCGGCGCACCTGCCGGACGAAACGCCGGTGGCGCGGATCTCGGACCTTGCGGATGCGGCCCGGGCCGCCGCAACCGCGCTGCCGGTGCTGGCCATACCCTTTGACGCCCCCGCGACGCCGGGGCAGCCGGATGCACGCAACGCGCCCGGCGTGATCGCGGCCATCGAACGCGCGGTGGCGCTGGTGCGTTCCGGCGAGGCCAGCGCCGTCTGCACTGCACCCATCAGCAAGAAGGCACTGATCGACGGCGCGGGGTTCGCTTATCCCGGGCATACCGAATTCCTGGCGGCGCTCGCGGGGGTGGACCGGGTGGTCATGATGCTGGCCAGCGACCGGCTGCGGGTGGTGCCCGCGACGGTTCACATCCCGTTGACAGAGGTACCCCGGAAACTGACGCCGGACCTGCTGCGCGCCACGATCCGGCTGACCGCCGCCGGGCTGCGCGAGCGTTTCGGCATCGAACGCCCGAGGATCGCGGTGGCCGGGCTCAACCCGCATGCCGGCGAGGGCGGCGCCATGGGACGCGAGGAACTGGACTGGATCGCGCCGCTGGTGGCGGCGATGCGGTCGGACACCCTGACCCTGACCGGCCCGCACCCCGCCGACACGATGTTTCACGCACAGGCGCGCGCGCACTATGACGCGGCGATCGCCATGTATCACGATCAGGCGCTGATCCCGATCAAGACACTGGATTTTGACAGCGGCGTGAATGTCACACTGGGCCTGCCCTTCATCCGCACCTCGCCCGATCACGGCACCGCGCTCGACATCGCCGGGCGCGGCATCGCCCGGCCCGGCAGCCTGATCGCGGCGCTGCGGCTGGCGCAGAGGATGGCCGGAGGCGCGGTTTGAGCGGCGCCCTGCCCCGCTGCGTGGCGCGGGGGCCCTGCCCCCGCCGCGCTGGCGCGCGGCCCCCCCGGAGTATTTGGACCAGAAAGAAGCCATGGGCGTGATCGACGATCTGCCGCCGCTGCGCGAGGTGATAGCGGCCCATGGGCTGAGCGCCAGAAAGGCGCTGGGCCAGAACTTTCTGCTGGATCTGAACCTGACGGCCAAGATCGCGCGGCAGGCCGGCGATCTGCGCGGCTACGACGTGCTCGAGGTCGGGCCGGGGCCCGGCGGGCTGACCCGTGCCTTGCTGGCGGCGGGCGCCCACAAGGTTCTGGCGGTCGAGAAGGACGCGCGCTGTATCCCGGCACTGGAGGAAATCGCCGCGGCCTGCCCTGGACGGCTGGAGATCGTGCAAGGCGATGCGCTTGAGATAGACGCGATGGCGCATCTTGCGCACCCCGCGCGGATCGTGGCGAACCTGCCCTACAATGTCGCGACCGAATTGCTGGTGCGCTGGCTCGACCCGCCCGGCTGGCCGCCGTTCTGGACCAGCCTGACGCTTATGTTCCAGCGCGAGGTTGCCGATCGCATCGTCGCCGCGCCCGGCACCAAGGCGTATGGCAGGCTGTCGATACTGGCGCAATGGCGCTGCGATGCGCGGATCGCGATGTCGCTGCCGCCCGGTGCCTTCACGCCGCCGCCCAAGGTGGCCAGCGCGGTCGTGCATCTGGATGCGCTGCCTGCGCCGAGATATCCGGCCGATGCCGCCGTTCTGAACCGGGTGGTGGCTGCCGCGTTCAACCAGCGCCGCAAGATGCTGCGCGCGGCCCTGAAGGGGCTGGCACCGGATATCGAGGACCGCCTTGCCAGCGTCGGGATCGCGCCGACCGAACGCGCCGAACAGGTACCGCTGGAAGGGTTCTGCGCGCTGGCGCGCACATTCGGCTGAGCTTTCGGGCGCCGGCGCCCCCGGCAGGGCGGCGCTGGACAGGCTTGTTCCGTTGAATGTTGCGTACACGCGAATTCGGCCGGAAGGCGAATGTCCGCAAGCCGGAAAACCGCGTTGCGCCCTATTCGGCCGCTTCGGGTGATTCGCCCTTGTCGGGTTGCGATTCGGTGGCGCCCGCGGCGTCGGCTTTCGGTGCCGGTTTGCGGCTGCGCGACCGGCCGCCGGTCTTCCTGGGCTTGCTTTCGGGGGTTTCCACCAGGCCGTTGTCGCCCGCGGCATCCCCGCCCGAAAGGTCCAGTACGTCGGGTTGGGGCGTCTGCGCCGGATCGCCGGAGCGGCCGGCATTGTCGCGCTCCTGACGGTCGGCGCGGTCGCGGTCGCGTTCGGCCTGGCGTTCGCGGTTCTGGCGTTCCTGTTCTTCCCGGCGCTGGTCGATCTCGCGTTGCGCCTCGCTCAGCAGGCGCAGGTAATGTTCGGCGTGCTGCTGGAAGTTCTCGGCCGCCACGCGGTCGTTGCCCAGTTGCGCATCGCGCGCCAACTGGTTGTACTTGTCGATAATCTGTTGCGGTGTGCCGCGGACCTTGCCTTCGGGGCCGGAGCTGTCAAAAACCCGGTTGATGATATTCCCGCCCGAAGGCCGGCTGCGGTTCGACTTGGACCGCGAACGTGATTTGGACGATCTCATTATTAGCGTCAGCCTTGTGCTCAGTTTCGTATGCTCCGACCGACGCTTTGTTGCGTTCCACTAAGGCCGGGCCATCGACTTTTGGGCTTGGCGTCACGCGGGAGCTAAGAAACATCCGCCATCGTGACACCCCCGAGTAAACACGTCCGGCGCGATCAGACAAGGGCCAAGGCGCATTTTTGCGCGGAATTTTCGCCTGGTTGGCGCATTTTCACCGCACAAGCCCGCAAATTTCATCCGTTGCGGGCGCATATCACCCGGTCGCGACCGTCGAGGTCGGCGATGACGCGCAGGCCGGTCAGCCCGGCGCCGGCCAGAAGCGCGGACACCGCCGCCGCCTGTGTCGGCCCGATCTCGACCACGAGCCGGCCTCCCGGTTCGAGATGTCGGACCACGTCGGCACCGATGCGGCGATAGGCCCCCAGCCCGTCGCCGCCGTCGGTCAGCGCCTGCCGGGGCTCGTGGCGGCGCACTTCCTCGTCAAGGCCGGCCATTTCCGTGCCCGCGATCTAGGGCGGGTTCGCCACGATCAGATCGAACCTGCCCTCGACCGCGGCAAACCAGTCCGAGCGCCGGATCTCGGCGCGATTTTCGACCCGGTGCAGCACCGCGTTTGCGCTGGCCTGAAGGCAGGCGGCCTCGCTCAGGTCGATACCCAGGCCGCTGGCATTGCTCCGTTCCGCCAGCAGCGTCACCAGGATGCAGCCCGACCCGGTGCCCAGATCGAGCACGCTTTCGAACGGTTCGGCCAGTGCGGCCTCGATCAGGGTTTCGGTTTCCGGCCTCGGATCAAGCACATCGCGGCTGACCTTGAATCGGCGGCCATAGAATTCGCGTTCGCCCACCAGATGCGAAACGGGCACCCGTACCGCGCGCAGCGCGATCAGCCGTTCATAACGTTCCGCGACGCCCTGGGGCAGATCCTCGGGCGCGATCAGGGTGACACGGGCGGCGTCGATGCGCGCGGCATGGGCCAGAAGCAGGCGCGCATCGCGGGCCGGGTCGGCCACGCCTGCCGCGCGCAGCCGCGACGCCGCGGCCGCCATCGCCTGCGCCGCGGTGACGCGGGGCGTCATGCGCCCATCTCGGCCAGGAGGCGGGTGCGCGCGTCGGTGCCCAGCGCGTCGATCACCTCGTCCAGGTCGCCGGCCATCACCTGATCGAGCCGGTAGAGCGTGAGGTTGATGCGGTGATCGGTGATCCGCCCCTGGGGAAAATTGTAGGTGCGGATGCGCTCCGATCGGTCGCCGCTGCCGACCTGCGCGGCGCGGCTGGCCGAGCGTTCGCTGTGCTGGCGCTGGCGTTCAAGGTCAAACAGCCGGGTTTTCAGCACCTGCATGGCGATCTCGCGGTTGCGGTGCTGGGACTTTTCCGAACTGGTGACAACGATGCCGGTGGGCAGATGCGTGATGCGCACCGCCGAGTCGGTGGTGTTGACGTGCTGGCCACCCGCGCCGCTGCTGCGCATGGTGTCGATGCGCAGATCGGCCGGATCCACCTGGATATCGACATCCTGCGCCTCGGGCAGAACCGCAACGGTGGCGGCGCTGGTGTGGATGCGCCCGCCGCTTTCGGTCGCCGGCACCCGCTGGACCCGGTGAACACCGCTTTCGTATTTCAGCCGGGCAAAGACGTTGTCGCCCTTCACATGCACGACCACCTCCTTGATGCCGCCCAGTTCGGTGGCCTGCATCTCGACGATTTCGAACGTCCAGCCGCGTGTTTCCGCGTAACGCTGGTACATACGCAGAAGATCGCCGGCGAACAGCGCCGCCTCGTCGCCGCCGGTGCCGGGACGTATTTCAAGAATGGCGGGGCGGCCGTCGGCCTCGTCGCGGGGCAGCAGCGCCAGTTGCAGGGCCTGTTCGGCCTGCGGCAGACGCGCATTCAGCGTCGCGATCTCCTCTTCGGCGAGGGCTTTCATGTCCGGGTCTTGCAGCAGGGCGTGCGCCTCGGCCAGGGCGGCGCGCAGCCGGTGCCATTCGCCGATCTGATCGACCACCGGGCGCAGGTCCGAATACTCCCGCGCCAGCGCCGCGATCTCGCCGCCGGCGGCCTCTGCCATCGCGGCTTCGAGGTACTGGAACCTCTGGACGATCTGTTCAAGGCGCTCTTGTGGAACCATCCGCGCGGTTTGTGCCATCGCGACGCTTTGGTCAAGAGGCGGGACATGCTAGGATGGGTACATGCAACGCCCGATCGCTTTCGCCTTCATCCTGAACGCCGCGGCCGTGGCAGCGCCCGGTCATGCCGACGTCATCGGCCCGGGCGGAAAGGTGCGCGACTGCTATTGCACCGATACGCAGGGCCAGCGGATCGAACTGGGCGAAACGATCTGCCTCATGGTCGACGGGCGCATGTTCATGGCGCAATGCCAGATGTCGCTGAACGTTCCGATGTGGCGCGAGGTGCGACAGGGATGTCTTTCATCGCGCAACCAGAGCGTCGAGCCAGCCCTCGACCCGCCTGCGGTTCACGCCGAAATCTGACCGCCCGAACCTCTGCCGGGCCCAGATCACCAGCCGGTCGCCCTCCTGCCGGGCGGTGCTGTAGTCGGGAAAGCCGATCAACGCGCTGCGGGTGACATAGGTAAGCATGCCGTCTTGCACCGATCCCGCCAGAACCCGGGTGCGCGGCGTTGCGCGAACGATCGCATCAAGCCGCGCCAACCCGTCCGGTCCGGTGCGGACAATCCGCACGATGCCGTTTGCAACCCCGGCATTTTCGCCCGCCGGAGGCGGAACATGCCAGTCGGCGGCGTGGTCTGGCGCCAGCCTGACATAGCCCAGCGCCACCGCCACGACGGCCAGACAGGCCCAAATTCCCACTCGCAAGCGTCCCATGGCCCCCGGCCCCGTTGCCGCGACCGGACCGCCCCGGCCGCTCCGACCACCTATTTCAGCAGATTCCAGCCGATGAGGCTGATGATCTCGACGGCCACATGCGCGCCCGCGATGGCGGTGGCGCCGGTGGTGTCGAAAGGCGGGCTGACCTCGACGACATCTCCGCCCTTGATATCGATACCGGCGACGGCGCGCAGGATCGCCGCGGCCTGCCAACTGGCCAGCCCGCCCCAGACCGGTGTGCCGGTGCCGGGCGCGAAGGCCGGATCCAGCGCGTCGATATCGAAACTCAGATAGACCGGCCGATCGCCGAGGATATCGCGGATGCGCCGCGCGGTTTCCACCGGGCCGATCGCGTGTACCTCGGGCGCGTCGATGACATGCACCCCCAGCGTGTCGTCGTTCGTGGTGCGGATTCCGACCTGGACCGAGCGCGCCGGATCGACGATGCCCGATTTCACCGCCTTGTAGAACATGGTGCCGTGATCGACGCGGGCAAGGTCGTCATCCACCCAGGTATCGCTGTGCGCATCGAACTGCAAAAGGCTGATGGGGCCGTATATTTCGGCATATGCCTTGAGAATCGGAAAGCTGATGTAGTGATCGCCCCCCAGCGTGACCGAGGCGGCGCCGGCGTTCAGGATCGTGCGGATATGGGCGCTCACGGCGTCAGGAAACGCCGGCACGTTGGCATAGTCGAAAGCCATGTCGCCATAGTCGACGATCGCCAGGTTCGCCAGCGGCGCGTGCGGCCAGCCATAGGGTTCGTCGGGAGCCTGCAACGCGCTGGCCTCGCGGATGGCGCGCGGCCCCAGCCTTGCGCCGGGCCGGTTGGTGACGCCCTGGTCGAACGGAATGCCGGTCACGGCGATATCGGCGCCGGACAGATCCTTGCTGTAGCGGCGGCGCAGGAAAGAGGTGGCGCCGCCAAAGGTGTTCTCGAAGGACGGCCCCCTTAGCGAATCGCGGGTGAATGCCTGATCGACCTGGGTTTTCGCATCTTCCAGTGCCATGTTCCTGCCTCTCCTACGCGACCGGCTGCGCCCGTTCGACCAGGCGCGCGAAGAACGAGGCGCCGACCGGGGCGATCTCGTCGTTGAAATCGTATTGCGGATGGTGCAGGCCCGGACCCTCGCCCTGGCCCAGAAACAGGTAGGCGCCGGGGCGTGCGGCCAGCATGTAGGCGAAATCCTCGGCCCCCATCTCGCGCCCGGCATCGGCGATCACGCGATTGTCGCCGGCCACCTCGCGGGCGACGCCTGCGGCAAAGGCCGCGCGGCCGGGGTCGTTGACGGTGGCCGGATAGCCGACCTCGTAATCCAGCCGCGCGGTCACGTCGAAGCTGGCCGCCTGCCCCGCCACGATGGCCTGCATCCGTGCCCGCACCATGGCCTGTACCGCCGGATCGAAGGTGCGCACGGTACCGTTCAGATAAGCGGTGTCGGGGATCACGTTATCGGCGCTGCCGGCATGAATTTGCGTGACAGAAACGACCAGATCATCCAGGGCATGATGGTTGCGGCTGACGATGGTCTGGATCGCCTGGGCGATACCCACGGCCGCCATTACCGGATCGCGGGTTTCGTGCGGCATCGCCCCATGGCCGCCGACCCCCTGAACATGAACATGGAATTCATCGACCGCCGCCATGATCGGCCCCGGCGCGGTATAGAACGCGCCCGGATCGAACCCCGGGACATTGTGCAGCGCATAGACTTCGGCGATGTCGAACCGCTCCATGATCCCCTCCTCGACCATGATTCCGGCGCCACCGCCCGCCTCTTCCGCCGGCTGGAAGATCAACGCCACCCGGCCCGCGAAATTGCGCGTCTCGGCCAGATAGCGCGCCGCGCCCAGCAGCATCGTTGTATGCCCGTCATGGCCGCAGGCGTGCATCCGCCCCTCGTTGCGCGAGGCATAGGCCAGGCCCGACGCCTCGAGAATGGGCAACCCGTCCATATCGGCGCGCAACCCGATGGTCGGCCCCTGCCCGCGCCCCTCGATGATCGCCACCAGGCCGGTTCGCGCGATGCCCTCGTGCAACTCGTCCACACCGAAGCCGCGCAGCCGTTCGGCCACGAAACGCGCGGTTTCGGGACAATCCAGCCCCAGTTCGGGAATGCTGTGCAGATGTCGGCGCCAGGCCGTCATGTCGGCGGCGAATTCGGCGATTCGGTTGACGATGGGCACGGGGGGTGGACTCCTTGGACCGGCTCGGGGATTTATGCATCTGACACGAGTGCAAAGGGGGCCGCAATGCCCGAAGATCCGCTGATCCACGACCCCGACGCCGGTATCGAGCGTCTTCTCGAGATCATGCGCCGGCTGCGCGACCCCGAACAGGGCTGCCCCTGGGATATCGAACAGGATTTCGCCAGCATCGCGCCCTATACCATCGAGGAGGCCTACGAGGTCGCCGACGCCATCGAACGGCGCGCCTGGAACGAACTGGAGGGCGAACTGGGCGATCTGCTGCTTCAGACCGTCTATCACACCCGGATGGGAGAGGAGGCCGGGCTGTTCACCTTTCAGTCGGTGGCGGGGCGCATCGCCGACAAGATGGTGGCGCGCCATCCGCATGTGTTCGCCGGCCAGTCGCGCGACAAGTCGGCACATCAGCAGACCCGCGACTGGGAGGCGATCAAGGCCGCCGAGCGCGCACGCGACGAACGGACGGGTGCGCTGGACGGGGTTGCGGCGAACCTGCCGGCGCTGCTGCGCGCGCACAAGTTGCAGAACCGCGCCGCGCGGGTCGGGTTCGACTGGCCCGATGCCTCCCGCGTCATCGCCAAGATCGCCGAGGAGGCCGGCGAACTGCAAGAGGCGCGCGACCGGCTGGGGCCGGAGGCGATCGAGGAGGAATTCGGCGATCTGCTGTTCGTGATCGTCAATCTGGGCCGGCATCTGGGCGTCGAAGCCGAAGCCGCGCTGCGGCGCGCCAACGCCAAGTTCACCCGCCGCTTCGAGGCGGTCGAGGCGCGGCTCGAGGCGCGCGGCAAGACCCCGCAGCAAAGCGATCTCGCCGAGATGGACGCGCTCTGGGATGCCGTCAAGGCCGAGGAACGGGCCGGAGCGGGCGAAGACGAACGCGCCTGACGGCGCGTGCCTTCGGCGAGAGTATTTGCCACCAGAAAGAAGCCGGGGGGCGCTGGACAAGCTGCGCGGCGCTTGCCACTCTCGCGGCGCGGTTGAGGGGATGGGAATGGCTGCGCGCAAGATCATCATCGACACCGATCCCGGCCAGGACGACGCGGTCGCGATCCTGCTGGCACTGGCCAGCCCCGAGGAGATCGAGGTGCTGGGAATCACCGCGGTCGCAGGCAACGTGCCGCTGGCGCTTACGGCGCGGAACGCGCGCATGGTCTGCGAACTGGCCGGGCGCCCCGACGTACCGGTCTTCGCCGGCTGCGACCGCCCGATGGCCCGCACACCGGTCACGGCCGAGCATGTGCATGGGCCGAGCGGCCTGAACGGCCCGGTCCTGCCGGACCCGGTGATGCCCTTGCAGGCGGCGCACGCCGTGGATTTCATCATCGACACGGTGCGGCGGGAGGCACCCGGCACGGTCACGCTGTGCCCGCTGGGGCCGCTGACCAATATCGCCACGGCGTTCGCACGGGCCCCGGACATCGCTGGCAGACTGGCCGGGATCGTGCTGATGGGCGGGGCATATTTCGAGGTCGGCAACATCACGCCGGCGGCGGAATTCAACATCTTTGCCGATCCCCATGCCGCGGAGATCGTGTTCGGGGCGGGTGCCGACCTGACCGTCATGCCGCTTGACGTGACGCACAAGGCCCTGGTGACGAAGGCACGCAACGACGCGTTGCGCGCACTGGGCACGCGGGTTGGCGTGGCGGTGGCGGAGATGACCGATTTCTTCGAACGCTTCGACCGCGAGAAATACGGCAGCGAGGGCGCGCCGCTGCACGACCCCTGCGTCACCGCATTTCTGATCCGTCCCGATCTGTTCACCGGGCGTTTCATCAATGTCGAGATCGAAACCCGCTCGGAGTTGACGCTTGGCATGACCGTGGCCGACTGGTGGGGGGTGAGCGGGCGCGCGCCCAACGCGATGTTCATGGGCGCTGTCGATGCCGACGGGTTCTTTGCGCTGCTGACCGAAAGGCTGGCACGGCTATGAGCGCCAGCCTGCACCTCGCCGGACCGCAAGATCTGGATCGCGCCATTGCGCTGGTAGCTGCGTGTCACGGCGAACGCGGCATCGCGCTGGGCGAGGAGGCGCGCCGCGCCGCTCTTGCGCCGCTGCTCGACGGGGTTCCCCACGGCGCGCTCTATCTGGTCGGGCCGGCCCGCGCGCCGATCGGCTATGTCGTGGTCGCGTTCGGCTGGTCGGTCGAGTTCGGCGGCATCGATGCTGTCATCGACGAGCTATATGTCCGCCCTGCCGTGCGCGGGCGGGGCATCGCCTCGGAGGTGCTGGCCGCCCTGCCCCGGGCGCTGGCCGGCGCCGGGGTGAAGGCGCTGCATCTGGAGGTGGGCCGCAGTGACGGCACGGCGCAGCGGCTTTGCGCGCGTGCGGGATTCGCGGCACGAAGCGACCACATACGGATGAGCCGCCGTCTTTGACGCCGGCCGCGCACGGGCGTATTCGCCCGCCCGATCAAGGGCGCAGGCCGCATGCGCGCCGGGGCGGCCAGGCGGGTAAGGTCGCCGGTCCGGTCGCGCATCGACCGTCTCGGGCGCTTTTCCGCGCATCGCGACGAAGGCATGAAACCTTGCCGCCAATCGCAGCGTTTTCGCGCTATGTGTGTGCGTGACCGCCCGGAGCCGCGATTGGTGGCGCGGGCGCGAAATCCGAGTGCAGAAGGCAGCAAGGGAGAGCCTCCATGAGAACCTTCATGATCGCAACGCTGTGCGCCGCCACGCTGGGCCTGGGCGCGTGCGACACCATGACCCCTGGCCAGAAGGCCGCGGCCGGCGCGGCGGGCGGCGCGGCGGCCGGGCTGCTGCTCGCCGATGCGTTCGACGCCAATGACAACTGGAAGGTGGTGGCCGCCCTGGGCGGTGCCGCCGCCGGGACCATGGTGGCGCGCAACGCCGACAGTGGCACCTGTGCCTATGCGCGCGGGGACGGCACCTATTACGAGGCACCCTGCCCGTAGGTGGGATCGCTGCCGCCGCCCTGCGGTATGGCGGCAGCGGCCCGGGTCAGCCTTTCAGGATCGAGCGGCCCGCATATTCGGCCACCTCGCCCAGCGTTTCCTCGATGCGGATCAACTGGTTGTATTTCGCCAGCCGGTCAGAGCGCGCGAGGCTGCCGGTCTTGATCTGGCCGCAATTGGTGGCCACCGCCAGATCGGCGATGGTGGCATCCTCGGTTTCGCCCGAACGGTGGCTCATGACGTTGGTGAAGCCGGCGCGGTGCGCCATCTCGACGGCGCGCAGTGTCTCGGTCAAGGTACCGATCTGGTTGACCTTGACCAGCATCGAATTGGCGCAGCCGCGTTCGATGCCCTTCGCCAGCCGGTCGGGGTTGGTCACGAACAGATCGTCGCCCACCAGTTGCACCCGTGCCCCGAGCGCATCGGTCAGCGCCTTCCAGCCATCCCAGTCGTCCTCGGCCATGCCGTCCTCGATCGAGATGATGGGGTAGTCAGCGACCAGCGCCTTGAGATAGCCGACCATTTCTTCCGAGCTTAGCGTGACGCCCTCTCCCGACAGGACATAGCGGCCGTCGCGATAATATTCCGTGGCGGCGCAGTCGAGCGCAAGGCAGATATCCTCGCCCGGCCTGTAGCCCGCCTTCGCGATGGATTTCAGGATGAAATCCAGCGCGTCCCGGGTCGACTTGATGGCGGGCGCAAAGCCGCCCTCGTCGCCGACGCCGGTTGCCAGGCCGGCCGACGACAACTCGCCCTTCAGGGTATGAAACACCTCGGCACCCATGCGCACCGCCTCGCGGATGCTGTCGGCGGCAACCGGCATGATCATGAATTCCTGGATGTCGATGGGATTGTCGGCATGTTCGCCGCCGTTGATGATGTTCATCATCGGTACCGGCAGGACGCGCGCCGAGGTGCCCCCGACATAGCGATAAAGCGGCTGCGTGGTGAAATCCGCCGCCGCCCTGGCCACCGCGAGGCTGACGCCCAGTATCGCGTTGGCGCCCAGCCGCCCCTTGTTGGCGGTACCGTCGAGTTCGATCATCGCCATGTCGATGGCAACCTGTTCGGTTGCGTCCATGCCCAGCAGATCCTCGGCGATCTCGCCATTGACGGCCGCCACCGCCTCAAGCACGCCCTTGCCCAAATAGCGGCCCTTGTCCCCGTCGCGCCGCTCAACCGCCTCGTGCGCCCCGGTCGAGGCGCCCGACGGCACCGCGGCGCGGCCCATGGTGCCGTCTTCAAGGGTCACGTCCACCTCGACGGTGGGGTTTCCGCGGCTGTCGAGAATCTCGCGGGCGTGGATGTCGATGATCGTGCTCATGTCAACCTTCCGAATGAATGGGTCGGGCGCGTCATAGCCGGGCGGCGGGCCGAGGAAAAGGGGCCGTCAGGCCGCAGGGCGCAGCTTGCGTTCGCGCCAGACCGTGTAGATGCCCGACCCGACGATGATTGCCGAACCGACCAGCATCGGCAGGTCGGGCCGTTCGCCGAACACCGCCATGCCGACGATCAGCGCGAAGATCATGCGACTATAGCGGAACGGGGTGACGAAACTGACCTCGCCCACCCGCATTGCCGCAACGATGGCGTAATAGGCCAGCGTGCCCAGCCCGACGGCGCCGGCCAGCATGGCCCATTGGCGGGCATCGGGCACCACGAAAGGCGCGGTGCTGAACAGCGACAGCACCCAGGCTGCCGGGATCAGCGTCAGAAACGCCATGAAGCTGAGCTGGAAGGAAGAGACATCCCGCGGCACCCGGCGGGTTACGAGATCGCGCAGCGCCAGGCCCGCGACTCCCAGCACCGCGAACAGCGACAACGCGTCAAAGCCCTGCATACCCGGGCGAATGACCAGCAGTACGCCGAAAAACCCCGCCAGGATCGCGCTCCAGCGGCGCCAGCCGACCGGCTCGGCCAGAAACAGCGCCGCCCCGAGCGTCACCGCAAGGGGTGTCGCCTGAAGGATGGCCGAGGCCGATGAAATCGGCGTCAGCGCGATGGCGGTGACGAAACCGCAGGTGCCCACGAGTTCACCCGCATTGCGCAACAGGATGGGGCCGGCAAGCCAGGCGCGGCCGGGAAGGCGCTGGCGGCGGGCCACGAGGATGGCCGAAAACACCACCGCGCCGCCGATGCCCAGCGCGCCGATGATCTGCCAGGTGGGCATGGCCCCGGCCATCAGCTTGATGAACATGTCCTCGAAGGCAAAGCCGAGCATGGCCAGGGTCATCAGAGCCGCGCCGCGCAGATTGTCCATTCGGCCGGCCCTCCCGCCCCGTTTTCCACCGCATGTCCTTGGCGCAAATCGCATGCTGAAACAAGGTGGCGTTTGCGCGACCCGGCCATGCAGCGCGGGCAAACCGGATCGCGGCAAATGGACGGCCCCGCGCGGCAGTGCTAAGCCTCGGGCGATGCAACGCAAAGTGAACCCGCCCGACCTGACCGACACCGCCCGCGCGCTCGCCATTGGCGCGCTCGGCGCGGCGCTGGCATGGGCGCTGGCGTTTCCGGCGGCGGTGCTGATCGGTCCGGCGATCCTGGTCAGTCTGGCCGGTCTGCGCGGCATGAGACTGAGCATCGCAGACCCTGTGCGCGATGTCTGTTTCGTGGTTCTGGGGATCGGCATCGGCTCGGGCTTCACGGCCGAGGCAGGTGGCGCGATCCTGCGTTGGCCGCTGGCTTTCACGATGCTGCTGGCGATGCTTGCCCTGACGCTCTGGCTGGGCCGCACGGTGCTTGAAAGCGGCTTCGGCTTTGACCGGCGCAGCGCGGTACTGGCCGCGGCGCCGGGGCATCTGAGCTTTGTTATCGGTCTGGCGGCGGATACCGGCAGCGATATCGCCCGCATCGCCGTGGTGCAGAGCATCCGGCTATTGGCGCTGAGCGTCACGGTACCCTTCGTGGCGCTGGCACTGGGCTACCGGATGCGAGTGGAGATGCTGCCGCCGGGGCCGCCCGCGGCGGCATCGCATGTGATCGTGCTGGCGGGTCTGGGCGTCCTGCTCGGGCTGGCGCTGCGGCGGCTTTCGGTGCCCGCGCCCCTGCTGCTGGGCCCGCTCGCGGTGTCGGCGGCGGGCCAGGTCAGCGGGCTGACTCCGGGCGTCCTGCCCGCCTGGCTGACCGTCCCGGCCTTCGGGGTCATGGGTTGCATGATCGGGGCACGGTTTACCGGCATGACGCTGGCGCAGTTCCGCGGCTCACTGCTGGCGGGGCTTGCGGTGACGGCGATCGCGGTGGCGATGGCGGTGCTCGCGGCGCTGCCGGTTGCGCTGGCGCTGGCGATGCCGGCCGCGCATGTGGTGGTGGCCTTCGCGCCCGGCGGGCTGGAGACGATGGTGGCGCTGGGCGCGGCGATGGGTGCCAGCCCCGGCTTCGTCGCCGCCAGCCATATCCTGCGGCTGCTTGTCCTGACGGTGCTGATCCCGCTCTCGCTGGGGCGGGTCAGCAGGCCGGGCTGAACCGGTCAGCCGCGCCCCTTGATGTGCTTGCGCAGCTTGCTGGGCCCGCTTTTCTTGCGGTCCTTGTAGGGGTTGCGTTCGCCCTGGCCGCGCATGTGCAACCGGATGGGCGTGCCGGGCATGTCAAAGTCGTCTCGCAAACCGTTGACAAGATAGCGCGAATAGCTTTCCGGCATCTTGTCGGGATGGGAACACATCACCACGAAACCCGGCGGCCGGGTCTTGGCCTGGGTCATGTAGCGCAGCTTGATTCGCTTGCCTTGCGGCGCGGGGGGCGGGTGCTGTTCCAGCATACCGCTCAGCCAGCGGTTCAGCGCCGCCGTGGGCACCCGGCGGTTCCACACCTCATGGGCGCGCATGATCGCGCCATGCAGCCGCTCCAGCCCCTTGCCGGTCCTTGCCGAAACGGTAACGAGCGGCGCGCCGCGCAGTTGCGGCAGCAGCCTCTCGAACGCTTCCTTCAGGTCGCGCAGCTTTTCCTGCTTGTCGGTCTCGACATCCCATTTGTTGACCGCCACCACCACCGCGCGGCCCTCGCGTTCGGCCAGGTCGGCGATGCGCAGATCCTGTTGCTCGAACGGCATGGCGGCATCCAGCAGGACCACCACCACCTCGGCGAACCTCACCGCGCGCAACCCGTCGCTGACCGACAGCTTCTCAAGCTTTTCCTGCACCCTGGACTTGCGCCGCATGCCGGCGGTATCGAAGATGCGCATCGGAACCGGCACTCCGTCCGGTCCGGCCCAGTCGACCGGCAGGCTGATGGCATCGCGGGTGATACCGGCCTCTGGCCCGGTCAGCAGACGGTCATCTCCCAGAATGCGGTTGATCAGCGTCGACTTGCCGGCATTGGGGCGCCCGACAACGGCCACCTGAAGCGGCCTTTCGCGTGTCGGCACCCGGAAGGGTTCGTCGATTTCTTCGCCATCCCCGTCAACGTTCACATCGGTTTCCGGGGCATCCCGTGCGGCACGTTCGGCGAACGCGTCTGCCAGCGGCATCAGCCTGGAATAAAGATCGTTCAGACCCTCATTGTGTTCGGCCGACATACGGATCGGTTCGCCCAGGCCCAGCGCGTAGGCTTCCAGCACGCCGGCATCGGCCGCGGCCCCTTCGGACTTGTTGGCGGCAAGGATCACATGCGCCGAGCGTTTGCGCAGGATCTCGGCGAACACCTGATCCGTGGGCGTGACGCCGGTGCGCGCGTCGATCATGAACAGGCACACATCGGCCATCTCCACGGCGCGTTCGGTCAGCCGCCGCATGCGGCCCTCGAGCGAGTCGTCGGTGGCATCTTCCAGCCCGGCGGTGTCGATCACGGTAAAGCGCAGATCGCCCAGTTTCGCCGCGCCCTCGCGCAGGTCGCGTGTAACACCGGGCTGGTTGTCTACCAGCGCCAGCCGCTTGCCGACAAGACGGTTGAACAGGGTGGACTTGCCCACGTTGGGCCGCCCCACGATGGCCAGGGTGAAGGACATTTGCGTTCAGCTTTCGATAGCTCGGATGCGCCCTTTAGCGCATCCCGGCATCAACGGAAAGCGTGCAGTTCGCCCTTGGTGCCGACGACATAAAGCGTCTTGCCCGCCACGACAGGCGCCGTGGTGGCGCCTCCGGGCACCTCGACCGTGCCGGTCAGGCTTCCGTCCTCGGGCTCAAAAAAGCGCAAGAGCCCGTCGTTCGATGCGACGACGATCCGCCCGCCGGCCAGGATGGGGCCGTAATGAGCATAGACCGCGCCGCGCTTTTTCGGCTTGTCCTTGACGAAACCGGGCAGATCGACGGCCCAGACGACTTCACCCGAGCCGGAATCGAAACGCGCCAGCTGGTTGCGGTCGGTGATGGCGAAGATGCTGTCGCCGGCCGGCCAGACCGGACCCAGCGCGCCCTCGCGGGCGGTCCAGATGCGTTCGCCGCTTTCCATCTCGAAGGCGGCAATGCGGCCGGACTGGTTGCCGGCATAGACACGGCTGCCGACGATCGTCGGGCTGCCGGTGATGTCGCCGATACGCGATGCCGCGCGGCCCAGCCGCTGTCCGGCCACCGACGCTGCCCAGCGCCGCGCCCCGCCGCGCCGGAAGGCGGCATAGATATCGCCGGACCCGAAGGCGAAAACCGCGTACTTGTCGGTCAGCGCCGGTGCTGGCGCGCCCAGCACGTTGGCCACGCTCGACGTGGCCTGGATGCGCCATGCGACGCGGCCGTCGCCCGTCCTGACCGCCCAGCCGGTATCGTCGCCGGCCACCAGATAGATCAGCCCGTCATAGATGGTCGGCACGCCCGATCCGGTCGCCTCCAGCCGTTGCTGCCAGCGTATTGCGCCGGTTCTGGCGTCAAGCGCACTCAGCCGCCCGAATCCGGACGAAACGTAAAGCGTGCCGTCGGCATAGGCCATGCCGCCGCCGGTGGCATGGCCTTCCTTGTCCGAGGCGGGCACCAGATCGGTGCTCCAGGCGACCTGACCGGCGGGCGTTACGCCCGAGACGCGCGCACCGGAATCAAGCGTGTAGATCAAACCGCCGGCCACCACCGGCGCGGCGGTGATGCGCTGGCGGCGCGCGTCGCCCGAACCGATATCGGCCGACCAGATACGCTGGGGCACGACCCGCAGGGCCGGATGCGCAATGCGATGGGCCGGCGTACCGGGCGCCTGCGCCCAGTCGGCATTGACGGTCTGGCCGCTCAGGGCAATGGCGCGGCTGACATTCCCTGCGCTCAGGGGGGCCTGGGCCATTTCGCCCGGGCGAATATCCTCGCGCTCGCCGGGCAGGATGATCTCGGGTTCGGCGCAGGCGGAAAGCATCAGGGCAGAGCCACCCAGAATGGCCACAAGGGCCAGCCCCGCGCGCGAGAGGGAAAACGCTGTGTTCATCCGGTCCTGCCTGCTGTTATGTCCTGCCGAGTATCCCGCCGGGGCGCGCTGCCCCGGATCAGCCCTGTTGCGTTCCGGGCGGCGGTTGCGGAGTGCCGCCCAGTGCTACAATCAACTGGCTGGCGCGTTGTTGCAAGTCCCGGCCGGTTTCGGCGTCTTGCAGAATCGCTTGCAGGCGCGACAGCGCCGCCGCGGTTTCGCCTTCGGAAATGTCGATAAGGGCAAGTTGTTCCTCGGCCAGAAGCCGCAGCGGCGCGCCGGGCTGGGCCAGGGCCTCGAACCGCAGCCTCCGGTCGTTGGCCGACAGGCTGCCGGTTTGCAGCGTCAGCGCCTTGAAGGCGGCGATCTGGCGGTAGATTTCGGCCACGTCGCCGTTGGCGGCCACCGTCTCGAGCGCCACCACCGCGGCGTCGGTCTGGCCGGAATTGGCCAGTGCCGCGGCCTGCGCAAGCTGAACCACCGCCGCCGCTCCGGGCGTTTCGGCCCCGACCCCGATCAGCGCCGCGGCACGCGCCGCCGCATCGTCCTTTGCCAGCGCCGCGATCAGGTCGTCGCCCAGTTGCTGCGCCCTGGCCACCGCCTGCGCCTTGCGGTATTCGTTGAAGGCGGCGCCCCCGACCAGCAGCACGACCACCAGCGCCGCGATCCAGCCATAGCGTTTGTAAAGCACGAACAGCCGGTCGCGCCGCACCTCTTCGGTGACTTCCTCGATGAAGTGGTCGATATCGCTCATGCCCTGCCCCCGGCGTACACCCGGCACCGGCCCATCGGACCGACCCTCCGGGTTCCTGGTCTTCGCGCCAAATCCGGCGAATTGCCCCCTATTAACGCGGCAAAGACAACAAGCCAAGTGTCGCCGAAGCCACAATCCGGCCCGACTTGAAACCCATGGCACAAAAAGATTAAGTGAACTGGTCGGTTCAGTATGGACAGGGCGCGCGTCAATCGTCATGTCAATGCGCAGATGGGGGACTTGCGCGCCCCGCACCGACGAACCGCGTTCACGGAAAGGCGCACGATGCGATTGATCCCTCTCATCACCGCACTGCTGGTGACGGCAGTGTTGTATCTTGCCGTGTTTCAGCGCGATGCCATGCTGGCGTTCGCACTGGGCGAGGCGGGCGCGGAGCAATCCGGCGGCACTGGCGCGGATGCGGGGGCAACACCGGTTGCCCCGGCGGCGGTGGATGCCGTTGGCGTCGTGGTTCTGCGCTCGCAGGCGCGCACCGTCGACAGCGCCGTTATCCTGCGCGGCCAGACGCAAGCGGCGCGCCAGGTCGAGGTGCGCGCCGAAACCGCCGCAACGGTGATCTCCGAGCCGCAGCGCAAGGGCGCGTTCGTGCAAGAGGGCGCGCTGTTGTGCAAGCTCGATCCCGGCACACGCGATGCCGCTCTGGCCGAAACGCGCGCGCGGCTTGCCGAGGCCCAAAGCGGCGTACCCGCGGCGCAGGCCCGCCTGGACGAGGCCAGGGCACGGCTGAGCGAGGCCGAGATCAATTTCAAGGCGGCCGGAAAGCTGATCCGGGATGGATATGCTTCACAGACGCGGCTGGCCGCGACCGAGGCCGCGGTACGTTCGGCCGAGGCCGCCGTCGCCGCCGCCGAGACCGGACTCAAGTCGAACGAGGCCGGGATCGAGGCCGCCAGCGCCGCGGTTGCGGCAGCCGAACGCGAGATCGCCCGGCTGGAGATCGTCGCGCCGTTCGCGGGGCTGCTGGAATCCGACGCCGCCGAACTGGGCAGCCTGATGCAGCCCGGCAGCCTGTGCGCCACGGTGATCCAGCTCGACCCGGTCAAGCTGGTCGGCTATGTGCCCGAAACCGAGGTCGACCGCGTGCAGGTCGGAGCGCGCGCCGGCGCGCTGCTGGTCTCGGGGCGGCGCGTCGCGGGTGAGGTAACGTTCCTCAGCCGGTCGGCCGATCCGACCACGCGCACCTTCGAGGTCGAGATAACGGTGCCCAACCCCGACCTTGCGATCCGCGATGGCCAGACCGCCGAGATCGCCGTTTCGGCCGAAGGCGTGCTGGCGCATCTGTTGCCGCAATCGGCGCTGACGCTGAACAACGAAGGCGCGCTCGGGGTCCGCATCGTCGATGCCGGCGACATCGTGCAGTTCGTGTCTGTCGACGTTCTGCGCGATACCAAAGACGGAGTCTGGACGGCGGGATTGCCCGAGAAGGCCGACGTGATCGTCGTCGGCCAGGATTTCGTGACCCAGGGCGTCAGGGTCGCGCCGACCTACCGGGAGGCGGCAAAATGAACGGCATCGTGGACTGGGCCGCGTCGCGGGCGCGGATGGTCCTTGCATTCATCGTCATTTCGCTGCTGGTCGGCGGCTTTGCCTATGCCAACCTGCCCAAGGAGGGAGAGCCCGATATCGAGGTGCCGGCGCTGTTCATCTCGGTCCAGTTTCCGGGCATTTCCGCGCAGGACAGCGAAAGCCTTCTGATCAAGCCGATGGAAACCGAGCTGGCCGATCTCGACGGGCTCAAGAAGATGACGGCAACGGCCGCGGAGAACTATGCCGGCGTCGCGCTGGAGTTCGAATTCGGCTGGGACAAGACCGCGATCACCGCCGATGTGCGCGATGCGATGAACGCGGCGCAGGCCAGCTTTCCCGCGGGCGCCGAACAGTATTCGATCACCGAGTTCAACTTTTCCGAATTTCCCATCGTCATCGTCAACCTGACGGGCGACGTGCCCGAACGCACCATGGCGCGCATCGCCAAGGAATTGCAGGACGAACTGGAATCGCTCGATGCGGTTCTGGAGGCCGGGATCGCCGGCAATCGCGACGAGATGGTCGAGGTGGTGATCGATCCGCTGCGGCTGGAATCCTACAACGTCACCGCGCCCGAACTGATCCGCGTGGTGCAAAACAACAACCAACTGATCGCCGCGGGCGAGATCGAGACGGATCAGGGCACCTTCTCGATCAAGATCCCCTCGTCCTTCGACGAGGCACACGACATCTACAACCTGCCCGTCAAGACCAATGGCGACCGAATGGTGACGCTGGGTGAACTGGCCCGGATCAACTATACGTTCGAGGACCGCAAGGGCACCGCGCGGTTCGACGGCGAAAACACCGTCGCGTTGCAGGTGGTCAAGCGCAAGGGCTTCAACCTGATCGACACGGTTGACCAGGTCAAGGCGACGCTGGCCGCAGCGCAGGCAAAATGGCCGCCCGAACTCAGGGCTTCGGTCCAGGTCGGCACGTCGAACGACCAGAGCCGCGTCGTCGGCTCGATGGTAAGCCAGCTTGAGGGGTCGGTTCTGACCGCCATCGCGCTGGTGATGATCGTGGTGCTGGCCGCGCTGGGCAGCCGCGCGGCGCTGCTGGTGGGTTTTGCGGTTCCGACCTCGTTCATGCTGTGCTTCGCGTTGCTGGCACTGATGGGCGTGTCGATCTCGAACATCGTGATGTTCGGATTGATCCTGTCGGTGGGCATGCTGGTGGATGGCGCCATCGTGGTGGTGGAATATGCCGACAAGCGCATCGCCGAGGGCACCGGCCCGATGCATGCCTATGTCGAAGCCGCCAAGCGCATGTTCTGGCCCGTCGTCGCCTCAACGGGAACCACGCTTTGCGCCTTCCTGCCTATGCTGTTCTGGCCCGGTATTCCCGGCGAATTCATGGGGATGCTGCCGATCACGCTGATCTTCGTGCTTTCGGCATCCCTGGTCGTGGCGCTGGTCTACCTGCCGGTCATGGGCGGCGTGACCGGGCGCATCAGCCGCGTATTCGCACGCGCCTCGGAGGGCCTGCGCGCCCGCCTGCCCTGGGTGATCCGGGCGCTGCTGGTGCCGCCGGCGCTTTATGCCATGTTCCTCGGGGCGATGCAGGTGCTGAACCCCGCCTACCTGCTGCCCGGCGCGATGGTGGAGGGCGCGCCCATGTCCGGGTCGCTTTTCGGCGCGGCGGTGTTTCTGGCGGGCGCCTTCGCCGCCTCGATCACGCTTGGCGCGGCGCGCATCACGTTCCGGCCCCGCCGGGTCGGGACGGCACGGGGCCACACCCTGTTCGGCTGGTTCGTGAAGGGCATCGCCGGCAACCCGGTGATGCCGGTCGTCGCCATCGCGATGGTGTTCGCCGGGGTGTTCTTTGTCGCCTTCGTCCTGTTTCCCGCAAATTCCAGAGGCGTGGAGTTCTTCGTCGAATCCGAGCCCGAGCAAGCCACCGTCTATGTCCGCGCCCGCGGCAACATCTCGCTGGCCGAGAAGGACGCGATGGTGCAGCAGGCCGAAGCGGTGATCGAGGCGCATCCGGCCGTGACCAACGTCTTCGCCTTTGCCGGCGATGGCGGGCTGAACACCGATGCCAGCGGCGGCCAGCTTCCGCCCGATACAATCGGTCAGGTCCAGTTCGAGATCATCCCCTGGGAGGACCGCCCGACCATCACCCAGCCCTGGCTGGGCGGGCGTTTCGAACGCCAGGTCTCGGCGCCCGAATTCGACGGCGATCTGGTGATCGAGCAACTTGAAGCCGAACTGGCCCGGCTGCCCGGGTTCGAGACCGAGATCAACGCGCTGGGCCGTGGCCCGGCTTCGGGCAAGCCGGTGCATCTGCGGCTGAAGGGCGACAGCTGGGACGATCTTACAACGGCGGTGAACCTCGCCCGGGACCGGTTCGAAAGCACCCCCGGCCTGATCAAGATCGAGGACAACCTGCCCCTGCCCGGCATCGACTGGCAGATCGACGTGGATGTGGAAAAAGCCGGCCGTTACGGTGCCGACGTGGCGACCGTTGGCGCCATGGTGCAACTGGTCACGCGGGGCATCCTGCTGGATACGATGCGGGTCGATACCTCGGACGAGGAAATCGAGATTCGCGTGCGCCTGCCCGAGGAGGACCGGGTGCTGAGCACGCTCGACTCGCTGAAGGTGCGCACCGCCGGCGGGCTGGTGCCGCTGTCGAATTTCATCACCCGCAAGCCGGTGCCCAAGCGCGCCACCATCAGCCGTGTCGATCAGCGACGGTTCTATGACGTCAAGGCCGATGTCGCGGCCGGGCTGGTCAAGGTCATGGGGCCCGATCCCGAAACCGGCGAACAAACCCGTCTGGCCGTGGTCCGCGCCCTCCCCGAGGGTGCGGCGCCCTCGGGGCCGGTATTCACCCAACCTTCGGGCGAACGCGTGGAACTGGTGCAACTGACCGGCGCGCCGGATGCCGGCGCGGTTTCGGCGGCGCTTGACGCGGGCGAGGCCCGGTTCGTGCCGATCAACGCCAACGAACGCATCGTGCTGCTGGGCGAATGGCTGGCGGACGACCCCCTGCCCGCCTCGGTCGATTGGGAATGGACGGGCGACCGCGAGGAACAGGCCGAAAGCGAAGCGTTCCTCAGCAAGGCATTCGCCGGCGCGCTGGGGCTGATGTTCATCATCCTGCTGGCGCAGTTCAACAGCTTCTACAACTCGGTGCTTGTGCTGCTGGCGGTGGTGATGAGCACGACCGGCGTGCTGATCGGCATGATGGTCATGCAACAGCCGTTCTCCATCATCATGACAGGCACCGGCATCGTGGCGCTGGCCGGAATCGTGGTGAACAACAACATCGTGCTGATCGACACCTATCAGGAATATTCGCGCTACATGCCGAAGATCGAGGCCATCGTGCGCACCGCCGAGGCACGCATCCGCCCCGTTCTGCTGACCACGATCACCACCATGGCCGGGCTGACGCCGATGATGTTCGGCTTGTCGCTGGATTTCATCAACGGCGGCTATTCGATCGACAGCCCGACCTCGCTCTGGTGGAAACAGCTGGCCACGGCGGTCGTGTTCGGGCTGGGCATCGCCACGGTGCTGACGCTGATCGTCACGCCGTCCTTTCTGGCGCTGCGCGTATGGGCGGGCGTCTATGCCCGCTGGGTCGGGCGCGTTCTGGCGCGCATCACCGGCGGGCGGTCGGGCCGCGTGGCGCGCGACATGGCGCTGCTGCGAACCGCGCGCAAGCTGAAGGCGACCGAAATCATCTGGGACGAGGGTCCGCGCCCGCCGGTCCGGGCCGATGCCGAAGACGCCCCCGCCGACGAACCCAGCGACGAACCCGGCTCCGGCCCGACGCCGCTGCGGGCGGCCGAATAGCGCGGGCCGTCACCGTCGGGTACCGTTCGAACAAGGACACGCCTTGGTGGTGTGGCGGTTCCGGCGCCTCACAGCAGCGCCTCGATCGGCAGCCAGCCGATAACCCGCACCAGGATCCGCGACAGCGCCGTGGTGCCGGGTTCGGTGTCGTGGACCACGATTGCGCCACTGTCGTCGGTCTCTCGCCAGCGCAGGCCGGAAGACCCGGCGCGTTCGACCAGGTAGGCACGCCGCTTCAGCCCGTGGTCAAACCCGCGTGCGACATACGCCGCCAGCGCCGGACTGTCGATAAGCAGCCCCATCTCGGTGTTCAGTTGCGCCGAGCGCGGATCGAAATTGAACGATCCCACGAAGATCTGCGACCGGTCGATGACAAAGGTCTTTGCGTGAAGGCTCGAATTCGTCGACCCGATCAGACCGAACTGTTCGGCCAGGTCACGCCTTTGCTGTCGCGATTTCAACTCGTAGACCTTGACTCCGGCGGCCACCAGATCGCCCCGGTACTTGCGATAGCCGGCATGAACCGGCAGCACGTCGGTCGCCTCCTGGGCGTTGGTCAGAACCTGCACGTCGAGTCCGCGCCGCGCCCAGCCGGTCAGGATCCCGGTCAGCCTGTCGCCCGGTACGAAGTAGGCCGAGACCAGCAGCACCTCGCGCTTGACTTCGGGGAGGATCGACAGCAGCCGAGTGGTCAGCAGCGCCTCCTCGGGGACCGGCCCCTGCCCCTTGGACGGGTCGTCGCTGACCAGCCGCGCCGCCACCCAGTCGAAACCGCGGGTTCCGTCCATCACCTGTTCGATCAGTCGCAACCCGGTCAGGGTGCGTTCGAACTCCGCGGCTTCGGGCGCTGCACGAACCCCGGCCAGCCCGGCGGCGATAACGCCGCCATCGGCGGCCCGCCCCGGCAGCAGCAGCGACGCCGGAACGGATGACGGGCTGGCCCAATAGCGGTCGAAATCGGCCGACACCGCCTCGGCCGCCGGTCCCAACGCCACCACATCCATGTCGAAATAGTTGGTGTCGGGATCCTGCGAAAAATAGTTATCGCCGATATTGCGCCCGCCGACCACGGTCGCCACCCCATCGACCGTGAAGGATTTGTTGTGCATCCGGCGGTTCACGCGGCGGAAATCCAGCGCATAGCTCAGCATCCGCGGACGGCGCAGCACGAAGGGATTGAACAGACGCACCTCGAGATTGGGATGGGCGTCGAGTTCGGCCAGTTCCGACCCGATATCGGGCACGCCATTGTCGTCCAGCAGCAGCCTCACCCGGACCCCGCGCGCCGCCGCGCGCTGCAACGCATCGAGCAGCAGCAGCCCTGTGGCGTCACGCTGCCAGATGTAATATCGCGCGTCGATGCTGGCGTCGGCGGCGTCGGCCATCGCCATCCGGGCGGCGAAGGCGGTGATTCCGTCTTCGAGCCGCGCAACGCCGGACCGGCCGGGTTGCGCAGCAGCTGCCGGCATGACGGCGCGCCCCAGCCGGGTTGCGTCACTGGCCGGGATCGCGGTGCTGTCGCTGCGGGCATCCGGTACCGGCACCGGATAAAGATGCTGGAAGACAAAGGCTGACCCCAGGTAGAGGACAACAAGGACAAGCAGGATGCGCAGGAATCTGAACACGGCGGGTGGCCTCGGGCTGGGTCGGTCCGGCGCCAGCCTAGAGCCTGTCCCGCCCGATTGAAAAGCGGTTTCGCCTACGCAGCATCCTCGCGCTCGGCTGCCTGGCCCTGCCAGAGACCCCAGTACCGGCCCTCCCGGGCGAGCAGATCGGCGTGGCTGCCCTGTTCGACGATCTTTCCCTGATCCAGCACGACTATGTGGTCTGCCTCCGCGATGGTCGATAGCCGGTGCGCGATGGTAATCACCGTGCGCCCCTCGCCGGCGCGGGCCAGCGCGGTCTGGATATCCTGTTCGGTACCGGTGTCGAGCGCCGATGTCGCCTCGTCCAGCAGCAGGATCGGCGGATTCTTCAGCAGCGTCCGGGCGATGCCGACGCGCTGTTTCTCGCCCCCCGACAGTTTCAGCCCGCGTTCGCCGACCCTGGTTTCGTAGCCATCCGGCAGGCTGACGATGAAATCGTGGATCTGGGCGCCCCGCGCCGCCTCTTCGATATCGTCCTGCGTCGCCCCGTCGCGGCCATAGGCGATGTTGTAGCCGATGGTGTCGTTGAACAGCACAGTATCCTGGGGCACCACGCCGATGGCGTCATGCAGGCTGGATTGGGTAACATCGCGCAAATCCTGCCCGTCGATCAGAAACGCGCCGCCGGTCACATCATAAAAGCGGAACAGCAGCCGCCCGATGGTGGACTTGCCCGAGCCGGTGGGGCCGACGATTGCCACGGTCTGTCCGGCCGGCACCACCAGGCTTATGCCCTTGAGAATTTCACGTTCGGGTTCATATGCGAACCGCACATCGCAAAGCTCGATCCGCCCGCCCTTCACGTCCAGATCGGGCGCGCCGGGCTTGTCCGTGACCTCGGCGGGCTGTTCCAGAAGGTCGAACATCTCGCCCATGTCCACGAGGCTTTGACGGATCTCGCGATAGACTGTGCCAAGGAAATTCAGCGGAATGGTGATCTGGACCATATAGGCGTTGACCATGACGAAATCGCCTACCGTCAGGTGGCCGTTCTGCACACCGACGGCGGCCAGAACCATCACCCCGATCAGCCCGCAGGTTATCAGGAATGACTGGCCGAAGTTCAGGAAGGCCAGCGAATAGGCGGTCTTGAGCGCCGCCTTCGCATAGGCCCGCATGGCCCCGTCATAGCGTGACGCCTCGCGCGCCTCGGCGCCGAAATACTTGACCGTCTCATAGTTCAGCAGGCTGTCGATCGCCTTCTGGTTGGCGTCGGTGTCCTGGTCGTTCATCTCGCGGCGCAGCTTGACGCGCCATTCGGTCACGGCGAAGGTGAACCAGACATAAAGCGCAATGGTGACGCTGACGATCAGCAGATACCAGGCATCGAACATCACCGTCAGAATGATCGCCACCAGCGCCAGTTCCAGTATCAGCGGCGCGACGCTGAACAGCAGGAAGCGCAGCAGGAACTCCACCCCCTTGATGCCGCGCTCGATGATGCGCGACAGCCCGCCCGTCTTGCGGGTGATATGATAGCGCATCGAAAGGCGGTGGATATGCTGGAAGGTTTCGAGCGCCAGCCGCCTCAGCGCCCGCTGCGCCACCGGCGCGAAGGCGGCGTCGCGCAACTGCTGAAAGCCCACATTCATCATCCGCGCCATGCCATAGGCCACGGTCAGCCCCACGGCGCCAAGCGCGATCGGCGGTACGCCCTCCCGGGCCAGCGCATCGACCGCGCCCTTGTAAAGCACCGGCGTATAGACCGCGATGAGCTTGGACAGGATCAGGAACGCCATCGCCAGCACCACCCGCACCCGGACCCAGGACGGGTCGGCCGGCCACAGGTAGGGCGCGACGCGGCGGATCGTGCGCCAGCCCGAGCGGCGCTCGGCCCGGGCAGTCGGGTCGGGAGTTGATGTCATTGCGGTTCCTTGTCCTGGCAGGGACATAGGGCGCCACCACGACAAAGACCAGAGCGGCCCGGCGGCGAAAGGCTGCGCCGCTGCCGGATCAGTCGGGAACGGTAAATATCTGGCCGGGATAGATCAGGTCGGGGTTGCGGATGCGGTCGCGGTTGGCCTCGAACACGCGGACATAGAGAATGCCCTCACCATAGCGTTCGCGCGAGATTGCCCACAATGTATCACCCCGCTGCACCGTCACGGCGCGGATCTGTGGCGCTTCGCGCAGATCCTCGCCCTCGGGCGGCGCGCGCAGCACCTCGGGCGGTTCGCGCTTGAACGGCGTCTCAAGCCGGCCAACCACATCGCCCCCGCCATCCAGTTCGTCCAGCCGCAGCGTGTAGATGCCCGGTTCGACCCCGTTCAGCGTGCCTTTCCAGCGGCCCTGGTCATCGGCATCCAGTTCGGCCACGGCGCGGTTGTCGACATAGATGCGCACCACCGCACCGCCGCGTGCCCGGCCGCTGAGCATCACGTCGCCCCTCTCGGTATAGCTGATGGTGTCGAGCGCGATCCTGTTCTTTGCCTCGGGGGGCGCCGGCGTGGCCGACTGGATCAGTTCGACACCGTCACGCCCGGCCCGAAGAACGGCCACGGGCGCGGAGGCCTCCCCCTTAGCCAAGGGTTCACGCACGGCATCGGCAAGCTCTCCGGCGCCGGATTCGGATGCCGGCGGCGTCACCGGATCTTGCGCGGCGCGGATCGCGGGTTCGCCGGCGGGACCGGGCGCCGTTTCGGGTTCCGGTCGTGGCGAAGCCGCGCGCACGGCCTCACCCTCGCCGCCCCGCGCCACGGTATCCCCCGGTTCGGGGCTGGCGGCGGTCGTATCGGCGCCGGATGGCCCGCGCGATGCGGTCTCTGTTTCTTGCGGGGCTGGCGTCCAAGCGTCTTCGGCAACCCCCTGTGCCGTTCCGGCTGCTTCGGCCGCGTCTTCGCGCCGCTCCGGCCCGGCGCTCAGGTTCGCGGCATCGGCGGGAACCGTTTGCGCCCCGGACGGCGCGGCCGCTGGCACACCGCCACCCGACGAGTCCGGTACGGGCGTTGCGGCCTGCGCCACCTGCGACACCTTCGCACCGGGCAGCATCGGGGCCAGGATGATCTGATCGGGCGAAAGCCGCTCCTCTTTGCCCAGTTGTGCCAGCAGCGTCAGAATCCGGGGGGCGCCACTGGGCGGCAGATGCAGAAATGCGACGAATGCACCCGAGGCATCGACCTCGAAGCGGTCGACGGCGGATTCGTCCACCAGCACGGTGATGCGGCTGCCGGGCGTGCCCTTGCCCGCGATGACCGCCGCGCCGTCCGCTTCGACGCGCACCAGATCGAAGCCGGGCGCCTCCAGGGTCGGAATGGCCGGGGGGGGTGCATCGGCAACGGGTTCGGCACCATCCTGCTGCGGCACCGGTTCCGTGGCCGCCTGTTCGGGTTTTGGCGCCGGTGGGGTGGGCGCGTCGTCGCCCGGTGCCGCGCCCTCCCGCGGCGCTCCGGCCGTGTCGGTCGGCTCTTGCGCGACCGGCGCTTGCTGCTCGACCGCGGCGGCGGCCGGGGGCGCATCGGGTGCGGCCCCCTGGCGCGGCATTGGCGCCTGTTGCCCGGGCGCGGCCGTAGGCGACCCTTCCGCGGTTGTCGTCTTCGCGGTTTCGCCGGGCAGAACCGCGACGGTCGGGGAGGCGTCCGGCCGGGTACGCAGTACTCCAGAGAAATGCAGTGCCGCCACTGCGGCGGCCATGGCAACGCCGGTCACGGCGGCCCAGCCCAGGGCGCCCATACCGCCGGTTCCCGACTGTGCTGACATGTTTCCTTTCCCCCTCGCGCCCCGCGCCCGGGGGCGCCGATCCGACTGGTTGAGCCGGCCCGCCGATCCCGCTATCAGGTGATGCGGATGCTTACCGCGCCCGAACCCTTTCGCGAAAGGATGGCCCATGATCGTAAAATCCGTCTGTGTTTATTGCGGATCGCGCCCCGGGGCAATGCCCGCGTATGCCGAGGACGCCAAGGCTCTGGGCCGGGCGATGGCCGAACAGGGCTGGCGTCTGGTCTACGGCGCCGGCGATATCGGCCTGATGGGCGAGGTGGCGCGCGCCGCGCAGGCGGCCGGTGGCGAAACCTTCGGGGTCATCCCCAGGCACCTGGTCGACCGTGAGGTCGGCAAGACCGATCTGACCCGCTATGTCGTCACCGAAACCATGCACGAGCGCAAGAAGGTCATGCTGATGAACGCCGATGCGGTGGCGGTGCTGCCCGGTGGCGCGGGGTCGCTGGACGAATTGTTCGAGGCCCTGACCTGGCGCCAACTGGGGCTGCATGACAAGCCCATCGTGGTGATCAACAGCGCCGGTTTCTGGGATCCGCTGAAGGCGCTGGTCGATCACGTTATCGACCAGGGCTTTGCCAATGGGACATTGACGGGATTTCTGACCTGGGTCGACACGCCACAGGCAGCGATGGAGCACCTGAAACGCGCCCTCGCCTGAGCGCGCGCAGCATATTGACCGCCCGGCCCGGGCCGTGCAAAAAGAGCGGCGCAACCTGATGGGCGCTGAGCGCGGTCCGCGGCATATGCGGGCAACCGTGGCGCTATGGCCCCTTCGCGTTCAGGGTTGCCGCGAATCGTCGGGGGCTGGTCCGGAGCCCTTGAGATGAAGACAATCATCGAACCCTTTCGCATCAAATCCGTCGAACCGATCCGCATGACCACCCGCCCCGAGCGTGAAAGGCTGATCCGCGAGAGCCATTTCAACCTGTTCGGCCTGCATTCCGACGATGTGCTGATCGACCTGCTGACCGACAGCGGCACAGGCGCCATGAGTGCGGCGCAATGGGGAGCGGTGATGCGCGGCGACGAAAGCTATGCCGGCTCGCCCTCGTATTTCCGGTTCCGCGACGCGGTGCAG
This sequence comes from Jhaorihella sp., assembly GCA_047975215.1. Lineage (GTDB taxonomy): Bacteria > Pseudomonadota > Alphaproteobacteria > Rhodobacterales > Rhodobacteraceae > JAGRMG01. The sequence continues at coordinate 95,340 of JBKEDD010000130.1, forward strand.
AACCTGATGCCCTTCAAACACGTCATCCCGACCCACCAGGGCCGCGCCGCCGAGGCGATACTGTTCTCGATCTTCGGCGGCGAGGGCCGGGTGATCCCCTCCAACACCCATTTCGACACGACGCGCGGCAATATCGAGGCCAGCGGCGCGCTGGCGCATGACCTGGTGATCGCCGAAGGGCGCGACCCGGCCAGCGAACACCCGTTCAAGGGCAACATGGATATCGCCCGGCTGGATGCCTACCTTGCCGAACATGGCGACGCGGTGCCGGTGGTGATGCTGACCGTCACCAACAATGCCGGCGGCGGCCAGCCGGTCAGCCTTGAGAACATCCGCGCCGTGGCGGCAACCGCCCGCGCCCATGGCAAGCCGTTCTTCATCGACGGCTGCCGGTTTGCCGAAAACGCCTGGTTCATCAAGACGCGCGAACCCGGCCAGCAGGACCGTACCATCACCGAGATCGTGCGCGACTGTTTCGCCGATGCCGACGGCATGACGATGAGCGCCAAGAAGGACGGATTCGCCAATATCGGCGGCTGGCTGGCGCTGAACGACGACGACCTGGCCGAGCAGGCCCGCGCGCATCTGATCCGCACCGAGGGCTTTCCGACCTATGGCGGGCTGTCGGGCCGCGACCTGGAGGCCATCGCGCAAGGGTTGAGCGAGATCGTCGACGAGGATTACCTGCGCTACCGCATCCGGACCAACGAGTACATCGTCGAACGGCTGTCGGCGATGGGAGTGCCGGTGGTGCGCCCGGCGGGCGGGCACGCGGTGTTCATCGACGCACGCGGCTGGCTGACCCATATCGACCCGCTGTCCTATCCCGGTCAGGCGCTGGCGGTCGCGCTGTACGAGATCGGCGGCATCCGGTCCTGCGAGATCGGCACGGTCATGTTCGGCCGCCAGCCCGACGGAACCGAGGTTCCGGCGGCGATGGATCTGGTGCGCCTCGCGATGCCGCGGCGCACCTATACCCAGAGCCACGCCGATTTCATCGTCGAGGCGTTCGCGGAACTGGCCGAGATGCGCGACTCGCTGCGCGGCTACCGGATCGCGTGGGAACCGAAGCTGATGCGCCATTTCACCTGCCGGTTCGAGAAACTGGCGGGCTGAGCGGGTCCGGCAAATGAAAGGCCCGCCCTTCGATGCGAAGGGCGGGCTGTGGCAATGCCGGATCGAACCGGAATTACATCCGGCTGGCGACGTTTTCCCAGTTGACCAGATTGTTCAGGAAATTCTCCAGATAGGCCGGGCGCTTGTTGCGGAAGTCGATGTAGTAGGAATGCTCCCACACGTCGCAGCCCAAAAGCGCCGTCTGGCCGAAACACAGCGGGTTGACGCCGTTTTCGGTCTTGGTGACTTTCAGCGATCCGTCCTTGTCCCTGACCAGCCAGCACCAGCCCGATCCGAACTGCCCGGCCCCGGCGGCGGCGAATTCCGACTTGAACCCGTCAACCGACCCGAAACTTTCCTTCAGGGCCTTCTCAAGCTCTCCGGGCATCGCGGAACTGCCCGGCCCCATCATCTCCCAGAACTGATTGTGGTTCCAAAGCTGGCTGATGTTGTTGAATATGCCGTTCTGTGCGACGGCCGACTTGTCATAGGTGCCGGTAGTGATTTCTTCCAGCGACTTGCCTTCCCATTCGGTCCCGGCGATCAGCTTGTTGCCGTTGTCGACATAGGCCTTGTGGTGCAGATCGTGGTGGTATTCCAGAGTTTCCTTCGACATGCCCTTGGCGGCCAGCGCGTCATGTGCATAAGGAAGGTCGGGAAGTTGAAAAGCCATTTTGGACCCCTGTTCTGATGTTAATCGTTTCACCGGGTTACATGCGTCCCGGCACCCTCAAGGTCAAGTGCCGAGGCGGCAATTCGGTTCCGGGCGAAAGGCGGCCGAAGTGTTCACGGCGTTGAAAAAGGCATCCTACCGGTTGCGCGGCCACTATGACGGGCAGCTTGGCGGCGAGCGGTTCCGCCTTGACCCCTACCACAGCAGGTTCTGGCGCAAGGCATCTCGCGGAGAATGGGAGCCGCAGACCTTCGCGGTGCTGGATACCCATCTTGGCCCCGAGGGCGACTACGTCGATATCGGCGCCTGGATCGGCCCTACCGTCCTTTTCGGCGCCCGGCGGGCAAGGCATGTGTGGTGTTTCGAACCCGATCCGGTTGCGTTTCGCCATCTTGCCTGGAATATCGAGCTGAACGGGCTGCAAAATGTCAGCGCCTTCGCCGCCGCGGTGTCGGAAGGATTCGGGGTGGCGCGCATGGCCAGTTTCGGCGGCGAGGCCGGCGATTCCACGACCAGCCTGCTGAATGCCGGCGGCACGGGCGGCACCGACGCCCTGACGATCGGCTGGGACAATTTTGCCCATGCGGTCGATCTGTCGCGCGTTTCGCTGGTCAAGATGGATATCGAAGGTGCAGAATTCGCGGTGCTGCCCACGCTCGTTCCCTGGCTCAGGGCGCAGCGGCCCGCGCTCTACCTGTCCACCCACGCACCTTTTCTGGACCAATCGGCGCGGGGCGCGCGAATGTCGGCACTGGCGCGGACCCTCGCGTTCTATGACACGTGCACCGACGAAAGCGGCGCGCCGGTGACGGAGGCGGATTTCACCTCTGACGCGGGGCTGACGCGGTTCCGCAGTTTCCTGTTCAGCGGCTGAGCGGATTCAGTTGCCGGCCGGCGTATCAGGCCCGGCCGCGAACACCCCTACCGCAGATCCCGGCTGCGCGGCCGCCTTGAGCAGGTTGAAGGCATATTCCGCGACCGAGCGGAAACAAACGATGCGAAAGCTCCCGTCATCCTCCATCCAGATCGCCGCCGCGATCTGCGCCATCCGGGTCCGGCGGAACTGGCCCGGCCCGAACGCCGCCGGCGACAGATCCACCGGGCAGAGCTTGGCCAGCACCTCGCGCGCCGCGCCGCCCGAGACACGGAACATGGCACGCGCATCCGACACGTTCACGGCCAGCGCATGCGTCTTGCCCAGCGCCTTGCGCATCGACCCGGCGGTATTTTCCGCGCCCGCGTAGGGGCACAGGACCAGCAATTCGTCGGGCGACATCCAGCACAGCCCCGAATCGCCGGCCATGCTGATGCGGTTCGCATCCGGCATCCTGGCCCCGGTCGCCCCGGTCGCGGCCTTGTGCACCGCGCGAGCCGAAAGGTCGCCGCGCAGCGTTACCATGCCCTGCAATCCGCATTCCTCGACATACGCAAGGCCGTCGAAATCCGCATTGCTCAGTGCGCTGACCGTTTCAGACATTCTGCTTCTCCCCGTCCTTGTCGAAAAACACCTGATCTACGATGCGCGCCTGGAAGGTCTTGCCGTCGGTGCCGGGAAACTCCAGCACCTCGCCCATCCGGTCCGGCCCGTGCAACACCAGCCCCATGGCAATACCGCGCCCCAGCGTGGGCGAATGATAGGTGGATGTCACCCGCCCCTGCACGTTGCGCTGGCCGTTGGCATTGACCCCCTCGCTCACCGCATAGGCGCCGTCGGGCAGCACCGAACCGTCGAGCGTTTCCAGACCCACCAGCTTCCACCTGGCGGGGTCGGTCATGTGCGGGCGGGCCTGCGCGCGCTTGCCCAGGTAATCTTCCTTCTTCTTGGAAATGGCCCAGTTCAGCCCCAGATCCTGCGGGATCACCGTGCCGTCGGTTTCATCTCCGATCATGATGAAGCCCTTCTCGGCGCGCATGATGTGCAGCGCCTCGGTGCCATAGGGCATGACGCCGAATTCGCGGCCCGCCTGCATCAGCACCTCCCAGAAAGCGAGCCCCTGCGAGGCCGGCACCGCGACCTCGAAACTCAACTCGCCCGAGAAGGAAATGCGGTAGACGCGCGCATCGAATTCGCCGATCCGCCCGTCGCGCCATTCCATGAAGGCCAGTTCGTCGGCCGACAGATCCATGCCGCCCAGTTTTGCCAGCAGCTTGCGCGCCATGGGGCCGACCACCGCGACCTGGGCGAACTGCTCGGTCAGGTTGGCGACGTGAACCTGCCAATCCCACCACTCGGTTTGCAGCCATTCCTCCATATGGGCATGGATGCGCTCGGCCCCGCCGGTGGTGGTGTGGCACAGGAACGTGTGTTCGTCGATCCGCGCCACGACACCGTCGTCGATGAGAAAGCCGTTCTCGGAACACATCAGGCCATAGCGGCACTTGCCCGGCTTCAGCGTGCTCATCATGTTGGTATAGAGCATGTCGAGAAAACGCCCCGCGTCCGGCCCCTTGACCAGAAGCTTGCCAAGCGTGGATGCGTCAAGCAATCCAACCGATTGGCGGGTGTTCTTTACTTCTCGCATCACCGCATCGTGCTGGCTTTCGCCGTCGCGCAGATAGGTGTAGGGCCGCCGCCACTGCCCGACCGGTTCCCAATCGGCGCCGTTGGACTCGTGCCAGGCATACATCGGCGTGCGGCGGACCGGCTGGAAGATCGGGCCTCGCGCCTCGCCGGCAATGGCCCCCATGGAGATCGGGGTATATGGCGGGCGGAACGTGGTCGTGCCGACCTGCGGAATCTCCATGCCAATCGCATCCGCAAGCGTCGCCAGCCCGTTGATGTTGCTAAGCTTTCCCTGATCCGTGGCCATGCCCAGCGTGGTGTATCGCTTGGTGTGTTCGACGCTGTGATAGCCTTCCTGCGCCGCCAGTTGCACATCCGACACCTTCACGTCGTTCTGGTAGTCCAGCCAGGCCTTGGCGCGCAGATGCGGATCGGCATGGCGCGGCATCAGCCAAACCGGCTGGATCGGCGCTTCGTCGGTGGTTTCGCCCTGCGGCGCCCTGATACGCCGGGGCTTGAACCCGGCCGTCCCGGCCGCCGCCTTGCCCGCCTTGTCAGCGTCCGCCAGGACGCCGCCCAGCGACAATTCGCCATTGGCCGCGCCGGCGGGAATCACGAAGCCTTCGCCATCCGCCCCGGTGGGCGGGCGCGCCGGGTCGGGGCGGAAATGCGCCTGCGCCTCGTCCCATGTCAGCTTGCCGCCGCAATGCGACCACAGGTGAACCACGGGCGACCAGCCGCCCGACATGGCGACGGCGTCGCATTCGACCTCTTCCAGCGCGCCGCCGGTCCCTTCCTGGGCACAGACCGCCACCCTGCGCACGCGCTTGCCGCCCGATACCTTGCCGATGGCGCGGCCGCAGTCGATGCGGATGCCCAGCGCACGGGCCTCCTGCATCAGCGCGCCACCGCCCGTCGCCCGCGCATCGAGGATGCGCAGCACGTCGATGCCGGAAGTCTTGAGCAGGATCGCGGTGCGGTAGGCATCGTCGTTGTTGGTGGCCACGATCACGCGCCGGCCGGGCGAGACGGCCCAGTTGACCAGATAGTCGCGCATCGCCGAGGCCAGCATGACGCCCGGCACGTCGTTGCCGGCAAAGGCCAGCGGGCGTTCGATGGCCCCGGTCGCGGTGACGATCCGGCGGGCGCGGATGCGCCACAGACGATGGCGCGGCCCGCCCGAGCGCGGGGCGTGATCGCCCAGCCGTTCATAGCCCAGCGCATAGCCGTGATCGTAGACGCCAGCGCCCATGCAGCGGTTGCGCAGCGTCACGTTGGGCATCGCCCGCAGTTCGGCGACGGTCCGGCGCACGAAGTCCGCCACGTCCTCCCCCCCGACGCTGCCGCCGTCGACCGGTGCGCGCCCGCCCCAATGCGCGGTCTGTTCCAGCAGCAGCACCCTTGCACCGGCCTGGCCCGCCGACCTTGCCGCCTGCAACCCGGCAACGCCGCCGCCGATCACCAGCACATCGGTGAAATAGTGGAAATGCTCGTAGGTATCGGCGTCCCTGCCCCCCGGCACCCGACCCAGACCGGCGGCCCGGCGGATCACGGGTTCGTAGACGTGTTTCCAGAAGGCGCGCGGGTGCATGAACATCTTGTAATAAAAGCCCGCCGGCAGGAACCGCGACAGCCGCCCGTTGATGGCGCCGACATCGAATTCGAGGCCGGGCCAGTGGTTCTGGCTGCGCGCACTCAACCCGTCGAACAGCTCGGTCGTGGTGGCGCGCTGGTTGGGTTCGAACTTCGCGCCTTCTCCCAGCCCCACCAGCGCGTTGGGTTCCTCGGCACCCGAGGCCACCACGCCGCGCGGGCGGTGGTACTTGTAGGAGCGGCCCATCAGCATCTGGTCGCCGGCCAGCAGCGCCGAGGCCAGCGTGTCGCCGGCATAGCCGCGCATGGGCTTGCCGTTGAAGGTGAAGCCGACCGATCTGGCGCGGTCGATCAGGCGGCCGTGAGAGGCGATGCGGGTGCTCATGGCGCTGACCTTTCGCGCAGGACCGGGGTGGGGTTTGAGTATTTTCGACCAGAAAGAAGCATCAGGATTGCGGCCTCCAGACCCAGCCGGGGCGGCGCGCGGCGATGGCCTCGCAGACCGACCGGGGCGGTTCGGTCGTCCGGGCGCTGTAGGTGGCGAAGACCTCGAGCGTCGCGGTATCGCGGGCGGCGTGGAACCACTTGCCGCAGCCATGGGCATGGCGCCAGCGTTCGAAATGCACGCCGCGCGGGTTATCGCGGGCGAACAGGTAGTCGTGGAAGTCCTCGTCGGTCGAGCCGGGGCCGAAACGTTTCAGATGCGCCTGCCCGCCCGGCGCCAGTTCGGTTTCATCGGCGTCGACGCCGCAATTGGGGCAATGCAGGGTCAGCATGGGTTCATCCTTTCGGTGGCAGGCTGGCGGCATGGGCCAGCGACAGTTCGGTGAGGCGGGCGCGGGTGGCGGTGGCGAGCGCATCCCCGGCGACCTGCACGAAGCCGCCCATGCGGCGGCCGCCCATCTCCATAGGCTCCACCCCGGGCAGAGCCAGCGCCTCGGGCCGGGCGGCCTTTCCGGGGCGGTACATGGCGGCGTCGCGCATTACACCACAGACCATGTTGCCATGCAGCAGGAAACAGAGGCCGCCGAACATCTTCATCTCGGACAGGCCCGGCGCGGCGCCGAGATCGGCGCGCATGGTTTCGGCAATGTGTTCCGAGTAGGGCATCAATGCGCCACCCCCGCCGCCACGCTTTCGTCGATGAAGCGGCCCTCGCGGAAGCGCTCCAGGCCGAACGCCCTGGTCAGGTCCGACTCGCCGGTGGCGATCAGTTCGGCCATGCCCCAGCCCGATCCGGGGATCGACTTGAAGCCCCCCGTTCCCCAGCCGCAGTTAACGAAACAGCCCTCGAGCGGGGTCTTGCTCAGGATCGGCGAGCGGTCGCCGGTCATGTCGACGATACCGCCCCACTGGCGCAGCATCTTGAGGCGCGAGATCATCGGGAAGGTCTCGACCAGGGCGCGGACGGTTTCCTCGATGTGATGGAAACTGCCGCGCTGGGTGTAATTGTTGAAGCCGTCCGCGCCGCCGCCGATCACCATCTCGCCCTTGTCGGACTGGCTCATGTAGCCATGCACCGTATTGGCCATGACGACGACATCCATGCAGGGCTTGATCGGTTCGCTGACCAGCGCCTGCAACGCGACGCTTTCGATCGGCAGGCGGAAACCGGCCATCTCGGCCAGCACGCCGGAATGGCCGGCGACCACCAGCCCCAGCTTGTCGCAGCCGATGGCGCCGCGGGTCGTATCGACCCCCGCCACCTTGCCGTTCTCGCTTTGGATGCCGGTCACTTCGCATTGCTGGATGATATCCATGCCCATGGCCGAGCAGGCCCGCGCATAGCCCCAGGCCACGGCGTCGTGGCGGGCGGTGCCGCCGCGCGCCTGCCAGAGCGCGCCCAGCACCGGATAGCGCGGCCCCTCGATATTGATGATCGGTACCAGTTCCCTGACCCGCGCGGGCGATATCCATTCGGTCTGCACCCCTTGCAGGGCATTGGCATGGGCGGTGCGCCGAAACCCCCTGACCTCGGCTTGCGTCTGGGCCAGCATCATGACGCCGCGGGGCGAATACATGACGTTGTAGTTCAGATCCTGGCTGAGCGTCTCGTAGAGCGCACGGGACATTTCGTAGATCGCCGCCGAAGCGTCCTGCAGGTAGTTGGAGCGGATGATGGTGGTGTTGCGCCCGGTATTGCCCCCGCCCAGCCAGCCCTTTTCAAGGACCGCGACATTGGTGATGCCGAAGTTGCGGCCCAGGTAGTAGGCGGTCGCCAGCCCGTGCCCGCCGGCGCCGACGATGATCACGTCATAGTGACGTTTCGGTTCGGGCGCGGCCCAGGCGCGGCCCCAGCCCTTGTGGTTGCGCAGGGCCTCGCGGGCGACGGCGAAGGCTGAGTAGCGTTTCATGGGCGAATCCGTTCCTTTCGAGACTGGCGCAGGTATGGCGCAGCGGCTTGGCAGGCGCCGTACCGCAATCCGGCGCAATAATGCACGGTTGCGACATCGGCGCCGACACCGCCATTTTGCCCTTTTTCTGGCGGCAATGCGAGGATAGATGGGGGCAAACCGAGGTGCCCATGACGTTCTGGATCATTGTTACGCTTCTCGCGCTGGCGGTGGCGACGCTGCTGGTGCTGGCGATGTTGCGCGGGCGGACCGGCGCGGAGCCGGCCGCTTCCTACGATCTGCGCGTCTATCGCGACCAGTTGAAGGATGTCGATCGCGACCTGGCCCGCGGCGTCATCGCACAAGCCGACGCCGAGCGCACGCGGGCCGAGGTGTCGCGCCGCATCCTGGCGGCGGATGCGCAATTGCGCCAGGAACAGGCCGGCGATGGCCAGCCCCGGCGTCTTTCGGCGGCGGTGGCCGTGGTGCTGGCGGCGGTTCTGCTGGGCGGTTCGGCGTGGATCTATCTGGCGCTGGGCACCCCCGGACAACGCGACCTGCCGCTGCAGATGCGCAAGGACCTGGCCGAGCAACTGCGCCGCGAACGCCCCGGGCAGGAAGCCGCCGAGGCCCGGATGCCAGCCCGCCCGGCGCCCGAAATCGACGCCGATTATGCCGCGCTTCTGGAACAGCTGCGCCGCAAGGTGGGCGAGCGCCCCGACGACCTGCAAGGCCACCTCCTGCTGGCGCGTCACGAGGCCAATGTCGGCAACTTCGCCGCCGCGCGCGAGGCGCAACAACAGGCGATCGCGCTGATGGGCGAGGATGCCGGGCCCGGGGATTACGCGGAACTGGGCGAGTTGATGATCCTGGCGAGCGGGGGCTATGTCTCGCCGCAGGCCGAACTGGCACTGAAACAGGCGCTTGAGCGCGACCCGTTCAACGGGCCGGCGCGCTATTACTGGGGCCTCATGCAGGCCCAGACCGGGCGGCCCGACCTGGCCTTCGACACCTGGGAACGAACCTTGCGGCGCGGCCCGCCGGACGCGCCCTGGCTTGAGCCGATCCGCGCGCAGATCGAGGAAATGGCCTGGCGCGCTGGCGTGCGCTTCGAGTTGCCCGAGACTGCGGCGAGCGGCGCCGGGCCGTCGCGGGCCGACATGGAGGCCGCCGGCGGGATGAGCGCCGCCGAACGCCAGGCGATGATCCGGGGCATGGTGGACGGGCTGGCGGACCGCCTCAGCGAGGAGGGCGGCGACGCCGGGGAATGGGCGCGCCTGATCTCGGCGCTTGCCGTGCTGGGCGAGGAGGCACGGGCCCGCAAGGCGCTGGAAGATGCCCGCGCCGCCCATGCGGGAGATGCCGGGGCGCTGGCCGAGATCGAAGCGGCGGCGCGGGATGCGGGGCTGATCCAGTGATTTGCGAACCGTTCGAGGACTTCGCCGGCGCCCTGGCGCCGGGGCGGGCGATCCTCGGGCTGGACCTGGGCGACAAGACCATAGGCGTGGCGGTTTCGGACAGGACCGGCGCCACCGCCACGCCGCTGCTGACGATCCGCCGGCGCAAGTTCACGCTTGACGCGGACACCCTGATGCGGATTGCGACCGAACGCGAGGCCGGCGGCATCGTTCTGGGACTGCCGCGCAACATGGGCGGCACGGAAGGGCCGCGATGCCAGTCCACCCGCGCTTTCGCCCGCAATCTGTCACGGCTGAGCGATCTGCCCATCGGATTCTGGGACGAGCGGCTGAGCACGGTGGCCGCCGAACGCGCGCTGCTTGAGGCGGATACGTCGCGAAAACGTCGCGCCGAGGTCATAGATCACGTCGCAGCCGGGTATATCCTGCAAGGGGCGCTGGATCGGATGCGCCATATCAGAAGCGAACGGACGTCATGACAGAACCGGTCTGGAAACGCGACGAGATCAATTCGCCCTGCGTGCAGGTCTGTGTCGTGCATCCCGAGGAAGGTATCTGCATCGGTTGCTATCGTAGCCCCGACGAAATTGCGCGCTGGTCGCACATGAGCGATACCGAGCGGGCCGAGATACGCGCCGGTCTGCCCGGGCGCGCGCCCCGCCTGACGCGCCGCCGCGGCGGGCGGGCCGCGCGGATCAAGCGATAGCAGGCCGCCGCCGCCAACATGGGGCGCGCGTGGCGCCTACCACCCCAGCGCCTTGCGCAGCATGTTGAGCGCCACCAGCGTCAGAAACGCCGCGAACACGCGTTTCAGCGGCCCCGGATCCATGGCGTGCGCCAGTCTTGCCCCCAAGGGGGCCGTGACGAGCGTCATGGCGATGACCACGCCGAATGCCACCAGGTTGACCGCACCGATGGTGTAGGGCGGCGCCGGTTCGATCCGGTAGAACAGAAAGCCCGCCACCGAGGGCACCGCAATTATCACTCCAAAGCCGGCGGCAGTGGCCACGGCGCGATGGATCGGCACGCCGTAAAGGCTCATCAGCGGCACGCCGAAGCTGCCCCCGCCGATCCCCATCAAGACCGAAAGGAACCCCACCGCAGGCGACATCGCCGCCCGGCGCAGCCCGCGCGGCATGTTCGGACCAAGCCGCCAGTGGCTGCGGCCGAAGCCGAGATAGAGGCCGATGACCACACCCAGCCCCCCGAACAGCGCCTGCAACGTGACCGAGCGCAACCCCGAAGCCGCCAGAACGCCCGCGACAGCACCAAGCGCGATCCCCGGCCCCCAGCCGCGCAGGATCGACCAGTCGACGGCGCCCTTCCTGTTGTGGCTCAGCACCGAACGCACCGAAGTCACGATAATGGTCGCCAGCGACGTGGCCAGACACATCTGCATCAGTTGCGGCCCGCCATAACCCAGCGTCTGGAAGGTATAAAAGAACGAGGGCACCAGAACGATACCGCCGCCGACCCCAAGAAGCCCGGCCAGCACCCCCGCAAGCGCCCCGATGACCATAAGCAGCGCCAGCATCTGCACCAGCAGTCCCATGTCCGGCATGTCACGCGCCCCTCCTGTCTTCGGGGGAGGCTTACACCGCCCGCGCCGCCTCGGCCAGAGGCGCCACATGCGCCAGCGCGGCAACCAGCACTTCGGGGCCGGCCCCGGCCCGGCAGGCCCCGTCCGACAAGGCCCGCCGCCAGGCCCGGGCCCCGGGGCGGCCCGCGAACAGGCCGAGCATGTGGCGGCTCACCTGATGCAGCCGCCCGCCGCCCGAAAGGTGCGCCTCGACATAGGGCAGCATGGCATGCACCGCCTGCACCGGATCTGCCTCCGATCCGTTGCCCCAGATCGCCGGATCGGCCCCGGCAAGGATATCGGCCGGGGTATGGTACGCGGCACGGCCGATCATGACCCCGTCCAACCCGGCATCGAGGAACCGCCGCGCCTCGGCCAGCGAGGCGAGACCCCCGTTGATCGAGATGTGCAGGTGGGGAAACCGCGCCTTCATCCGCAACACCAGATCGTGATCTAGCGGCGGGACATCGCGGTTTTCCTTCGGGCTCAGGCCCTGCAGCCAGGCCTTGCGGGCATGGATCGTGACCCTGCCGCACCCCGCCGAGGCAATGGTTTCAAGGAATTGCGGCAACACGGTTTCGGGCTCCTGATCGTCCACGCCGATGCGGCATTTCACCGTGACATCCACATCGACCGCCTCGCGCATGGCCGAGATACACTCGGCCACCAGCGCCGGAGACTTCATCAGGACAGCGCCAAACGCACCCGACCGCACCCGGTCCGACGGACAGCCGCAATTGAGGTTGATCTCGTCATAGCCCGTATCCTGCCCCAGCCGCGCCGCCTGCGCCAGTTCGCCCGGGTCCGCGCCGCCCAGTTGCAGCGCAACGGGGTGTTCGGCGGGACTGAATTCGAGCAGATGCAGCGCCCCTCCGCGCACCAGCGCCGGGGCGGTCACCATTTCGGTATATAGCAACGCCTCGCGGCTCAGTTGCCGGTGCAGGTAGCGACAATGCCGGTCGGTCCAGTCCATCATGGGCGCCACGGCGAAACGCCGAGATACGCTAATCTGCGATTTTCCTTCTTTTTCCACTACTTAGTCCATATCTCTCATTTTTGCCCTTGCCTCGTTTCGGCTCATTTCGTATCGTTTTGCCCGGAAAGTACAACAAATGTTGTACCGCTAAAGGCAATGTTGTACCGATATGGGCACCATCGTAAAGCGTTCACGCAAGGATGGATCTGTAGCATGGCTCGCGCAGATTGTCATAAAGCGCGGCGGTAAGATCGTCCTCCGTGAGAACAAGACCTTCGAACTTCGGTCGACGGCCAACGCCTGGCTCAGTCAACGAGAAGATCGGCTCGGACAACCCGGCGCGCTCGAAGCCGCACTCAAATCCAAGTCCAGCGGCAACAAGGACCCGACGCTCTCCGACGCGATAGATCTCTACATCCGCGAAAGCAACAAGAAGATTGGCCGCACGAAAGCGCAGGTGCTCAGGAGCATCAAGGATTTCGATATCGCCGACAAGACATGTGCCTCGATCACGAGCGCCGATATTGTCGCGTTCGCGCGTGAGAAACTCGAGAGTGGGGTTCAGCCGCAGACCGTCTCGAATTATCTCTCTCATCTGGGCGCTGTATTCGCCATCGCGCGCCCTGCCTGGGACTACCCTCTTGACCGGCAAGCCATGCAAGATGCCTGGATCGTCGCGGATCGGTTGGGTTTAACCACAAAGAGCCGTGAACGTGATCGTCGGCCAACCCTCGATGAACTCGATAGGCTCATGCAGCATTTTAAGGATCGATCGGCTTCCAGGCCGTCATCAATTCCGATGCACCGGATCATCGCTTTCGCCATCTTCTCGACCCGCCGGCAGGAGGAGATCATCCGGATCACCTGGAAAGACCTCGACAAGGATGGCAATCGCGTACTGGTGCGCGACATGAAGAATCCGGGGCAGAAGATCGGCAACGATGTGTGGTGCGACCTGCAGGAGGAAGCCCTTTCTATCGTTGCGGCCATGCCCAAAGTCGCCGATCAGATCTTCCCTTACACCACGGACGCGATCGGCGCGTCGTTTACGCGAGCCTGCAAGCTTCTCGGAATCGACGACCTACGCTTTCATGACCTGCGGCACGACGGTATTTCGAGGCTTTTCGAGCTCGGCTTGAACATCCCCAAAGTTGCCTCCAACTCCGGACACCGGTCGTGGACGTCGCTCAAGCGCTATACGCACTTGCGGCAGACAGGCGACAAGTACGATGGGTGGAAGTGGCTTGCGGAAGTGACCAGGAAGGACCCTGCCCTGAAACTTGTCCAACACGGCCAGTTCCCTCGGAGACGGCGTTCCCAGAGAACTGGCGACGCTCAGTTCGAGTGATCGCAGCAGTTACCCGATACTGACAACGAAACAAGCCCGCAGCTACGGGTCTCCTTCGAAATGGAGCGCAAGTGTTTCGTGCTGCTTGCCCAGAGTCCCGTCTTTGCGGAACCGCGTACCGTTGACGATGAAAGTGGCACCTTTATCGCTCGCGTGAAGGCTGACGTCATTCACTGACAAACGCAGAAAACGGCCACGATTTTCAGCGACCACGATATCTCCGACCTCCACGCCCAAGATCGACTGAGCCAATGCGGACCGCTCGGCTTCGAGTTCGCTCTCCCATCGCTCCAATTCGTCCTGCAAATGCTCCCAGGCTTCGCGCGCCGCTCGAAACGGACTGTCCTGGCCGAACCATATTCTGTCCGCCAGCGCGAGTGTCTGATCAGGAACTTTCCGCTCCATTCCATAGGCCGAATGAGACATCATTTCGTGGACGCGATCGAGTTCCAAGAGGGCCTGAAGACGCTCGCGATACGGCCTGACCGCCGCTCTTGAAATTGCCGGAGACAATGACACTTCCCGGACCGGCATGTAATCGATCGGCATGATCGACTGCAGGTTCAGCCTTCCGGTCGTCACACGTTCCGGCGGATCGTCCTCGCGCCAGGCCTTGCGCATCGCTTCAACCCAGATTTCGGTTCCCGATACACACAAAGTGCTCTCCAGAAGAAGATACGTGTCCGGGCCATGGACGTGGTGAGCGGACCAGGCATGATCGCATGCCATCAAGGGCACAACGACGTGATGCAGTTGGTGTTCTCTGACAAGGCGAACAAGTGATGCAATCCGCTGCTGCAACGGCATCGTCAAACGCACGAGGATTGCTGGACCACTCGCCCTGTACCAGTTTCGATCTCCTTCGCTCTCGAACATCAACAACTGCGGGCGAGCCATCGGCAGGAGCTTCTCGACAAGCTTCGATGCACTTGCCTGGACCGAATGGCTCCATCGCGTCTCCACTGCCCCGTCCCTGACCCAGACTTGTCCTCGACTCTGGATGAGGAGCAGGATTTGAGAAGCGATGTCCGCATCGAGATCGGGCAATCGCCCGGTCCGCAATTCGGCCTGGCCGACCCTAATGCCTTGGCGCTTGAGATCCGACAGCGCAGCTTGATAGAATTGCTGTTGTAGCTTCGACAACAACCCCGCGGATTTGGTGCGCACAGCCTCACGGCGCTTGCGATCAACCTCCTCTCGGAACGCGGCCAACGGCGGACGTCGCGGAGTCTGCCCTGATTTCACCCGGGCCCAGTACCCGCGCGGCGGTTTCGGAACCTGCAGCCGCGCGCACAGCTTGGCGACCGCCACGTCTGACACGCCAAGTCCCTTCGCCACCTCTTGGGTCGGTCTTTCCCAAACTAGAGCGACATCCATTTAATCTGCAACATATCCGGCAGCCCTGAAGAAGTTTCGGCACTGTTCCGGAGGGAACAGGTCGCAGGTTTGGGCAACGGATTGGAACAGGGCGTCGAATGTCCGGGCTTTGAGCCTTCGCAGGTGGGCCTTGAGTTTGGCGTATGCCATCTCAATGGGGTTCAAATCGGGACTGTAGGGCGGCAGGAAGAGCATCCAGTTGCCCTGCGCCTTCAGGCAATCCTGAGCGCGGGCG
>JBKEDD010000011.1:0-2114 GCA_047975215.1 Jhaorihella sp.
CGATCCGTGGGCTGGTGGACACTATGGCGACGCATCTCTGCACCAATTGCGGCCATGAGGAGCATATTTTCGGTCATGGCGGCGTCGCGGCTGAGGCGAAAGCGCTCGGCGTGCCTTTGCTGGCGGAATTGCCGCTGGAGATGGGCGTGCGCACCGGCTCCGACAGCGGCGTGCCGGTCGTCGTGGCCGCGCCGGAAAGCAATGCCGGGAAGGCGTTCCTCAATCTGGCGCGCGGGCTGGTCAGCGCGGGTATCGCCTGATGGCCCCTGCCCGCCCGCCGGCGGTGATCCTTGCAGGCGGTCAGGCGCGGCGCATGGGTGGCGGCGATAAATGCCTGCTGGAGATTGGCGGGCGTCCGGTTCTGTCCCATCTGATCGCGCGATTGTCGCCGCAGGCCGCTGCGCTGGCGATCAATGCGAATGGCGATCCGGCGCGGTTTGCGGGTTTTGGCCTGCCGGTTCTGGCGGATGAGATGCCGGACCGGCCCGGCCCGCTGGCGGGTATTCTCGCCGCAATGGAATGGGCGGCTTCGCGAGGTGCCGACACCGTGGTGACGGTCGCCGGTGACACGCCGTTCCCGCCCCCCGATCTGGTTGCGCGGCTGGAGGCAGCGGCGCGGAACGGGCTGGCGCTCGCCGCGGCACAGGACGAAGCGGGCGCGATGCGGTTGCACCCGACCACTGCCATCTGGCCGGTTGCACTGCGCGACGATCTGCGCACGGCGCTTGGTGCCGGTGAGCGGCGGGTTCGCGGCTTCGCGGCGATGCAGGATTATGGCGTCGCGGAGTTCGCAGCGGGTGACGGATTTCTGAATATCAACACGCCGGAGGACCTGTGGCATGCGCGCAACCTTGCCCCCGAACCGTGACAAGGTGGCCTTCATCGCCGCCGATCCGGTCTTGCACGGCGGCGCAAAATCGCTATGTTCGCCCTTTCGATGAGCCGCGCGCTCGGGTTCTCAGCCTTCGGACAGGTTTTCACTTGCCTCCGGTCCGGTTGTGCCCTATTGGCGCGGCTCTGATATATTTTCTGACACCGGCCCCGCACGGACTGCGCGGCCCCTGACCCGAGGTTGTGACATGGCTGTCCCTCAGAACCGCGTGACCCGTTCGAAGCGCAATATGCGCCGTGCGCATGACGCCCTTTCTTCGGCGAACCCGAATGAATGCCCCTCCTGCGGCGAGCTGAAGCGCCCGCATCACGTCTGCCCGTCCTGCGGCCACTACGCCGACCGTGAGGTCGTTGCGCAGGCGAATGAGATCGATCTGGACGACGACGCGGCCTGATCGGCCTTTGCTGAATGGCTGAGGCAACGGAACAGAGCGAACCACGCCGCCCCTCGTCCAGGGGGCGCGTGGTTATTTCCGTTGATGCCATGGGCAGCGATCACGGGCCGTCGGCGATTGTCGACGGAATCGCGAAAAGCGCCGACAAGAACCCCGATATCAGCTTTATCGTCCACGGCCAGAAGGATGAGCTGACCCGGCTGATTGCACGCAAGGGCGATTTACTGGAGCGGTGCGAGATCCGCGATGCCCAGGGCGTCGTGACGATGGACGACAAGCCCAGTCAGGTGATCCGCAATGCCAAGGGCACCTCGATGCTGTCGGCGGTTGATTCGGTGCGTGCGGGCGATGCCTCCGTCGCCGTGTCCTGCGGCAATACCGGCGCGCTGATGGCGCTGTCGATGATCCGGCTGCGCAAGCTGCCCGGCGTGAACCGGCCCGCCATCGCCTGTCTGTGGCCGTCGCGCAATGTCCAGAAATTCAACGTCATGCTGGATTGCGGCGCGGATATTCGTGCCGATGCGCCGGATCTGTTGCAATATGCCCTGATGGGTGCCGCCTATGCCCGCAACGGGCTGGATGTGGAGCGCCCGCGGATCGGCCTGCTGAATGTCGGGACCGAGGAGCATAAGGGCAGCGCCGAGCTGCGCCAAGCCCATGAACTGATCCAGGACGCGCAGGAAACCGGCAATTTTGAATATATCGGCTTTGTGGAGGGCGGCGATCTGCCGTCTGACAAGGTCGATGTGATCGTCACGGACGGGTTCACCGGCAATGTCGCGCTGAAAACCGGCGAGGGCACGGCGAAGCTGGTGGGCGAGTTCATGC
>JBKEDD010000131.1:0-62527 GCA_047975215.1 Jhaorihella sp.
TCGCGGTAATCGGCCTCGTAGATACCGCTGACCTGTTCGCCCGCCTGGCCGATCAGGGCCGTGAAATCCTGCCGGTGCGGCGACAGGGTGCGGCCGAGATAGGCCTGCATCAACGCGCCCAATTCGCCCTGCTGGGCGCTGTCATAGCGCGTCACCACCGCCCGCACCGCATCCCATTCAAAGGCCATGCCCGGCCGCCCAAGGGCACGGGCGGCGGCGTTCTCGCCCTCCTCGATGGACTGGAAGGTGGAATGCAGCATGTCGAAAAACCGCCCCGTGGAGTCGAATTCCAGGAACGAGGCCCCCAGCGGCACCAGCAGGATGTCGCTGGCCGCCAGCCCGTTGATGGTCAGATAACCAAGCGCGGGGGGCGTGTCGATGAACACCAGGTCGTAATCCGCCAGCACCCCGTCGGCCGCCAGCCGGTCGCTCAGCGCGTCCCACAGCTTCCAGCCGCGCGAGGCCATGCGCCAGACCGGGATCTGGAATTCGGCCCAGTAGAGGTTCAGCTGCGCGCCGATCAGGTCGATATTGGGCCAGTGCGTGGTCTGGATCACATCGGCCGCACTCATCGTCAGCGCCGCCACCAGCGCCTCGTCCAGCGGCACCGGCGTCTCGCCGCGGTCCATGCGGCGCTGGTTCTCGGCGCGCAGGTGCTCGCCGTAGTGACGCGCCAGAAGCGGAAACGCGGTCTGCCATTCGTCCTCGACCCGCCCGCCGAAGATCGAGGTCATCGAGCCCTGGCTGTCGAGGTAGATCCCCAGCACCCTGTACCCCGCGCGCGCCGCCGACATCGCCAGATGCGCCGCCGTCGAGGTCTTGCCGACCCCGCCCATGAAATTGGCCACCGCCACCAGCTTGGCATCCAGCCCCTCGGGGCGGTAGGGCAGGTAGTTCTTGGCCTTCGACCCCTGCGCGCCAAAGAAGGCGCGCAGGCGCAGCACCTCGTCGAGCGTGAACCACTTGGCGCCGCCTTCGGTCTCGGACCGGCCCTGGGGCAGATCCGGGTTCTGTTTCAGCACGCGGCGGAAATGCGCGCTGGCCACCGGAATCAGATAGCGGGTGATTTCCCAGGTGGAAAACAGCCGCAGCTGCTTGCGCCCGGTTTCGTCCAGGCCGCGCCCGGCCAGGTCGGCGCGGCCGCGGGCACAGGCCCCGGCGATGGCGGCAAAGCCCGCGGTGCCGGTGGGCGGGTCGAGATCCGCCAGCGCCGCGTCCGGGTCGATGTTGAAATAAGGGGGCAGCCCCTCTGCCGTTCCGGTGCCGTCTCTTGCCATGTGATCCGCCTCGCCCGCCCGATGTGCTGTGTTTTGGGTAGGATACCAGAAAACACCGCACATGGAAGAAAAACGCGCACAAACCGGATTTTTCCCGGGTTTTCTGCGCCGGTTTTATGACGGATCGGGCCGCGCTACGGGTCCGCAGGTGCCGGTCCGGGCTTTTTTCGAGGTGTTAGATTCCTGTTATTTAGTGTTACAGGATTTGACGGTTTTGCGTAACCGTCTGATACAAGGCGGGTTTCTCCGCTTTCTTCGGGGCTGGGCGACTCCGAACCCCCGATAAACCGACTCCGCTCCCACGATGATCCGACTCCGAACCCCCGAAGCGGCGCATTGTGCCGGCCTGTGGATAACTCTAGGGTCGGCGTCAATGAAACCACGATAACCGAGTCGGATAACGGCCATGGGCAGTGTGACGGGTGGCAGTGCAGCGGGCGGGGGCGGGGCGGCGGGCCTCATGCCCGACCGTTCGCGGCAGGGCGATTTCTTTCTTTGCGACATGTTCGACGCCATCCCCAAGGATGATCTGGCGACGATGGAACACCCCGTCTTTTCGCTTTCGACCCGGCCCGACCGGCGCATCCTGCGCTATGAGCACAACCGGGTGCGCATCGAGATCACGCCCAGCGTGCGCGGCCTGGCCACGATCCATGACAAGGATGTCCTGATCTTCTGCATCTCCCAGCTGATGGCGGCGATCAATGCCGGGCGCGCCACCTCGCGCACCCTGACGCTGAAAGCGCACGATCTGCTGGTCGCCACCAATCGCGAGACATCCGGAGACGCCTACCGGCGGCTGCGCGAGGCGTTCGAGCGCCTGGCCGGCACCCGCATCACCACCAATATCGTCACCGGCGAGCGCGAGACCACCACCGGTTTCGGGCTGATCGAAAGCTGGGAGATCGTGCGCCGCAGCCCGCGCGGCCGCAACGGCGGCGGTCGCATGATCAGCGTCGCGGTGACGCTTTCGGAATGGCTTTACCGCGCGGTGCTGTCCAAATCGGTGCTGACGCTGTCGCGGGATTATTTCCGCCTGCGCAAGCCGCTCGAGCGGCGCATCTACGAACTGGCGCGCAAGCATTGCGGTCGCCAGGAGGCCTGGGTGGTTTCGGTCGACACGCTGCTGAAGAAATCCGGCTCGGCCAGTCCGCGCCGGGTGTTCCGCGCCATGCTGCGCGACATGATCGCGGCCGGCCACCTGCCCGACTATACCATGCGGGAGATGGCGGGCGACCTGATCGGCTTTGCCCCGAAGGCGCCGGTGGTCGAGACCCCGCCGCCGGTACTGGGCGCGGCGGCGCTGGAGGCGGCGCGCGCCCTGATGCCGGGCCGGGACGTGCATGCGCTCGAGGCGGAATGGCGCGGCGTCTGGGCGCGCACCGGGGCGCAGCGCCTGCGCAAGCCCGACGCTGCCTTTCTGGGCTGGGTGAGAAAGCGGGCGGCCGGCACATGACCGGCGCCCTGTTTTCGGCCACGCATCCGGCCGGGCGGGCGGCGCGCAGAAAGGCGGCCCTGGGCGTCACCGCGGTTCTGGCCGTGGCGATCGGCCTTCTGACCCTGCTGCCCCTTGCCGCCCCGCCCGGCATGCCCGGCGCGGACAAGTCCCATCATGTCATCGCCTTCGCGGCGCTGACGCTGCCCTGCGCCCTGTTGCACCCCCGGCTGCTTGTCTGGCTGCTGCCGGCGGCGGTGCTTTACGGCGGCGCCATCGAGATCGTCCAGCCCAGCGTCGGGCGGGAGGGCGAATGGGCCGATTTCCTCGCCGATGCGCTGGGGGCCGGGTTCGGCACCGCGGCGGGGTTTGCCCTGCGTCTGCTCCTCAAGCGGTGGCTTGCAAGGGACCGGGCCACGCCCGGCGCCGGATGAAGGCGGCCGACCCGGCGCTATCGGGGCGCCGCGCCGGCAGGGGCGGTGTTTCCGGGCCTTTGGCAGCAACCTGCGATAAGCGCATCTTATCGGGTGCGACGGGGCGGCGGGCAGGGCGCCAGGGTGGCGAACGGAATCGGGAAATTATGCGCGCAAAGACGTCAGTTCTCTGAGATATAAGAAAAAACCAACCACCCCTGCGCATCCGTCCGCGAACGAAAAACCCCGCCTCGAAGGCGGGGCTTCATGCCGGGGGTCTGTTCTGAAACCGGCCCCCGGACCGCTTTTCGGGTTCAGCCCTTGCGCCGGCGCCGGGTCAGGCCCAGCCCGCCCAGGGCGCCCAGCAGCAGCAGCGAGGCCGCCGGCAGCGGAACCGGTGATACGGTCACGAGGTTCTGGGATTTCCGCCCCGCCGAATCGGCGGTGCTTTCCAGGAAGGTCAGGTTGAACAGCTGCGCCCCGGCGCCCGCCAGATAGGCGCTGGCCGCGGACAGGTAGCCGTCGGCCAGGCTCATGGCCCCGGCCGAGGTCGCCGACACGCGGAAATCGCCGGAGCCGACCGTGAGGTCGCTGTCATAGACGGCGTTCCAGAGCGCGAACTGGAAACCGGCCGACTGATCCGCATTGCCGATATCGACCGAGCCGAAATTGGCGTCGAACACGGATTGCACGCGCGCCCGTTCGGTCGAAGACAGCCCGTAGCTGCCGACAAACGGCGTCGTCGTCACCGTATAATCCCACGGATCGCGGAGGCGCTCTCCGATATCGAGGCACCAGGCGACGAAATCGGTCACGCCGGAAGGCAGCGAGCCGGACGTGGCCTTCATCTTGATGCCGCCGGCCGAGATACCGCTGGTCGTGCCGCTGGCGCTGCCGGGATTGGTCTCGTGTGCCGTGACGCCCCTGGCCGCGGTCTGCCCCAGATAGTCCAGGGTCAGTGCCGACCCGCTCGTCGCGGCGGACATCGTTGCCATTGCAATCGCGGCGATGGCCGATTTGCCGGCCGTCGATTTTCTGATCATCATCGGTTTGCTCTCCCGAATGGATACCTGCCGCCGCAGGCAGGCGCGCCTTGATGCGCAGCCCGGCAAGCGGCGATACTCTTCAACGAGCCGCAGGGTGTTGAGAAGGTTATCTTTTGTCAAGAAAGCCGGGGGGAGATCGGCCGGAATGTGGCAAAAACAAGGCACAATCCTTCGGAGACGGAAAGATTGTCGTCCCGCGCCGGGCAATCGGCGTTTCGGCCCGGCCATGGCACAGGGCGCCGGACCGGCGCCGGAGGCTTCGATTCGCGCCCGGTCCGGGCCGGGGTGTCAGGCGGCGAGATCCGCCCCGGCGGGATCGTTCCCGGCGCGGCGCCGCGCGGCGGGCACGGCGGCCAGGACCAGGGCGACGGCCAGGGCCCCGATCGTACCGCACCCGGAATAGACGGCCAGCGCCACGAGAAGGGAATGACCTGCGATCAGGGCCAGCGAAGCGGCCAGTCCACCCAGGACCATGGCCAATGCTAGGATGCCGATAAACACTGCGTCTCCTCAAGCAACGTGGCGTTTCGCGGACCAGGCTAGAACCCGAGCCTTAACGCTCTCTTAATTCTGCTTCCGATCCTTTTAGCATAATTCGCGGTGTTTGTGTCGATAATGAGGCGGATACCGGGGCAAGGGCGCGCGGCCGGCGGTCGCCCGCCGGGTCCGGCCAAACTCGCCCGGCCGTTTTCTGTTCATTGTGTGCCAGCGGTTGTGTAGGACATTTCGTAACCGGGAAAATGCGGGAATGTGAACCGCCCGCGCCGGCGCGGGCGGTGCTGGCCGGATCGGGGCCCGGTCGGGGTCCGGTCGGGGCCAGGAGGGGCAGGACGGAACATGCGGGCCGACAGGCAGGATCAGCCATCCGGCGGAACATCGCCGAGAGCGCCGTGGCGCTCGCCCGTAATCGTGGCGCTCATCGTCCTGTGCAGCGCGATCGAACTGACGCTTCAGGCTGCCGATTCCGGCCTGATCGGCAGCCCGCTGTGGCGTGCGCTGGCCTATCAGAACGGGGCATTCTGGGCCGGGCTGCTGCATAACTGGCGGCCCAACTATGCCGCCCAGCCCTGGCTGATGTTCGTCACCTACGCCTTCCTGCATGGCGGGTTCGGGCATCTGGCCGGCAACATGGTGACGCTCGTGTTTCTCGGCGACATCGTCGAGCGGCGGGCGGGGCGGGGCGGTCTGGTGGCGCTTTACGCGCTCTCGGCCCTGGGCGGCGCCCTGGCCTTCGGGCTGATGACCCGGAGCCCGGCGCCGATGGTCGGCGCGTCGGGCGCGCTGTCCGGGCTGGCGGGGGCCTGGCAGTACTGGGAATGGAGCGACCGGCGCCGGGGCGGGATCAGCCGGTGGCCGGTCTGGCGCACGGTGTTCGCCCTGGTCTTCCTGAACGCGCTGCTGTGGTACCTGATGGACGGGCTGCTGGCCTGGCAGACGCATCTGGGCGGGTTTGTCGCCGGCTGGATCGGCGCGGCGGCCTGGCGCCGGCTGCCGGGGCGCGCGCCGGGCGGCGGGTGAGCGATTTTGTGCCCGGCTCCGATTGCGATTCCCGGCCCCCGTGTTTTCGCTGTAAGCTGAACCGAACACGGGCATATTGCCGCCCCGGCCGGCATGTTGCGGGAATATGAGGAAAGACGCGCGGTGATCATGGAAGTTCTGGCCGGGGTGGTTCTGGGCGCCTGCGTGTTCGTGGCCCTGTGGTTCCTGTTTCCCTTCGCCCTGCGGCGGCTGTCGGAACGCCGGCTGCGCCGCCTCTGCCGCAGCCGCCGGGCGATCGTGCTGAGCTATGACGACGGCCCCGGTCCGGCCCTGACGCCGCGCCTGCTCGATCTGCTGGGCGCCAGGAAGGTGGCGGCAACCTTCTTCGTGCTGGGCCGCAGCGCCGAGGCCAATACCGGCCTCGTGGCGCGCGCGGTGCGCGAACGCCACGAGGTGGGAAGCCACACCTTCGGGCATGCGAACGCCTGGAAGGTGGGGCCGCTGCGCGCGGCGCGGGATCTGGAACAGGGCATAGGTGCGGTCCGCAGGCTGGGCGGCGATGCCCGGCTGTTCCGGCCGCCCTATGGCAAGATGACCCTGGCCACGCTGGCGGGCTGCCTGCTGCGGGGCCAGCGCCTGGGATGGTGGACCATCGACAGCAAGGACGCCCGGGACAGCGGCGCCAGGCGTCCGGTCGGAGACATCCTGGCCGAGATCCGCGCGCAGGGCGGCGGCGTCGTGCTGGCACATGATTTCGACAAGGCGGGAACGCCCGCCGAGGCGACATCGCATGCGGATTACGTCATCGACCTGACCGAACGCGTCATCGGGCTTGCCGAGGCCGACGGATTCCGCTTGATGCGGCTTGGCGATGTCATGCAGGGAGCGCGAAGATGACGAGGCCGCAGCGGATTCTGGCCATCGCCTCGGGCGGCGGCCACTGGGTGCAACTGACCCGCCTGATCCCGGCCTGGGACGGCTGCGCGGTGACCTATGTGACCACCGATCCGGGCTTTCGCGCCGATGTCGAGGCCCTGGCGGCCGCCCGCGGCCAGCCCCGGCCCGGCTATCGCGTCGTGACCGAGGCCAACCGGTGGCAGAAGCTGAGACTGCTGCGCTCGCTGATCCAGATCGCGCTCGTTCTGATCCGGGTCCGCCCCGATGTCGTCATCACCACCGGCGCCGCGCCGGGCTATTTCGCGCTGCGTCTGGCCGCGCTTCTGGGCAGCCGCACGGTCTGGATCGACAGCATCGCCAATGCCGAGAACATCTCGCTTGCCGGAAGGAAGGCCGGCGGACATTGCGACCTGTGGCTGACCCAGTGGGAACATCTGGCGGCGGACGAGGGCCCGCAATACAAGGGGTCGGTCCTTTGATCTTCCTGACCGTCGGAACCCACGAACCCTTCGACCGCCTGGTGCGCGGCGTCGACGACTGGTGCGCGGCGACCGGGCGCGGCGCCGAGATGTTCGGCCAGATCACCGATCATGCCGGCTATCGCCCCGGCCATTTCGAGGCGGTCGCCTCGCTGGAACCGGCGGAGTACCGCAGGCGGTTCGCCATGGCGGATTTCGTGATCTCGCATGCCGGCATGGGTTCGATCATAACGGCGCTGTCGATGCAGAAGCCGATCGTCATCCTGCCGCGGCGCGGGCATCTGCGCGAGACCCGCAACGACCACCAGTTCGCCACCATGCAGCGGTTTCGCGAGCGTTCGGGAATCCTGGCCGCCCGGGACGAACACGAACTGGCGGACGTTCTGTCCAGGGCCGCGGATGGCGAAGCAACAGAAATGCAAAAACTTTCGCAATTCGCCGATGGGCAATTGATCGAGGCTCTGAGAGCTTTCATTCAGGGGCCGGCGAAAGAAGGCTGATTTATTCAAGACAGGCGAGAATTCGATGGAAATGCGCAATACATCCCGGGACAAGCTGATGGCGGCGCTGCAGGGCCGGGCGGCGCGGGTCGGAATCGTCGGGCTGGGCTATGTCGGCCTGCCCCTTGCGGTGACGGCGGCTTCGCGCGGCTTTCCGGTCACGGGTTTCGATGTCGACGATACCAAGATCGCGCGGCTCGACGCCGGGCAGAGCTATGTCGAGGCCGTGAGCGCGGCGGCGCTGGCCGAGGTGGGCGCGGCGGGGCGGGTTTCCTGGAGCGCCGATTTCGCCGGGCTGGCGGAATGCGATGTCATCGTCATCTGCGTGCCGACGCCGCTGACGCGCCACCGCGAACCGGATCTGTCCTATGTCGAGGCCACCGCCCGCACGATCGCGGAGCACATGCGCCCGGGTACGCTGGTGATCCTGGAATCGACCACCTTCCCGGGCACCACGGACGAGGTGCTGACGCCGATCCTGTCGGCGCAGGGCCTGCATCCCGAGCGTGATTTCTGGGTCGCGTTCAGCCCCGAGCGCGAGGATCCCGGCAACAAGACCTATCGCACGCATTCCATTCCCAAGATCGTCGGCGGCGATTCCGAGGCCGCCGGCGCGCTGGCGGTGGCGTTCTACCGGAACGTGGTCGACACGGTGGTTCCGGTGTCATCGACCCGCACGGCCGAGGCGGTGAAGATCACCGAGAACATCTTTCGCGCCGTCAACATCGCGCTCGTGAACGAGCTCAAGATGATCTACGACGCCATGGGCATCGACGTCTGGGAGGTGATCGATGGCGCCGCGACCAAGCCCTTCGGGTTCATGCCGTTCTATCCCGGCCCCGGCCTGGGCGGGCACTGCATCCCGATCGACCCGTTCTACCTGACCTGGAAGGCCCGCGAATACGGCTATTCGACCCGCTTCATCGAACTGGCCGGCGACATCAACGTGAAGATGCCCGAATACGTGATCGCCAGGCTGCGCGAGGCGCTGGACCGCCGCTATGGCAAGGGGCTGTCGCGGGCGCGGATACTGCTGGTCGGGATCAGCTACAAGAAGAACGTGCCCGACATGCGCGAAAGCCCCGCCGTCGAACTGATGGATCTGATGCTCGGGCAGGGGGCCGAGGTGGATTTCCTGGATCCGCATGTCGAGGCGATTCCAGCGATGCGCGAATATCCTCATCTGCTGAACCGCGCGGCGCTGCGGATGGAGGATGTGAAGCCCGGCATGCATGACGCCGTCCTGATCGCCACCGACCACGACGCGGTGGATTACGCGGCACTGGCCGGGCTGGGCATTCCGGTGGTCGATACCCGCAACGCCTTTGCGTCCCGCGGTCTGGCGATGGACATGGTCACCAAGGCCTGAAAGGCTGCCGGAAAGGCCGCCGGTCACATCCCGGCGGCCGGGATGTGCGGATGATGTCGTTTCGATCGGTCTTGTCGTCGGGGTTGCGTGCCGGTCTTTGCGCAGGCCCTGGCGCGGTGCTTTTGACCTGCATGGCGCTTGCCGTCCCGGCGGCGGCCCAGACCCCGCCGGATCTGCCCGATGCGGCGGTGGCGCATGACGGCATCGTCGTGCTGACGCCCGGCAACACGCGGCAGGTCGGGCCCGCCGCCCGCCGGCTGGCGCGTGTCGTCTTTCCCGCCAGGGCCGCGCCGGTGCTGGGCGGCGATCCGCCCGATCCGGCCTATCCGATGCTGCGCCGGATGGTCGCCGCGGGGCAGGCGGCGGGAAATTCGGGCGATCTGTATGAAAACCGCGACCACGGCCATTCCTCGCTGTCGCACGAGGCCTTCCCGCAACTGACCCATGTGCGCTATGACGCCGGGCTGCGCGCGCAGGGGCTCGACTATGGCCTGCCGCTGGAGATGCTGTTCGATGCGCCGGTCATCGGCAACGCCTCGCTGGCGCAGACCGGCGGGCGGCTGTGGCGCTCGCTGCCCCGCCTGGCGCTGACGATGAAGGACGGCGCCGGCGCGCAGCGGCTGTTTCAGAACTACGCCTCCGGCCAGATCCACGTGTTTCCCGAACACCGCGACCACGACCCCGAATATGGCGACCTGTTGCCCGCGAACACCCCTTACATGCTGATCTCGCAGGGTTCCTCGGGGTCGGACCGGCCACATCTGAAGGCCCTGGCGATGATCCTGGCGGCGTTTAGGCCCGACACCAAGGCGGCGCTGCGCGAAACCGGGCTGATCGCGCCCACGGTGCAGATGGTCTACCGGCGCGCCCGCGTCGGGGTGCGCAGCCGCGCCGCCTATCTCAGCGGCGGTGCCCACCCGTCGGTCTTCCGCGACAGCGACATCGCGCTGGCGCGCATGGTCGGGCTGGCCAATTCCATCCTCCCCGGCGAGGTCCCGCCCATGGTCCGGCTCGACGTGCTCGAGGAAACCGCATCCCGCGAGGGGGTGGACCATTTCGGGGCCGGTTCGGGCGAGGTGCTGTTCGACACGCCCTCGGCGATTGCCCGGGTCTGGCGGTCGCGCCGGGGACGGCGGGTCATGGTGGTGACGGCGGCCGGCACGCGCGACCCCAACGGGCGCGAGCTGCGCTTTGACTGGGTCGTGCTGCGCGGCGACCCGGAGCGCGTGACGATCGAGCCGCTGATGCCCGACGGCCGGGCCGCCCGGATCGTCATCGACTGGCAGGAGCCCCGGCCCACGCCCGGCGCGCCCGATATCGTCTCGGGACGCGTCGACATCGGGGTATTCGCCAATAACGGCATTCACGACAGCGCGCCGGCCTTCATCTCGGTGCTGCTGCCGCGCCACGAGCGCCGCATCTACGAGCCCGGCCCGGACGGATCGCCGCGCATCGTCAGCCTGGATCGCGCGCCGCGGCCGGGCGTCTATGCCGACCCGCGGCTGTTTTTCGAAACGGACTGGCGCGATGTCTACCGCTACGACGCGGCCGGCCGGCTCGAGGGATGGGTGCGCCACCGCGCCGACGGAACAACCGAATACGACGCCGGGGGCAACCGGATCCTGGCCCGCGACGCGCGGGGCGTTCCGGTGCGCACCGTCGCGGTGCGCTATCTGCCCGAACCGGTCGGCGGCGGGGCGATGCGCCTGCGCGAGGACCCGCCACCAGCGGCCGAATGAGCGCCCCGCCGGGACAATTCCGGCCGGCGACCCGGCATTGACGCCGGGGCCGAAACAACAACCCCTCCGTTTGCCGATGCGTCGGGAAATCCCCGCAACCTGGCCAATCGCGGGCAGCGCGGCGCGGCGGGATGCGGGGCGCGAGAGCGATTCGCCGCCAGAGCGGCGGATTTCACCCGCGATTGTTGCTGGCCGGGAAACAAGGCGGCAAAATTGGCGGCTTTGGAACCCGAAATCGGGCAAACTTTATCGCCGCCGCTAAAATCGGGCAATGAAGGGGAATTTTCTTGTCACGAACATGGCGAACGTCATATCATTGAATGCGACAGGGAGTGCGGAGGCATTCCCGGAGTTTCAGACAATGTTTGAAGAGGGTGGGTTCACGATGTTGGAAATCAGAAAATTGCTCAAGCCGGTCATGGCGACAGCTTTGGCTCTGGCGCTGCCGGTATCGGCCGGTGCGGTCACGGTCAAAGTTTACGACACCAGAGGCCCCGAGGTGGAGCTCGCCTCGATCACCGACAACGGGGCCGGCGATCTCGATCCCACCGCGGGCAGCCTGGTCGCCTCGACGTCCAGCGTCGCCGGCTACGGCCTGTCGCTCCAGACCGCGCTCGTCGCCGGCTATCCGCCGCTCGACCATCTGACCAGCACCCTGAATCTGGGGGCCGGCGACGGCAGCATCCGGATTGAGGTGTCACATCATTTCAGCAGCGCCATGCCCAGCCCGGCGCAGGGCATCGGCAGCGTGACCAACAACTTCGTGCTGTTCGCCGGCAGCGTGGTGTCGGATATCTACCTGGCGACCTCGCTGTTCGGCAAGGACTCGCTGATCGCCTCCACCTCGGGCGATCTGACCTCGGCCTCGGCCCATGTAACCTTCGATCCGTCGGATTACTACATCACGCAGGTATTCACGGTTTCCGGCCCGGCCGCCTCGGGCGGCACCGCGAACTCGGAATGGCTGGCGCCGGTTCCGCTTCCGGCCGCAGGGCTGATGCTTCTGGCCGGTCTCGGCGGGATGGCGGCATTCGGCCGCCGCCGCAAGAAGGCCGCCTGAGCGCGGGACGCGCCGATACCCGAATACCGGAAGGGGCCGCCGCGGGCGGCCCCTTTCCGCTTTCTCCCTTCGCTTTTGCGAAACCCGCGGGCTTTTGCGCGCGCCGCACCGGCGGTGCGCTCAGATGTTGCCACCCGCCGCCTGCCGCAGCATCCAGATCATGCGCCGAAGGCGCAGCCGGAACAGCGTCGCGACCCCGCGCAACCGTTCGCCGGCCGTGTCGAGTTTCGGGCTGAACAGCAGTTTCGGCGTATGAACCAGCGCGCTGAGCGGCATGGCCAGCGCCTTCAGCGCCCAGCGGATCCGCCCCGGCAGGCCGGGACGGTGCGAAAGCGCCAGGGCATGGCTTTCCTGCGTCAGGCGGTGCCACTTGCGGCGCAACGCCGGCCAGTCCGAGCGGCTGGGATGGCTGACGCGCAAGCCGTCCGCATAGATCAGCCGGTAGCCCTTGGCGGTGGCGCGATAGCTCCAGTCGCTGTCCTCGCTGACCACGGTGCGGAACGGTCCCACATCCTCGAACACGGCGCGCCCGGTGACCAGGTTGCCCGACCCTGAAAAGCCCTTGACCTCGATATAGGTCCTGAAATCGAAGGCGAAGACCTTCTCGAAGGCCTGCGCCCCGCTGCGCGGCGGCGGGGTTTCGTCGAACACGTCGACCCGCCCGCCGATCAGATCCGCCTCTGGCGCGACGGTGCGCGCCACGCTCAGCCAGTCGGCTTCGGGCACGCAGTCGGCGTCGATGAAGGCCAGCAGCGGCGCGCGGCTTTCGCGGACGCCGAGATTGCGGGCCGGCCCGGCGCCCTTCTCGGGCTGGCTGAGGAAGCGCACGGCGGGAAAGGCCGCGTGCAGCCGGTCCGGCGGCGTCGGGGAATCGTTGTCCACCACCAGGATCTCGGTATCGCGGATGTCGTTCTTCATCAACGCGTTCAGGCAGCGTTCCAGCCGGTCGACATCGTTGTAATGCGGGATGATGACTGCGATGGCGGGTGCCCGCTCAGTAGTAGTCATACTCGGTCCCGTGCGCCCCGGTCATGTAGCGGCACTTGTTCAGCACGATACCCATCACGTTGGTCAGTTCGGCCACGTTGCGTTCGGCCACGTCGATCTGGGACATGGTGGTGCGTTCCGCGGCGACCAGGATCAGGGCGCAGTCGACATTCTGCAGAAAGGCGAAATTGTCGTCGCTGGCCATCAGCGGGGGCATGTCGAACAGCATGATGTCGGGCGCATAGGTCGCGCTGATCTCGTCGAGCACCTCGGCGGTCTGCGGGCTTTGCAGGATCTCCGAAGGGTTCCTGATCTTGGCGCCGTTGTTGAAGCCGAAGGCGATATTGCTGCTGTAGCGGCGGGCCTGATCGGCGAAATCGGCCTTGCGCTCCAGAACGTCGGCCATGCAAAAGGCGCTGTGCTGGCCGAGGATCGCGGTCAGCCCGGCGCGGCGCAGGTCGAAATCGAGCACCATGCAGCGCAGGTCGCGCTGCCGCGACAGGCTGAAGGCCAGGTTCACGGTGGTGGTGGACTTGCCGCATTTGCTGTGGGGCGAGACCAGCGCGATGCGTCGCCAGCCGTTCTTCCTGGCCTGGAGCAGCATGCGGGTGCGCAGCATGTCGTAGGGGGCACTTTCGATACCTCCTTCATAGGCGGGGATGCGCATGCGGTGCATCTGTAGCCTGCTGACCTGCAATTCGGCCAGCTTGTCCCAGGCCTCGGCGACCGCACCCGCGGGCGGGCGGGCGGCGGCGCGGGGCTTTTCTTTCCGGGCGTCGGGCGATTGCGGTTCGGTCCGCTGGGCGCGGGCCTTCTCGATTGCGGCCTGAAGTCGTTCCATTCAGAAAATCTCCGATCTCGATCTCATGACCCGGGTTCTCACCATCTCAGGCCGGTCTTGTTCATGATCCTGTCGGCAAGCAGATCCAGCGGCAGGTAATAGACATGTATCGCGTAGACCGCGGCGGGGATGCCGACCAGGATGGCCAGAACCAGCAGCAGTTTCAGGCTGCGCAGGCGGAACCGCTGGCCGCGCGTGTAGATGTAGGGAATGGTCGTCAGCGGCGTCACGCCAAGCTTGTTGATGATGTCGTCGGGCCGTCGGGCCGACGTGTTCAGGACCTCGAGCAGGACGACCAGCGCCAGGCCCGCGAGAATGCCGAAGGCGATGCCGCCGCCGGCGATCAGGATGCGGTTCGGCTTGGTCGGCGCGCTGGGAATGGCCGGCTGTTCGATGACGGCGATACGCTGGCCGCGCGAGCGGGTTTCGATCTGGTCCCCGGTCTGGGCCTTGGAAAGGCGGTCCTCGGCAACTTGGTACTGGGCCTGGATTGCCGCGTACCTGCGGTTCATTTCTTCCAGTTCGATCGACACTTCCGGCGATTCGGCGATGGTTTCGTTCAGCTTGTCGAGCTGGGTCTGGATCGCGACCTTCTGGTTTCCGAGGGTGCCGATACGGTTGTCGATCTCGGTCAGCTGGACGATCAGCAGCGGGGGCATCGCCCGTTCGGTCTTTTCGTCGGCCTTTTCGTCGACCTGTTGCAGGGTGCTGCGCTTCTGCTCCAGCTTTTCCTCGAGCTGGGCGATGCGCGCCTCGAGCATCCGTACCCTCGGGTTCTCGGGCGAGTAGACCGCCAGCGCCTCCTCAAGCTGCTTGTTGAGGCCGGCCAGCTGCTTTTCCTCGGGCGACTGGGTCGCCTCGCCGGTGCCGGCATCGCCTGTCAGTTCGTAAAGCTGCATGAGCCGGGCGCGCTGGTTGCGCAGGTCGGCGATATCGCGGTCGATCTGGATGATCCGGTCCTGGAACACCGATTGCTGGTCCAGCCGGTATTGCAGGCTTTCCGGCAGCGCCCCGGTGTTGGCCTGCTTGAATTCCAGGATGCGGGCGCTCTGGGTTTCGAGCTCCTGGCTGAGGCGGTCGACCTCCTGGGCGAAGAAGGCCAGCGTTTCCGAGGCCCGGCCCTTGCGGAATTCGGTATCCTGGCGCTGGATGAGGTTGAGATAGGCGTTCAGCACCTCCGCCGCGGTGCGCGCCTGCGGCGCCTCGAACGTGACCGTCATGAGAGGCGCCTCCTTCAGCCGGCGGTTGCTGGTGGAGATGGTTGTCCTGGCGCGCATGGCTTCGACGATCTCGTCGGGATTCATCGCCCTGAGGTCGGGCAGCACGTCATACTGGCGCGCGATATCCAGCATGTTGCTCCGGGTCAGCAGCCGCTGCTCGACCACCTGCAGCTGCTCGAAGGCCGGGGTCTGCACCGTCGAGGGGGCCAGCTCCTCGGGAATCTGCGGCGATTCCACCAGCAGGACCATGCGGCTTTCATAGGCCGGGGGCAGGGTATAGGCGACAGTGACCGCCACTGCCGACAGGATCGTCGCCACGATCAGGAAGTAGGGCAGCCGGCGCCGGAAAATCGAAAAGTAGTAACTCAGATCGCCCATCAGGCACTGTCCTCCGAAGGATTGGTTTGCCGCCCCATGTATACGCCGTCGTCCAGAACCTGTTCGACCCCCCGGGCCGTAACGGTCTTTTCCTCTGCGCTCCAGGCATAGAGCATGGCAAAGTCGCAAAGCTGATTGACCAGCCGCGGGACCCCGTCGGTATTCCTGTAGATGAGATCGCGGGCCTCGGGGGTGAATTCCTCGCCGCTTCCCCCCGCGATCCGCAGCCGGTGCGTGATATACTGGGACACGGTCTCGGCGTTCATGCGCGAGAGATGATAATTGGCCGCGATGCGCTGCGCCAGTTGCTGCATGGCGGGATCCTGGACCATGGCGCGCAGTTCCGGCTGGCCGACCAGGATCAGCTGGACCAGCACATCCTTGTTGGAATTGATGTTGGTCAGCATCCGCAGCTCTTCCAGCCCCTCCAGCGACAGGTTCTGGGCCTCGTCGATGATCAGGATGACGCGCCGGCCGGCGGCGTATTCGCCCAGCAGGAAATCCTGCAACGCCTGGAACATTTCCACATAGCTTGCCGAGGATTCGATGGTGACCTGGAAGGCGTTCAGAATCCACTGGATCAGTTCGCCCCGCCCGCCCTGGGCGTTGGACACCAGGCCGATGGTGATACCGTCCTCGATCCGCGACAGCAGCTGCTGGAGAAGCGTGGTCTTGCCGGCGCCGATCTCGCCGGTGATCAGCGTGATGGGCGCCCTGGAGAGGATGCCGTATTCCAGGATCGAGAAGGCCCGCTTGTGCTGGGGCGACCAGTACAGGAACTCGGGATCCGGAACCAGCGAGAACGGGCGCTCGGTCAGGCCGAAAAACGGGGCGTAGAGCGGTTCGCAGGACATGTCTTCTAGGGATGCCTTCTGGTGCCGGCCAGAATCGGGACCAGAATCGGGGCCAGAGATGGAGCCAGAATCATGGCCGGCGGGCCGCTGTTCGCGCAACCGCGGCGCCGGTCATGCGCCGGTCCGGATATCGTATCGGGGTCGCGGGGTTTCACGTCAGGCTGCTCTTGTTGTGTTGCGGGAATCATATGCACCAATCGCCGCGTTTTTTAGACGAATCAATGGCATTGCGGCCAAATTTCCGGGTTCTGCCGGGCATCGGCCGGCCCGGCCGCGACCGGAAAGCCGGAACAAAGGCAGGCGGGTGTGTGCACTGTTGATCATCCGGAAACTCCCGTCATTTCTGAAATCGTACCGGCCTGGCGGAGGCGATATATTAAAATCATTATTTGTCAGCAAGTTGCCGTCAATGCGAGGGGTTTCATCCGGGGCCGGCCCGGAATGCCCCCCAGTCTACGGCCGGCGAACGTATTATCAACAAGGCCGGACATCAGGAGACTGGAAATATGGCGCGAGTTGGGCAAGAATGTGGTGGGGTGCAAGAAACCAGGGGGAGTTTTCTATCTTGGGCGGTGTTGGCAGACCGCGGTTGGTCACATTTCTGACCAGGTTAGAACGATTTCATGTTTGGATTTGGTACATGACGGTACACTTCAAGGCACCCGGTACGGTACGGGACGATTCTCGCAGACATGCGGCGCTTCAGCCGACCCGGCGGCACTGGCCGATCGGAGGCGGGTTTTACCGTTCCGTCGGCAAGACCGCTCTCGATTATATCTTCATCCTGGCTGCCCTTCCGGTCGTATTGCCGCTCATGGCCGTTCTCGCGGCGTTGATCGCACTGGGCGGTGATGCGCCGCTGTACTGGCAGCGCCGCGTCGGCCGCGGCGGCAAGGTGTTTCACATCCTGAAGTTCAGAACCATGGTGCCGGATGCCGCCCGGGTTCTCGAACGCCACCTGGCGTCCGATCCGGCCGCCCGGCGGGAATGGGACGAGAAACAGAAATTGTGCGACGATCCCCGCGTCACCCCGCTTGGGCGGCTGTTGCGCAAGACCTCGCTCGACGAGTTGCCGCAACTGTGGAACGTGCTGCGCGGGGACATGTCGCTGGTGGGGCCGCGCCCGATGATGGTCTGTCAGGAAAAGCTCTATCCGGGGCAGGCCTATTACCGCATGCGGCCGGGAATCACCGGGCTCTGGCAGGTGTCGGACCGCAACGAATCCACCTTTGCCGGCCGGGCCGCCTTCGACACGGAATACTACCACAAGCTGTCGCTGAAAACGGATCTGTCCATTATCGGCCGCACGATCAGGGTGGTGATCCGGGGCACCGGGTATTGAACCGGGCCTCCCCGTCCCGCTAAGCTGGAATCTGGTGTGCCGCCCTCGCGGGCGCGGAAGTCTGGATGGTTCTCTCATGATACGGCGTTTTGTTCTCCTGGTGACGGTCATTGCCGGCCCGCTTCTGCTGGCGGCCTGCGATACCGCCGAAGAGCGGGCCCAGAAGCATTACGAGAAGGGCATGGCCCTTCTGGAGGATGGCGATACCGAACGCGCCCTCGTGGAGTTCCGCAACGTCTTCAAGCTCGACGGGTTCCACAAGGGCGCGCGGCTGGCCTATGCCGAGGTCGAAGAGCGGCGCGGCAACCTTTCGACCGCCTTCGGCCAGTATCTGCGCCTGGTCGAACAATATCCCGAAAACCTCGAGGGGCGCCGCGCCCTGGCGCGGCTGGCGGCCGATCTGAACAACTGGGACGAGGCCGAGCGCCATGTCGCGGTCGCCGAGACCCTGGCGCCGAACGATCCGGTGGTGCAGTCGGTGCGCGCCGCCTCGGACTATCGCAATGCGCTGCGCGACGGCAAGACCGAGACGGCCGACCTGGCGGTCCGGGTTTCCGATACGCTCCTGCAGGAACACCCCGATCTGATGGCCGCCCGGCGGGTGGTGATCGACGATCTGTTGCGCCGGCAGGACTGGGAGGCGGCGCTTGCCGCCATAGATGCCGGTCTGCAAAGCCCGGCCGGGGCCGAAAACAGGACGTTCTACGTGCTGCGCCTGAGCGTGCTCGAAAAGCTTGGCCGGGAAGACGAGATCGTGGCCCAGCTGAAGGACATGGCGCGGCGCTATCCGGGCGAGGGGCTGCACCGGATGCTGGTGCAACGCTATGTCGCCCATGACCGCAAGGACGATGCCGCGGAGTATCTGCGCGAACGGGTCGAACAGGGGGTAGAGGGCGCGCAGCTGGATCTGGTCGCCTTCCTGGCGCGCCAGGTCGGCCGCGACGCGGCCATGGCCGAGATCGACCGGATTCTGGCGGACACCGACGAGAACCCGGCGCAGTTCCGCGCGATCCGCGCCGGGCTGGAATTCGATGCCGGCGAGCGTGACGCCGCCATTCTCGAGATGGAAGACATTCTCGAAACCGTCGAACCCTCCGAGGAAACCGACCGGATCAAGGTGGCGCTGGCGCGGATGCTGGCGGTCACGGGCAACGCCGTCGGCGCCCGGGCCCGGATCGAGGAGGTGCTGGAACACGATCCGACGCAGATCGAGGCGCTGAAGATGAAGGCCGAATGGCTGATCGCGGACGACCGGCCGGGCGACGCGCTGATCGAGCTGCGCACCGCGCTGGACCAGGCGCCGAGAGATCCCCATACCCTGACATTGATGGCCCGGGCGCACGAGCGCGCCGGTGACAGCGATCTGGTGGGCGAGATGCTGGCGCTGGCCGTCGAGGCGTCGGGCAGCGCGCCCGCGGAATCGCTGCTTTACGCGAAATTCCTCATGAAGCAGGAAAAGCCGCTTCGCGCCGAGGATGTCCTGCAGGCCGCATTGCGGCTTCAGAACGACAACCTGGAACTGCTCGCGGCGCTTGGCAATGTCTATGTGCGCATGAAGGACTGGGCGCGCGCCCAGCATGTCATAGACACCGTGCAGCGCCTCGGGACGGAACCGGCCGGAAACATCGCCAACGAGCTGACGGCCCGGCTGCTGGCCGCGCAGAACCGCGAGCAGGATCTCGAAACGTTCCTGTCCGGCATGGTGGAAGGCGAATCCAGCCTGCGCGCCGCGGCGGTGATCATCCAGCTGCGCCTGTCGCAGGGCGATACCGACGGTGCCCTGGACTATATCGACAAGCTTCTCCAGGAAAATCCGGAAAGCCCGGAGCTGCGCTTTATCCGGGCCAGCGTGCAGGCGGCCCAGGGGCGGCAGGACGAGGCCATCGCCGGGCTGAACGAGCTGCTCGTGGAGCATCCCGAAGCCGAACGCGTCTGGCTGGCCCTCTACCGGCTGCACCTCAGCCGGG
Organism: Jhaorihella sp.; assembly: GCA_047975215.1. Taxonomy (GTDB): domain Bacteria; phylum Pseudomonadota; class Alphaproteobacteria; order Rhodobacterales; family Rhodobacteraceae; genus JAGRMG01. Next base: position 19,284 of record JBKEDD010000131.1, read on the forward strand.
GCGAAGCGGACCTGGCCCGCGAGATTCTCGGGAAGGCCCGCAAGGAACTTCCCGACAGCGCCAACCTGAAATGGGCCGAGGCCGGCGAGGCCGAACGCGGCGGGGATGTCGAACTCGCGATTGCCATCTACGAAGAGCTGTATGCCGCCGACAGCGGTTCGCTGGTGGTGGCCAACAACCTGGCCAGCCTGATTTCCAGCTACCGCGAGGACAATGAAAATCTCCAGCGCGCCTATAATGTGGCCCGGCGCTTGCGGGGAACCGAACTGCCGGCGTTCCAGGATACCTATGGATGGATCGCCCATCGGCTGGGAAACCACGAGGAGGCCCTGGAATACCTGGAGCCGGCGGCCCGGGCCATGCCCGGCGACGTGACGGTGCAATACCACCTGGCCGAGATCTACGCGGCGCTGGGGCGCGATTCGGAGGCGCTCGCGCAGTTTCGCAGGACGGCCGGGATGCTTGAGGACGACCCCCGCCCCCTGCCGTTCGCAGAGCGGGTGAAGCAACAGATCGACACGCTGTCGAAAGCCGGGAACTGAGGCCCCGGGCCGGGGTCCGGCAGCGGGGGAAACGAGGAACGCAACGGCCAGCCATGTGCTGCGGATGAGCAACAGTTCGATAAATCTATCGCAGTCTGCGCAATTCGGTTGGTCCCGTATACACGAGCCGGCCAAAACCCGGCATAATCCGCCCGACTGTCATCACCCTCAAGGATGCACGATGTTTCTACGTTTGCGAAAGCTCTCTGCCGGCGTCTTCATGTTCATGATGGCCATGGGCCTGCTGGTATCGGCGGGCCGGGCCGTGGCCCAGGACAATTATGTCATCCGGCCCGGCGACACGCTGCAGATCGAGGTTCTGGAAGACCCCAGCCTGAACCGCAGCGTGCTGGTGCTGCCCGATGGCACGATCAACTTTCCCATGGCCGGAACGGTCAGCGCGAGGGGCCGTTCGGTCAGCGACGTGCAGCAGAACCTGAGCAGCGTGCTGGCGTCGAATTTCGCGGCGGCGCCGAACGTCTATGTCTCGGTCGGATCGCTGGCGCAGGCCGCGCCGCGATCGTCCTCGCGGCTGATGGATGTCTACGCCGTCGGCGAGATAGAAAGACCCGGCCGGGCCGAGGTCGATCCCGGGACCACGCTGTTGCAGTTTCTCGCCGAGGCGGGGGGGCCGACGGTATTCGCCGCCAAGAAACGCATCGAACTGCACCGTACCGACAAACGGACCGGGGCGGTCAGCACCTATCTGTTCGACTACACCGCGCCCGCGGGCGGGGCGGGCGGCATCTCGGGAGGTACGCGGCTCGCGCCGGGGGACGTGGTGAAGGTTCCCCAAAGACGCCTGTTCGAATAGCAGAGAGAACGGGATGCGCCGGGAAAGGTTCAAACGTTCCGGGATGCGGGCCTGGGCCATGGCCGGCTGCCTCGTGGCGCTGGCCTTGCCCGTCGCGGCACAGGACAGCACGCGCCTGCCGCGCTACAGCTTCGGCATCGCCCAGAGATTCGGCGCCTCCGACAATATCCGCCTGTCCGCCCCGTCGGCCGGCACGACGCTTTATTCGGACACGACCTTCACCTTCGGTTTCAACAGCAGGACGCGGATCCAGACCTTCAGCCTGCTGCTGTCGGGAGTCGGACGGATCGTCGACGATCCGGTCCTGGGCACCGATTCCGACCTGCGCGATCCGCGCATCGATCTGAACTATGCCCGCGAGGGCGCCAACAGCCGGATGTCGCTGTTCGCCAATTATTCCCGCCCCGACCTGGCGTTCCTCGATCCGCTGCAACAGGCCGAGATCGACGATCAGGATCTCTATAGCGGCGCGGGCACGCGCGAGGAGTTCGCCGCCGGGTTCCACCTGGAAACCGGCCTTCATGATCCGCTGGGATTCGAGTTCGACATCAACAGCCGGCGGCGCAGCTACAGCAACGTCACCGACCCGCTGCTGTTTTCCAACCAGACCGACCGGGTCTCGCTCGCCGCCGTCCTGCGCTTCTCCCGGCTTACCGAGGGGCGGCTGCGATACACGGCCGAACATTACTGGGCCGAAGATGTCACGCGCACCGACCGCGAAACCAAATGGCTGAGCTTCAACCTGAACCACGCCCTGACCGAGACCGCCGCGCTGGATGTGGACCTGGGCTATTCCAGGGTCGTGGAGACCTTCGGCAGGCTGCCGGGCGTCGAGAACGTGACCCGGGGCCCGGTCGGGGCGGTGAGTCTGACGCAGCAGCGGCCCAACGGCTGGGTCGACGTATCGCTGGGGACGACCCTGAGCGATGTCGGCCGGCAGACGACGCTGGAGTTCGGGCGCCTGTTCCGGCTGCCGGCAAGCACGCTCGAGATCGGCATCGGCGCCACGCGGGGGCAGAGCTTTGATCCGCGCCCGGTCGGTCTGATCAGCTATAAGGCGGATCTGCCGCGGGGATCGTTCAGCGCCGGCCTGTCGCGCACGGTCTCCGTCAGCGACACCCTGTCCCGGGCGACGGAAACCACCCGCGCCGATCTGGGCTACCACGTGCCGATAACCGACCTCTCGGCGCTGTCCTTCAACCTCTATTACGCCGATATCTCGCTGGTCGGGAACGCCGTCGGCAGGGGCGCGCGCCAACGGGGCAGTTTCTATGCCACCTACAGCCACGACATAACGGAGGACTGGGATCTGCAGGTCGGCTATGAATTCCGCTACTACAACCCCGATATCGGCAGCGCGGCACGCTCCAACACGGTGTTTTTCGGCCTGGCGCGCAGCCAGTCGTTCCTGCGCTGAGCGTCCGGCCGCCCTCACCCCCGCGCAGGACCGCCGTTGCATGGAAATGGCCCGAAAACATGCCGATGTCTCCCGATGAACTGATCAGCGTCGTCATCCCGACATACAACCGCGCCGGCACCCTGAAGCGGGCGATCGACAGCGTTCTCGATCAGGACTGCCGCAATATCGAGGTGATCGTGCTCGACGATGCTTCCAGCGATGAAACCGGCGCGATCCGCAGTTCAACCGCGGCAAACGCCGCCCGCATGCGTTACAGGCCCGATCCCGCCGAGGTGGCGGGCCACATGGCGCAACGGCTCTGGCAGGGCAACATCGTCAGCCCGCAGGGCGCCATCTGCGACAAGGCGGCGTAGGCGCCGTAGAACATGATCTCGCGCAGCGGACCGCATCGCCGATGAACGCCTCCTGCCCGTAGGCGATGATGACGAGGGTGACGGTCAGGGGGTCGGACATATGTGTCATGAGCTTTCCCGGACTGGCCAGCCGATGGCGGCATAAAAGCCCGCGAGGCGCGAGGCCAGGCGCCCCGAGGTGCCGACCTTGGAGGCCACCACATGACCGCCGATCAGGCCGGTCAGGCAGGCGATGACGATGGCGGCGACGGCGGCGGCGACCGGCACCCACTGGGCCAGCGCGAACAGGCCCAGGGCCAGCACCGCGTGCATCCCGAGCAGCCGGCGCGACAGCGCCTGCCAGCGAAACCCGAAATGCCGCCGCACCAGGACGGCGTTCACCGCCAGCCCGATGCCGAAGGCGACGAGGAAGGAAACCCCGAAGGCATCGATGCCCCAATGCGGCAGGCCGAGCCAGCCGAGCGCCAGGAACAGGGCGTTCCACAGTACCTGGTTGAACAGGAACACGCCCGAACGCGCCGCCGCGACGAAGGCGAATCCCAGCGGCCAGGCCGCGATCTTGAAGACATTGCCAAGCGTCTGCCATTGCAGCAGCGTCACCGCGTCCGCGAACTGCGCCGAATAAAGCAGTTCCACGACCCAGGGCGCACATCCGATCAGCAGCAGCAGCATCGGCCCCCCCAGGGCGAGCGCGACCTGAATCTGGTCGTTCATCAGCGTGACCACCGCCTCGCGGTTGTGAACGATCTCGGTCATGCGCGGGAGGTAGTCCGCCGACATCGCGTTGAGCAGCAAGCCCAGATAGACCGCCGACATGCCCCATGCGGCGGCGAACTGGCCGGTGGCGGCCAGCCCCAGATCACGGCTGATGAGGCCGCGCACCGCCAGCAGAATCATGGCCCCGACCAGCCCGCTGGCCATGAAGACCGAGCCCAGGGTGACCATCGGCCACCAGGCTTTCATGAACCCGCCCGGGCCGAGACGGGCGCCGCCTGCGTGAGGCAGCCGCCGCATGTAGAGCGCGGCGACGAGGATCGAGGCCATCGGCTGTGCCAGGATAAGCCAGATCAGCCCGTCCATGCCCATGAACCAGACCGCGGCAAGCCCCGCGGCGGTGCCCGCCAGGGCGCCATGGATGGTGACGCGGGCCAGGTCGCCGATCCGGCGCATCCCCCGCAGGATCGCCAGCTGGCTGCCGTTGGCCAGGGTCAGGAACACCGCGGCCCCGACCAGGCCCATCCCGGCGGCATGGCCCGGGTCTCCGGCCAGCCAGACCGCCAGCCTCTCGCGCAGCAGCCAGATGAGCGCCATCGCGACCGCGCCCTGCACCAGCAGGGCACCGGCCAGCACCCGGCGGACCCGCGCCAGGGTCTCCGCCTCGCCCCTGGCAGAGGCGATTTCGCGCACGCCGCTGGTCTGCAGGCCCAGCCCGGCGCCAAGCGCGCCGGTCTCGCGCAGGTTCTGGTAGATGCCCAGCAGGCCGATGCCGGCCGGGCCCACCAGCAGCGCCAGCACCTTCACCCGCAGCACCGAGATCACGACGCTGACCGCCTGGGCGCTGCCGATCATCAGCATGGATTTCACCAGATCGCGGGAGGACATCGCCGGGCGCTATCCGTTCCGCCCGGCGCCAAGGGCGGGAAAGTGGGGCTTGATGTGCCGTGCGATCTTTCTGGACGGGGCCTGGGCGTATCGCAGGAAATTGGCACAGGGCAGGTGCGGCGCGGCCCGGTGCCTTGCCCGTATCCGCGCAAGCTTCACACGCGCCCTGGCGCGGCGTAGCTGCCGCTCCGGCATCTGCCCCTGCCGGGGACCGCGACGGGAAGGCGTTGCGTGTGCGATAACCGTTTCTACCATGATGATCCCACCAGATCGTTCGTCAGGACCGGATCATGCGCCCAGCGTCGCACGGATTTCCCTGGCCGGGGCGGTGTCCAGCTGCGGCCCGGGCGCCGGGGCACCGGGCGCGAGGTCCAGATGCGCATTGTAGGCCGGATCCATGCGCAGCCCGTGGATGAACCCGGCATCTTCGGGCTCCACCGGGCGCAGGCAGGGCCGATGGTGGCACAGACGCTTCAACTCGTCACTTACGGGCATCGTCAAATTCCTCCGGACCGGCCGGCGGGCCGGCGGCGGCCGGCCTGAAAGCCCCAAATCCGTTCATCCTGGCAAGACGGTCTTCTGAAATGCCGTCCCATGTTTGTTTCGCTTGTTGGGTTCGCGGTCAAGGCCCCCCATGGGCGTCTTCGCCCCGGGGCGCGCGCCCCGGCATGCCGCCCGGGGGGCGGAGCTCCCGCAAAGACTGGATATGGGCGGCATAAGGCAATAGATTTTCCCGCAGGCGCGCCCGTGGCCGGGCCCCTTGGATTGCATATGCGGAGGCTGTGGACTTGCAGGCTGGCCAGACATCGCGAGAGCCCGCCGGGGATATGGAAAACCCGATCGGCGTTGCCATCGTCACCTACAACGCAAGCGATGTGATCGCCGGCTGTCTCGACAGCTTGCTGGAAAGCGAACATCCGAATCTTCGTATCGTGATCTGCGACAATGCCTCGCCGGACGCAACTTTGGACACGATCCGCGACTGGGCCGGCCGGCGGGCCTGCGATTTCCTCGAGACCGTGCCGGGGGGGGCTTGCGTGCAGGGGCGCGCGGGCCGCCCCGGTGTCACGCTGTTGCGCCCGGGCGTGAACGGCGGCTTCGCCGCCGGGGTCAACCATTGCCTCAGGGCGTTGCTGGCGCAGCCCGATATCGGCCTGTTCTGGATACTGAACCCCGATTGCATCGTCACGCCGCAGGCCGCCTCGGCCTATGCGCGCGCGGCCGCGGCGGCGGGCCGGTTTTCCCTGATGGGGGGGCGCACGCTCTATCTCGAACCCCCCAACCGTATCCAGTCCGAAGGCGGCCGGGTCAACCGCTGGACCGGGATATGCAGCAACGTGAACCACGGGCGGGCAATCGGGGAGGGCGCGCAGCCGGACCCCGGCACGCTGGATTTCATCGCCGGGGCGAATCTCGTCGCCTCGCGCGAATTCATCGAAACGGCCGGTCTGATGAACGAGGATTATTTCCTCTATTACGAAGAGGTGGACTGGGCCTTCCGGCGCGGAAACCTGCCGCTGCGAACGTGTTACGAGGCTGTCGTCTATCACCATGGCGGCACCTCGATCGGCAGCGCCTCCATGAACCGGCTGGCCTCGGGGTTTGCCAATTACTTCAACTACCGCAACCGCATGTGGTTCATGCAGCGCCATTTTCCCGCCGCCTATCCGGTGGCCTATGCCTATTCGTTCCTGAAGGTTGTCCGGCTCCTGCTACAGGGGGCCCGCGAGGAGGCGGGCGGCGCGCTGCGCGGTCTCAACCGGATGGCGCCCCCGGACACGGTCCGCGCCCGGCTCGGACCCGAGGCGGACAGGCTGGCATTCGGCGGCAAGAACGCCTGATGGGGTCGGCGGCATATCGAAACTGAACCGGTGCAGCGCGCGCCCTCTTTTTTGTTTCTGGCCACGGCTTTCTGCCGCAACGGATGCCGGCGGGGTTCACGGCCGCCGATTTGGCGAAAAGCGGCTGTAGGGGGCGGACGGCTCTCGCGTCCGGGGGTGGGCGGTGTCCGGTTCATCCTGCGCCGCGTCCCCGGTGCTGTCCCGTCCGGGCACGGCGTTCAGGAACCACATGCCCGCCCCGAAAATGAAGAAGGTGAACGAATAGATGTTCGTCCAGACATGCACGGTACAGAGCGTGAATGTCAGCCCGGCAAAGGCGAACATCCACGCCCGGCGCAACTGCCACAACAGCCGGTCGCTGTCGAAATCGCGCAGCCCCACCCGCAGCATGGCCGGGAACACGCCGGCCGCCAGCAGAAGAAAGCCGGGAATGCCCTGCTGCACGGCGATCAGCAGCCAGAAATTGTCCATGCTGTCGATGAACATCATGAACTCCGGCCGCACCCAGTCGTTCAGGCCGATCCCGAAGACCGGGTTGGCCCAGACATTGACCATGCCCCATTTATAGATGAGTCCGCGCCAGTAGGCGGTATGGGGGGAAAAGGTGGCGTAGGACATGAAGACCTGGACCGGCGTGCGGTTGGACAGGATGTCGACAACCACATAGGCGATGGCAAAAAGCCCCAGGAGCAGCCACCAGCGGCCTCTTGTGCGGTCCATGCTCCAGGCCCAGAAGATCAGCCCGATCTGGAGGATGGCCGCCAGCAGCCCTCCGCTTGACAGCGACAGGAAAACGCACAGGCCGATGGCCGCCGTGACCAGATACCGCCTGGTGTTGCTGTAGATGCCCTTGAGCCCGACGAAGGTCAGCGAAATGGCGATCGAGCAGAACAGCCCGTAATGGATGGGATGGGCCAGCATGACCCGGGCGCGTTCGAGCCCCATGCGGCCCGGAATGTGAAACAGGTTCTCGCTGCGCAGCCCCGGTATCTTCCAGATCGTCTCGATGATTATGGGATGGCCGGTCAGGGCCTCGTAGACGGCGAAGGGCAGGGTCGCGCAGACCACGAGCACCAGAAGCCGTACCACCTTCACGAAGACCCCGGCGCTGCGCACATAGGCCCGCGCCAGGAAATAGCCCCCCAGGAACTCGACCCCCATCGACCCCATCTGCGACACCACCTTGTCGGGGTTGTTGACCGCCAGGGCGACCCCCATCCACAGGATATGGAGGCCGAAGAAGATGTCGGTGGCCAGGAAGCCGTCATACTTGCCCATCAGCCAGTTGACGAGCAGTGGAATGATCATCACCAGCAGGAACACCCGCACCAGGGTCATGTAGAGCGGCCCGGCATAGAAATGGATCGGGATCACGACGGCCAGGAAATAGATCAGGACGGGAATCGGCAACCTGTCGGAGGGAACGGCCCGCACCGCCCGCGGCGCGGGCTGCGGGGCAAAACGGCCGGCGGGGCCGGTATGTTCATGTGCAACCAAGGCGGGTGCGCTTTCCTGACAGGCCGGAGTTCGGGGCACGGTACACAGCATCCATTCCGAGTTATACGACAAATTGGAGCAGGAATTCGGCGCCGCTATGGTCTTGTCCGATCTTCACAAGGGCGATACCTCTCTGTCGTCCCTTCAAGAAAGGCGCCGCCCCTGTCATGGCCCAACCCGCACCGCCCCTGAAGAAAGCGAAGCCGCGCGGCCTGAACCGTCTCTCGTTCCTGCGCACGCTTCTCGTGAACACGAAGCGGCTGTTTCTGACGCGGGTCTGGGGCATGGATATCCATCCCAGCGCGCAATTCTCGCTGTCGGCGAAATTCGACCGGACCTTCCCGCCCGGCGTTCACGTCGGGCGCGCCAGCTATCTCGCGTTCAACAGCCGAATCCTGACCCATGACCGCACCCGCGGCCTCTATCTGCACACCCGGATCGGCGAGAACTGTTTCATCGGCGGGTGCAGCCTGATCCTTCCCGGGGTCGAGATCGGCGACAACAGCATCGTCGGCGCGGGGTCCGTCGTCACCCGGAACGTGCCGGCGCGTTCGATCGTCGCCGGCAACCCCGCACGGGTCATCCGCTCGGATATCGAGGTGGGAGAATACGGGCGGTTCCTGGACGCCGATGCCACAGAAAGCGCGCTGGCCGAACAAGGGCTGGCATGAGATGGCCGTTCTGGCTTGCCGCCGCGGTGCTGACGGTGCCGTTGCTGTGGGCGGTGCCGGCCTTTCTTGGCCTGGGCCTTGAAACCGGGCCCGCCGACCGGCCGTTGCGCCTGCCGCCCCCGGACGGTCCCTTGCGGATCGTCTTTCTCGGAACCTCCCTGACGGCCTCCTACGGCTGGCCGGACCGGCTGGCGGACTGCGCCGGGCGCCCCCTCGCGGTGTCGCGCATCGCGCGCGCGGGTGCCGCGTCGGACTGGGGCCTGACCCGGGCAGAGGCCGTGATCGCGCAGCGCCCCGATATCGTGTTCATCGAATTTTCCGTCAATGACGCCGATCTGCGCCACGCGATCTCGCTGCACCAGAGCGCCGACAACCACCGCCGGCTGATCGAAGCCTTGCGGGCGGAACTGCCCGGGGTGCGCATCGTGCTGATGACCATGAGCCCCGCGCACGGGCTGCGCCGGCTTTTGCGCCCGCGTCTGCCGGCCTATTACGGCCTTTACCGCGATCTGGCCGAGGCGCTGGATACCGGGCTTCTCGATCTCTATCCGCGCTGGCGCGCCCTGCCCAGACCGGAGCGGCAGCAGGACGACGGGCTGCACCCGGCCGAGACGGCGGCCGCGCGCCTGATCGTACCCGGGATCGGCGCCTATCTCGGCCTGACCTGCTGAGCGGGCCGGGTCGCGCCCGCCCAGCACGATCCAGTTGCCCCGGCCGCTCTGGATCATGGGACGAAGCTCAGACCATCCATCGAGACCGCGCGGATTTCCCAGGGATCGACGCCCAGCGGATCATTGTCCGTCGGCCCCGCTTTCGCCCCGTGGCGAACAGACCGGCGCCGACAAGATACTGGCCGGGCCGGCCTACATCGGCACGAAATCGGGCAATCGCTTGAGGCTCTCCGCCATGAAGCCCTGAAGCCGCGCCTCGGCCTCGGCCTCGGTTTCGCCGGCCCGGATCGGCGTGACATAGCGCACCAGCGCCCCGTCCGAGCGCCCCGTGGTGAGACTGTCGTAAAGCACGCTGGCCTTGGCCTTGAAATCGTTGGTCATGCGCTTGCCGCGCTGTTCGAACCAGTAATAGACCAACTGCTTGCTCAGGCCCTTCTGGATCACCGCCCGGTTGACGTTGAAGACGCCGTATCCCGCATCGCTCATGTCCACCCGGTGGGGTTCGAGGCTGAACACCTCCCAGCCGCCGACCGGCAGGCAGACCTCGGGCGAATGGATGCCCGAACCTTCGGTCTGCTTGTTGTAGAAGGCGACGAACAGGTTCACCAGCTGGCCGCTCCCGGCGGTCGACAGGTAGTTGGCCTGCAGGTAATCGTCGGCGGCGAGAACTTCCTCGATCTCGGCATCCAGCCGCGAGGAGGTGCCCGACCACTCTCCGATCTGGCGGGGAAACACGGCAAAGGGCCGGCGTTCGATATCGGGTACGGCCTGGTTGCCCTGGGCCGCCCAGGCCGCCGAGACCGCGATCGTGACCAGCGCCGCGGCCGCCAGGGCGGCGGAGGGGCGGATGGCGAAGATGCGCCCGAGGATCGGGGCGAACCCCTGCATGTCGAGGTCGATCGCTTCGGACAGCGGCTTCGGATCGGGGGTCAGGCGTTGCAGCGCCACCGCCATGACGAACAGGATCGCGATGCAGATCAGGAAGATGACCCAGCCCTCGAAGAAATGCAGAAAGCCTTCGGCCTGTTCGATGCCGTAACGGTCCACCAGCACCCCGATCACCCCGATCCGGACCGAGTTCATGAGCACCGTCAGCGGTGCTGCCGACAGCAGCAGCACGATCTTGTGCCAGAGCGGCCCGCGGTAGAGGATGGCGAAGAGATAGGAGAAGCTCAGGATCGGGAAGAGATAGCGCAGCCCCGAACAGGCCTCGGCCACCTGCAGCTTGTAGACGCCCAGATCGATGACATTGCCTTCGAGATAGACCGAGACCCCGGCGAGGCTGACGAACCAGACCCCCAGCGCCGAGGAGACCCATTGCAGGAAGATCGTCAGCTTCCAGTAGATGAACTGCGGCAGCGGCAGCATGAAGACCAGATGGAACACCGGCAGCTGATGGCGGATGCCGCGCTTCCATCCGAACACCGTCAGAACGACGCCGCCGATCCAGAAGATCATCGCATAGGTCACGATGTCGGGAATGCGGGTGAGGTTTCCGAACACCGCCAGCGCCAGGGCGGCGAGGATGACGAGAACGCCGGGCCAGCGGTCGGTGATGTCGGGATCGGTCGGCGGCGCGTGGCGCAGCTCGCGCAGGAAAAGATAGAGCGAGACCAGCGGAATGATCGGTCCGTGGCTGTATTCCGGGGTCGACCACGCCTGGGCGAGAGATACCAGCCCGATCCAGAAGACCGGCACCGACCCCGCGACCAGCAGCAGGAACAGGAACAGGCCGGCCGGGTTCAGCGTGACCCTGCCGGTTCCTTCGAGGGGTTCGTTTCTGGTTCCGGACGCAAACATTCTTCACCCAATACGATCTAGAATTATACCGGCGCGGGGCGGCTTCCCGCCCCGGCACCTTAGGCAAGCCCGACCCCCAAGGCGAGAGGCCGGGCGGTAAATTGCACTTTACCACGCCCCATGGCAGCGGTCTGCCGGAAACAGGCGGGGTTTTGCGGCAGGATCGTCCATGGATGCGCAACACCGCCACCGGCACCCGCCCGCACGGGAAGGGCCGGCGGATCAGTTCAGGCCCGTTTCGCGGCCGTTTCCAGAAGCAGCGCCTCCAGGGCGTCCTCGTATCTGTCCAGCCGCTGCAAACCGAGTTCCAGGGCGGTGCGGGCCTGCCCGGCCAGCGCCTGCCGGTCCTCGTAGGCCGCCAGGATCTTTTCCAGGATCGCATCCGCCGATTCGCCGGTGCAGTCGACGGTATGCAGGTATCCCAGGCTCGCGAACAGGCCCTCGAACTTGCGGCTGTAGGCCATCGGCACGACCGGCACGCCCGAGGAAAACGCCGCGATGCAGGCATGCATGCGCGCACCCATGAAAAAGTCCAGCCCCGCGATATAGCTCTTGGCCTCGGAGGGGGTGGCGAAGGCCGGGGCGACGATCGCCCGGGGAAACTCGGCCGCCAGGGCCTTGCAGGCGCTGTAGTCGTCCTCGCGCCCGGTCGTCGAGATCACATGCCCGACCAGGTGCAGTTCGCATTCCCCGCGTGACAGGAATCCTTTGACGATGCCGCGTATCAGCCCGGGATAATCCAGTTTCAGGCCGAATTCGTTCTTGCCCGTATAGCCGCCGCCCATCAGCAGGCCGGAGACGTTGAGACCGACCCGGACGGGGCCCTCCGGCGCCGGATCCGGCCGCTCATAGGGCAGCCGCAAGGCGACATCCGAGGCCTCGACGATCCCGCGCGTCACACCCAGCGCCCGGGCAAAGGCCAGCGACCGGTCGTCCCGGGTGGCGACCACCGCGCAGCGGTCGATGGTGCGCGCCGCGAGAAACCGCCCCGCACGGCCGGTAAAGGGGCCGATGGTCTGGGGCGCCATCGCCAGCGGTCTGCCGGCAAGATGGGTGAGGAACTTTTGCAGGAAGACCTGGAACATCCTTCTGCGGCCGTAGATGTCGGTGAAACTGTCGCCGCCGCTGATGTCGATCACCAGATCGCTTGACCGGATCACCGAGAAGAACTGCCAGGGCCGCCGCAGCGGGCGCACCACCCGTTCCGAAATGTCCGGGCCGCTTATGCACGGATCCCGGGGGCCGCCGCCTTCCAGAACGAGAATGCGCAGATCCAGGCCATGACGCCGCGCGATCTTGCGCAGGATGTCTGTCTGCGCCACGGAAAGCGCGCCGACACCGAGGTTGTCGTTGCGCAGGTCGTGGCCGATCAGGGCGACTTTCAACATGTTCCGGCACCTTTCACGTCCTGCCCCTCCGGCCCCCTGCCCCGCGGGCCGCTCTTGCACGACCCGCGGGCCTCTGGACCCGTGTACCGGGCCGTGCCGGCCAGAGTTGGGGCCAGAATTGGGGCCAGAATAGGGGGCCGGGATTCGCGGCAAGTCTGGGCCATGCGCTGCAGCGGGGCAATCCATGAACGACGCGCGCCCCGCCGGGGCGGCAGGGTCACGCCACCAGGGTCACATCGTCGGGCACGTGATGCGTGTCCTCGATGAAATCGGCGCTTGTGTCGACCCGGAAATCCGAGATTTCACCCCTGAAATCATGCTTTTGAGACGAACCGAGCGTCCAGTTGCGCCCGCCCGGCCCGTCCAGGTCGATATCGCCCGCCTGGCTCCGGTCGAGCACGACCTCGCCATCCAGCGCCACCTGTACCCGGTCCGCCCGGGCATCGACGATGACATGCACCCGGTGCAGATCGGTATCGTCCAGGCCGAGATCGTCGATACGGATACCCTTCCGGAACGACCCGTCGCTTTGGGCGACATGCACGCTCAGCCCGTCCTCCTGCACGCTGAGCCCGATCTTCTTGTCGTGCCAGACCAGGCGCATGTCACCGTCCGCCGCATCGGTCTTGCGGTAGTCGACGGAAAACGACAGCTGTTCGGAGGCTTCCAGCCCCAGCCGGCCGAGATCGGCAAAATCCCTGTTGCCGTCCAGCCGCAGGACGGTGCCGTCGGGACCGTCCACGGCGATGGCATCGCCGCGCAGCTGATTGTTGCTCAGCAGGGCGAAGTCGGCGATGAAACCGTCCAGGACCGGCAGCGAGGAGTCCTGCGTGCCGGGCGCCGGCCAGGTGTTGGATCCGGACTCCGGCTTGGGTTCCGGTTGAGGCACAGGCTCCGGTTGGGGTTCCGGTTGAGGCACAGGTTCCGGTTCGGGCACAGGCTCCGGTTGGGGTTCCGGCTCGGGCACAGGCTCCGGTTCGGGCACAGGCTCCGGTTGGGGTTCCGGCTCGGGTACAGGCTGTTCTTCAATCGCGCCCGCGAAAACCGGGTAGTCGGAGGAGCTTGCGTTCAGATCGAAACCGGTCAGCTTTCCCTCGAAGTTGCGCCCGCCCCACGGTTCGCCGAATGTCAGCCCCCAGCTGCCCATCGCGGGCATCGCGCCGGTCACGGTGGCCGAGGCGGAAACGGCGCCATCGACCACCACCTGGAACGTGTCGGAGGCCCCGTCGAGGCGGATCGATATGTCATGCGCCGCGCCGTCGTTGACCGCGATGCCGGAGGTGCGCAGCTCGACCGGCCCGGATTCGGGCCAGAGCCGGATGTGCAACCCGCCATTGCCGAGCACGCTGACGGTGATGCTGTTATGGATGCGCGCGACTTCGCCCCAGCTGAGCCCCGGGTTGTCGGCCTGCAGGGTCATCGACATCTCGAACGAATCCGATCCGAAGAACCGGGCGAACGCCTCTTTGGGAATTCCGACCGACACCCCGCTCGGCCCGAGATCGACGAATGTTTCGCCGCCCGCCGCGAACGAGGCGCGGTCGGAGCCCTCCAGGGGCGTCTGCGTGCCGTAGCCCTGGCCGAGGAACAGCCCGGTGCGCGGATCGAAGGCGATGACATCCTGCCCGGCGACACCCACCCGGGCATGGGCGGTCGACGATACCTCTGAATCCTTCGAAATGACGGTCAGGTTCACGTCATAGGCCCCCGCCGCGGCAAAGTCATGTTCCACGACGCGGCCGAAGGCGGTGGCGCCGTCCCCGAACTCCCACATGAACAGGGCGTCCTCGGGCAGAACGGCTCCCTCCGGGCCATAGGTATGTGTCGCATCGAAGACCAGAGTTTGCGGTGACATCTTATCCGCGGTCGATATCTGGAAAGACGGCATCACGCTGTCATAGAACGCCGGGGTCTGTGCGAGAGGAGAACCGACACCGTCCGCGGCACCGCCGGGGATAGCGCGGAAACTGGCCAGTGGCGAACCCGGTATGGAGCTGTTCGAGAAAAGGCTTCCGAAAAAAAACTCTCCGTCCGGCTCGTCATATTGCACGACGATGTTGTCCGCCAGGGATATGTTAAACGCACCGGGGTCTTTCATCGATGACCCCACTACATCTCGAGAAACGACATTGCTGGAAATTTGCATGTTGGAGCTGCCATAGAGGCCTATTCCGGGGAACCCGGAATCATCCCCTTCCCCCTTCAGCAGCGTATTGGATTTAATGCTTCCTCCGTTGACATTTTCCAATCTAATAGCTTGATTGTTGCCAAGATGAATAAGGTTTCCGGATATATCGACATCGGAAAAACCTTTGTCGTAATTATCTTCCAGATAGATACCGAGAATCGGAACCCCATTTCCCTCAGAGAAGAAATTGTTGTTTATGGTAACATTGGAAATTGAACGGTCTCTATTCGAGGTCGTCCAAAGGTGAACCATATCCCCATGGTCACCACGCCCTCCAAATTTCCAGGGATGAAAACTATGAAAATAGTTTTCTTCGACGATTACGTTCCCCACCACCGATCCGGTCAGAGGAGAGCTTCTCAGATCGTGAATTTCATTCTGGCGTACTTCGATAGACTCAACATCTGCAAGAGACACACCTTTGGTGAAGTTGCTAATCTCGTTCCCCTCAAGCAAGATGCCTGTAGACCAGTTGAACGTCATGCCTTTGCCAATGGGCTCCCCCAGGATGCCATGGGCGCCCTGTTGCCCGGCCTCGGAGTCAGAAGGAATTCCGGCAACAGAGTTGCCGCCTTCAAAGACGGAGTTCCGGACTGTCACATTGCTGGAGTTGACGACCTTCAGCGCGCTGCTCCATTCAACCGTATTTTCATCCGGAACAAAATCAAACATAAGATCTTCGAATGATATGTGAGAGATTTTGTCAGCGAAAAGGCTGTTAATAACCGCAGGAGCTTCCGGATCTTCCGATCTAATGGTGACGTTGGATCTGAACAACGCGTTTGAAAGTCGGATGTCGCCATAATTTCCTGTGGCGAGTTCGATTGCATCGCCAGCACTCGCCATGCGCAATGCCTCGACGAGCTCACTCGCATTTTTCACAGAGTAGATACTACCCGACACCCGAACACCTCTCGAAGTTATATGAACTCTCCAGCATCATGCCCAAACTTCCATGCCTTCATGGCTGGAGTTGGGCGCAACCATGGCCTTCTTGGCTCGCCATGTTCCGTGATCAACATATTCCGTGACCAACGGCATTGCCGGTCTGTCTCGCGGCTTCACATCGACCGCGAACGTCGTGTACAGCGAGTCCGGCGCATGATCCATCATGCCACGCACGCGGCGGCGGGATCCTGCCGCCGCATGCCGGGAGATCTACCGGTCAGGAATGCCGGTCACTACTGAAAGCGCTTCCGGATCTTCTTCGCGACAAGCCCGGGATTCCTGATAATTTTCTGTAATCTTATATAGTTGTCTCGAACGAAGCCCTGGCTGTTATATGGGTAGCTGCCAAGCTCCGGCCACGCCTGACGGATGATCTCTGCGAAAAACCTGTTGTCGCGTTTCCAGTCAGGCGGCAGACGAATGAGAATGTCGACGATATTTCTGGACGTCAGAGGCGAGAGACGGACAAGCGTCGGATCGCAACAGAATTGCGATCCATACCAGGGCCCCATTCGATGTTCGATGTAGGCCAGGTCAAGAATCGAAAATGCATCCTGCCCGTTCAGGCCGTCCAGCCAGGTTTCCAATCTTTCTTCCAGGCTGCTGACCTGCGGAAGCCCGAGCCGGGATATCATTCCACCCGCCGATATGGCAGTCTCCGGCGTGTCCGAGGCCCTCCAGAAAAAGGCGCGGCCTATCTCGCCACCCAAACCTCCGAGCAGGACATGATTTGCTGCCAGCGGCCAGACACTGGGGTGATAATCTGCATTGCTGTCGCCGACACAATGACCCCCTCGGCGCACAAACCGTTCGCGTTGGTTCTGATCGGCCTTAATTCGGGGCAGGGTCAAATGTGACAGATTCATTTCTTTCGAAATCCTCTTCGCCACATGCGTATCCGTTTCGTGCCGATCGGGGCCAACCACGGTCACGAAGTCTATGTGCTGCAAGTATGGTTTTGAACAGGCCAGCAGCGCCCTTGTTTCCCGGCCCGCCGTCAGCGCCTGAGCCAGTTTCTTTTCCGATCCTTCCAGAATGATCTCTATCTGGCTACGAACGGATTCTATTATTTCTGCCACTCTGTCGGCAGGGTCATTTATGATTTCGATTTTCTTTCCTGGCCAATATCTGGCTGTCTTCCATTCATTCAGGTCAAGATAATGATTTGGCAGCAAACGATCTATTCCGATATGGGCCGTCAAACCGCCCGGAAACCAGCCCTCGCGAGATACATCCAGCTGGTTGTACAGATCCTTGTCGAAGCGCCGCCAATAATCATCGTTGTCCAGCAGCGCATAACCGGAAGACGCCGCGATCTTCATGTCTGGATCGAACACGCAGGGAACCTGGGCCAGGCTGTCCGGATACAGACGGGACCAGAGGCCGGTTTGGACAAGAAAAATGAATCGCCCCGCCAGGGACCCGATCACTCTTTCTGCGAAAAGATCGGGATTGTCCCCGAGCGTGCATGCTGCCGTGAACTCTTCCGGGGCTTTCAGAAGCCTCTTTCCCTGCAGATCGATAGGGAAGCCAAGAAGAAGCCCGACGGGTTTCCCCGACTGGTCCAAGACCGGTATCGTCTCGATTCCAGGGCCCGTCCGCAGGAAAAAATTCCCTATCTGGCGAGCCCCTGCTTCGGGCGTCATAGAAATTCTGTACTGCCACTGGTCAACTTCAACGTCCGACATCCAGATCTCCGTTTTTCAGTAGAGGCTGTTTCCAATTACCTGGGCGTTTTGCAAACCTGTCTATTGATAGCCGCTGCCCGATCCCAGGCTCACGTTCAGCGCCACGAAATCGCGCCCCAGCGCGCGCAGGTTCTGGGCCAGCAGGATGTTTGCCGCCGCCACGGATTGCTCGGCGTCCAGCAGATCGCTCACGGTGGCCCCGTCCCGGCCGATCAGCTGGCGGGTCAGGTCCACGGCCTCGCCGTAAAGGCGCACGGTCTTGCGCGCCGCCCCGACCGAGGACAGGCTCGCGGAATATTCCACCAGCGCGCTCTCGACCTCGCCGATGGCCTCCAGCACCGCCGACTGCCAGGCGGTCAGCGCCTGGCGGGCGCGCGATTGCCGCGCCGCCACCCCGGCCCGGCGCGATCCGTCCGGCAGCGCCGGCAGCCGCAGGGTGGGGCCGAAGAAATAATCCATGCCGGTCGTGCCGCCGAAGGAGGAAAGCGAGATCTCCCCGCTCAGGGACAGTTTCGGATAGAGCCTGGCGGTTTCGGCACCGACCTCCGCGACCGCCACATAGTAAAGACGCTCCGCGATGCGGATGTCGGGACGGTTGCGCAGCAGATCGGCCGGGATGCCGATATCGGCGGGCATGCCGGCCAGGGGCTGGCCCCTGCCGGGGCCGGCCAGGGCCCGGCCGGGGGTCTGCCCGAGCAGTACGGCGATCCGGTTCTGCTGCACCCGGATCGCGGCTTCGTGGCCGGGGATCAGAGAGCGGGTCTCGGATACCAGGGCCTCGGCGCGAACGATGTCGAGGCGGGTCGCGGCACTTGCGGCCTCGAGCCGGCGCACCTGCTCGAGCGTCTCCTGGCGCGAGCCCAGTTCAGCCCGGCGCAGTTGCAGCGAACGCTGCTGGAAGCGCAGATCGACATAGGCGGTGACGATGCCCGACAGAAGCAGAAGCCGCGCCGCGTCAAGCTCGGCATCGGCGATTTCGACCCGCCCGCCGGCGGCGCGCAACTCGGCGCGTCGCTCGCCATAGGGATCGAACAGCCACTCGAATCCGAGATCTGCCTTCCCGCCATCGGCATCGGCGACGGCGCGCCCGCCGCGCCGCCCGGCACCGGCCTCGCCGGTCAGGGTGGCGGGTTCGGGAACCGTCCGCGCCAGCGCCTCGGCCTCGCGCACCCGTTCCCCGGCCGCGGCCAGATCGAGATTGCCCGCCAGCGCCGCCTCGACCAGCCCGTCGAGAACAGGGTCGTCGAATTTCCTCCACCAGTCGGTGTTTTCCAGCAGCGCCGGCGCCCCCGCGGGATGGGACGCGAAGGAGGCGGCAAAGGGAAAGCCCGGCGCCTTGAAGGCGGGCGCCACGTCGCAGCCGGCCACGGCAACGCTCATTGCGATGCAAAGCATGCGGGGCAGCGCCGTGCGCCGGCCATTCCCTGCCATCTGTCGCTCCTGCTCGCCCGGCCGCTTCTCGCGGTTTCTGGGGACGTTACGGGGCGCAGCGTGCCACAGCGGCGGGGCCGAAACAAGCGCGCGGCCGGATCATGCGGGGATTCTGCGGCCTTTGCGCCCCACTTCCCGCCCGGGCCTCAGCCCTCCCGGAAGGCGTGCGAAAACTGCTCCACGATCGGCTTGACCAGGAAGTTCAGGACCGACCTGTCGCCGGTTTCCAGAAACGCCTCGACCGGCATGCCGGGAATCAGGTCGGCCCCGCCCAGCCGGGCCAGTTCCGCCTGCGGCAGCGCGACATTGACCCTGTAATAGCTCCGCCCCGTGGCCGGATCGCGGACGCTGTCGGGGGAAATGCCCGAGATGGAGCCGCTCAGTTCCGGCGTCGTGCGCTGGTTGAACGCCGGAAAGCGGACCCTGGCGGCCTGCCCGACATGCACCGTGTCGATGGCGTCGGGCATGATCTGCAACTCGAACTCCATGGCTTCGGAAACCGGCACCACCTTCAGCAGCGTCTCCCGCGGCGGCACCACCCCGCCCTTGGTCCAGATCTGCATCTCGTGCACGATCCCGCCGACCGGCGCGTGGATGTCCAGGCGCCGCAGCGTCTCCTCTACCCGGACCAGTTCCAGCGTGGTCTCGTCGATCTTCGCGGTGACCTCGCGCAGTTCGGTGACGGCTTCCTCGTGAAACTCGCGCTCGGCCTGCACGATCTTCAGCTCCGCGTCGCGGATCGCGTTGCGTGTCTGCGCCAGGTCCGAGCGGTGCAGCGCGATGCGGCCGAACAGATCGGCCTGGCGGCCCTGCAATTCCAGCAGGCGGCTTTCCGGAACCAGACCCTGTTCGCGCAGAACCGTCAGGTTCTCCACTTCCTGGGTGATGAAGGCAACCTGTTTCTCGGCCGCCCCGGCCTGCGCCTCCAGGCCCGAAATCTGGGCCTCGTATTGCAGGATCCGCTCGCGCAGCTGGGCCTTGCGGCTGTCCAGCACCGCCCGGCGCGACCGGAACACCCCGCGCTGGCCGTTCAGGTGGCGCTCGGCGGCGTCCTTGTCCAGCCCGGTCGCGAGCGCGGGCATCGCAAGCCCGTCAATTCCCTGTTCCTCGGCCTCCAGCCGGGCGCGGCGCACGGTCAGTTCGGTCAGGCGGGCGCGCAGGATGTCCCGGTTGATCGCGACCAGCGTCGGGTCGAGGCGCAGGACGATATCGCCTGCCTCGACCATGTCGCCGTCCCGGACCCGGATCTCGCTGACGATGCCGCCTTCCAGGCTCTGTACCGGGCGGGGCTTGCCCTGCACGACGACCTCGCCCCGGGCGATCACGGCGCCGCCGATGGTGACGAGGTGAAACAGCACGAGCAGCAGGGCCAGGGCCGCCAGGCTGAGCATGCCGAGCAGCCGTTCGCCGCGGTTCAGGCCGGTCTTGACGCTCATTGCCCTAACCCGCCTTGCGTTCCGGCACCGGTGCCGGCGCCGGTGCCGGTACCGACTGCATCGCCAGCCGGAAGATGTCTTCGCGCGGGCCGAACCTGGCCACCCGGCCCTGATGCAGGATCAGCACCTTGCTGGCCTCGGCCAGCACGCTCGGGCGGTGCGCCATCACCACCACGCTGCAACCGGCCTTGCGCAAGAACCGGATGGTCTCGATCAGGGAATCGTCGCCATGCGCGTCCAGATGCGCGTTGGGTTCGTCCAGCACGATGAGCTTGGGCAGGCGATAGACGGCCCGCGCCAGGCCGATCCGCTGGATCTGCCCGCCCGACAGCGGCTGGTCGGCGGTGCCGACGCGGGTCGCGTAGCCGTCCGGCAGGCCGAGGATCAGTTCGTGCACCCCTGCCGTGCGGGCGGCGTTGAAGATGTCGACCTCGTGCGGGCGCGGCTGAAAGCGCGAGATGTTCTCGGCGATGGTGCCCGCCAGAAGCTCCACCTGCTGGGGCAGATAGCCGATGCCGCGCCCCAGATCGTCGGGCTCCCACTGCTCGGGCGTGGCGCCGTCCAGGCGCACCTCGCCGGCATCGGGGCGCCAGATGCCGACCAGCAGCCGGGCCAGGCTGGACTTGCCGGCCGCGCTGTTGCCGATCACCCCCAGCACATCGCCCGGTTCGATCTCGAAACTGACCCCGTCGAGGATGCGCGAGCGCCCGCGCTGCGCCCCCCCCGGCATCAGCTTGACCACCTCATGCAGGCTGAGTGCGCCACTGGGCGCGGGAAGGCTGACGCGGGATTTCGCCGGCGGCACCGTGTCCAGCACCTCCTTCAGGCGCCGGCGCGCCTCGAAGGCCCGGCCGATGCCGCGCCACTGGCCGATCACCTGATCGACCGGCGCCAGCGCCCGGCCCGCCAGGATCGAGGCGCCCACGATCATCCCGGCCGATATCTGCTGGTTCAGCGCCAGATAGGCGCCCCCCGTCAGCAGCGCCGATTGCAGCAGCAGCCGGAAGGCGCGCGAGACGGCCGCGAACCCGTCCGAACGCTCGCCGCCCTTCTGGTTCTGCGCCAGGCTGGCGTCATGCGCCGTCTGCCAGCGTTCGACGATCGCGGCGCGCATGCCCAATGCGCGGATGGTTTCGGCATTGCGCTGGGTATGGGTAGCAAAGGCGCGCTCGTCCGCGTCGAGCCGCATCGCCTGCGCCATCGCGTCCCTGGTCGCCCACTGATTGAGCAGCGCCAGCCCCGCCACCACCCCCGCCCCCGCCAGGGTCAGAACCCCAAGCCAGGGATGAATGATGAAGACCGCCACCAGGAAGACCGGGATCCAGGGCAGGTCGAACAGGCCGCGTATGGCAGGCCCCGAGAGAAAGCCGCGCAGGATCTCGAGATCGCGCATCGCGTTTCCGGCCGCGCCCGCGGCCTTTTCCTCGCGCGCCAGAAGCTGGCCGAAGGCCAGATCGCCGGCCGCTTCGTCGAACCGGTAGGCGGCGCGCGACAGGATGCGCGCGCGCATGAAGTCGTAAACGCCCAGAAACGCGTAAAGCACCACGACGATAACGAACAGCCCGACCAGCGTCGGAACCGAGCCGCTGGCCATGACGCGGTCGTAGATCTGGAGCATGTAGAGCGGGCCGGTCAGCATCAGCACGTTGACGGCGGCGCTGAACAGGCCGGCCCGCACGAAGCTGCGGCGCAGCTGTTCCATGGCCTTGCCATAGGGCGATTGTACCGGTTCTGCGCGTCTCATCTCTGCCTTGCCATAAGCTGCCTGCCCCCCCGGGCCCGTTCACGGCCCGTTTGTGTCATCGTTGGCACCCGTTACGTTGCAGGCGCCTGAGCGGCCCGTTTGTAACAAGAGCCGATAGCCCATCCCATCCCGCGAACCGGGCTTTTTGGTGGCACTTTGTTGAAATTGTCCAGTCAGACCCCGCCGCGCGGCGGGGTTTCGCTCAAGACGGGCCGGTTTGAGCATGTTTCCGCAAGCCGGACCGACCCGGGCCCGCCCGGACCCCGCCCTTTCGATTAAACTTGCCGGCAAACGCCGCGCCGGCGCCACGATCTCGCGCCCCGCCCCGTCCCCCGCGCCGCCGATACTGCGCGGCGGTGAGACGGGATAAGGGGGGTCGGGGATGCTTGGCCTTGAGTTTCGCGAAACCCTGGGAGCAGGGGCGATCGGTCATGGCGCGCCGGTGGCGGATCTGGCCTGCGAGAGCGTCGGCGGCGAGACCTTCCTGGTCGCCGCCACCCAGGCCGGCGGCGGCATGACCGGCTTCGCGCTGCGCGCGGGCACCGCGCCCGATCCGGGAGAGCCGCGCGATTACGGGCCCGCGGTGGGCGGGCTTTCGGGGGTCGATCTGGTGCGCGTCGAGCAGGGCGGCCATGCCTACCTGCTGCCCGCCGGGCCGGCCTTCCCGGCCTGGAGCGGGCGCGAACTGGCGCCGGGGTTCGGCCTGCGCGGGCGCACCGCGCTGGACGCCGGCCCCGGCGCTCCGGGACCGGGCCGGCAGGCCGAGGCGGTGACGCTGGACGGGGCCACCTATCTGTTCTCGACCGCCCCCGGCGGGGTGGACATAACCGCCGGCCGGATCACCGCCGATCTCGGGCTGGCCGATGCCGGGCTGTGGCGCGGCCCCGATCGCGGCCCCGGCGGGCAGCTGACCGCGCTGGCCGCCACCGCCACCGGCTATCTGCTGGCGGCGGGCACCGGCGGCGACGCCCTGACCAGCCTGCGCATCGGCGCCGATGGCCGCCTCGACATGGCCGGCCGGGCCGCCGGGGCCGGGGGGCCGGGGCTGGGCGTGCCGGCGGCGCTGGCGACGTTCGAGACGGCCGAGGGCAGCCATGCGGTGCTGGCCGCCGCCGGATCGGGTTCGCTGACGGTGTTCCGGGTCGGCGCCGACGGCGCGCTCGACGCCACCGATCACATGCTCGACACGCGGGACACACGGTTCGGCGGCGCCGCCCTGCTGGCCCCGGTCAGCCATGGCGACTGGCATCTGCTGCTGGCGGCGGGGGCGGATGACGGCATCAGCCTGCTGGCGCTGCTGCCGGGGGGGCGGCTGCTGCACCTGGACAGCATCGCCGACAGCGCGGCCGCGGCGCTCGACAATGTCGCGGCGCTGGCGGCGGTGGTGCTGGGCGATGAATTGCAGGTCTTTGCCGCCTCCCAGCGCGAGCCGGGGATCAGCCGGTTCACCGCCGACCTGTCGGGGCTGGGGGCGGTGCTGCGCGGGGGCGGCGCGCTTGCGGGCGGGCCCGGCGCCGACCTGCTGGTCGCCACCGGCGCCGGGGCCGCGCTGCTGGGCGGCGGCGGCGAGGACGTGTTCGTCTTCGCCCCGGCCGCGGCCGACGCGGGCGGATATCTCGGTCGGGTGCTGGATTACGTGCCCGGCGAGGACCGGATCGACCTGTCGGCGCTGCCGTTCCTGCACGACCCCACCCTGGTCGCGATCGAACCTGTCCCGACCGGCGCCATCCTGCGCTTTGGCGACTACCGGCTCGAGGTCGGATCGGGTTCGGGCAGGCCGCTGGGCGCGGGCGATTTCGCCCCCGGCGCCATCCTCGCGGGCCGGCACGCGCCGCTGGGCAATGTCGATGTGCCCGACCCGCCCCCCGAACCGGAGCCCGAACCCGGCCCCGCACCTGGCGGCGGTGGCGGGGGCAGCGGCCCGCCCGAACCCGAACCGCCCGAACCCGAACCGCCCCGCCCCAAACCACCCCGGCCCGAACCGGGCCGCGATCTGGCCGGCGGGCCTGGGGCCGACCGGCTGGCGGGCGGGGCGGGGGCCGACCGGCTGGCCGGGATGGAGGGCGACGACCGGCTTTCCGGGCTGGGCGGCGACGACACGCTGCTGGGCAGCGACGGCGCCGATACGCTGAACGGCGGGGACGGCGACGACCTGATCGCCGGCGGCGAAACCGGCGCCGACCGGCGCGACGTGATCTATGGCGGGGCCGGCAACGACAGTATCGACGCCGGGCATGGCAACGACCTGGTCTATGGCATGGATGGCGACGACATCATCGCCGGGGGGTTCGGCGCCGACGAGATCCTGGGCCAGAACGGCAATGACGTGATCACCGGATCGGCCTTTTCCGACCTGATCTTCGCCGGGGCGGGCAACGATTTCGTCAATGGCGGGTTCGGGCACGACCGCATCAGCGGCGGGGCGGGCGCGGACAGGTTCTTTCACGCCGCCGCCGACGCCGCCCAGATCGAGGGCCACGGCGCCGACTGGGTGCAGGATTTCAACGCCATGGAGGGCGACGTGCTGCTGTTCGGCGGCGCCGGTACGCGCGCCGATTTCCAGGTCAACTTCGCCCATACCGCCACGCCCGAAGGCGACAGGTCGGGCCGGAACGACGTGGCCGAGGCCTTCGTCATCCACCGCCCCACCGGCCAGATCCTCTGGGCGCTGGTCGATGGCGCCGGCCAGCCCGGGATCGGGCTCACGATCGCCGGATCGGATACCGTGTTCGACCTTCTGGGCTGAGCCGGCGCGCACCCCGCGCCCGGCCCTTTGGTCTGGCGCCGCCGGCCCGGGCAGGCTATGCGCAGGGCCGGATACGGCGAAGGACGAGAAGGGCGGCCCTTGGAACATGTACTGGTCACCGGCGGCGCGGGCTATATCGGCAGTCACGCCTGCAAGGCGCTGAAGCGGGCGGGGTTCGTGCCGGTCGCCTACGACAACCTGGCCACCGGCTGGGCCGAGGCGGTAAGGTTCGGCCCCCTCGAACGCGGCGACCTCTTGGACCGGGCGCGGCTGGACGCGGTGTTTGCCGCCTGGAAGCCGGTGGCGGTGATGCATTTCGCCGCCCTCTCGCAGGTCGGGGAGGCGATGCGCGAACCCGGGCTCTACTGGCGCAACAACGTCGCCGGATCGCTGAACCTGATCGAGGCGGCCACGGCCGCCGGCTGCCTCGATTTCGTGTTCTCCTCGACCTGCGCCACCTATGGCGAACACGACAACGTGGTGCTGGACGAATCCACGCCGCAACTGCCGCTGAACGCCTATGGCGCCTCCAAGCGCGCGATCGAGGACATGCTGGCCGATTTCGGCGCCGCCCACGGGCTGCGGCATGTGATCTTCCGCTATTTCAACGTCGCCGGCGCCGACGAGGCGGCGGAAGTGGGCGAGTTCCACCGCCCCGAGACGCATCTCATTCCGCTGATCCTGGAGGCGATCGACGGCACCCGCCCGGCGCTCACCCTTCACGGCACCGATTACGACACCCCCGACGGCACCTGCATCCGCGACTATGTGCATGTCTGCGACCTGGTCGATGCGCATCTGCTGGGACTCGACTGGCTGCGCGCGGGGCGGGGCAGCCGGGTCTTCAACCTCGGCACCGGGCACGGGTTCTCGGTGCGCGAGGTGATCGAACGGGCCGGCGCGCTCACCGGCCGCGCGGTGCCGGTAGCCGAAGGCCCGCGCCGGGCCGGCGACGCCACCCGGCTGGTCTCGGGCTCGGCCCGGGCGGGGGTGGAACTGGGCTGGCGCCCGTCGCGCTCGACGCTGGAGCGGATGATCGCCGATGCCTGGCGCTGGCACCAAAGCGGCCACTACAACCGCTGAAATTCCCGGATTCGGGGCGCGCAAGGTGCTTCATCCTGTCGCAGATCGAAGGCCCGCAATTCTTGACACCCGCAAGGGGCGCATGTTCTAGTCAAAATCGGATATCAATTCGTAATTTCACAGGTAATTCCGGTTTCTGGATTGAATATGCTTCGTGCCCCGTTCCCTGCGGCCCTTTCGGTGGAGCCGGGCGGATTTTGGCCGGATTTCAGCCGCATTTCGGTCGGAAAGCTTCGGGATATCGAATGCGCCGCCGGGCGGCGCGGAGTGTACAGGAAGGATCCGGGCGGTACCGGATCCGCATGGTCGAGAGTGTCATGGGGTTTCGTTCAGCTATCGGACTGGCCGGCGTGAGCGCCGCTTTCATCGCCGCCGGATGCCAGTGGACGGATGCGGGCACATCCACATCTTCGGGCACATCTTCGGGCGCCGCCGCCGCCGCCGGGGGATGCGCCATGACCGTTCACGTCCTTGCCCCCGATGCCCGCTTTGCCAGCACCGATTTCCGCGCCGGCGCGGCGCTGTTCTTCTCGCGCATAGACACCGCCACGATGGCGGCAAGGCTGGAAGATGTCCCGCCCGGCCGGGCGCTGGACGCCACCGCCCTGTTTCTCGGCCAGGACAGCCGCTGGCGCCTGCTGCGGCCGCTGCCCGTGACCGACGACCCCGATGCCCTGGTCGAAACGCCCGCCCAGGTGCAGTATCTGGTACGGCCGGTCCCCGGCGCGGCCTATGTGCAACTGGTGCTGGTCGGCCTGCCCGATGCCGGAACCGGCCTCGTGGCCTGGCCGGCGCTGGCGGGGCGGCTCGGCCCGCCGGCCGGCACCGCCGCCGGGCAGATCTTCACCATCCAGCCCGATGAACCCGAAACCTGCGCGCTCGACCCGGATGCGGCCGCCGCGCAGACGCAGGGGCTGCTGGCGCGGCACCTGAACCTGAAACCCAGAGACTGAAACCAAAAAAACTGAACAGAGAGATTGAAAGGAACAGCCATGGCCGAGGTCAAGACAGTCGCTGCGAATACCAACACCCTGCTGGCAGGATTACAGCGCACCACCCAATGGGACAGCACGGCGCTGACCCGGATCTTCGCCACCGGCGCCGACAGCGCGACGATCAACGCGCGCTATCAGGCGAAATACGGCGTCGCGCCGGGGGCGGCCAACCCGCATGACCCGATCGACACGACCGCGCCCTTCGAGGCCGGCGAACGCATCTGGTACGACGCGGTCGAAAACGCGATCGACGCCTTTTCGCTGGTCAGCGGGCTGTCGTTTTCCGACGCCGCCAGCGTCGATGCCTCCGACATCGTGTTCGCGGGCGGCTATGGCAGCACCGCCGGCGTCGTGGCCTGGATGAACGCCCCCGGCAGCGTGCTGCAACCCGGCGAGACCGACCAGTACCAGTCCTTCCTGATCAACCGGATGGGCCATGCCCCCTACGAGGTCGCGGCCGAACGCGGCGGCGCCGATTTCCCGACCTTCGTGATCATGCACGAACTGGGCCACGGCCTGGGCCTCAGCCACCCGCACAACGCCGATAACGGCACCACCGCCTGGGCCGACAACGCCGCCAACACCACCGACAACAAGGCCGACAACGCCCGCTATACGGTGATGTCCTACGAGATCGGCGGCATCGACACCCGGGTATTCACCAATTTCGGCAACAACGTCACCCCGGCGGCGCTGGACATCGCGGCGTTGCAGGCGGTCTACGGCACCGCGGCGGCGCATACCGGCAACACCACCTACACGATCACCGACCAGGGCAGCGCCGATCTGGATGTCGACGGGTCCGACAACACGATCTCGGTCGGGCGCGCCTTCTACACCATCTGGGACACCGGCGGCGATTCCGACGCGATCGAGTATTCCGGCGCGCGCAACGCCTATATCAACCTCAATGACGCAACCCTGGTGCAGACCGACACCGCCACCGAGACCGGCCTGCTGAAGGCAATCAAGAAGACCGACGCCTTCGCGGAGATGACCAACGATCACGGCGACGGCAGCACCAGCCAGCCCAAGAACGAACTGACCGACGCCAACTACCATGCCGGCGGCTATTACTCGACCGTCAGCCAGAGCGGCACCGGCACCCAGATGGGCGGCTATTCCATCGCCAACGGCGTGGTGATCGAGAACGCCACCTCGGGCAGCGGCAAGGACATGCTGATCGGCAACGAGGCCGCCAACACCCTGACCTCGGGGGGCGGCAACGACATGCTGGCCGGCGCGGACGGCAACGACACGCTGAAGGCCGGCGCGGGCGACGACGAGATGATCGGCGGCGGCGGCGACGACCGGCTGGAAGGCGGCGCCGGCAACGATACCGCCTTCTTCACCGAGGCCTGCCGCAATTACGAGATCGAGAAGGCCGATGACGGCACCGTCACCATCCGCCACACCGAAGGCAGCATGGCCGACGGCACCGACACGCTGATCGACGTCGAGACCGCCCGCTTTGCCGATGGCGATATCGACCTGACCGCGGAAGAGATCGGGGGCTGCCCGCCGCTCGACTTCATCTTCCTCGTGGACCTGTCGGGCTCGTTCGGCGACGACCTGGCCAACTTCCGCGACTCGGCCAAGCAGATCGCCGCCGACCTGCGCGCCGACAACCCCGACGTGAAGTTCGCCATCGCCTCGTTCATCGACCGGCCCGAAAGCCCCTGGGGCGGGGCGGGCGATTATCTCTACCGCGCCGAACTGGAACTGACCGACGATGTCGCGGCCTTCGAGACGGCGCTGGCCGGGCTTTCCACCGGCTGGGGCGGCGACGGACCCGAGGCGCAATGGGTGGGCCTCTGGCGCGCCGCCCATGGCGTCGGGCTGAACCTGCGCGACGGCTCCTCGCGGGTCATCTACATGGCCACCGACGCGCCGGCGCATGACGCCGCCGATTACGGGCTGGACGAGACCACGATCCGCGACTTCCTGGAAAACGAGGGCATCGACCGCGAAGGCGGCGGCCCGGCCCTGGTGGCGCCCCCGGCGGCGCTGGCTTCGGCCGGGGCACCGTCCGGGGCGGCGGGCGCCGCCGACCCGGACGCTCTCGAGATCGAACCCGATCCGCGCGATCCCGGGGATCCCGGCTATGACACCGGCGCCGAGACCGACGATCCCACCGACGACGCGCTGCTGGCCGAGGTCGGCGCCGCGTTCCGCGACATGGGCGCCACCCCGATCATCGGCACCTCCGGGCGGACCGGCGATTACGATGGCGCGCTCGAGGACATGGGCAGCGGCGGCGTGGTGGTGACCACCAGCCGCGACAGCCGCGACGTCGCCGACGCGGTGCGCGCCGGCATGGCCACCATCCGCGGCAGCGTCACCGAAAGCGGCACCGCCGGCGATGACAGCCTGGTGGGCACCGAGGAGCGCGACGTGCTTCTGGGCCTGGGCGGCAACGACACGATCGAGGGGCTGGGCGGCAACGACGACCTCGACGGCGGGTCGGGCAACGACAGCATCCTGGGCGGCGACGGCGACGACAAGATCGACGGCGGCACCGGCGATGACATGATCGACGGCGGCGCCGGCAACGACACGATCAGTTCGGGTACGGGCACCGACACCATCACCACCGGCGCCGGGGCCGACCTGGTTTCGGGTCCGGCCAGTTCCCTGGACGGCGACCGGATCATGGATCTTGCCGTCCAGGATGCCATCATCGTGCGCACCGCGGCCTTCTTCGGCGATCCCGGCGTCACCTACGATGCCGGGACCAATACCTCGCGCATCGGCCTCGATCTGACCGACGACAGTGTCGCCGCCGAGGATTTCGAACTGTTCTTCGAGGGCGACATCACCGCGATGGGCGGCGACATCCGCGCCGGGGACGGCGACATCCGCATCGGCGTGTTCGACCAGACCGGCACCGCCGGCGACGACACGCTGGACGGCAACGCCTTTGACAACACGCTCGACGGGCTGGGCGGCAACGACCTGCTGCGCGGCTGGGACGGCGACGACACGCTGCGCGGCGGTGACGGCAACGACACGATCAACGGCGGCGACGGCGACGATCACATCGTCGGCGGCGAGACCAGCGCCGACCTGCGCGACCTGATCTTCGGTGGCGCCGGCAACGACACCATCGACGCCGGCTACGGCAATGACGAGGTCTATGGCGGGTCGGGCAACGACACCATCGCCGGCGGCTACGGGGTCGACACGATCGAAGGCCAGGACGGCAACGACGTGATCACCGGCTCGGCCTTCTCCGACCAGGTGTTCGGCGGCAATGGCGACGATTTCGTCAATGGCGGCTTCGGGCATGACCGGGTCAATGGCGGCGCCGGGGCCGACAAGTTCTTCCATGTCGGCATCGAGGGTCACGGGTCGGACTGGATCCAGGATTACGATTCGGCGGAAGGCGACGTTCTGGTCTTCGGCAATGCCGCCGCGTCGGCATCCGACTTCCAGGTCAATTTCGCCCATACCGCCGATTCGGCCGGCGAACGCGCCGGCGCCGACGACGTGATGGAGGCCTTCGTGATCTACAAGCCCACCGGCCAGATCATGTGGGCACTGGTCGATGGCCAGGGCCAGGCGTCGATCGACCTGTCGATCGGCGGCGGCACCCCCTTCGACCTGCTGGCCTGAGGCCGGCGGCGACAACCGGGCGCGCGGCCTCTCGCCGCGCGCCCGGCTCAGTCGGCATATTGCGTGACCCGGTCGCGATACCACTGGTTGCTCCAGGGCACTTCCCCCCAGGCGTGAAAGATCAGCCTGTCGATGGTGATCCCGGCAGAGGCGCTGCGCGTGTCGATCAGACCCGTCAATGCGCCGCCCGGCTGCAATTCGTCGGCGAAATCGGCGGATTTCTGAAAAAAGTCTGGATCGACGATCTGAATTGAATCGGAATAGCAGGACCATTCCGGTTCGATCCAGGCGGAACTTGCCGGACAAATGCCCGAACCCGGATCGGACGGCGGCGGTGTGCAGGCGCGATACACCAGGAAATGCGGATAAAGGGTATCGGTTTCAACACAGGAATCGGCGGCTTTATGCGTGTTGACGGCCACCGAAAGATTGGGGGCGACAAGCCCCGCCCCGTTGATTTCGCGCGTATGATCCCACAGCCCGATGATCTTGTCGGCGAAAATGTCTCTTTGCAGCGTCGCGCCGCCGGACGTGCAGGGGCTGACGGATTGCACGTAACAGTAGGGGTAATCTATCTTCAGCTTGTGGATTTTCGGATTGTGGCCGTGACCGTCGCGATAGGCATCGAAGGCGTCGAGAACGGTAATCAGGTCGATATCGCCGGGGCCGGGATCGAATACGCGCGCCCGCGCCCCGACCTTCCAGTTCGGCAGATTGATCGTCAGAACCACATCCGGCGTAATGCCGGCCTGAATCGGATGTGCCCCCAAAAGGGCGACCATCTTTTTCAGATAGGCGTCGACGGCGGCGACGGTTTGGTTCGTATCCAGTGAAACGGGTATTTTACTACAACTGAAACCTTTCTGTGATCCGTCGATCAACCGCAGGAACGGCCCGTCCACATTCAGTTCGTGGACCTTGACGTTGTTGTTCAGCATCGGCAGCAGCACGTTGTTGAATTCGACACTGGCCGCGGTCTGCCCCCCGGCCACGGGATCGGCGGCGATATCGTGGCAGCGATTCGCGGCCAGGCCGAGCCCGCCGATATAGGAAAACTGGAACCCGCCGATATTGACCATGTCCTTCATCTGCGCGAATTGCGGGGCGGTCAGATAGGTTCGGGTCGGCCGAACCTCCCAGGCCGACTGCGTTTCTCGCTCGATGAAATGACGCAGAAGAAAGGTCGAATTCAGGTCGATGCGGGTGACGCCGGCGGAACGCAGCGCGTTCCAGCGATCCCGGTGCCAGCCGCTGGCATAGTTCCACATTTCCAGATTGTCGTGAGACCGGGGGTTCGGGCCAAAGCCGATTTCCACCTGCGCCCGTGCCGGGGTGACGAGGGCAAAGGTGATCGCCAGGCAAGCCAGAATCAATTTCATTGGCTTTCCCTTCTATAGCAAAACTATCTAAGAGTGTATAACATATCAAAACTATCTAAGTGTATAACATATCAAAAGCTGTATTCAAGGAAACTTCTTGAAATTCACAGCAACGCCATCTTGACACTCGTCTGACTGTGGCCGAACATTACACACAGACGGCGATACTGGTTCTTCCGAAAGGGATCGCATGGTCCGTTCCGATATACCCCGGCTACCTTTGCGCTTGACAAGCGGAGAGTTTATCGAGGGCACCGAAGCGGCCGATACCCTCACAGGCACCGATGGTGACGATACCATTTGGGGCAGGAGCGGCGACGACGAGATCCGGGGCGGTTCTGGCAACGATGCCATCTTTGGCGGCGATGGTGACGACGAGATTTGGGGCGAGTCAGGTGACGACCGTATCAACGGCGGTCACGGCCATGATCTGATTTTCGGCGGAGACGGCGACGATACACTGAACGGCGTGGGCGATGACACTCTCGATGGCGGCCCGGGCCGAAATCGCTTTGACTTGGGTGGCGGAGACAGCGTTCTGATCGGCACGCTTGGCGACGATACCGCTAGTCTTCAGGCCGATGTGATGGCGCATCGGTTTTCGTCGGATGGATCCGTCCTTGTCATAGATGGGTTCATGGGGCTGAAGCGCCTCACCCATATCGAAAAGCTGGTCTTCGATCTCGGGCCGGACATGCATGTGCTGACCGGCGGCGATGGCAACGACACGCTGACCGCGGAACTCACCCCCGATTTCGGTTTCAGGACCTACCTCATCGGGGCGGGCGGCGACGATGTGCTGACCGGCGGCAATGCCGGCGACACGCTGGATGGCGGCGACGGCGACGACACGCTGCTGGCGGGCGATTTCGGCGATGCGCTCTATGGCGGTGCCGGCGACGACCTGATCCGCGGCGGGTTGAGCGAGGCCGACTTTCCCGACTGGATCTTCGCCGGCCCCGGCGATGACAGCGTCGAGGCCGGGCATGGCAACGACATCGTGCGAGGCGAGGCCGGCAACGACACGCTGGCGGGCGGGCCTGGCGAGGACCGGCTCCATGGCGGCGATGGCGACGACCTCATCTTCGGCGGCGACGGATCGGGCGACCGCCACGACGTCATCCTCGGCGGTGCCGGCGACGACCGCGCCGATGGCGGGTATGGCAATGACGAGCTTTACGGCCAGGGCGGCAACGACACTCTGACGGGCGGTTTCGGCGCCGACACGCTGGCCGGCCAGGAGGGCGATGACGTGCTCGCCGGTTCGGCGCTGGCCGACGCGCTGTTCGGCGGCACCGGCGACGATTTCCTCAACGGCGGCTTCGGGCACGACCGGATCAACGGCGGCGCCGGCGCCGACAGGTTCTTCCATGTCGGCATCGAGGGTCACGGGTCGGACTGGATTCAGGATTACGATTCGGCGGAAGGCGACGTTCTGGTCTTCGGCAATGCCGCCGCGTCGGCATCCGACTTCCAGGTCAATTTCGCCCATACCGCCGATTCGGCCGGCGAACGCGCCGGCGCCGACGACGTGCAGGAAGCCTTCGTGATCTACCGCCCCACCGGCCAGGTGATGTGGGCGCTGGTCGATGGCGGCACCCAGGCGTCGGTCAACCTCCGGATCGGCGCCGAGATCTTCGACCTGCTGGCCTGAGGCGGCTCAGTCGGCGCCGAACAGGTCGCGGGTGAAGACCTTGCCGGCCACATCCGCCAGATCCGGCGATTGCCGGTTGGCGACGATCACGTCGCAGCCGGCCTTGAAACGGGCGAGATCGCGCACCACCGCCGAGCCGAAGAACGTGTCCTCGGCCAGCGCCGGTTCGTAGACCACCACCTCGATGCCCTTGGCCTTGATCCGCTTCATGATCCCCTGCACCGAGCTTTGCCGGAAATTGTCCGACCCGGCCTTCATCACCAGCCGGTAGACCCCGACCCGGCCCGGCTTCAGCGCCAGGATGCGCTCGGCGATGAAATCCTTGCGGGTGCGGTTGGCCTCGACGATGGCGGCCATCAGGCTCTGCGGCACGTCGCGGTAATTGGCCAGCAGCTGCTTGGCGTCCTTGGGCAGGCAATAGCCGCCATAGCCGAAGGAGGGGTTGTTGTAATGCGTCCCGATGCGGGCATCGAGCCCGACGCCCTCGATGATCTGGCGGGTGCGCAGCCCGTGGCTGAGCGCGTAGCTGTCCAGTTCGTTGAAGAAGGCCACCCGCATGGCGAGATAGGTATTGGCGAACAGCTTGATCGCCTCGGCCTCGGACGGGCCGGTCAGCAGCACCGGCACATCCGAATCGAGCGCGCAGTCGGCCAGCATCCGGGCAAAGACGCAGGCCCGTTCGCCGCAATCGCCGACCACGATGCGCGAGGGATGCAGGTTGTCGTAAAGCGCGCGGCCTTCGCGCAGGAACTCGGGGCTGAACACGATCCGGTCGCTGCCCAGCCGCGCCGCCAGCGCCCGGGTGAAGCCCACCGGCACCGTCGACTTGATCACGATCATGGCCTCGGGATTGAGCGCCACCGCCTGTTCGGCGGTCGCCTCGACGCTGGAGGTGTCGAAGAAATTGCTCGCGGCATCGTAATCGGTGGGGGTGGCGATGACGATGTAGTCGGCCCCCGCGAAGGCGGCCCCGGCATCGGTCGTGGCCGACAGATCGAGCGTCTCCTCGGCCAGGCAGCGTTCCAGTTCGGGATCGACGACCGGACAATGCCGCCGGTTCAGCGCCGCGACCCGGTCCGGGTCGATATCCAGCGCCACGACCGTATGCCGGCGCGCCAGCAGCACGGCATTGGACAAGCCGACATACCCGATACCCACAACGCTGATCTTCATCCGACTTTCCCTCAATCTCCCACATGTGCAGACCCCGGCAGCCCGGGGCCGGGCGACGGGCGACGGGCGCGCGCTCACGGCCCGTTCATCACCTCCCAGTGATAGGCGATGGCGTCGCCGACATCGTCGAAATAGACCAGGCGGCCGTTCTCGAGCACCATCCCGGCCTGGCACATGCGCCGCATCATCGGCGGCGCGTGCGTCACCACGATCGCGCCGGAACGGGCCATGCGTTCGAGGAACACCGCCTCGCTCTTGGCCTTGAAATTGGAATCCCCCACCGATGTCACCTCGTCCACCAGATAGGTGTCAAAACGGATGCCCATCGACACGCCAAAGCCCAGCCGCGCCCGCATCCCCGAGGAATAGGTGCGCACCGGCTGGTGGAAATGCATGCCCAGATCGGCGAATCCGGCCACGAAATCCAGCAGCTCCCCGGTATCGACGCCATAGATGCGCGCGATGAAGCGCACGTTCTGCGCACCGGTCAGATCCTGATGGAACCCGCCGGCCAGCCCGACCGGCCAGGACATCGTGCCGCGGGTCAGGACGCGCCCGGAATCGGGCGTGACGCTGCCGGCGATCATCCGCAACAGGGTCGATTTTCCGGCCCCGTTGCGCCCCAGGAGCCCGATCGAGACCCCGGAGGGAAAGGTGACGTTGAGATTGTCCGCGACGATCTTGCTCTCGCCGCGGAAATTGAAGCTCTTGCACAGGTTCTCGAGCCGGATCATCGCCGCCCCTCCATGCGCCTAGCGGCGGTCACGGAAACTGTAGTAAATCAGCACCGCGATGAACCAGCCGACCACGGCGAAGCCGGCCACCAGGATGCCCAGCAGCAGCCGCTTGGGCGCGGTCGGGCTTTCCGGCATGGTCGGTTGCAGATAGGCGGTCAGATAGCGGCTGGTGCGCTGCGCCTCGGCCTGGGCCGCGTCATAGGCGCCGAGCGCCGAAAGATAGGCGGTCTCGGCGAACTTCATTTCCACCTGCAGCTTCTCGAACTCGCCCACCACCTCGGCATAGCCCTCCGACGGATCGCCGGGATCGGCCCCGGTCGGGCTGCCGACCCCGAGCTTCTGGCGTTCGATCGCGATCCGGTCCTCGATCACCCCGATGCGGCGCTGGACCTGCTCCAGCCGCGGATCGCCCTCGCGGGCGGTCTGCATCAGCAGATCCTGTTCGATCAGCGCCTCGGCCAGTTGCCCCTGCAACGTGTTGAGAAGCCCCATCTGCCCGGCGATATCGGCCTGCGGGTCGACGATCTGGGTGCGGATGCGAAACGCGGTCAGGGTCTGGCGCGCCTCGATCAGCCGCGCAATGGCCTTGTCCAGTTCTTCCCTGGCATAGCCGGTGGCGTCGTCGCGGGCGACGGCGGACAGCGCGTTGATCTTGGCGTTGGATTCGTCGAACACCAGCTGCGCCAGCCGGTGCGCCTCGTTCGGCGTGAAGGCAAAGGCGCGCACCTCGATCAGGCCGGTGCCGCCATCGTAATGCACCCGCACCATGCGCGGCCAGTAATCGACCAGTTCCTCTATGGTGCTGTGCGCCTTCAGCGCAAAGACCGGGTCGAACCCGGGCCGGGTGAAGGCCGCGCGCAGATCCATCTGCGCGTTCACCCGGTCCACCATCTCGCGGCTGCGGATGAATTCGTAGAGGATATCGGTATCCGAGGACGAGGCCGAGGAAATCCCGGCCAGCCCGCCCAGCACATCGAGCGCGGATTGCGATTCCTCGGCCCGGACCGAGAATCCGACCCGCGATTCGTACTGGTCCACGGCGATGGCGGCCATGTAATACGCGGCCAGGCCGGAGGGCAGCAGCACGAACAGCACGAAGCTGAGCAGAATGCCCCAGTGCCGCCGCCGCGGCCTGGCCGGGCTGGCCATCGGCGGCACCTCGACCACCCGGGCGCCGGCCGGGGGATCGGCAGGCTTCGGGGCGGGTTTGGGGCCGGGCGCGTTCGCCGGCCCGGCGGCACCCGGCGCGGGCGCGAGCTTGGCGGCGGGTTTGGGGGCGGATTTCTCCGGCCCCGGCCCGGATTTGGTGCCGGGTCCGGTACCGGCACCGGTGGCCGGGCTGCTCGCTGCGGTATCGCTCAAACCGTTGTACCTTCTTGGAATACGCGCTAGGCCTGCGTCTTATACCACAAGCCAACGCTTGGATACCTCTCAAGAGCGCCCAGCCGCCACCGCGCCTTTCGCATGACCGCCCCCGCCCGGATACCCGCCCAGATACCCCGCTCGCGACGCTTTCGCACCGCCCGCACCATCGTGGCGCTGATGCTGCGGGAAATGGCCACCACCTATGGCCGCTCGGTGATGGGCTATCTCTGGGCGGTGGTCGAGCCGGTGGCCGCCCTGACGCTGATGACCATCGTGTTCTCGGTATTCCTGCGCAACCCGGCGCTGGGGTCGAACTTTCCGCTGTTTTATGCCTCGGGCTATCTGGTCTTCACCATCTACACGAGCGTCGGCAACAGCGTCGCCAACGCGGTGACCTTTTCCAAGCCGCTGCTGGAATTTCCCGCCGTCACCGCGCTGGACGCGATCCTGGCGCGGTTCCTGCTGAACTTCCTGACCCAGGTGATGGTGATCGCGATCATCCTGACCGGCATCATCACGATCTACGATCTGCGGGTGATCCTGGACATGGAAAAGATCCTGCTGGCCCTGGCGGTCGCCGGCGCCTTCACCCTGGGTATCGGCACCTTCAACTGCTACATGTTCGTGGCCTTCCAGTCCTATACCCAGGTCTGGGCGATCCTGAACCGGCCGATGTTCATCATCTCGGGCGTCTTCTTTCTGTTCGACCACGTGCCCCAGCCCTATCGCGACATCCTGTGGTTCAACCCGCTGGTCCATATCATCGGCGAGATGCGCTCGGGGATATATGCCACCTACGAGGCCAACTATGTCTCGGTCGCCTATGTCCTGGGGCTGGGGGGCTTCTTCTTCGTCACCGGCCTGGTGCTGCTGCGCCGCCATCTGCGCGATGCGATGAATCAGTGAACCCGTTCCGGGTGAAGAATCAATAACGCCCGTTCCGGGTGATGAACCAGTAACACCCGTTCCGGGTGATCAGGCCGCGTCGGCCGCCCGCTCGCCGATCTTTTGCAGGATGTCGCGGTAAATCCCCAGGGCGGGGGTCTCGAACAGATAGTCCGGCCGCACGAAGGGCGCCGACTCGAAGGGCCGTTCGGCGAACAGCCGGCCCTCGGGGGTCGGATTTTCCAGCCGCCCGGCATAGCTCTTCAGGAACGTCCGCTCCACCTCCCGGAAGACCATCGGCGCGCAGGGCTGCGCCTCGCCGATATGGCCGGCGTGAATCGCCTCGAGCGCGGCCAGCTCGTCCTCGACCTCGGCGCGCGCCCGGGTCAGGGCAAAGCGCACCCGCGGCACCGGATGGCCGCGCCCCAGCGCCAGCCGGTTCAGCATCCGCAGGGTCTCGGTCAGGCTGGCGGACTGGCGCCGGTTGTCCTGGCGGATCCCGTCCCGCTCCAGGCTCAGGCCCAGGACATGCTCGCAGAAATGCCCGACGATATCGCCGCCCGCCTCGCGGATGTTGTCATAGGAAAACACCCGTACCCGCCCGGGCCCCAGTACCTGCGACCAGCGGTCCAGCGGAACGGCGTAGTTCAGATAGAAACTGGCCCGCGGCGCCGCGGTCTGGCGGTTCAGGAATTCCAGGTAGGGCAGGCTCTGCCCGTGCTTGATCAGTTCCTGCCAGATCGACGGCAGCAGCTGGTCCCAGCGCCGCGCATAATAGACAACCTCGATCCCGTCCCCGCCCAGGGCCTCGGCCAGGGCCCGGATCCCGGCGGTGTCGACATAGGAAAAATCCTCCGACGACAGGATGAAGGTGCGTTCCCGCGGCAGGGCCGCGAGATGCTCCAGCACCCCTTCGGGCATTTCGCCGTGCCCGCGCAGCCGGGCCGGGATGCCGTGGTGGCCCGGGATCTTCTGCATCTGCGGATGGCGGCCAAAGCCGGGATAGTCGAAACCCGCCGCCAGCAGCCGCTCGCGGGACGCGAACAGAACCTCCTGAAGGCTGCTGGTGCCGGTCTTGGCCGGACCGATATGGATGATGAATTTTCTGGCCATTTCGCAAATCACTGGATTCGGTCGTACGCGCCGACGCGCGGCCCCCCGTATGCCTCAACTCGGCGGGCGGGGAAAGCGCAAGCGTGACGGCGCGCGACGGGCCGGCGGCGGCGACTTGGATTTGACCCTTTCCGACCCACCTGCTAAGCGCAACCCCAGCTATACGAACAAGAAAAGCAGGCCTCGATTGTCCCGCATCGCATTCGCCCTGAGGTTCTTCCTCATGTCGCCGTCACAGCTTGTCTATCTGTGGCGGATGCGCGTCAGCAGGCTGTTCGACCGCCAGTTCTATCGCGGCGTAAACCCTCGGATTCACTGGATTTTCAAGGTCTTTCCCGAACGCCACTACCTGCTGGTCGGGGAACGGGCCGGGCTTTACCCGAACCCGGACTTCTCGCCCAAGGCCTATCTGCGCCACAACCCGGACGTGGCCGCGACCGGGATGCCCCCGTTCGAACATTACCTGCGCATCGGACGCCACGAACACCGCCTGACCAAGGATCTGCCGCAGGACGTGCTGACGGGGGGTATCGCGACGCCGCGGCTGCGCGGCCAGCTCGCCCGCCGGGCCGATCAGGCCATTGTCGTGCATGTCTACTACCCCGACCTGTGGGACGAGTTCGACAAGGCGCTGCGACAGCTCGATATCGCGTTCGACCTTTATGTCACGCTGACCTGGCGGGGCGAGGAAACCGAAGCCCTGGCCGAACGCATCCGCGAGGCCTGGCCCGGCGCCCGGGCGGTGGCGATGCCCAACCGCGGCCGCGACATGCTGCCGTTCCTGCATCTGGTCAATGCCGGCTGGCTCGACGGCTACCGGGCGGTCTGCAAGTTCCACACCAAGAAGTCGCCGCACCGCCAGGACGGCGACCACTGGCGCCGCCACCTGATCGCCGGCATCCTGCCGGGGGCCGAAACCGGGGCCCTGCTGAGGCGCTTCCTGGCCGACCCCCGGGCCGCCTTCTGGGTGGCTGACGGGCAGCATTACGACGACACCCAATGGTGGGGGTCGAACTACCCCACGGTCGAGCGGCTTTTGCACCGGATCGAGGTAACGCCGGACCGCAGGCGGCTGTCGTTTCCGGCCGGGTCGATGTACTGGGTCAAGCCGCAGATCCTGGCGCTGCTGCGCGGGATGGTGCTGACGCCCGACGATTTCGACTTCGAGCTGGGCCAGACCGACGGCACCGTGGCGCATGCGCTCGAACGTATGCTCGGCGTGATGTGCGACGCCGCGGGCATGGAGATCCGCCAGACCACGCAGCTGCGCGAGGCCGCCGCCCCCGCGCCCCGGGCGCACCAGCGGCCCGGCTTCGTCTCGGCCTTCTACCTGCCCCAGTTCCACCCCACCCCGGAGAACGACGAATGGTGGGGGCCGGGCTTTACCGAATGGACGGCCGCCACCTGCGCCCGGCCGGCGTTTCAGGGTCATTGCCAGCCCGTTCTGCCCGCCGATCTGGGGTTTTACGACCTGCGCCTGCCTGCGACCATGGGCCGGCAGGCGGACATGGCACGCGCCGCCGGGATCGACGCATTCTGTGTCTATCACTACTGGTTCGACGGCCGCCGCATCCTCGAGGCGCCGATCGACAACCTGCTGAAACAGCCCGGAATCGACTTTCCCTTCTATCTCTGCTGGGCCAACGAAAGCTGGCGGCGCAACTGGGACGGCCTTTCGGGCGAGGTGCTGCTGGCGCAATCCTACGCGCCCGGTTTCGCCACCGAACTGGCGACAAGCCTGCTGCCCTACCTGCGCGATCCGCGCTACGCCCGCCCCGACGGCACGCGGCCGCGCTTTGTCATCTACCGCCCCGAGGACATGCCCGACCCGGCCGCCGCGGTGGCCGAGATGCGCGCCACCTGGGAACGCGCCGGCATCGGCGCGGTCGAGATGGGCGCGGTGCTGTTTCACATCGAGGGTGAAAGCCCGGTCGCCGCCGACCTGTTCGATTTCTGGGTCGAGATGCCGCCGCACGGGCTGGTGGGAACCGACGACTACCTGTTCGGCGGCCTGCCCGGCGACCGCATGCAGGCGCCGGTGAAGGACGGTTTCTCGGGCCTGATCTACGACTATCGCAAGCTGCGCGAGACCAGCCTGTCGCCGGCCCATGCCGCATCGCTGCCGCCCCATACCATCGCCGGCATCATGCCCTGCTGGGACAACAGCGCGCGCCGCGGGCCGGAGGCGCATATCGCCTATGGCGCCAACCCGGCGACCTTCGAACGCTGGCTGCACGGGCTGCTGGAAACCCGGCTCGCCGGTTCCTACCGCCACGAGATCATGATCAACGCCTGGAACGAATGGGCCGAAAAGGCCATGATGGAGCCAAGCCGGCAATACGGGCCGGCCTATCTGGACGCGTTGAGGCGGGCCTTATGA
Organism: Jhaorihella sp.; assembly: GCA_047975215.1. GTDB lineage: Bacteria > Pseudomonadota > Alphaproteobacteria > Rhodobacterales > Rhodobacteraceae > JAGRMG01. The sequence goes on from JBKEDD010000131.1 coordinate 60,443, forward strand.
TCACCTATCAGGGCACCTGCCCGGTCTGCGCCGGGACCGCCGGTTTTCAGGCCCGCAACGACTGGTTCCGCGACGAACTGAAATGCCGCGACTGCGGCTCCATTCCACGCGAACGCATCTTCGCCTGGGCGCTCGACCTGTTCCGCCCCGACTGGCGCAGCGTCGCGATGCACGAATGTTCCCCGGCCGCGCGCGCGGTGTCGCGGCGCATGGCCGAACAGTGCCCCGGCTATGTCGGCTCGCAGTTCTTTCCCGACGTGCCGCGCGGCGAGATGCGGGACGGGCTGCGCTCGGAGGACCTGGAGGCGCTGACCTTCGCCGATGCGAGCCTCGATCTGCATGTGCATCTGGACGTGATGGAACATGTCAACCGCCCCGACCGTGCGCTGCGCGAGATGTGCCGCACCCTGCGCCCCGGCGGCATGGCGATCTTCACCACCCCGGTCTATGCGGACCGCGAAAAGACCCTGCGCCGGGCGATCTATTTCGAGGACGGCGTCGAACACATGGAAGCCGCGGAATATCACGGCAATCCGATCAGCGGCGAGGGCGCGCTGGTGACGTTCCATTTCGGCCGCGATCTCAGTGACCGGATGCGGGAATGGGAGCCGAATTTCGCCGTCACCCGGCTGATCCCCGAAGATCCCAGCATCGGCGCGATGGGCGAGTTCCGCGACGTGTTCGTGCTGCGGCGGATCGGCTAGGATGGCGGGCGCCGCGCCCCGGATCACGGTTCTTCTGGGTCTCTGCGATGCCGGCGACGACCTGGCCGAGCAACTGCAAAGCTACCTCGACCAGGGCCTGAAACCCGCCCGCATCCTCGCCTCCGACGACGGCTCGGGCGATGCCACGCGCGACCGCTTCGCGGCTTTTGCCGCGGGGCCCGCGGCCGCGGCCGGCGTCGCCTGCACATTGCTTGACGGGCCCCGCCGCGGCGGCACCGCCAACTTCCTGTCGCTGCTGGCCCGGGCCGACCCCGAAAGCGATTACACCGCCCTGTCGGACCAGGACGACATCTGGCTGCCCGGAAAGCTTTCCCGCGCGGTGGACATGCTGGCGCCCCATGCCGCCCGCCCGGCGCTTCTGGGCACGCGCAGCTGGGAATGGCAGGCGGCGACCGGGCGGCGGCGCCTGTCGCGGCTGGTGCCCGCGCCGCACGATTTCCGCCATGCGCTGACGCAGAACTTCGCCGGCGGCAATACCATGGTGCTGAACCGGGCCGGGCTGGCGCTGGTGCAGCGCGCGCTGCCGCGGGTGCGCGCGGCGGCGGTGCATGACTGGTGGCTCTACCAGCTGGTGTCGGGCGCCGGCGGCACGGTGCTGTGGGATGCACAGCCCCACATCCTCTACCGTCAGCACGGGCGCAACCAGATCGGGGCGAATCGCGGCCTGGGGTCGAAACTGCGCCGGCTGCGCGCCATGCTGCGCGGCACCTACAAGGGCTGGAACGATCTCAACCTCGCCGCCCTGCAAGCCAATGCCGATCTGCTGAACGCAGAGGCGCGCGCCGTTCTGGACCGCTTCGCGCGCGATCGCGGCGGGCCGCTGCCGGTGCGGCTGGCCATGCTGCGCGATACGCGCCTTTACCGCAAGGGCCGCATCAACCAGGCCACGCTGTGGCTGGCGGCGGTCCTGGGCAAGCTCTGAAGCTCCGGTCTTCTTCTGACCGCAAGTATCCCCGGGGGGGCTGCCGCAGGCAGCGGGGGCGGGCAGCCCCCTCCCGGACCCGCGGCGCACGCAGGGGACGGCGCCTCAAACAGGCTCTGTCAAGGCCGAAACGCCCCTATCGGGCACGCCGCAGCAGGTTGCCGATGGTCTGGAACACCAGGTCGAAATCATAGCAGATGCTCTGATGGCGCTGATAGATCAGGTCGAGCCGCGCCTTGGCGGGCACGCAGATGCGGGAATAGACGGCATCGGTCTGCGCCGGCGTGGCGCAGCGCGCCAGAAGCGCAGCCTCGTGGCGGTGATAGACGATCGAGGCCAGCCCGGTGACGCCGGGGCGCGAATTCAGCACCCGGGCATAGAGGTCGGGGTGGCGTTCGACATACTGGCGCAGCGGCGGGCGCGGCCCGACAAAGCTCA
>JBKEDD010000132.1:0-8789 GCA_047975215.1 Jhaorihella sp.
GCTTGGGCGGCGCCATCGGTGCGGTGTCGGGCATCAGGACGTATGATCCCGTGAAGCTGTAGCCATCGCTGCCCTGATCGCCAGAGCCAAAGGCCTCGCTGACGAAGTGATGGCTGGCCGAGAGGCACAGATAGGTCTCGCCATGGCCCGGCACACTGTCGCCCGAGAGCGTCATCCGCTTGCCCGCGCCCAAGCTCACACAATCGCCCACCGCCCGGTTGCGGCGATCCGCGCCGCGCTCCTGCTCGGTCCGCAGGCCGGCGACCAGCTTGCCCACATCCTGTGCCAGATAATCACCGGGATAATCGAAGCTCTCGATCTGGCCCTGCGCGTGCTGCGCATCGCCCAGACGGTCCACCTCCATCGCCTGGGTCGGCTTCTTGAAGTTATAGTCAACCAGCCGCACCGCGCCGGTGGTGATGTTGCGTTCCGGCGCCCAGTCCCAGAAATGCTCCTGCTCATAGTGATGGTGGCCGTCATAGCGCTTGAACGGGCGCGACCCGATTTCCTCATGCGCCAGCGCATCGTCGGTCAGGACAAGGGTATGGCTGCCCATCGCATGCTTGAAGTGAAAGCTGATCCCGTGCCGCTCCATCTGCCGACGCGCGAAGTCGAGATCGGATTCGCGGTACTGCACCGTGTATTCAAGGATCGGGTAATCCTTGGACAGCATGATCTCCAGCGCCGGATTACCAAGCCCCGCATAGTCCGACAACAGTTCCTGCAGGATCTGGGTGACGTCCTTGTTATGGAAAATCCGCTGATTCCGCCGCCGCCCGGCCAGCCAGAACCACGGCCTGAGCGTCAGGTCAAAGCGGTGGCCGTTCTCGCCCACACCGGCCCAGCGGGCGCTGGTGACGATGCCGTCGAAGGGTCGCATTTCCTCATGCGCTTCGATTTCAACGGTGGCATGGGTTCCGACGAGCGCATCGAAATCCAGATCGTCGCGGGTGGCGAGGGCTTCAACGCGATATTCGAAAAGGTCGTTGAGGTGATCAGTGCCATCGAAGCGAAGCAGAACCAGAACGTCCGGGCCAAGTTCCGTAGTCAGCCTACCAAGCCGCTCGGCCTGCTTGAAAGGTGCATTCATCCGATAACCCCGTCCACAATGTTCACACTACATAATTCGTTTAAATATCATACTGTTCCGACCTTCCTGCAATAGTCTCTGAACAATTTTTCGATGTTCCTGGCATCCCTTGCGATACCACGCTCCTTGAGGAAACGGCGGAAGTCCGTGGCGATCAGCGCATTATCCATGTTGCATCCCGCCTCACGTTTCAGCTCCAGCCAACGGGGACTGTAGGCGATACCGCCAGTCTCCGGGAAGGTGGCAGGCGGCTGCTCCATCGTGCCATTTCGTCGTTTCTTGCGCCCGGTACTGTGGCGGGCCACTTCCCGTTTCGCCTCGGTCGGGTCCATTTTTACCGCCCATGAGATTTCCACGCTGGTCACGGTACGCCCGGTCTTGCGGGGGGTCGCCTTCAGTTTCAGGCGGGAAAGCTGATTGATTTCGGCGATGGCTGGCTTCAATGCCCAACGATTGAAATCGGCAAAGCGTCCCAGCCTGTCACCCTCCACCCCAAACAGCGCCCGCAGTTCTGGCACAGTGAAGCTCTTACTGTCGATGCGATCCAGATTGGCCAATGAGGCAATGTTCTGGAACAGCAGGATTGAGTATTTCGAGGACAGAGCAAAGACCGTCTGCCGGTCAAGGATCGCCCAATGGTTCGACTCGGCCGCGATGCGGCGGAAGGTGCGTCCGAACCACCACTTTACCACCAACGTGTCCGCAGCTTCTTGTCGGTAGTCGAGGCGGATTTCATCCATGAAGCCACCGATGACCTCTTCCTGGGCCTCGGTGTCGTCGTAAACCATGACGGCGGCGCGGAGCTGGGTGAACAGTGCGCGCAGGCTGGCCCGGTCATGGTTGCGCATCCCTTCGATGTGCTTGAGGTCCGACATGCGCATTTCGTGCTGGGTTTCATCGGCCATCCGCCCGCCCGCCTTGGCAATGAGCAGATGCATCAGCTTCAGAGCCTGCGCCGAGGGTGGGTTCTCGATGTAGATGCCTCGCGCCACCTCGACGGGCAGCACGGTCTTGGTTGTGTCATAGGCCCTATCTGCGGCCACCTGTATCGTTTTCGCCATAAGTGAGTTTTATTAGTGCGAAAAACTCACCTGTCAACTCGCATATTAGTCCCCATTTCTCACTTTTGGGTCCCCATTTCTCACTTTTGGGTCCCCATTTCTCACCGATAAACGTGCAACATATTGTTATAATTATGGAATTCGCCCCTAGAACTATAAGAACATTAGAACAAGAAGGGCTGCGCCCATTTTTTCTGTCTGATTTTGAGTCAGATCAGGGCCAGAGCCGGGCGGTATGAACGAGGGTCAACACCCAGATCGTGTCCTGATTGATGGTATAGACCAGGCGGTAGCTGGGGTGGGGGATCAGCTCACGAGTGTCTGGAATCTGTCCTGGTTTTCCAATGAAGGGATGATCTACCAGTCGGGATGCGGCTTCACCGAACAGTTGGTCCATGCGGATCGCCGCAGCCAGGTTATTGGCAGCAATGTAATCCATGATGTCGGCGCGATCCTGTTCGGCTTCAGGCGCCCAGAGAACGATCAAACGGAGCCTACAGTGAGCTTGGCCCTTCTAGCGGCAAAATCGGCCTCCACGGCCTCATGACTGCGTCCCTGGCCACCCAGCATTGAAGTGTGGGCCTTGCCGACCTTGCGGCCCAGATACTCGCTGTAGGCCCGCTCATGGCGGCGCTGTTCGATGTAGTCACGCATCAGCTCACGAACGACCTGCGAGGCAGGGCGATCAGCAGCTGCAGCTTCGGCCATGAAGCTGTCCCGCAGATCGGATTCCAGCTTCATCGTAAATACAGCTTTGGTGCCCATATCTTATCCTCTCAAATATTAACGCAGTATATATCGCGTCAGTATCACAATTCCAGATCGATCATCGGTTCTATCCGGCACTCTAATCCGGTATTCCTACCCTTGCAAATTTTGTAATCCGCCAGCATACTCTCGTGGCCACGACAAGGAGCGTCAGGCTTTGCCTTCCTTCCTTGCCCGTGGCCTCTCGCGGCTGGTGAGGGGCGAACGCCCCTTCAAACCCCATTCCGTCCGATGGACGGAGGGGCCTTGCCCCTACACCCCTGATTTGTTGAGGATTGCGATGTCCGTTGATGATGCCGCCCCAGACAACCCGCTGTGGATCAAGGTCCGTGCGACAGCGGTGGAGCGCGCCCGCTGGCAGGCGCTTGCATCAGGGCGTGGAGTGTCCCTGTCTGAGCTGATCCGGTCGCGCCTGGACGGGACACGGCTGCGATCCCGGCGTGAGCCTCCGCCAGTTGCCCCCGATCTTCTGCGTGAGCTGGCCCGGATCGGGAACAACCTGAATCAGCTTGCCCATGCCGCGAACCGGCGTGAGCCGCTGACGGCGACGGCCCTGCTGACGCGGCTGGTCGAGATCGATCGCGAGCTGTCGGTGTTGCGGACCGCGCATCAGCGCCAGGATGCGCCGCCGACCGAGAGCGGCGACGGGGGCCGCTGATGTTGATCAAGTTCACCACAGGTGGGCGCGGGGGTGGCGGCGATGTTGCAGCCTATCTGTTGGATCATGAGCGTGAGGGGCGGGAGTCCGCTGCGCCGGAGGTGGTGCGGGGTGACATGGCGCGTACGGCCGAGCTGATCGACAGTATTGTGCGGGACTGGACCTATACGCATGGGGTGTTGTCCTTCGCTCCGGAGGACGCCCCGACTGAGGACCAGCAGCGCGCGGCGATGGACCAGTTCGAGGCGTTCGCCTTCGCCGGTCTCGATGCCGAACAGTATGACATCACCTGGGTGCGCCACCAGCACACCAGCGGCGGGCGGGTAGAACTGCATTTCGTGATCCCGCGCATGGAGCTGGCCAGCGGGCGGGCGCTGAACATCGCACCGCCGGGTTGGGAGCGCAGTTTCTCGAAGCTGCGGGATGCACTGAACCTGTCGCATGGCTGGGCGCGGCCGGACGATCCGGCGCGGTCGCGTGATCTGGGCTTTGAGCGGCCCGCAGAGTGGCAGCGGGACGGCTTCCGGCTCGATGAGGGCCGGGAAGCCGTCCACGCCTATATCTCTGCGTTGATCGAGCAGGGCGCGGTGCAAGACCGCGCCAGCATGGTTCAGGCCCTCACAGAGGCGGGGTTGGGCGTCACCCGGCAGGGAAAGAACTATCTGACCGTCCAGGACGCTGAGAGCGGTGACAGGCTGCGGCTGAAGGGGCGTATCTACGAGAAGGATTGGAGCTATGAGCAAGAACTTGGCCGCGCGGATGCAAGAGAGGCTGGATGGTCAGACGGCCGAGATCGCGTCCTTGACCGACAGCGAGCTGAAGAAGCTCAGCGCGCATGTGCAGTCGCGCGTGAGCGCCGAGCTGAACGAAATAGAGATCGCTATCGCTCAAGCTTTGAGCGGGATCATGGACGAGATGCCGCGTCTGAAATGGATCGTGGGGATGACCTGGGCGGCGCTGATCGTGAGTTTGATGCTGACCGGCTTCTTGCTCTGGCGATCGACACAGCCCCCGCCGCCGCCAGCTGTGCCGCAACCGATCGAGACCTTCCAGAGCGAGGGGCGGAATTACCTGATGATCCCGAACGACGCCGAACCCACGAGATGCCGGGACAGCAGCGGGGCCGAGAGGCTGTGCCTGCGCCTGCCGATGGAGAATTGATCGATGGACCAACTCACCCCCTTCGAGCGCGGCTTGCTCGAACAGTTCAGGAGATTGGCCAGCGAATTCGATCAGTCGCAGAGCGCGTCCGAGGATCTGTCTGGGAAGCTAGCCGACTGGTCGCGGGTTATCTCGAAACGGCAAAGCGAGATCGAGGCGCGGCTGACGCAGATCGAGGCCACCCAGAAGCGATTGACCGACATCTTGGCCACGCAGAACAGCTCAACCACGCGCTTGGTCGATCAGGTCAACAGGCTCTTGAGCGCGCTCAAGAGCTAGAGCGCGCCCATATGCGCGAGCGTCACAGGGGATGGGATCATGGGTTGTAATTTCGCAAGGCATGTAAGGGATGAGAGTACCCCAGGCGGCGAACACTAGCATGGATTTGGACATCACCACAGTACAGCGTCGGCGAAGAGACCTGGAGGAAAAAGAATTGGTCAGGATGCGCAAAAATACGCTACCAGTGGTGTAGGAATCTCGGTGTGGAGGGCTACCTACTTGGGATGCCGATCCACGCACCACACTGGAGCAGGGATTTGGATACCATAAAGGTAATTGCCACAGCGATCTCCACGTCGAATATACCGACGACACTTTTTCTTGGTGCCGGAGCTAGTATTCCGTCTGGCGCACCAACTGGATTTGCCTTATCTGAGGATTTGACGAAAGAATTCTTCGCTGGCGAGCGCACCAGAGATCTTTCAGATATTTCCGGTCGTGTTGAGTTGAAATATGGGCGGAAAGATTTAGTAAGTTTCCTGCGATCAAAGATCGAACCACTCCAGCCGTCTAAGGCTGCCCTGCGCCTGCCTGACTTCAATTTCGCCAATATCTTCACGACGAATTATGATTTGATTGTCGAAAGAGCATTCGAAAAGGCTGGCGTCGAACTGCCAGTGGTACGCTCCAACAAGGACTACGCCTTCGATTACCGTCAATACAATACCATGCTGTTCAAGTTGCACGGCTGCATTACAGAAGATCGCGCCGACGGCTTGAGCCATGGAATGATAATTACAGACGAAGATTATTCAACATACCGAAAATTTAGGCAAATTGGTTTTCAGCATTTCGAGCAGTCTCTGGCAACATCTAATGTTGTATTCGTTGGGTACTCGATGGCCGACGCCAATATCAAACAATACGTAGAACGTGCGGTAGAATTGGCTGGGTCTCAAGAATGCCCGGGTCAAATATTCCTTATACTGTATGAAGAAGATGAGATCGAAGCCGCCAGATGGAGAAATCGCGGCCTGCAAGTGGGTTTTGGCGATCTAGATGCCTTGCTGGGCACCTTAGCTTCCGTCGATCAGAACCCAGGCGCGGTCAGTATATTTAGCCCGATTTCAGATGTTCCTAAACATGTAATTGCCGCTGAAATATCATCGCTCAATCCCATAGAGGAAGGTGCCAAATACAGCAACATTAATCGAATGGTCACAGGAAGCCCCGTGACCTACGCCGATATTCGTGCAGGAAATGCCTTTGTCCGGTCAGCAGTTACCGAAATCGTCCAGCAAGTAACCTCAACGAACTCATCCTCGATGCATGTGCTACTTGGCACAAGTGGTTCCGGGAAAACAAGCGCAGCGAGATTGGCAATTCATGAGCTTAGTGAGCGTGGCATGGTCTGCTACGAGCATAAGGCGCACGTTGCCGTTGATTTTCCGACTTGGCAAGACGTCGAAAGAGAGCATCACAAAGATGGCCAGCGCGCTTGCCTTTTCCTCGACGAACCGAATGCAAGCCAGTTCGCAGTGAACCAATTGGCCAGTTATCTTGGGCATAAGCAGGAACGTGCGCTCTCGCTTATTATTGCATACCATCCATCTATTTGGAGTTATCGAACTAAGTCGCCGGAGTTGGCAACGCAGGCAAGGGTCCACAATCTGTCCCGCCTGACTCCTGCTGACATTAAGAGCATAGCTACTCACGTCAAGCGGTTACCGGAAATAGCACGATTGTTGTCCGCGGATATCCAGTCAATGACGCACAACCAAATCCAAAACACCATTAAGAAGCGCGCAAGATCTGACCTATTTGTCTCGTTAAAATATCTTTTTGAAACGAAATCTATTGACGAAATCATTCTAAAAGAGTTCGATCAACTAGGCCGAGGTCAACCCGATGACATGAAGACTAGCATTCGGACTCTATATGAGACCGTTGCGCTCCTAGAAGCCTGCGGTCGCCATGTACATCGGCAGATGGTTTTTCGGGTGGCAGACATTGATCTTGCCGAAATATCTAATCTTCTTGATTACTTAGAAGGCATCATTTTCGAGTCTGAACGAGATGATTTCATTGGCGGAACGTACCAGTGGACTACTCGCCATCCCAGAATCGCAAATATCATCGCTGAGAGTAAGTTCTCACGAAAACAACGATACGATGTCCTTCGACGTGTCATTAGGTCCATCAATCCGTCAAGTAAAATAGAGAGACAATTCAGCGCGCAGATTTGTAACTCTGAGATAGGGATAGAGTCACTTCCCCCGAAAGACCAAACGGAACTATACAAACTGTTAGTAGAAACAGTTCCAGGCGAGAGAGTCCCAAGGCATCGTCTGATACGGAACCTAATAAGGCAAGATGCGTTTGGTGATGCCGAACTGGCGATCTCTGAAGCAAGGGACATGAGGATCAACGACTCTGTGATCCACCGATATGATGTCCAACTCAATATTGCCAAAGCTGAAAAATTGGACTTTTTGGAGGTGCAAGACCGGTTGAATTTACTGGATACCGCTGTTTCAAAAGCGACAAAGTCAATATCGCGACGTCCAGATGACATGTATAACTATGAAAACTACTGCAAAGCCAGCTTAGCACTTGCGCAGAACGGTGGAGGTGAGGAGGAGTTCGAAATCGCTCTGCAAAAGTTGAAGGACGCGCACAAAGAATTGGGTGATCCACTTATGGTCCAGTGGATCGGCAATTATGAATCAGAAATGGCACGCCTTAGAACAAAAAAAGACAATTCCAATACTTCATCTGTGTAACCTCATCCCCCCGAGCTGCCATTTGTCGGCGACAGGCAACTGAATGGCCGAGAGCAATGAGTGATCCAGCCCCTATTTCACCGAAGATCAGCGCAATGCCGACTAGTCAGAACAATCATTCTCAGAATGGCCACCAGCGCTTTCGAGGCGATGGTCCATACGGCGACGGCAGAAGGGCAGCTATGCGACTTTCCGCCCTGTCCAGACGGGCTCTCAGATCTTGAATTGTCGCTTCGGCCTGCTCGCGTTCACGCTGCCGTTCCTCTCGCTCTCTGGCGGTATCCCGTTCAGCCATTTCCATGCGAAACTGCATGGTTGAGCCCCGTTCCTCATGGGGTTGCGTGTCGTTCGACGGAACCGGTTCCGGGGTCGTTTTGGGGAACGCCCTGAACAATTCGGCCGGATCGATCTGATATCCGCCACCATCGACCCTGGACGCGCTTAATTTTCCTTTTTTTATGGCGCGGCTGATCGTTGACTTGCTCTTTCCAGATTCACGGGCGGCGGCCGAAAGAGATAGTTTCATCTGGGTTGCGCCCTCGGTTGCGTATCGTTCCATTGGTGGGGTTGCGCGGGGTTCCACGCAACCCTACACCCTCCCGACCTTTTTGCAGAAGCCTGCAAATATCTTCTCTATGTTTGCAGCATCCAGCGGGATGCCCCGACCCTTGCAGAACCGGCGAAAATCCGTGGCGATGAGTGTGTTGTCCATGTTGCAACCGGCTTCACGCTTCAGTTTCAGCCAGCGGGGGCTGTAGGTGATGCTGCCAGTTGCCGGGAAGGCCGCGGGCGGGGTCTCGGCCGTGCCGTCCCGGCGCGTCTTCCGGCCGACCTTGGGCCGTGCCAGCTCCTGCTTCGCGTCGGTCGGGTCCGGCTTCAGCTTCCAGGAGATTTCCACGCTGGTCACGGTGCGCCCGGTCTTGCGGGGGGTCGCCTTCAGCTTGAGGCGGGAGAGCTGGTTGATTTCGGCTATGGTCGGCTGAATTACCCGTTGGTTCAAATTCGAGAACCGCGACAGCTTTCCGTCCTCGATGCCCAGCACCGCC
>JBKEDD010000133.1:0-12663 GCA_047975215.1 Jhaorihella sp.
CGGGCTGCAATTCCTTGATCTCATTCAGGAAGGCAATATCGGCCTGATGAAGGCGGTGGACAAGTTCGAATACCGTCGCGGCTACAAGTTCTCCACCTACGCGACCTGGTGGATCCGCCAGGCGATCACCCGTTCCATCGCCGATCAGGCCCGCACCATCCGCATCCCCGTGCACATGATCGAGACCATCAACAAGCTGGTGCGCACCAGCCGCCAGATGCTGCACGAGATCGGCCGCGAACCCACGCCCGAGGAACTGGCCGAAAAGCTTCAGATGCCGCTGGAAAAGGTCCGCAAGGTGATGAAGATCGCCAAGGAGCCGATTTCGCTGGAAACCCCCAGCGGCGACGAGGAGGACAGCCAGCTTGGCGATTTCATCGAGGACAAGAACGCCGTGCTGCCGCTGGATTCGGCGATTCAGGAAAACCTGAAGGAAACCACGACGCGGGTACTCGCCTCGCTCACCCCGCGCGAGGAACGGGTGCTGCGGATGCGTTTCGGCATCGGCATGAACACCGATCACACGCTGGAAGAGGTCGGCCAGCAGTTCAGCGTGACCCGCGAACGCATCCGGCAGATCGAGGCCAAGGCGCTGCGCAAGCTGAAACACCCCAGCCGCTCGCGCAAGTTGCGCAGCTTTCTGGATCAGTGATCGCGCCACAGCGCCGCCTGAGGGTGGCGCCCCGGGGCTTGCGAAACGCCCGCAAACCCCGGGAATTGTGGCGTGACGGTCGCGTTGGCAAGCCGCGAATCAACGGCAGATTGTGTCCGCACACGCGATGGGGGCCGCGGATAGCCCTCGCGCCGCCGGCGGGTCGGCGTTTCGCCCGATGGCGCAATGCCCACGCCGCCCGCGGCAGTGTTTTCCATCTGGAAACGATGCCGCGACGGAATTCACAATCTCGCCACATTTCACTTTGACACCACGATCCGGCCTCTGATAGTCGCGCTGAAGATATCAGACGGAGAATCCGTTTCTATTGGGGGCCAAAATGAAATTTGGACACAGCTATCTGGCCGCTGGCGCGGTCGCCTTCTCTGTACTTGCCGGTTCGGCGGGTGCGTCAACCTTGATCTACGACCATTCGCTGACACCGAGCAGCGGCGCGTCGTCCACCACTTTTTTTGACGACGACAATGATTTCAGCGAGTTCTGGGATTTCTCGGGCGTTGCATACACCAGCATCGACCGGTTCGAACTGACGCTTCAGGTGTCGGGCGCCAAGGACGAAAGCGGCTCGTTCTTGGGGCTGCCCAAGGAAGACTGGCGCATTCGCGCCCAGGGTTCCGCCGCCGGACCGGCTGACGACCTGTTTGCCGCGATCGTCGATGGAACCAACACCTACACCATCGACATGGCAAGCGACGGCGGCGGCGTGGACGTGTTCGCGCATTCCGTGGCCACCGGCCGGTTCGATCTGTGGCTGGCCGAGGAATCCTCCGATTTCTTCCTTCCCAACCCCAGCATTACCGTTTCCAGCGCCCGTTTGCAGGTGTTCGGTGAAATCGCGGCGGTTCCGCTTCCGGCTGGCCTGCCGCTTCTGGCCGGCGCGCTGGGCGGGCTGGTGCTGATGCGCCGCCGCAAGCGGTCCTGAGCCGGGCACGCGCCACGATGCAGTGAACGAAACGACCGGCCGCCGTGGGGTGGCCGGTCTTATTACGTCTTGTTTCCGCCAGGTTCGGGCCGGGACAAAGCCCGCTTTCAATCGTCCAGAACGAATGTCATCGCCAGCCTGGCCCGGTGGCATTTCAAGTCGTTCGCGATGTCGACATTTCCGTCCTTGACGCAGGCGTCGGTCATGCAGCCATTTCGAAAACGCCCGCAACGGCCATCTCTATCCTGTCATGGTATTCGGGGGTCGAATCCGACAAAGGCGCAGTCGCGGCACTTTGTTGGGCATCCGGGGTTTTCCGCCGGTTCTGGGGCCGGGCCGTGCCGCGCGACGAATTTGTCTTGCACGGATGGGCGGGTGATCTAGCTTCATCCCATGGCAATCGCGAGGATGTCCCGATGAAACCCATCCACCTGATACCCGCTGTCTTGGCCGTGGCCGTTTCACCCGCCACCGCATTCTCCGCCGACATGTATGGCGAGGGCTATGAGATCCACCCGGTCAACGATGCGGTCTACGAAGCCGTTTCCGATGGTGCCCATGGCGGCGCGGCGTTCTGGTGCGCAGCCGGCGAGTTCGTCGAGATCAAGCTCAGGGCGTCGCCCGCCACCCCGATCTTCGTGGTGCGCGGCGGCGGGGTCAGCGAAACCACCGGCCGAAAGACCGCGGCACAGTTCACCATAGACGCCGAGGCGGCCGGAGTGACACCGGCACAATCCGGCGGCAATCTGAACGAACTGGTGGTCGGCGAATCCATGACCGCGGGCGAGGCCCGCAATTTCTGCTCCAGCGGCTGATGAGTATGCCGCGACACGCCCCCGGCCCGGCCCCGCATCCGGCCCGCAGGATGCAGCGCCGAATGCAACACCTCGTGGCCGGGGCCGCCTTGCTTGGCGCCTTCGCCCTGGCCCTGCCGGATCCCGGCAACGCCTTCAGCGGGCGGCGGGGCACGCGGGTCAACCCGGTCGATGACGCGGTGTTCGAGGTAATCGCGCGTACCGCCGGCAGCGGTGCGGATTACTGGTGCGGGGCCGGAGAATACGCCAGCCGCGCCCTGAACGCCGCCTGGACGGCGCGCATCTATATCGCCCGCGGGCGCGGCCCCAGCGTCACGACCGGGCGCAAGTCGGCGGTGCAGTTCACGCTCGACCCGGGCAAGGCAGGCGTCGCTTCGGCACCGCCGTCCTTCAGCCTCAACACGCTGCGCGTCGGCGACAGCATGTCGGTGCAGCAGGCAAGAGGGCACTGCCCGATGCAGCCGGTGCGGCCGTGAGCCGCCGGCGCGGACACGCAACGCCGCTCGCGGCGCTGGCGCTGCTGGCCGCCCCGGGCGCTGCCCTGGCATGGACAGCGGCCAATGGCAGCGCGGTCGTGCCAGTCACCGCCGAGCGGTTCGAGGTCATCAACCGCGCCAGTTCGCGTGCCCAGGACTACTGGTGCGGCGCCGGCGACTTTGCCATCGCGGGTTTGCGCAGCGCGGCCACGCAGCGCATCTATGTCTATGCGCCGGTCGGACCGAGCCAGACAAACCCGGGCGCCCGGGCGGTGCAATTCTCTCTCGTGCCGCCGCCATCCGGCCCGGCGCCGCAAACCTACTCCCTGTCCGTCAAGACGGCGGGCGACAGTCTGACCGCGGCCGCCGCGCGGCAATACTGCTATGATCGGCTCATGGGATTCTGATCCGCTTTCAAGGGGCGGTGCGATGACCGCCCGCGCGCTCGTTCTGGGGGCGCTGCTGCTGGCCCCGGCCCAGGCACTGGCGTGGTGGGCCTGGAACAGGCACGAGGTGCTGCCCGTGGGCGGCGGCGTCTTCGAGGTGATCGCCGAGCCGGGTTCGGGGGCGCAGACACGTCAACCCCTCTCACGCTCTCGCTGAACCGTGTCGGCGACAATCTGACGGCAGCGGCGGCGCGGCAGTACTGCTATGGCGATATCGATCCGTGGGAACGCTGGCGCTACTGAAACGGGCGGGTGCAGCGGCGCGCACCGGTCATTGCGCATCGCTGACACGGATGTCGGGCCGTTCGCCGCCGAGACTTTCAAACGCCAGCTGGCGGCAGGAAAAAACGATGATCTGCTGATCCGTCGCCGCCCGGTTCAGCGCGGTGAACATCTTCACGATGCGGCTGTCGTCGGAATAGACCAGTGCATCGTCAAGAATGATCGGCATCTGACGTCCCTGACGCGCGAACAGTCGGGCAAAGGCCAGGCGGGTCAGAATCGCGATCTGCTCCTGGGTGCCACCGGAGAGCGTTTCAAGCCCCTCCTCGTCGGGACCGCGCGACAGGGCCTGGGGCAACATGCTGTCGCTGTCGAAACTCAGCGCGGCATCCGCATGCAGGATATTCAGAAGCGGCGCCAGTTCTTCCTGCACGGGGCCGAAATACGCATCGCGCGCCGCGCTTCGCGCATCTTCCAGAACCTGCCGCAGACGGCTCAGCGCCGCCACCTCGGCGGCCAGGCGCGCCTCGCGGTCGGTTGCCGCGGCCAGACGCCCGGCCAGTTCGTCGCGCTGTTCCTCGACCCCCTGGCTGGCCTTTGCGCCGATTTCGGCCGACAGGGCAGAGCGGCGCTCGCCCAGCCGGTTGCGCCGCGCCTCTGCCGCCTTTGTCGCAGCTTCGGCGCGTGTCAGGTTGGCCTTCGCGGTCAGCAGATCGGGCGCGGCGGCGGTCAGTTCGTCAAGGGCCGCCTGGCAACGCTCGCGTATCCG
The DNA here is from genome assembly GCA_047975215.1 of Jhaorihella sp. Lineage (GTDB taxonomy): Bacteria > Pseudomonadota > Alphaproteobacteria > Rhodobacterales > Rhodobacteraceae > JAGRMG01. Next base: position 4,324 of record JBKEDD010000133.1, read on the forward strand.
CGCCGCTGCCTCCACGCGTTCGGCGGCAGTGGCCAACCGCGCCTGCATCGTTTCTGCCGTTCCGGCGGCGGTTCGCGCGGTCCCAAGCGCACGTTCCGCCGCCGCCAGCGTCGCCACGGCGGCAGCCGATACCTCTCGGGCGCGCGACAACTCGCGCTCGGCCGCCTCGAACGTGGCCTGTGCGGTCGCGGCCGGGGCGGCGGCAGCTTCCATCTCGGCCTCGATCTGCGCCGCGCTGCGGCCGTCGGGCGCCTCGTCCACCGGCGTCGCCGAACGGGCGGCTTCGGCGGCCTCCAGGCGCAGCGCCTCCAGCCCGCCCGGCGCCACGGCGTCCAGACGGCCGGCAGCCAGACGTTCGCGGGCGGCATCGGCCGTGCGCACCTCACCCGCCTGGCGCGCGGCCTGGATGGTCTCGGCGCCGCAGGCGGACAAAGCGGCTGTCAGCTTCGCATTCGCCGCGTCCAGATCCCTGCCCGAGTCGACGGGTCTGCCGCTGCCCGCGCGGATGTGCAGCCGCCCGATCCCCGGCAGATCAAGCGCCGCGTCGTCATCAAGGGCAACGTCGCGCCCGTGCGGCAGATCGCTTCCGCCCATGCTCACGCGCAGATCGCCGCAATAGTCGATTCGCAGGCTGGGCCGCCCGGCCGCCAGCGCCGCGCGCAGGCGGGCAACTTCGCCTTCCGCCGCCTCGGCCACCGCCAGACGGGCCGGCGTGGCCGGGTTGGCCTTGACCAGCGCGGCGGCTTTTTCGGCCTCTGCGCGATGCCCCTCGGCGGCCTTCAGCCGGCCTGCCAGATCGCGGGCGCGCACCGCATCGCGCGCCGCCGTTTCGCGCCGATGTGCACCGGCAAGGGCCGCCTGCAGGGCGTTGAGCCTGGCCCGGGCATCGTCATGGACCGCGCGGGCGAGATCGCGCTCGCGCCCTGCCCCGGCTGCGGCGCTCTCGGCATCGGCAAGCTCGCGGGCGGCATCCGCGCGGGCGCGCTCGGCCTCGGTGCGGGCGCGTGCGGCATCCGTCAGCGCATCGCGTTCGCGCCCGGCCTCTTCATGTTCAAGCGCGGCGATCTTAAGCGCCTGTTCGGCCTGCGCCACGCGGGCGGCATGATCCTCGGCGTTGCGCGCCGCCTGCCGCGCCCCGTCAAGATCACTCTCGCGCCGGGCCCGTGCGCCGGGTGCGTCAAGGCGCGCGATTTCGCCCATAACCTCGCCGCGTTCGCGCAGGGCGTCGCCCAGTGCCACGCATTGCGCCCCGAGCGCGGCATGCGCCTGGTCCAGTTCCTTCGCCTCGTCCTGGGCCGCCTTCCAGGCACCCGACGGCCGCCCGGTGGGGGTTGTCAGGGCGTCAAGTTCGTCGCGGCAACGCCGCAACACCCGGTCCATCCGCTGACCGCCCGTCATCGTGTCGATCTCACCTGCCACCGAGGACAGCAGGTCGCGCCGGGTTTCGGCCAGCCGTGCCTTTTCGGCCTTGTCGGCCTGCGAGTTTCCCGAAGGTTCCAGCCCGACCAGACCCTGACGCACCCAAAGCAGACCTGCCGGGCCATCCCGGTCATCGCCGATCAGCCCGGCGATCCATGCCTCGGCCTCGCCGTCCGAGGCGATCAGCCGCCCGCTCGCCGCCTCGCGCACGCTGGCACCTTTCTGCGCCAGCCAGCGTTTTTCGATCACGAAGCGGCCCGCATCGGTCTCGACCTCGACCGCCACCCGGACCGACCCGCCCGAATGCGGCTGCAACGCCTTGACCGGCTTGCCGGTGGCGCCGAACCTTTCGAAGAACAGGGCGTGCAGCGCATCGAAAAACGTGGATTTGCCGAACTCGTTGGCTTCTGAAACCACGGTGATGCCATCACCGATCCCGCTTAGCGTGGCTGTCTTGCCGGCGAACTTGCGAACATTGGTCAGGCTCAGCGCGCGCAGCTTCATCGCTCTTCCATCCGGTATTCGAACAGCCGCGCCAGGGCAAGCTGCGCGGCCCGGCGTGCCGCCTCGTCGCTACCCTCCTCCGCCTCCTGGGCCAGCGTTTCGGCGGCACGGCGCAATGCGCCGCCCGTGGCGATCCGGTCGAGGTCGGTCACGTCCTGCGAAACCGCCAGCCCGGTAAGGTCGGCGCGGTGCCACAGGAAATCGGGCGCCGCCGCCTGTAGCGCCGCCACCAGTTCGGCCCGCGCGCCCAGCGAGGCCCGGCCCGTCACCACCAGATCGGCCAGCGTCGCGGCCCGCGCCGCCAACGGCGGCAAAGCGGCGTCGTGACGCGCCGCTCCATCTTCCCCCGCAACCAGATCGAGCCCGACGCGTGCCCAGTTCAGATGCCCGGTTTCGACCTCGGTGATCTCGGCCGGCGCCCCGTGCGCGGCCACCGCGACCAGCAGCGCCCCGGCGGGCGCGTGAGGCTTGAAGCTGTCGGCCTCGGGTGTGCCCGAATACCATGTCGCCGGGCCGATCCGAAGCCGCCCATGCCAGTCGCCCAGCCCCAGATAGGACAGACCGGCGCGCTCGGCGCGATCGGGGGCGATCACGCCCGCGGGGCCGGGCCCCGTATCCTCGCCCGAGCGGAAGTCATGCACGCCGCCATGCGCCAGGCCGATGCGGATGGCGCCGCCGGTTTCGGCATCGTCCATCCATTCGGTCAGGTCGCGGCCGGGATGGCGCACCGGGCATGGCGCCGGCAACAGCATGGCGCCGCCCAGATCGACCGGCGCGGCCGCGGTGGCCAGGATCACGTTGTCCGGCCGGTCGGCGGCCAGGCCGCGCCAAAGCTCGCTCGCGCCCAGGCTGTCGTGATTGCCCGGCAGCAGGATCCAGGTCAGATCGCCCGCCGCCCGCATCGCGTTCAGGGCATGGCGGATCGTGGTCGGCGCCGGGGTTTCCTGATCGAAGGTATCACCGGCCAGCAGGACATGGCTGGCCCCGGACCCGCGCGCCGCCGTCGCCAGGCGCGCGATCACCTCCTGGCGGGCCTGCCGGAGCCGGGCGCGGACATCCTCGGGGAACCCGCCGAACGGCTTGCCCAGATGCAGATCAGACGTATGCAGAAAACGGATCACCGCAGCCCGCCGCGCACCAGCCCGGGGGTACCGGATGCCCTGGTTCCGTCAACTGCCCGCATGGATCGACCCTGCCATTTCCCGGGGGCCAGAGCCCCGCGCCCGGAAGGTCGCAAAATCCGGCGCGATCAACAAGATGTCTTTGAAAGACATGTTGCGGGCGCAGCCTCAGCCGGCCAGCGACGGCAGGTATAGAACGATCGCCGGAAACGCCACCAGCAACGCGATGGTCACGCCATCCGCGACGAAGAACGGCGTGACACCGCGGAACACGTCCTGAACGCTAAGGTCCGGGCGCACCCCGGCGACGACGAAACAGTTAAGACCGATGGGCGGCGTGATCAGGCAGAACTCGGCCATCTTGACCACCAGGATGCCGAACCAGACGGCGCACATCGGCCCGGACATGCCGAAGGTCGACTCGGCCGCCGACACGTATTCGCCACCATTCAGCGCCATCACCGCAGGATAGACCACCGGCAGCGTCAGCAGCAGCATGCCGATCGCGTCCATGAACATGCCCAGCACGGCATAGGCCAGCAGGATGCAGACGAGAATCAGCATCGGCGACAGCGACAGCGAGGTGATCCAGTCCGAGAACGCACCGGGCAGATCGGCAAAGCCGAGGAACCGGACATAGATCAGCACGCCCCAGATGATCGAGAAGATCATCACCGTAAGCTTGGCGGTTTCCAGCAGCGCCAGCTTCAGTTGCGTCCAACGCATGCCGCGCCAGAGCGCCATGCAGAACACCACGAAGGCACCCAGCGCACCGCCCTCGGTGGGGGTGCCCCAGGCGTCGCCGCCGAACGGGTTGTAGACAAAGAAGATGATGATAACGATCACGAACACGATAGGCAGCGCGGGGGGAAGCGAAACCAGGCGTTCGCGCCAGGTGAATCCGCCAACCGGCGGGCCGACCGACTTGAAGATCACCGCGATACCGACGATCAGAACGGCATAGACCAGCGCCGAAAACGCGCCGGGAATAAAGCCTGCCAGCAGCAGCTTGCCGACATCCTGTTCGACGATGATGGCATAGATCACCAGAATTGCCGATGGCGGTATCATCGACGCCAGGGTGCCGGCCGCCGCGACGACGCCGGCGGCGAACCGCTTGTCATAGCCGATGGCCAGCATCTCGGGGATGGCAATGCGCGCGAACACTGCCGCGGTGGCGACGGATGCGCCCGATACGGCGGCAAAACCGGCGGTGGCGAACACCGTGGAAACCGCCAGCCCGCCCGGCAGCCACGCGATCCAGCGTTTCGCGGCCTCGAACAGCGCCCGTGTCAGACCGGCGTAGTAGGCAAGATATCCGATCAGGATGAAGGTTGGAATGAGGCTCAGGGCCTGACTGGCAACCTTGGAATGGGGCACCTGGCCCGCGGTCTTGACGCTGACCACCAGCGCCTTGCCGAACTTGTCGGGGGCATAGCCGAACTTGGCCCAGAAGATCCAGATCAGCCCCAGCAGCCCGGCCAGCGCGGCTGCAAAGGCGACGCGCATCCCCATGAGCACCATCACCAGCAGGCCGCCAGTGACCCAGAGACCGATCTCGATGGAGTCCATGCGCTACTCCTGCCCTTCGAGCATGTCGGCCTCGTGCGCGGCCTGTGCCGCCGTGTCCTGGATCAGCGGCACCGCGACCGGATTTTCCAGCCCCAGCACCAGAGCGCGCCCGAACCCCCAGACTTGCAGGCACAGCCGCAGGCTCAGCACACCAAAGGCCACCGGCACCAGCAGTTTCGCGGGCCAGATCGGCAAGCCGATGTCGATGGAGCTGTCGCGGCTCCAAAGCGGCGCCGCGAAATCGAAACTGCGAAGGAAATGCGCCCAGCTGCCCCAGACCAGCGCCAGCATCAGCAGAAGAATCAGCAGCACCGAGACCAGTTCAAACAGCCACAGCGCCCGCCCCCGCAACTTCCCCACCAGGATGTCCATTCGGATATGCCCGCCCTCACGCTGCACCAGCGCGATACCCATGAAGGCGATCAGCGGCATCGCCGCCTCGATCCAGTCGACATAGCCCGAAAGAGGCCGGTTGAAGAGGTTGCGCCCGGCAACGGAAACGACGGCCAGGGCCATCAGCCCGAACACCGCGACCCCGGAGACCAGGGCGAGAAATCGCTCCAGCCGTTCCAGCGCCCGATCGAGTCGGCTGAGCCGGCTGTTATCGCTCAGCACCAGGGCGCTACCGGCCATGCGGGACTCCTCTCGGGTGACGGGCGGAATGCGAGGGCCGGACCGGTGCGCCATGGCGGGCGACACCGGCAGACCGGCCCATGCGCGCTGCGCCGATCAGTTGCTCATCTTCGCCTTGTCGAGCGTGCTCAGAACCAGATCGTAGAGTTCCTGCGCCGGCAGGCCGCGGGCGGACATGTCGGCGATCCATTTTTCATGGATCGGCCCGGCCTTCTCGCGGAACGCGGCGATCTGGTCGTCGGCGATCGTCACCTTCTCGACGTTCTTCTCCTCCAGCACCGTATCCCATCGCTTGAGCAGTTCGCCGTAATTGGCCAGGTAATGCTCGATCGCGGCGTCGATGGAACTGTCGAGCGCCTCCCGGTGTTCGGGGCTGAGCGCCGCGTAGGCGTCGGTATTGACCACGACCGGGCAGTTCACCGTGCCGGGGTTCAGGTTCGCGGTCCACCATGTCGCCTGGTTTATGGTGCCAAAGCTGAGATGCGCGTGCTGCGCGAAGGCCACGGTATCGACGACACCCGATTCCATCGCCTGGTAGGCTTCGCTCGCGGTCACGCTGGTGGGCACCGCGCCTACCGCGGCAAAGGCATCGCCCAGCCCGCCGGTGGCGCGCACCCGCATCCCCTCGAATTCGGCAAGCTCGTCGCGCGGCGCGCCCGTGCCGACGATGTTGTATTGCGGCATCGGCGAGGTCATGATGATCTTGGCGTTCCAGCGGCCCAGATCCTCTATGACCGCCGGGTGCTTGTAGAGCGCATGGCTCACCGCGACTTCTTCCTTCAGCGTGTTGACGCCCAGGAAGGGAAGTTCCAGCACGGTGATGGTGGGGTTCTTGTCCTCGTGGTAGCCGGCGCAGAACTGTGCCATCTCGATGGCGCCGATGCTGATGGCGTCGAGGTTCTCGGTGTTCTTGGACAGGCCGCCATAGCTGATGTTCATGGTAAATTCGCCGCCGGTCTTTTCCGCGACCAGCTCGGCCAGCTTCTCGATATGTTCGGTGAACGCCCGGCGTTTGCCCCAGACCGACACGTTCCATTCGACGGCGGCAGCCTCGGTGACAAAGGCGACGCTGACAGCGGCCGCTGCGGCGCCGGTCAATATCCTGTTCATGCAAGTCTCTCCCTGTGATGAGGGCCTTACGCATGGCCCGCTTGGCGTCAAGGCTAGCGCCTTGCCCCGGCCCTGCCAACCCCTGCCGGACGCCGCGCGGAACAAGCCCCGGCTGCCCCGCCGAGTCGCAGGCCCGGCCATGCGGCCGGGGCCGGGCCACGCCCGCGACACGATATGTCACACCGGCATTGCGCCTCCGTCAGCCCCGCGGCGACCGGCATGGCGCCGACCGCCGCGCCGGCCCGAGGCGTCTGTTGACAGACAATACATTGCCAAAGCATGAAATTTTCCGTTTCGGAGCGGCCGATTTACTGTACAGTCTGGAATCACGAAAACCGTTTACAAACAAATCGTTCAATTACGGTAAGTTATTCACATATTTTCAACTCTGATTATTATTTCCGCAAGGGAAGGCACCGCCGGGCCCGCCGCGGGGCGGCTATCGGGGCGGCCCGCGGCTTGCCGCGCGCAGGCAAACAGACACTGTCAGAGGGAGGAACCTCAAGATGACCAAGACCGCTCAATCCAAACCGTCGGTTTACCCGCCATCGGCCGAAACGGTGGCGCACGCCCATATCGACGCGTCGAAATACGACGCGATGTATGCGGCGTCGATGGAGGATGCCGAGGCGTTCTGGGGCGAGCACGGCAAGCGGCTGGACTGGATCAAACCCTATACGAAGGTCAAAAACACCCGCTTCGATTATGGCGATGTCTCGATCAAATGGTACGAGGATGGCGTTCTGAACGTGGCCGCCAACTGTATCGACCGGCACCTGGAAACCCGCGGCGATCAGACCGCGATCATCTTCGAACCCGACGATCCCGAAACTCCGGCGCGTCATATCACCTACCGCGAACTGCACGAAAAGGTCTGCCGCATGGCCAACGTGCTGCTGAGCCAGGGCGTGATGCGCGGCGACCGCGTGGTGATCTATCTGCCGATGATCCCCGAGGCCGCCTATGCCATGCTGGCCTGCGCCCGCATCGGCGCCATTCACTCGGTGGTGTTCGCCGGTTTTTCGCCCGACGCGCTGGCCAACCGCATCAACGACAGCCAGGCCAAGCTGGTCATTACCGCCGACACGGCGCCGCGCGGTGGCCGCAAGACGGCGCTGAAATCCAACGCCGATGCGGCCCTGCTGCATTGTTCGGACAAGGTGCGCTGTCTCGTGGTCAAGCATACCGGCGACCAGACCACCTGGATTCAGGGCCGCGACGTCGATGTTCTGGCGCTGATGGAAACCGCGGCGCCCGATTGCCCGGCCCGCCCGATGAACGCCGAGGATCCGCTGTTCGTGCTCTATACCTCGGGATCGACCGGCAAGCCCAAGGGGGTGGTGCACAGTTCGGGCGGGTATCTGCTGTTCGCCGCCATGACGCACGAACTGGTCTTCGACTATCACGAGGGCGACGTGTTCTGGTGTACCGCCGATGTCGGCTGGGTCACGGGGCACAGCTATATCGTGTATGGGCCGCTGGCCAACGGCGCGACCACTCTGATGTTCGAGGGCGTGCCGACCTGGCCCGATGCCAGCCGTTTCTGGCAGGTCTGCGAAAAGCACAAGGTGAACCAGTTCTACACCGCGCCGACGGCGATCCGCGCGCTGATCGGCCAGGGCAGGGAATTTGTCGAGAAATGCGATCTGTCCTCGCTGCGCATCCTCGGCACGGTGGGCGAACCGATCAACCCCGAGGCATGGAACTGGTACAACACCGTCGTCGGCAAGGGCAAACTGCCCATCGTCGATACCTGGTGGCAGACCGAAACCGGCGGCCACATGCTGACCCCCCTGCCCGGCGCCATCCCGACCAAGCCGGGCAGCGCCACGAAACCGTTCTTTGGCGTGCGCCCGGTGATCCTGGATGCGCAGACCGGGGCCGAGCAGACCGGAACCGAGGCCGAGGGCGTGCTTTGTATCGCCGATAGCTGGCCGGGCCAGATGCGCACGGTCTACGGCGATCACGAGCGGTTCATGCA
>JBKEDD010000134.1:0-43609 GCA_047975215.1 Jhaorihella sp.
ATGTATATCCGCTGGGCCGAGAAGCGCGGCTACAAGGTCGAGCTGCAATCGGAGGAGGCGGGCTCCGAGGCCGGGATCATGTCCGTGGGCTACAAGATTTCGGGCCACCATGCCTATGGCTGGCTGAAATCGGAAAGCGGCGTGCACCGGCTGGTACGCATCTCGCCCTTCGGCAAGGGGACGCGGGAGACATCGTTCGCCTCTGTCTGGGTCTATCCGGTGGTGGACGACAATATCGAGATCGAGGTCAACCCCGCCGATATCCGCATCGACACCTACCGCTCCTCCGGTGCCGGCGGCCAACATGTGAACACGACCGACTCAGCCGTGCGGATCACCCACGCGCCAACCGGAATCGTCGTGACCTCCTCGGAAAAATCCCAGCACCAGAACCGCGATATCGCCATGAAGGCGCTGAAATCGCGGCTTTACCAACTGGAGTTGGACAAGCGCAACGCCGCCATCAACGAAGCTCATGAAAACAAGGGCGATGCGGGCTGGGGCAACCAGATCCGTTCGTATGTGTTGCAGCCCTACCAGATGGTCAAGGATCTGCGTACCCAGCACGAGACTTCGGACACCAAGGGGGTGCTCGACGGCGACCTGGACGGGTTCATGGCTGCGACGCTGGCGCTGAATGTCTCGGGCAAGAGCCGGGCCGAGGCGCAGGGCGAGTGATCGCGGCGTCCCGCGGTGGCGGCGGGCGGGCCGGGCGAAACTGGCGCTTCCCATGAAAAGATGACGCGGCTAGGCTGGTTTTCGACCAACTGACGAAAGCCCGGCATGACCCTGTTATCGCTCCGCTGCTCTGCCGCTGAAATTCTATCGGAACTGGGCGCCGGCCGCATGTCGTGCGCCGAACTCATGCAGGCGACGCTTGATCGGATCGCGGCCGTGAACGGCACGGTCAACGCCATCGTTGCGCTGCGCCAACGCGATGATCTGCTGGTTGCTGCCCGTGCCGCCGATTCGGTGGCCCTGGCCGAACGCGGCCCGCTGCACGGATTGCCGGTCGCGGTCAAGGATCTGGTAAACGTGCGCGGCATCGTCACGTCGCACGGCTCGCCCATATTCCGCGAGGCGGTGGCCGGCGCCGACGATCTTGTCGCGGCGCGGATGCGTACCGCCGGTGCGATCCCGATCGGCAAGACCAACGTGCCGGAATTCGGCCTTGGCTCGCATACCTTCAACCCGGTTTACGGCGCCACCGCCAACCCCTACGCCCCGGCCCGTTCGTGCGGCGGTTCCTCGGGCGGGGCGGCGGTGGCGCTGGCCACCGGCATGGTGACGCTGGCCGACGGATCGGACATGATGGGCAGCCTGCGCAACCCGGCGGCATGGAACAACGTTTATGGCTTCCGGCCGAGCTGGGGCCGGGTGCCGTCCGAACCGGTGGGCGACACCTTCCTGCATCAGCTGGCGACGCTGGGACCGATGGCGCGCAGCCCCGCAGATATCGCCATCCTGCTCGACGTGATGTCCGGCCCCGACCCGCGCCAGCCGCATGGCATGGTTTGCGAACCCGTCGCTCCGCTGGCGGGCGTGGACATGAAGGGCAAGCGCATCGGCTGGCTGGGCGACTGGGGCGGCGCCTTCGCGATGGAAGAGGGCATACCGGAGCAAAGCGAAGCCGCGCTGCGGGTGATGCAAGACCTTGGTGCCCAAGTCGAACCGGTGGCGCCGCCCTTCGATGCCTCCGCCATCTGGCAAAGCTGGACCGACCTGCGGTCATGGGCCGTCGCCGCGTCCCTGGCGCCGCTGATGGTCCGCCAGGCCGATCTGAAGGACAGCGCCGTCTGGGAAATCGAACGCGGCATGGCACTGACGGCGATTCAGGTCCATCGCGCCAGCGAGATTCGCTCGGGCTGGTTCAGACGGGCGGCGGCGCTGTTTGACGACTACGACGCGCTGGTGCTGCCGTCCGCGCAGGTCTGGCCGTTCGATCTGGCCCTGCCCTGGCCGACCGAAATAGCGGGGCGGGGAATGGACACCTATCACCGCTGGATGGAAGTGATGGTGCCGGTCAGCCTGATCGGTCTGCCCTGCCTTGCGCTGCCGGCGGGTTTCGGCGCCGCCGGCCTGCCCGCGGGGATACAGCTGTTCGGTCGCCGCGGCAGCGATGCGGCGTTGCTGGCGCTGGGGGAGGCATATCACGCGGCAACCGGCTGGCCGCAGAAACGCCCGGCAATGTGATGTGGCGGCGCGCGACGGGGGAGGACGGGAGGAACCCAATGGAGAAGGAATTCGGCGTGCCGGCATTGCGGCCCGCCAGCATGGCGATGCTGCGCGAGGCGCTTGCGCGGGGCTGGGCCGATTTCCGGCGTGCCCCGGTCTGGGGCCTGGCCTTCGCGGCGATCTATGTCCTGGGCGGCTGGGCGATGGCCTGGATCACGGGCGCCACCGGAACGACCTTCTGGCTGGCACTGGCGGCTATCGGCTTTCCGCTGATCGGCCCCTTCGCGGCGGTTGGCCTGTACGAGGTGTCGCGCCGTCTGGAACAGGGCGAACCGCTGGATTTCGCCCATGTCTTCGGCGTGGTGATGATGCAGAGCCGCCGCCAGCTGCCGTCGATCTGTGCCATCATCGTCGTGGTGTTCCTGTTCTGGTTCTTCATCGGCCACATGATCTTTGCCCTGTTCCTGGGCCTCTCGACGATGACCAATATTTCGTCGTCATTCGAGGTGTTCCTGACCGGCAACGGGATCGTCATGCTGGCGGTCGGCGCCGGCGTGGGGGCGCTGTTTGCGTTGCTGCTTTACATGATAACGGTGATTTCACTACCGCTGCTGCTTGACCGCGAGGTAGATTTCGTCACGGCCATGATAACGAGCTTTCAGTACGTCCTGGCCTGGCCGGTTCCGATGCTGGCCTGGGCGGCGATAATCGCGGCCACGACATTTGCCGCGCTGCTGCCGTGGTTTCTGGGCCTGTTCGTGGCGCTGCCGGTGCTGGGCCACGCATCCTGGCATGTCTACCGGCTGGCGGCGGAACCGGCCTGATTTCGTGCAAGAAGGCGCCGCGATCAGCGAAACGCGTCTTCGACCTGCAAGAGGCGCCGGTGGAACGGCATCAGATCTTCGGCGGTCCTGAACCCGGCGCCGCGGGCGGCCGGCAGAACCTTTTTCAGATCGTTGCCAAGATGTTCATAGACCATTCGTGCCACGCGGGTTCCCGTGACGCTTTCGCGCACCGTGCGGGTGACATAGCCGACCCAGTAATTGTTTTCGAACGATGCCACGCGGGTCAGGTAGTTGAACGAACAGGTCATGCCCTTGCGCCGCGAGATGATCATTGTCAGGCCGTCCTCCTGCCGGGCCGCGTATCCGCGGAACTCGCGCGAACGGGCATGGCTGGGCAATCCCTGCTGGCGCATCGCCTCGCTCGCCTCGAATCCGCGTACATAGGTGGCGCCCCCGTTCCGGTACACCCACACCAGCCCGACCACGAATTGCGTGTCGTTCACGAAACTGCGCCGCGAAAACCGGTAGAAGCCGCTGGGAAAAAGCTCTTCCGTCAGGCTCTCGACACCGTCGCCAAGAAAGTCGGCGAGGATCGGACCGTTCAGAATCCGGCCCCGCGTGCGGATCTCCGACACCGGGTCGAGCAGGATGCGGGCATCGACGGAAAAGAACGTGCAGATACGGTCCAGGACATCGGGCCGCGGAAAGCTCTCGCCCGAAAGGTAGCGGTTGAACTGGGTCCGGTTGATGCCCAACTGGCGCGACAGTTCAGAGATCGAAGGATAATCGCGCGCCAGGATCCGCAGGTTGGAGCCGAGCATGTTGCGCAATTCGACCGGCGATTTCTTCGCGTTGGTCATTCTTGTCCGATCCTGTGGTCCGCTGGCCGCCCGACCGGGGCGGCGAAAATCGCACTTGTACCAGACTTCGGCAAGCGCGGATCAGGCTGATACCATTTGGCGTCACCGCTGTTGCCGCGTTGCGTCGCAAAACTAGCCATATGGACACAAATTGCAAGGGCGCGACGCCCAATTAACCATGTTTGGGTGCCCGAATTCGACGCAGACTTCGAATCGAAGCGCAGGTTGGGATGGAATATGTTTGGCGTCGTACTTTGGAGCAACACAGAAGAGAAGAAGGCCGTCATCTGGTGCGAGGATCACGGCGATCTGGCCTATTGCCGGCAATCCGGTACCGAGCAGCCGGTAAGGCTCGATGCCGGCGACTGGGTCCAGTTCGATCTGGGCAGCGACCGCAAGATGCGGCTGGCACTGAATCCCAGGCTGGTTTCCGAGGGCGTGTACGAGGGGCTTGCCGATGTGCTTGCCGGGCCCGCTGACCAGCCGCGAACAGGGGCAGCCGGGTTGCAACAGCCCTGCCACCGCTCGGCCGAGATCATCCCCTTTTCGGCACCTCGCGTCGCGCCCGAGTGCGGCCATCCCGGCGCGGCCGCAAACCGCGCCTGAGCCTCAGTCGCCGCGCAGGAGCGCGGCCACGCCGGTACGGGCGATCTCGGTCAGCCCGAGCGGGCGCATCAGGTCGGCGAAGGCGTCTATCTTGTCGGGCGCGCCGGTGATCTCGAAGACGAAGCTGTTCAGCGTGCTGTCGACCACCGAGGCGCGGAAGATATCGGCGAGCCGCAGCGCCTCGACCCGTTTGTCGCCGGTGCCGACGACCTTGAGCATCGCCAGTTCCCGTTCCACCGAGGCGCCCTCGACGGTCAGGTCGTGGACCTCGTGAACCGGAACGATACGGCCCAGCTGTGCCTTGATCTGCTCTATCACCTGCGGCGTGCCGGCGGTGACGATCGTAATGCGTGATAGATGCCCGGTATGGTCGACTTCGGCCACCGTCAGGCTTTCGATGTTGTAACCGCGGCCCGAGAACAGGCCGATGACACGCGCCAGCACGCCGGGTTCGTTTTCGACCAGTACCGCCAGTGTGTGACGTTCTTCGACATCCGAGAAGTTCGGCCTCAGGTTATAGGCGGAATGGCTGGTGGCGCCGCGTTTGATATGCAGGGCTGACATTATGTTTCCTCGTCGTGATCATCGTAATATGGGTGCTCGATGTTGTGCATGACCGTCCACATCACCAAACCTTCGGGCGTCAGACCGTAGATCTCGGAGAGCCAGACAATCTCCTCGTGCAACTACTCGGGGAACTTCACCTTCATTTTCTTTGTTGGCAGCATTCGCCGACCTTCAGGCGGAAGGTAAGTGACAAGAAGTCGCTCGTTCTCGTAGTCGAGATCTGGCCCTGCCAACCGTCTCTTGCGTTCAGGTGTAATCGTCACACCAGTACCGCCCCGCCGGCTTCGATGGCGCCGTCGGTCTCCGCGTCGCCCAGCAGCATCTCATTATGGGCCTTGCCCGAGGGGATCATCGGGAAGCAATTGGCGTGTTTCTCGACCACGCAATCCATGACCACCGGCCCGTCGTGTTCGATCATCTCGCGAATGGCATCGTCAAGATTCGCCGGATCGTCGACATAGATGCCCTTGGCGCCGAAGGCCTCGGCCAGCTTGACGAAGTCGGGCAGCGATTCCGACCAGGAATGCGAATAGCGCGACCCGTGCAGCAATTCCTGCCACTGGCGCACCATGCCAAGGCGTTCGTTGTTGAGGATGAACTGCTTGACCGGCAGCCGGTACTGCGCTGCCGTGCCCAGTTCCTGCATGTTCATCAGCCACGAGGCATCGCCCGCGACGTTGATGACCAGGGCATCCGGGTGCGCCATCTGCACCCCGATCGAGGCCGGAAAGCCATAGCCCATGGTGCCCAGCCCGCCCGATGTCATCCAGCGGCCGGGTTCGTCGAATCCCATGAACTGCGCCGCCCACATCTGGTGCTGCCCGACCTCGGTGCAGACGTAGCGATCTCGGTCCCGGGTGAGCGCCTCGAGCCGTTGCAGCGCATGTTGCGGCTGGATCGTCCCCTCGCTGCTGCGGTAGCGCAGGCAGTTCTTCTTGCGCCAGCCGGCGATCTGTTCCTGCCATTTGCGCACCGCCTCGGCCTCGGTCTTGCGGCCGCGCGACTTCCAGATCTTCAGCATGTCTTCCAGAACATGCGCCACATCGCCGACGATCGGAATGTCGGTCTTGACCACCTTGTTGATCGATGAGGGGTCGATGTCGATATGCGCTTTCTTCGATTTCGGGCTGAAGGCGTCGATGCGTCCGGTTATGCGGTCGTCGAAGCGCGCGCCGATGGCGATCATCAGATCGCAGTCATGCATCGCCATGTTGGCCTCGTAGAGCCCGTGCATACCCAGCATTCCCAGCCAGTTTTCGCCGCTCGCCGGGTAGGCGCCCAGCCCCATCAGCGTCGAGGTGATGGGAAAGCCCGTGGCATCGACCAGTTCGCGCAGAAGCTGGCTGGCCGCCGGGCCGGAATTGACGACGCCGCCGCCGGTGTAGAAGATCGGGCGCCTGGCCTTTTCCATCGCCGCCACCAGTTCGGTGATCTCCTGCGTGTCGCCCTTCACGGCGGGCCGGTAATGCGTGTCCAACTCCCTGGGTCCGGCATAGGTGCCGGTTGCGAACTGCACGTCCTTCGGTATGTCGATCAGCACCGGACCGGGGCGGCCGGCGGTGGCGACGTGAAACGCCTCGTGGATGGTGGAGGCCAGCTTGTCGGTGTCCTTGACCAGCCAGTTGTGCTTGGTGCAGGGCCGGGTGATGCCAACGGTATCGGCCTCCTGGAAGGCGTCCGAGCCGATCATGAAGGTCGGCACCTGCCCCGTGAGCACCACGATCGGGATCGAATCCATCAGCGCATCGGTGATGCCGGTGACCGCATTGGTGGCGCCGGGGCCGGAGGTGACGAGCACGACGCCGGGCCTGCCGGTGGACCGGGCATAGCCTTCGGCGGCATGTACCGCGCCCTGTTCGTGGCGCACCAGAATATGCCTGATGTCGTTTTGCTGGAACAGTTCGTCATAGATCGGCAGGACGGCGCCGCCGGGATAGCCGAATACCGTGTCCACGCCCTGATCCCTGAGGGCCTGAACCACCATCTTTGCGCCGGTCATCTCACGTTTCATCGTCTTTGCTCCATAAGCGGCATCTTCTGTTCCATCGTCGCCGTGTCCAACTTCGCGGGCGCTGCGTGTGCACACACCGTCCGAGCAAAAAAAAGCCCCCGGTCGGAACGGAGGCGCATGGGGTCGGATATGGTCAACCGTTACCGGCCCATGCGCGCTTGTCCTACGATTACGACCAGGGTCGTCATGGCCTCATGGCTCCTTTTCGCTGCGGCGCAGACTATGGGCAGGCGCATGGGGCGTCAACCGGCAAAGGCACTGAAAATCTGGCGCCGGTGCCGCGAATCCGGTCATTTTCTTGCGTCAGCCCTAGGGTGCGACGAAATATCCCTAAAATTGCGCCGGTGCCGACCCGCCCGGCGGGGGGCAAATTCGTTCTCGCAAGGGCCGCTGAAACCATGCGGCAGCGAAGCCGGCGCAACCAGGGCGGGCCGGCCGTGCACCCGCGATTATTGTCTGTGGCCGGCGGTTCAAATCGGGGATAGGTTGCGCGCATGAAGATAGAAGGCACTCACTACCGCTCGCTTTGGTGGGACGCGCCCGCGCAGGTCCTCCGGATCATCGACCAGCGCCCGCTGCCCCATGAGTTCAGGATACAGCCGGTCGCGACACCGGATGATTTCGTGCAGGCGATCCGCCAGATGCGGGTGCGCGGGGCGCCGCTGATCGGGGCCACGGCGGCCTATGGCATGGCGCTGTCGATGCGGCTCGATTCGTCCGACGGCGCGCTGGAACGCGCCTGGGCCATGCTGAACTCGACCAGGCCGACCGCCGTCAACCTGCGTTGGGCGCTGGACCGGTGCCGCTCCGCGCTGCGCCCGCTTGCCCCGGACGAGCGTGCCGCCGCCGCGCTGCAACTGGCGCATGAAATCGCCGACGAGGATGTCGCCATCAACCGGCGCATCGGCGAACACGGCCTGGCGCTGATCCGCGAGATCGCGGCGCGCAAACCGCCCGGAGAACCTGTGAACGTTCTGACCCACTGCAATGCCGGCTGGCTGGCCACGGTGGATTGGGGCACCGCCACCAGCCCGCTTTATCAGGCACACGACGCGGGCGTTCCGGTGCATGTCTGGGTCGACGAGACCCGGCCGCGCAACCAGGGCGCGCTGACGGCCTGGGAACTGGGCAGCCACGGCATCCCGCACACCTATGTCGCCGACAACGCCGGCGGGCATCTGATGCAGCATGGCCGGGTCGACATGGTGATCACCGGCACCGACCGCACCACGCGTTCGGGCGACGTGTGCAACAAGATCGGCACCTATCTCAAGGCGCTGGCGGCGCGGGACAACGGTGTTCCCTTCTATGTCGCGCTGCCTTCGCCCACCATCGACTGGACGGTTGACGACGGTGTCGGGGACATCGAGATTGAAGAGCGCGGCGCCGAAGAGATCACCCATGTTCAGGGCGTTGTGGCCGATGGCGGCATCGCCGCCGTGCGGGTCACGCCGGACGGCACGCCCGTCGCCAATCCGGCCTTCGACGTGACGCCGGGGCGCCTAGTGACGGGGCTGATTACCGAACGCGGCATCTGCGCGGCGACGCCGGCGGGCCTTGCCGGGCTGTTCCCCGAACGGGCCTGATCGCGGCCGGGGCCGGTGGTGGGGGCCGGTGGTGATGGGCCCGGCATGCCGCGCGAATTTGCATTCTCCCGCCCATTGGAATTAGTCTTTCGTGGTTGACTTGCCCTGAAACGGCCCAAGAATGGCGCTCAAGGGAGTTGGATTCGTGCAAGGATTTGCCACGGTCGGGAATCTGGGGACAGCTGTTCACGACAACAGCCACCGCCACGCCGCTGGCCGACGCGCGCCGACTTCCGGCCGTCCGCTGATGGTTGGCGGAAACGAGTTACCGGAAATCCGGCAATGGTCGGACAGATCGACCGCAATCATAAACAGAGGGAGAAGCTCATGTTTGCCAAACTGAAACTCGGCGGGGCCGTCCTGGCAGCGACGCTGGTGGCCGCACCCGTGGCGATGGCCGAGGAGTTCATCACCATCGGCACCGGCGGCGTGACCGGCGTCTACTACCCTGCGGGCGGTGCCATCTGCCGGCTGGTCAACAAGGGCCGCAAGGAACACGGCATCCGCTGTTCGGTCGAATCCACAGGCGGATCGGTCTACAATATCAACACCATCCGCGAGGGCGAGCTTGAATTCGGCGTCGCCCAGTCCGACTGGCAGTATCACGCCTATAACGGCACCTCGAAGTTTGCCGATGCCGGGCCGATGAAGAACCTGCGCGCGGTGTTCTCGCTGCATCCCGAACCCTTCACCGTGGTCGCCCGCGCCGATGCCGGGATCAAGAATTTCGACGATCTGAAGGGCAAGCGCGTCAATATCGGCAACCCGGGCTCGGGCCAGCGCGGCACCATGGATGTCGTGCTTGAGGCCAAGGGCTGGACCACCGACGACTTCGCGCTCGCCTCCGAACTCAAGCCCGCCGAACAGGCGGCGGCACTGTGCGACAACCAGATCGACGCGATGATCTACACCGTCGGGCATCCGTCGGGGTCGATCCAGGAGGCCACCACCGCCTGCGATTCGGTCCTTGTCAACGTCACCGGGCCGGAGATCGACAAGCTGATCGCCGACAATCCCTATTACGCGCCGGCCACCATCCCGGGCGGCATGTATCGCGGCACTGACGAGGACGTGACCACCTTCGGCGTCGGCGCCACGGTCGTGACCCGCGCCGAGGTCTCCGACGAGGTGGTCTATCAGTTCGTCAAGGCTGTGTTCGAGAATTTTGACGATTTCAAGAACCTGCACCCGGCCTTCGCCAACCTGACCGAGGCCAACATGATCAAGAACAGCCTGTCGGCGCCGCTGCATCCGGGCGCCGAGAAATACTATCGCGAACGCGGCTGGATCAGCTGATCCGCGCCTGACGCCCATCCGGGCGCGGCCCCGCGCCGCGCCCGGACCCACCCGGACCGGCCGCGATCAATGACGGCTGGCCGCGACAGATCCGACAGCCAGGCGGGCGGCCGCGCCGCCGCGCCGGACAGGGAGCGAACGCGATGACAGAGAACCGGACCAAGGGCCGCCAGCTCAGCGAGGACGAACTTCAGGAACTGGTGGCATCGTCGGATGCCGGCGGGCGCAACCCGGCAGGGTCGGTCGGCACCATGCTTGCGGTCATCGCCTTCGTCTGGTCGCTCTTTCAGATCGTGCTGGCCTCGCCGGTCTCCAATATCGTGCTGCCCGGCGACATCGTGAACAACTCGCGCCAGATCCACCTGGCATTCGCCATGTTCCTGGCCTTCATGGCCTATCCGGCGCTGGCCTCAAGCCCGCGCCATTACGTGCCGGTCCAGGACTGGATCATGGCGTTTCTTGGCGCGTTCATCGCGCTCTACGGTTATTTCTTCTATGACAAGATCGTCGATTCCGGCGGTCTGGCCGACGACACCGACAAATGGGTGGCGCTGGTTGGCCTGGTGCTGCTGTTCGAGGCCGCGCGCCGCGCGCTGGGTCCGGCGATGGCGATCATCGCCACGATCTTCCTTCTCTACGTGTTCTTCGGCGCGTCCGAGGTGGTGCCCGAGGTCATCCGCTGGAAGGGGGCCAGCCTGAAGAAGGCGATGAGCCACATGTGGATCACCTCCGAAGGGGTGTTCGGCATAGCTCTTGGCGTTTCCACCAAGTTCGTGTTCCTGTTCGTGCTGTTCGGCGCGTTGCTGGAAAAGGCCGGAGCGGGCAACTATTTCATCAAGATGGCATTCGGCGCCCTGGGGCACCTGCGCGGCGGCCCGGCCAAGGCCGCTGTGGTCGGATCGGCCGCCACCGGCCTGATCTCGGGGTCAAGCATCGCCAATGTCGTAACCACCGGCACCTTCACCATCCCGCTGATGAAACGGGTGGGCTTTTCATCCGAAAAGGCCGGCGCGGTCGAGGTGGCAAGTTCGGTCAACGGCCAGATCATGCCACCCGTCATGGGGGCGGCCGCCTTCCTGATGGTCGAGTATGTCGGCATTTCCTATGTCGAAGTCATTACCCACGCCTTCCTGCCGGCGGTCATTTCCTACATCGCGCTGGTCTATATCGTGCATCTGGAGGCGGTGAAGCTGAACATGCCGACGCTGGGCGACCGGGTGGTGAGCCTCGGGCGCACCATCGGCGGACTGGCGGTGTTCTTCGCCGGTTTCGCCGCCCTTTGCTATGGTGTTCAATACCCGGTGCGCTGGATCACCGCGATGGTGCCCGAGGGTGCGGGCTGGGTGCTGGCGATGCTGATCTTTGCGGCCTACGTGGCGCTATTGTGGCTGGCTGCCCAGGTGCCCGATCTCGAGGCCGACGATCCCGATGCGCCGCAGGTCGAACTGCCCGAGGTGGGCAAGATCTACAAGTCCGGGCTCTATTATCTGCTGCCCATCGTGGTGCTGGTCTATTTCCTGATGATCGAACAGAAATCGCCCGGCCTATCGGCATTCTGGGCCTCGTTCCTGCTGTTTGCCATCCTGCTGACGCAGCGCCCGATCAAGGCGATGTTCCGCGGCGCCAGCGATACCGCCGCCGCGTTCCGGGCCGGTGTGACGGATCTGGTGCAGGGCATGATCGACGGGGCGCGCAACATGATAGGCATCGGCCTGGCCACCGCCACCGCCGGAGTCATCGTCGGAACCGTCACGCTGACCGGGGTCGGGCAGGTGATGGCCGACCTGGTCGAATTCCTGTCGGGCGGCAACCTGATCCTGATGCTGGTCATGGTCGGGCTTTTGTCGCTGGTGCTGGGCATGGGCCTGCCGACCACCGCCAACTACATCGTCGTCTCGTCGCTGATGGCCGGGGTCGTGGTGGAACTGGGCGCCAACTCCGGGCTGATCGTGCCGCTGATCGCGGTGCATCTTTTCGTGTTCTACTTCGGCATCATGGCCGACGTGACCCCGCCCGTCGGGCTGGCCAGCTTTGCCGCCGCCGCGGTGTCGGGGGGGGACGCGATCCGCACCGGCTTCATCGCCTTCTTCTATTCCCTGCGCACCGTCGCGCTGCCGTTCGTGTTTATCTTCAACACCGACCTGCTGCTGATCGACGTGACCTGGATGCAGGGGATCATGGTCTTCATCATCTCGACTATAGGCATACTGGTGTTCACGGCCGGCACGATGGGCTGGTTCGTGACCCGCTCGCGTATCTGGGAAAGCGTCGCGCTGATCGTCATCGCCTTCGCGCTGTTCCGCCCCGGGTTCTTCATGGACATGGTGCAGGATCCCTATCTGGAAATCCCGCCGGCCGAACTGATCGAGGCGGTCGGCGCCGCGCAACCGGGCAGCGAATTGCGCCTGGTCGTCGCCGGCCCGGATTTCGATAGCGGACAGATGCGCGAAACGCACATGACCCTGGCGATCGCCGAGGGTGAAGACGGCGCGGCGCGGCTGGCAGAGCGGGGCCTCGTGGTGGCCGGGGTGGATGGACTTCTGACAGTAGAGGAGCCGTTCCCCGGCACGCCGTTCTTCGACAAACTGGCCGATTACGATTTCTACGGCGACGAACCGGTGCGCGTGGTTTCGGCGCTCGAACGCCTCGAGGGCACGCCCAAGGAAGTGATGTTCATTCCGGCGCTGCTGTTGCTGGCCGGAATCGCCTTGCTGCAATCGCGCCGCGCCAGGACCAGGGAGGCCACGGCATGACACAATCCATCCTCTGCGCTCTCGACATGAGCCAGGCAAGGCCCAACGACCGGACGCTTATGGTCGCGGCCGACATGGCGCGTCACTACGGCGCAAGACTGGATGTCGTGACGGTGATTCCGGATTTCGGGGTTGGCAACGTATCGTCCTTTTTCCCGTCCGGCTACCAGGAGAAAGCCCGTACCAAGGCCATCGAGGCATTGCGAGCGCATGTCGGCGAAGTGCTGGGCGACGAGGCCGGCCGGAACGTCCGCCACGAGGTCGCCGTGGGCCGCGTCTATGACGAGGTGCTGCGCGTGGCCCAGGATGCCGGCAGCGATCTGATCGTCGTCGGTTCGCACGACCCGGGATTGCGCGAATACCTTATCGGCTCGAACGCGTCGCGCATCGTGCGGCACGCGCGCTGTTCGGTCTATGTGGTGCGCTGAAGCGCGCTTGCGCCCAACACTGCCGGACGCGTCGGGCGCCCGTCGCGGTTGAGCGATATTCGGTAGTGGATTCGGGTGACTACCCGCTGGCGCCGTTGTGGTGGACGCTGCCCAGCCCCGACAGGTCGTAGCCGCCCAGTTCGGCGGCGCGTGCGGCGCAGGCGGGCGAGGTCAGGAAGCGCATCAGCTTTTGCATGGGCGGCTCGAACCAGGCGCGCCGCCACACCGCCAGGTCGAACCGCTCTTCTCCCAGTGCCACGAAGCCAAGCCCGTAAAGACCGGCCAGCGCACCAAGGCCGAATCCGGCCTCGGCCTTGCCCTCGTGCAGCGCGATGGCGAGTTCTTCCTCGGTCCGGGCCGGGGCGGCCAGGGGGTGCAGGTCGCTCCGGCCCAGCCCGTGCGCTTGCAGCAGGTCGTCGAACTGGCGCTGGCTGGCGGCGCTGTTCTGTCGCAGCACCACGCGGCGCCCCTTCAGGTCGCCGATACCGGTGATCCCGTCGAGCCCCGGCGCCAGCAGAAGCCCACGGCGGCGCCGCGCGATCTCGATCAGGACCACCGGCGCTTCGCCCACGCTGTTGCAAAGCATCTGCCGGTTCCAGCCGCCGTCTTCGCATATGTGCATTCCCGCCGCCTGGGCGCTGCGCGCGGCCAGCCGTTCAAGCCCGTCATAGGAGCCGTCGTAATAGCTTGCCAGCCCCGATCCGCTGACCCGCAGCGCCCAGTCGAGCAGCGGGTCATGACTGCCCGCGACGATTGCCGGAAGTGGCGGTTCGGCCACGCGCGGACCCGAACGCGAGGCATTCAGCCAGGCCGCGATCTCGGCCCGCGGAAACAGCAGTTTGCCGACCGCGCGCACATGCGGCACCTCTGCCGATGCGGCCAGGTCATAGACCTTGCGTTCGCCGATGCGCAGCAGATCGGCCAGTTCGCGGGTGGTCAGGTATTCGGACATCTTTCTCCTGTGCCGGGGGCACGCCTGCCTGCCTGGCGCAGCTTGACGCCGAACGCGGGGCTTTTCAAGTTGCCCGCGCCCCGCGCCCGCCCGCCCGGCGGCCCTGCCAGCCGGATGCGACAGACTGGGGCTGGCGGTCTGCGGGCGGGTCGGGCAAAAGAGGGCGGGCGACGTGGCGCCGGAGGGCATGCGCGCTATGTGCTGAGTCAGACGCAAACGGCCATACCAAAAGGAGAAACGACCGATGACCGACGAATACAACATGTCGATGCGCAAATTCCTCAAGCAGGTGGGCGTGACCAGCCAGCAGGCCATCGAGGACGCGCTGCGCGAAGCGGGCAGCCCCTCGGGCAAGAGCTTTGCGGCCAAGGTGGTCCTGACCATCGAGGGGCTGGATGTCGATCATGTCGTTACCGGCACCATCCGGAGCAGCGAGGCATGACGACGCGCGAAGACATCCTGGCCGACCTGCGCAATGTCGCGGACCCGGCCGGGGGCAATATCGTCGACAACGGTCTGCTCAAGGCGGTGACGATAGATGGCGGGGTGGTGCGCTTCGTGCTGGAGATCGACCCCAAACAGGCCGAAACGATGCAACCGGTCTGCGACGAGGCCGAGGCGCGGGTGCGGGCGCTGCCGGGCGTCGACAAGGCCGTGGGTATGCTGACGGCGCATTCCGCCAAGGCGCCGCCCGATCTGAAGCCCAAGCCCAGGCCGTCCGAGACCGGGCCGCAGAAGCTGCCCGGCATCAAACACATCATTGCCGTCGCCTCGGGCAAGGGCGGGGTCGGCAAGTCGACCGTCACGGCCAACCTGGCCTGTGCGCTGGCCGCACAAGGCCGGCGGGTGGGGCTGCTTGATGCCGATGTCTACGGCCCCAGCCAGCCGCGCATGATGGGCGTGAGCGGCCGCCCGGCCAGCCCCGACGGCAAGACCATCGTGCCGCTCGCCAACCACGGCGTCACGGTCATGTCGATGGGATTGATGACCGATGACGACCAGGCGGTGATCTGGCGCGGCCCGATGCTGATGGGCGCCTTGCAGCAGATGATGACGCTGGTGCATTGGGGCGAACTCGATGTGCTGATGATCGACCTGCCGCCCGGGACCGGCGACGTGCAGTTGACGCTGGCGCAGAAATTCGTGGTCGATGGCGCGGTCATCGTCTCGACTCCGCAGGACGTGGCGCTGATCGACGCGCGCAAGGCGATCGACATGTTCCGACGCATGAACACACCGATTCTGGGCATGATCGAAAACATGTCCACCCATGTCTGTTCAAATTGCGGCCATGAAGAGCATGTGTTCGGCCATGGCGGTGTTGTGGCCGAGGCCAGGAAGCTCGACGTGCCGCTATTGGCCGAGGTGCCGCTGCATCTGGACATCCGCACAGCCGGCGACAGCGGCGCACCCGTGGTGGTCAGCCAGCCCGACAGCCCGCAGGCGGCGGCGTTCATCAAGGTGGCCCGCGAACTGGTCAGACAGGGCGTGGCCTAGCCGGCCGCGCGCCCCGAGCGCGCCGGATCGGCGCGGCAAAGCGAAGGCGGCGCTGCCTGTGGTGGCGCCGCGCGGGTGCCGTTGCGGGCACCTCTCGGGCGGGCGCAGGTGAGGAAAGGTATGAACGTGACCCGGCTGGATGAAACCGCAAGCGGCGTCTTCACCATCGCGGTGACGCCCTTCCTGCCCGACGGGGCGCTGGATCTGGACAGTATCGACCGTATGGTCGAATTCTACGTCGAAAAGGGTGCCACCGGACTGACCATCCTCGGCATCATGGGCGAGGCGGGCAAGCTGTCGTTCGAGGAAAGCGCGACGGTTATCGCTCGCGTCGTGGCGCGCACCTCGCTGCCGGTGGTCGTGGGGGTCTCGGCGCCGGGGCTCGCGCAGATCGCCGGCCTTGCCGCGCTGGCGATGGATACCGGGGCCGCCGGGGTCATGGTGGCACCGCCCTGGACGCTGAGAGGCGACGGGCAGATCCTGTCATATTATCACAACATCGCGGACGCCTTGGGTGAAACGCCCTTCGTCCTGCAGGATTTCCCGCTTGTCACCAATGTCGTGGTGCCGGTGGGTGTGATCCTGCAAATCGTCAGGGATTGCCCGACCTGCGTGATGTTGAAGCACGAGGACTGGCCGGGGCTCGACAAGATCACCGCCCTGCGTGCCGCTTCCGATGCAGGTGAACGGCGCATCTCGATCCTGTGCGGCAATGGCGGGCTGTTCCTGCCCGAAGAGATGCGGCGCGGCGCCGACGGGGCTATGACCGGTTTCGCCTATCCCGAGATGATGGCGCAGGTGGTGGCGGCGCACCGCTCGGGCGACAGCGAGCGTGCCCACGATCTGTTCGATGCCTATCTGCCGGTGGTGCGCTATGAAAGCCAGCCGGGGCTTGGGCTGGCGGTGCGCAAGCATATCCTGGCCGCGCGTGGCGCCATTGCACATGACACGGTGCGCAAGCCGGGCAAGCCGCTGAGCGCGGCATCGCGCGCGGATCTGGCCCTGCTGGCCGGGCGGCTGGAACGGCGGCTGGCGGGTCTGGGATAGGCCCGAATCCGCCGGCGCTCAGGCCGCGTTCACAAGCGCATCCAGCACCCGTGCCCAGCTGCGCATTCCCTTGTGAAAGCTCTCCAGGTCGTATTTCTCGTTGGGCGAGTGGATCGCGTCGTCGTCGTTGGCGAATCCGATCAGCATTGCGTCCATGTCCAGTATGTCCCGGAAGAAACCCGCGATCGGGATCGACCCGCCCATGCCGACGATCACCGCCTCGCGGTTCCATTCGTCCGACAGCGCCTGGCGCGCGGCCCCGAATTCGGGCCGGTCGGTATTCATCACCACCGCCTTCGAGCCGTCGGACTAGTCGTCCCAGGTTGCGCGGGCGTCCACCGACAGCCGGTCTGCCACATGCGCGCGGATGGCGGCGCGCAGGCGGTCCGGGTCCATGTCGCCCACCAGCCGGCAGGTCAGCTTGCAATGTGCCTCTGCCGGGATAACGGTTTTCGACCCCGCGCCCTGATAACCGCCCCACATGCCGTTGATTTCAAGCGTCGGGCGCGCCCATTGCTGTTCCAGCGTCGAATAGCCGGCTTCGCCATGGGGGCGGGAATAGCCGACCGAATTCAGATAGGTTGTCTCGTCGAACCCGCTTTGCTGCCACTGGCGCAGCAGGTCTTCGGGAACCTCGTGAACGCCGTCGTAGAAGCCCTCGACCGCGACGCGGCCGGTTTCGGGGTCGTGGAAGGAGGCGACGATGCGCGCCATCTCGCGCAGCGGGTTCAGCCCCGGCCCGCCATAGTGCCCTGAATGCAGGTCGATCCGGGGGCCGTGGATGGTGAATTCTTCCTTCAGCATGCCGCGCAACCGGCCCGATATCGACGGCACGCCGGGCGACACCATCGAGGTGTCGCAGATCAGCGCGATGCCGGCGCGCAGTTCGGCGGCATTCTCGCGCATGAACGGCACCAGCGAGGGCGAACCGCTTTCCTCTTCGCCCTCGAAAAGGAAGGTCAGGCGGCAGGGCAGCTTCCCGTGCACCGCCACCCATGCCCGGCAGGCCTCGACAAAGGTCATCAGCTGGCCCTTGTCGTCGCTGGCGCCGCGGCCGCGTATCACGCGGCCCCGGCCGGTGTCCTCCAGCGCGGGATCGAACGGGTCGCGCTCCCACAGGTTCAGCGGGTCCACGGGCTGCACGTCGTAGTGGCCGTAAAACAGCAGGTGCGGCCCGTCGCCATCGCCATGGCCTACAACCATCGGATGGCCGGGCGTCGCGCGCTTTCCGGCCTTGATGCCAAGGCTTTGCAGGTCGCGCACCAGCCAGTCGGCGGCGCGGTCGCAATCGGCGCCGAAGGCAGGATCGGTCGAGATCGAAGGGATGCGCAACAGTTCGAGCAGCCGGTCGGTTGCGGCTGGCAGGTCCGCGTCAATGCGGGCAAGGACGGCATCAAGTGACATGGGGCGGCTCCTTCGGTTCTGGATCGCCCGCAAAGTATCAGCGGTCCTGCCCGTGTCCAGCGCCATGTGCCGGCAGGCGCCCGGCCGGATTGCGCCACCCGAACGAAAGTGCCCGGACCGGTATCGCCCCGGCGATCTGGTACATGGTCAGGAGAATCAATGCGCCGGCACGCGGCCCGGGGGGTGCATCGCAATCTTCGCGCATCGAAAACGGGGCGCTGGTCAACCGGTCCTGTCGGCGTCAACGCGGATTGCAGGCGGTCAAAGCATGGAATACATGACCGTCGAACATATCTTTTCGACCGGGGGCGCCTGACGGTTGATCCAGATCAAGGCTGCGACTATCGGCCCGCGTCTATTGAGTTGATCGAAGCGCGCGCGCATAGTAGGCATTTAGGAACGCGAATGCGTGAGCCACGCGCCAAACAGGGCACCGACCCAAGACAGAACTGGAGGACCCGGTGGACTATTCCGCACAGCTTGACGCCGCGATTGACCGCCTGCACCAGGAAGGCCGCTACCGGACCTTCATCGACATCGAACGGCGCAACGGCCATTTCCCGCATGCGATCCGGACCCGGCCGGACGGGGCCGAGCAGGATATCACCGTCTGGTGCGGCAACGACTATCTGGGCATGGGGCAGAACCCCGTCGTTCTGGCGGCGATGCACGAGGCTGTCGAGGCTGCCGGCGCCGGATCGGGCGGCACCCGCAACATCAGCGGGACCACGGTCTATCACAAACGGCTCGAGGCGGAACTGGCCGACCTGCACGGCAAGGATGCGGCGCTGCTGTTTACCAGCGCCTATATCGCCAATGACGCGACGCTTTCGACGCTGCCGAAACTGTTTCCCGGCCTCATCATCTATTCCGACGAACTCAATCACGCCTCCATGATCGAGGGCGTGCGCCGCAACGGCGGCGCCAAGCGTATCTTCCGCCACAACGACGTGGGTCATCTTCGCGAATTGCTGGCCGCCGACGATCCGGCCGCGCCCAAGCTGATCGCCTTCGAATCGGTCTATTCGATGGACGGCGATTTCGGACCCGTCGAGGCGATATGCGATCTGGCCGACGAATTCGGCGCGCTGACCTATATCGATGAGGTGCACGCGGTCGGCATGTACGGCCCGCGCGGCGCCGGCGTGGCCGAACGCGACAGGCTGATGCACCGGCTCGACATCATCAACGGCACCCTGGCAAAGGCGTTCGGCGTGATGGGCGGCTATATCGCGGCAAGCGCGAAAATGTGCGATGCCATAAGATCCTATGCGCCGGGCTTCATCTTTACCACGTCGCTGCCGCCGGCGGTGGCGGCGGGGGCGGCGGCCTCGGTCGCATGGCTCAAGCGCCACCCGGAACTGCGCGCCAGACATCAGGAGCAGGCGGCGATCCTGAAGACCCGGTTCAAGGCCCTCGGCCTGCCGATCATCGACCACGGCTCGCATATCGTTCCGGTGATCGTCGGCGATCCCGTCCATACCAAGCAGCTAAGCGACATGCTGCTGGATCAGTATGGCATCTACGTACAGCCGATCAACTTTCCCACGGTTCCGCGCGGCACCGAAAGGCTCCGCTTCACGCCCTCGCCCGTGCACGGGCCAAGGGAGATCGACGCGCTGGTTCGGGCGATGGACGAGCTCTGGTCGCAATGTGCGCTGAATCGTGCCGAACTTGCCGGGTGACCTCGGACGCATGTGCAAATCGCTTGCGCTGTGCTAGGCTTGCGGCAACAAACGGCACGGACGAATCGTGTGGGGACGGTTCGAGATGCCGGGCAGGGGTTGCGGCAGGCACAATGGGGCAGCGGGGATGATCAGGCGCAGATTTCAGCGTAAACCTGAACAGGAAGATGTTTCCGGCCCCAAGGGGTTTGACGATTACGAAACCCGCCTGGGCGATGTGATGCGGGGCGAACGCGCCACGATGGGCAAATCGCTGCTCGACGTGCAGCGCGAACTCAGGATCAAGGCCAACTACATCGCCGCCATCGAGAATTCCGACCCGACCGCGTTCGACACGCCCGGGTTCATCGCCGGCTATGTCCGCTCCTATGCCCGCTATCTGGGCATGCCGCCGGAAGAGGCGTTCGCCGCCTTTTGCCGCGAAAGCGGGTTCTCGGTGGCGCACGGGATGTCGTCGGAGGCATCCGGCAACCGCAAGACATCGGCCGAGCCGCGCGCCACTCGCGGGCCATCGGCAGACCGCGACCCGCTGATCATGCCGGGCACGCCGTTTGCCCCCGAAAGCGACGGTATCCTCAGCCGGATCGAACCGCGTGCCATCGGCTCTGCCGTGGTGTTGCTGGCGCTGATCGGGGGCATCGGCTATGGCGGCTGGTCGGTTCTGAGAGAGGTTCAGCAGGTGCAGTTCGCGCCGGTCGAACAGGCGCCGGTCGTGCTGTCCGATCTCGACCCGCTGGAGGCGGCGCGGGGCGGTAATGGGGCCGGTTCGACCCCGAGCGCCGAGGCGATGGATCGGTTGTACCGCCCGCAGGCGCTGGATGTGCCGGTTCTGGTGGCCCGCGACGCCCCGATCTCGACCCTCGATCCGCGCAGCGGCGGCAGTTTCACGACCCCGGTACTGCCGCGCGTTCAGGCCGCATCCGCCGGCGATCAGCCGTCCGCCGTGCCGCAGGTGGTCGAGGATGTGTCGCCCAATCTTGTCGTGGTCGCGGTGCGCCCGTCCTGGGTGCGGGTCACTGCCGCCGACGGCACCCATATCTACGAGGCGACGATGCAGCCGGGAACCACCTACAAGGTTCCGCTGACCGAAGAACCGCCGACCCTGCGCGCGGGTGAATCCGGCGCCGTCTATTTCCTGGTGAACGGCGAACATTTCGGCCCGGTGGGCGAATCCGGCATGGTCACGTCGAACCTGCCGCTTTCGATCGCATCGGTCACCGAACGCTATCAGGTCGCCGACATCGAACAGGACAGCGACCTTGCCCGCATGGTCGCCGAGGCGCGGACCCAGGCACCCTTGCCGGCGGAATGAGCGCCCGATAGCCATTGCGGCCGGGCCGCCGGGCGCGCATACCGGCCTCGTGCCGAGAACCGATATCCAGCGAACCGGAACAGCCATGTCGCACAATCCCCTGCGCCCCTGGCGCAACATCGAACGCCGCAAGTCACGCCGGATCATGGTGGGCAACGTTCCGGTGGGCGATGGCGCGCCGATTTCGGTGCAGACCATGACCAACACGCAGACAACGGACGTGGCCGCCACCGTGGCGCAGGTACTGGCCGCGGCAGAGGCGGGCGCCGATATCGTGCGCGTCTCGGTCCCCGACGAGGCCAGCGCCCGCGCCCTTCGCGAGATCGTGGCCGAAAGCCCGGTGCCCATCGTCGCCGATATCCACTTCCACTATCGCCGCGGCATCGAGGCAGCCGAGGCCGGGGCCGCCTGTCTGCGCATCAACCCCGGCAATATCGGCGACGCGAATCGGGTGGGCGAGGTGATCGCGGCGGCCCGCGATCACGGCTGTTCGATCCGCATCGGCGTCAACGCCGGCAGTCTTGAACGGCATCTGCTGGAAAAATACGGCGAACCCTGTCCCGAGGCGATGGTGGAAAGCGCGCTCGAACATATCCGAATCCTGCAAGACAACGATTTCCACGACTTCAAGATCAGCGTGAAGGCTTCGGACGTGTTCCTGGCGGCGGCGGCCTACCAGGGCATCGCCGAAGCCACCGATGCCCCGATTCATCTGGGCATCACCGAGGCTGGCGGTTTTGTCACCGGCACCGTCAAGTCGGCCGTCGGGCTGGGCAACCTGCTGTGGGCCGGCATCGGCGATACGATCCGCGTGTCGCTGTCGGCCGACCCGGTGGAAGAGGTCAGGGTGGGGTTCGAAATTCTCAAGGCGCTGGGGCTGCGTCATCGCGGCGTCAACATCATCTCGTGCCCGTCCTGCGCGCGGCAGGGATTCGACGTGATCGCGACGGTGGCCGAACTGGAAACCCGGCTGGCTCATATCCATACGCCGATGACGCTCTCGATCATCGGTTGCGTGGTCAACGGTCCGGGCGAGGCGCTGATGACCGATATCGGTTTCACCGGCGGCGGCGCGGGGGCGGGCATGGTCTATCTGGCCGGTCGGCAAAGCCACAAGATGTCGAATGCGGCCATGATCGAGCATATCGTCGAACAGGTCGAACGCCGGGCCGCCGAGATCGAGGCGGCGCGGGCCGCCGAATAGCCGGATCGCCCGCGAATCGGTGAGCCGGTTTTCGCGCGATGGTCCCGAATAGCGGTTTTCACGACCCCGATTGCACTGTAGAACGGCGCACGGTCCGGGGCGTGGCGCAGTCTGGTAGCGCACCTGTTTTGGGAACAGGGGGTCGGAGGTTCGAATCCTCTCGCCCCGACCAAATCTTTGCAGATGTCCTTTTCTTTCACGCCTTGTCCCGGGCCCGGCACGCGCGGCTTGGGAGCGCGCCGGTCGTTGGCCGGGAAAGGCGGGAATCGCACCCGGTCCGGGCCCGGGGCGCAACCCGGCAGGGGTGCGCAAGGCATGTATCGGGCTTGTCCTGGGTCCATGGCGCAACACCTTGTCGCGGGCCACAGCCGGACATGCCGGAAGAGGCGGCCCGGGACGCGACGGGGCGAAGGCGACGTTGCATCATGAGAAAGCGCCGCCAAACCAGCCGGTTCGCGACAAAAAATGTTCAAGGCGGCGGCGCAGGCCGGGTCGGTGGCGGCGCGTCGGCGCTGTGGATGAATCACCCGCCGCCGGGGGGCCGTCCTGTGCCTTCGCAGGTCAACCGGAAATATCCGGCAAAGGCCGTAAAAATTCCGTTGACGTCCTATGTGTGGATACGTCAGATTGTATGAGCCGACTGCGAAACCACTAAATCTGGTATGAACAAGGCCGGAAGTCGCAGGTTCGGAACGCAAGGACACAACGCCTTTCATAATGGCGAAAAGGCCTGGCCGCGCCCCGCAACGGGGGTGTGGCACCGCAACGGGTCTGTCCGGTCGTTCCGTCGGCGGCCGGGGGCGCACCCCCGAATGAACGGGGCCGCCGGAAACGGCTGAATGGAACGAAAAGGACCGCAGAGGCAGCGACATGAAGATCGAAAGAAAATTCACAAGGGCAGGGCAGGACGCATACGCCGATCTGGACTTCGTCACCACCGCATCGGAGATTCGCAACCCCGACGGAACGATCGTGTTCCGCCTTGATGAAATCGAGGTGCCGGCGGACTGGAGCCAGGTGGCCAGCGATGTCATCGCGCAGAAGTACTTCCGCAAGGCCGGCGTTCCCGCGCGGCTTCGCCGCGTCCGCGAAAAGGATGTTCCGGAATTTCTCTGGCGTTCGGTTCCTGATGGTGCCGATGTCGAATCCGGCGGCGAAACCTCGTCAAAGCAGGTGTTCGACCGGCTCGCGGGCGCCTGGGCCTATTGGGGCTGGAAGGGCGGCTATTTCAGCACCGAGGACGACGCCCGCGCCTATTTCGACGAGATGCGCTATATGCTGGCGACGCAGCGGGCCGCCCCCAACAGCCCGCAATGGTTCAACACCGGCCTGCACTGGGCCTATGGTATCGACGGCCCGGCGCAGGGGCATCACTATGTCGATTTCAGGACCGGCAGGCTGACCAGGTCGAAATCGGCCTACGAGCACCCGCAGCCGCATGCCTGCTTTATCCAGAGCGTCAAGGACGATCTGGTCAACGAAGGCGGCATCATGGATCTGTGGGTGCGCGAGGCGCGGCTGTTCAAGTATGGCAGCGGCACGGGCACGAATTTTTCAGCCCTCCGGGGAGAGGGCGAGAAGCTGTCGGGCGGCGGCAAGAGCTCCGGCCTCATGGGCTTCCTCAAGATCGGGGACCGTGCGGCCGGAGCGATCAAGTCGGGCGGCACGACCCGGCGCGCGGCGAAGATGGTGATCGTGGATGCCGACCACCCCGATATCGAGCAGTTCATCAACTGGAAGGTGCTTGAAGAACAGAAGGTCGCCAGCATGGTGGCCGGATCGAAGATGCACGAGCAGAAGCTGAACGGCCTGTTCGACGCGATCCGCCTTTGGGACGGGGCCGAATCAGATGCATTCGACCCGGCGGTCAACGAGGCGCTGAAATCGGCGATCCGCGATGCCAAGCGCAACATGATCCCCGAAACCTATATCAAGAGGGTGCTGGACTATGCCCGCCAGGGTCATACCAGCATCGAGTTTCCGACCTATGACACCGACTGGGATTCGGAAGCCTACAACAGCGTTTCGGGCCAGAATTCGAACAACTCGATCCGCGTCACCAATGCCTTCCTGACCGCGGTGGAAAAAGATGCCGACTGGCAGCTTGTCAACCGTGTCGACGGCAGCGTCGCCAGGACCGTGAAGGCGCGCGATCTCTGGGCGCAGATTGGGCACGCCGCCTGGGCCTGCGCCGATCCCGGCATCCAGTATCACGATACCGTCAACGACTGGCACACCTGCCCCGAGGACGGACCGATCCGCGGCTCCAACCCGTGCTCGGAATACATGTTCCTGGACGATACCGCCTGCAATCTCGCCTCGATGAACCTGCTGGCCTTCCTTGAGGATGGCAGCTTTCAGGCCGAAGATTACATGCACGCGGCCCGGCTGTGGACCCTGACGCTGGAGATCAGCGTGATGATGGCGCAGTTCCCCAGCAGGGAAATCGCGCGCCAGTCCTACGATTTCCGCACGCTTGGCCTGGGATACGCCAATATCGGCGGCCTGCTGATGAACATGGGGCTGGGCTATGATTCGGCCGAAGGCCGTGCCCTGTGCGGCGCGCTGAGCGCGATCATGACCGGCGTCGCCTATGCCACCAGCGCCGAGATCGCCGGCGAACTGGGCGCTTTCGCCCGGTATGAGGCGAACCGCGATCACATGCTGCGCGTGATCCGCAACCACCGCAACGCCGCCCACGGCGCATCCGACGGCTACGAGTCGCTGGCGGTAAGGCCGGTGCCGCTGGATCATGCCAACTGCCCCGATACCCGGCTGGCCGATCTGGCAATGTCTGCCTGGGACGAGGCGCTGAGCCTGGGTGAGAAGCACGGCTTTCGCAACGCCCAGACCACGGTGATCGCACCCACCGGCACCATCGGGCTGGTGATGGATTGCGACACGACGGGCATCGAGCCCGACTTTGCGCTGGTCAAGTTCAAGAAACTCGCCGGGGGCGGCTATTTCAAGATCATCAACCGCTCGGTGCCTGCCGCGCTGGAGAAGCTGGGCTATGGCAGCGCCCAGATCGAGGAAATCGTCGCCTATGCGGTCGGCCATGGCAGCATCGGCAACGCGCCGGCGATCAACCCAACGACGCTCGCGGGGCATGGCTTTGGCCCGCAGGAACTCGCCAAGGTCGAGGCGGCGCTGGAAAGCGCCTTCGACATCCGCTTTGTCTTCAACCAGTGGACGCTGGGGGCCGAATTCTGCCAGGACGTGCTGGGCATCGCGGCCGCCACGCTGAACGATCCGGGCTTTGACCTGTTGCGGCATCTGGGTTTCTCGCGCCGCGACATCGAGGCCGCCAACGATCATGTCTGCGGCACCATGACTCTTGAGGGCGCGCCGCATCTTCGCCCCGAACATCTGGTGGTGTTCGACTGCGCCAATGCGTGCGGGCGCAAGGGCAGGCGTTTCCTTAGCGTACAAAGCCACATCACCATGATGGCGGCGGCGCAAAGCTTCATTTCGGGCGCCATTTCCAAGACCGTCAACATGCCCAACGACGCCACGATCGAGGACTGCCAGGCCGCCTACGAGTTGAGCTGGCGGCTGGGTGTGAAGGCCAATGCGCTGTACCGCGACGGCTCCAAGCTCAGCCAGCCGCTGGCCGCCGCGCTGGTCGAGGATGACGACGAAGCCGCCGGGGTGCTGGAAAGCGGGTCGGCCCAGGAACGGGCCGCCGTTCTGGCCGAGAAGATCATCGAAAAGGTGGTGGTAAAGGAGGTCGTGCGCAGCCACCGCGAGAAGATGCCGCAGCGCCGCAAGGGCTATACCCAGAAGGCCATGGTGGGCGGGCACAAGGTCTATCTGCGTACCGGCGAATACGCCGACGGCCAGCTTGGCGAGATCTTCATCGACATGCACACGGAGGGTGCGGGCTTTCGCGCGATGATGAACAACTTCGCCATCGCGATCAGCGTCGGCCTGCAATACGGTGTTCCGCTTGAGGAATTCGTCGATGCCTTCACCTTCACCAAGTTCGAACCGGCGGGCATGGTGCAGGGCAACGACAGCATCAAGAACGCCACTTCGATCCTCGACTATGTGTTCCGCGAACTGGCGGTGTCCTATCTCGACCGTACCGACCTGGCGCATGTCAAACCCGAGGGCGCCAGTTTCGACGATCTCGGGCGCGGCGAGGAAGAGGGCGTGTCCAACATCTCGGAGATGTCGGAAACTGCCGCCTCGCGCTCGCTGGAGGTGCTGAAACAGATCAGTTCCACCGGCTATCTGCGCAAGCGCCTGCCCCAGGAACTGGTGGTGTTCCAGGGCGGCCAGTCGATCGGGGCGACGGCACTTGACGGAGCGGCCGACCCGGTTGCGGCCCTGCAGACGTTGGTGCCGTCCACGACCGCCGCCACCGTCGCCACCGTCGCTGCGTCAAGCACGGCGATGGTCAGCGGTACCGTCGGCATCGACGCCCGCGCCAAGGCGCGCATGCAGGGCTACGAGGGCGAGGCCTGCGGCGAATGCGGCAACTTCACGCTGGTGCGAAACGGCACCTGCATGAAATGCAACACCTGCGGGGCGACCTCGGGGTGCAGCTAAGGTATCGCGTCAGCGGCGGCGCGTAAGGGTCCGGGTTTGCTTGAAAATCCGGATCGGACGAAAGCAACGGGCAGGGCGGGCGCACCCCGTCCTCCCGAAATGAAACCGGGCAGGACGCCGCAGAAACCTTCGGTTTCCGCTCTGTCCTGCTCCACCGGAATTCTCTGAATTCCGGCGGCACACGGGGCGGGTGCGCTCGCCCTCGACGACGTTCAGGCCGCAGGCAGAAAAGTACCGGGCGGTCAACGAGCGGAGCCTGAACGGCGAAACTGGGGGGGCCACGCGCCCCCCTTCTTCGTTGTCAGTCAGCCAGGGCGCGCAGCACCGCGGCCATGTCGGCGACGCGCGCGTCCAGCCCGTGATGCGCCTGTTGCGCCGCATGGGCCGCCGCGGCCAGTTCCGCGCGCCGGCCGGCATCGCCCAGCAGTGCCGAAATCGCCCGCCGCAATGCCTGCGCGTCACCAGGGCGCACCCATTCCACCGCGTCGGGCGCGGCGAAGGCGTCGCGTAGCCCGCCGGTGTCGCTGGCGATCACCGCGCATCCCGCCGCCGCCGCCTCCAGCAGCGTGGTGATGCCAGCGGCATAGTCGCTGGGCTCCAGCGGGATCACCACCAGATCGGCCGACCGGTACAGCGCCGCCAGGTCGGGCCATTCATAAAACCGCATGTCCCAGTTCGGCGGCGGGGCGGCGGGGCGGGTGCGCGATCCGGGCAGGGCGTCTTTCGAGAACGCGCTGATGTTCACCTGCGCATCCAGCCCGCGCACCGCCTCGGCCAGCGTGACATAGTCGCGCCGTTCCAGCCCGACGCTGACGATGCGCGCCCGCCGGGTCCGCGCGGGCGTATCGCCGGGGCGGAAGAACCGGTCGTCGGTCTGTTCGGTGTAATGCACGAAGCGGGCCGGATCGGACACGGCGTCATGGGTGAAGACGAAAAACCGGTCGATCCGTGCCACGCACCCGCTCAGAGCCTGTGCCGCCCGGATGCGCGGACGCCGCAGGTTATGCCCGAAACTCAGCAGCCGCGTCGCCTTGCGTTGCCGGCGCAGTTCGTCCGCCAGCGGCAGCGCCGCGGCCTCGCCCAGGCAGAACACCACGTCCGTATCGCCCGCGCGCGCCGCCACCTCGCGCGCCAGCGCGATCAGCGCGGGCGGGGTCTTCAGCACCCGGTGCAGCAGACGTGCAGGCGCGGATGCTGCCGGATCCGGTTCGTGAATCTGCCCGCCCAGGGCGGTAGCCAGTTCAACAAGGAAATGGCGCGGCGCCAAGCCCGCCGCCGCCTGTGCCCGCCGGGCCTCGACGCCCAGATATCCCGTCAGGACCAGATGATATGCCGTCACGTCCGGCCCCTTCGCTTGCCCGCCGCCACGCTAGACCGGAGCCGCGGCACAGACAACGCCGCAGACAGGCCCGGGAAATACCGGCTGGCCACGCCCCGTCCCTTCGTGGCACAAGACCGGCACCGCCAACCGATCCCCGAAGGTCCGCCAATGCCGCGCATCAAGAACCACGCCGCCCGCGATACCTGGATCGAAAACGCCCTGCGCGCGCTGCCCGCCGGATCCAGCCTGCTGGATGTTGGCGCCGGGGAATGCGCCTACAAACCCCATTGCGCACATCTGGAATACCTAGCCCAGGACATCGCCGAATATGACGGTGCGGGCGACGGCGCCGGGCTGCATACCGGCCGATGGGATACGAGCCGGCTCGATTTCGTCTGCGACCTCTACGATATCCCCGAGGATCGCCAGTTCGACACGGTGTTCTGTTCGGAAGTGCTGGAACATGTGACCGACCCGGTGCGCGCGCTGGAAAAGCTGGCCCGCCTGACGCGGCCCGGCGGGCGCGTCATCCTCACCGCCCCGTTCAATTCGATCACCCATTTCGCCCCTTACCACTACTGCACCGGATTCTCGCAGTACTTCTATCGCCTGCATTTCGAACGGCTGGGTTTCGAGATCGAGGAACTCACGGCCAATGGCGGCTATTTCGACGTGATGGATCAGGAAATCGGCCGCCTGACACGGGTGCGCAAGCAATACCGGGCCGGCCCGCGCGAGCCGCTGAGCTGGATCGTGATGCAGATCGCGCGGCTGAATGCCCGCCTGATCGCGCGTCTTGACGGCGCCCGCATGGCCCGCCGCTCGTCCGAATTGCAGTGCTTTGGCTGGCATGTGATCGCCCGCAAGAGCGATGCGCCCTCCTGACCGCGCCGCCCGGCCCCCGCCAGTTCTTCTGACCGCAAATATCCTCGCCGAAGGCGCGATTTTCGTCAGAAAATCGCCTCCCGGTCGCTTCCCGGGCAAACCGGCCGGGTCAGTTTGACGCCTCGTCCAGAAGCGATGCGCTGGGGGCGTTCCGGTCAAGCCCCAGTTCGGCACGAAGCGCAGCGCGCGCCCGCGACAGCCGCGACATCACCGTGCCCACAGGCAGGCCGGTACGGCAGGCCAGTTCCGCCGGGCTGGTGATGCCGGCCCGCACCAACCGGATCAGGCGGGCGTGATCCCCGCTCAGGCGGGAAACGGCGCGGTCCAGATCGCGCAGCGCGATGCGGCGCAAAGCGTCGGGTGCGATGGCGGCCATGTCCTCGTGCAACTCCTCGCACGACCGCGCGGCGCGCCAGTGCGACACGGCCAGATTGCGCAGCACCGTCATGGCATAGGCCTGGGTGTCCTCGATCGCGGCCCCGCCCGCCCGTGCCGCCCAAAGCCGAAGCGCGACCTCCTGCGCCAGGTCCGCGGCGGCGTCGGGACAGCGCAGCAACCGCCGGGCGCGGCGTCTCAGCAACGGCAGAAGGGCGACCAGTTCCGCGCCCGGTTCGTCGCCGGTCATTTTCGGGTTCATGGCGGTGGTCCGATTCCTGTTGCCCCGCCGCCATCCAGCCCGTTTCCGAAACACTTGAAAAGGCGGGGCTTTCCCGCCTATTCCCGGCGTGGGGCCTTTTTCGGCGGGGATTTGCCGGGCCGGGCCTGCGGTTTCGGCGGGGTTCGGCCATGGCCGACCGGTTCGCCGCCCCGCGTGGACGCGACCGGGGGCCCGGGCGTCTGAGTGTGCAAGGGCGCAAGAACGGCGTCCTTGTGCGACGCAACAAGGAGACCAGAGATGAGAAGCATTATCCTGACAGCACTGATCGGCGCGGGGCTTTCGGCGCCTGCATGGGCGGCGAACAACATCGACGCCAACGGTGACGGCATGATATCCTTGGAAGAGGTGCAGGCCGTCTATCCCGAGATCACCGCCGAGACCTTCTCTGCGATGGATGTCGACCAGAGCGGCGCGCTGGACGCCGACGAAGCCGCGGCCGCGATGGATGCCGGGCTGATGCCCAAGAGCTGACGCCGCCGGCGCTGCGGTTCAGCCCCAGGCATGGCCCGGCCGCAGCAATGCGCCGCCGCTGTCCGTCGCGGGCAGCGATGGCAGCAAGAATCCAAACGGGCCCGTGGCCCGGCGCCCGGCCCCCCGGCCGGGCGCCTTTGTCGGTGTGGGGTTTTTCATGTCCGGCGTGGCGTCAGGCCGGCAGATGGATGGTAAACCGCGCCCGGATCGCGGCATCGGTCGCCGCGTCGAACCGGGCCGGCGCGGGTTCGGCCAGTATCGCGCGTTTCTTCGCGGCGGCCCGCGCGATCAGGTCCGGCCAGCCGCGTTCGGCCCATTCCTTCGGCGAGGTCCGGTCGGCCAACGCGGGATAGACGTAGTCGGACTGCATGCGCCGCAAGGTCTGGGCCGAGCCGAGGTAATGCCCAGGCCCGCCGATGCAGGTCTGGCGGATCGCGTCGAGCGACAACGCGTCCTCGTCCACCTCGATACCGCGCACACAGCGCAGGGCCTGGCCGATCAGGTCGTCGCCCAGAATCAGGCTTTCGTGGCAGAAGCCAAGCAGCGAAGCGTGCATACCCGCCGCCTCGTAGACCATGTTCAGCCCCGCCAGCCCGGCCATGACGTTGGATGTTGCCTGTTCCCAGCCCGCCTGCATGTCGGGCAGCTTGGAATCGGCAATGCCCGCCGCCGCGCCGCCGGGCAGGTCGTAAAAGCGGTGCATCTGGGCGCAGCCGGCGCTCAGCAGCGCCTGCTCGCCCGACCCGCCCGACATTGCCCCGGTGCGCAAGTCGCTGACGAAGGGCCAGGTGCCGAACACCGCCGGATGGCCCGGTTTCACCGCGTTGACATAGACCAGCCCGGCCAGGCATTCGGCCACTGACTGCACGATGGCCCCGGCGATCGAGGCGGGCGCGGTGGCACCTGCCTGCCCGGCGCTGAGCAGCAGCACCGGCATGCCGCCTTCGATGCAGGCTTCCATCACCAGACAGCTTTCGGTGGCGAACTTCATCGGCGGCACCACGAAACAGTTGGTATTGCTGACGAAGGGGCGCGCTCGCCAGGCGGCCTCGCCACCGGCCATCAGGTGCAGCAGTTCGAAGGCGGGCGCGACGAAGCCCGGTTCGCTGAACGATGTACCGACATGTTTGGTGGTGCCCGCGCAGCAGGCGTAGATGGTGTTGATGTCCATTTCGAAATTGTCGGCGATATCGCGGGCGACCATCGGGCGCTGCACGAAATGGATGTTGTCCAGCCGGTCGGCGATGCGGGCGGCGTCGTGCAGATCTTGCAGCGTGCTGTCGCGATAGTCGCGGGTCTCGACATCGACCATATGCACGGCGGCGCCGGCGGTTCCGTAATGCACGCGGCTGCCCGAAAGCTGCAGGTCGTGGGCCGGATCCCGGCCATGCAGCGTGATGGCGCGGTTGGCCCTTGCGATCGTGTCTTCAACCAGGGCAC
Source organism: Jhaorihella sp. (assembly GCA_047975215.1). GTDB lineage: Bacteria > Pseudomonadota > Alphaproteobacteria > Rhodobacterales > Rhodobacteraceae > JAGRMG01. The sequence continues at coordinate 31,498 of JBKEDD010000134.1, forward strand.
GGGGAAAGCGGATGCGGCCATCCCCGCCCGACAGACAGCCGGCGCCGGTCAGATGACGCGCCCCGCTTTGCGGTGCATCGGCCAGGCCGATCTGTTCCAGGGCATCCAGCGCCGCCCGGTGGATGCGGGCCATGCCGTCATCGTCGAGCGGCCGGTAATGCCCGCCCGAAAGCCCGGGGCGCACCGGGCGCAGGTGGTCGGGCAGGGCCGCGGCACGGGCGGCATGGCGCGCTGCGCGGCCGCCGCTGCGGGTGGGGGTGGTCTGGTCTTTCATGGCGATCCGATCCCGGGAAGCGTTGCAGAGGTCCGTGGCGTTCAGAGCGCCTTCGGCCGTCCGCGTGCCGCGCGCCCGCGGTCGGCACCGATGGTGCGGCTGATCAGCCGGATTTTGCAAAGATCGCCTGGCATGCCCGGCTCCGCGGTTTTGCCAAGCGTTGCAAACCCGCGCGGGCCGGGTCTGTCCCGTTTGCGACCTCAGATCGAAAAGCGACCTTTCGCTTGCGACGAGGAATCGTGGTTCGACAAATCGAAACCCGGGCGCGAAACGGGGCCCACGCGATCCCGGGGCATTTGAGGGATGTTGCGCGTTTTGGTTTCGGGTGATCGGGGGCCGCCGGGTACGCGGCGGATGCGTCAGCCGCGCCGCTGCGGCAGCAGGGCTTGCGTCTTCCTGGTCAGCCCGGCACGCACGAGATCGTAGGAGACGGTCAGCCGGTGGCGCAGTTCGTCCTCCTCCGCGTCGAGAGCCAACAGCACCCATGAGCGGTGAAAATAGGGAGCCTTCCGCGCCATGCCCGCGTCGATCAGCATCTGCGCGGTCTCTATGTCCGCGGTCTTGACCGAGACGCCATCGCCCAGGCTTCCGATGCAGGCGAACATCTTGCCGCCGACCTTCCAGGCGTCGTGACCGCCGCCCCAGGGGTCGGACAGTTCGGCCCCCGGCAGGGTGGCGCAGATGGCGTTGACGGTTTCACGGCTCATGCGCGGCAGTCTGGCGCAGCGAACGGCCGGGCGCAACGGGGCGCGGACAGCAAACTTGCGCGAAAACCCGGCCGGTCGGGCGCGGTCGGCGAGAACGGGCTTGGCGGGGGCGCGTTCGGATGCTATCACGCCGGTATGAAACGGAATGCCGACAACATCGTCTGCTGCATTACCGGCTGACAGCGTCAGGCGGGCCGTTCCTCTGTTTTCATCCCGAAACGAAGTTGCTATGCCCGCCGCGGCACCGGTCTGCGTGAGGGAAACATGGTCGAGATCAGACTTTACAACACCAGGACACGGCGCAAGGAGAGTTTTGCGCCGCTCGACCCGCAGAACGTGCGCATGTATGTCTGTGGGCCGACGGTCTATGACCGCGCGCATCTGGGCAATGCCCGCCCGGTGGTGGTGTTTGACGTGCTTTACCGTCTGCTGCGCCATGTCTACGGCGAAGGTCATGTGACCTATGTGCGCAATTTCACCGATGTGGACGACAAGATAAACCGGCGCGCAACCGAGAGCGGGAGGCAGATTTCCGAGATCACGGCCGAGACGACGCAGTGGTTTCTCGACGACATGGGAGAGTTGGGCGCGCTGGAGCCCGACGCAATGCCGCGTGCGACCGGCTATATCGACAAGATGATCGAGATGATCGAGGTGCTGATTGCGGGGGGGCACGCCTACGAGGCCGAGGGCCATGTGCTGTTCGCGGTCGAAAGCTATGGCGAGTATGGCAAGCTGTCGGGGCGAACGGTCGAGGACATGATCGCCGGCGCCAGGGTCGAGGTCGCGCCCTACAAGAAGAACCCGATGGATTTCGTGCTCTGGAAGCCTTCCGGCCCCGACCTGCCCGGCTGGAAAAGCCCCTGGGGGCGGGGGCGGCCGGGCTGGCATATCGAATGCTCGGCGATGAGTCACGAATTGCTGGGCGAGAGTTTCGATATCCATGGCGGGGGCAACGACCTGATGTTTCCCCACCACGAGAACGAGATCGCGCAAAGCCGTTGCGCCCATCCCGGGGGGCGTTTTGCGAATTACTGGATGCACAACGAGATGTTGCAGGTCGAGGGCAGGAAGATGTCCAAGAGTCTCGGCAACTTCTTTACCGTGCGCGACCTGCTGGACCAGGGGATCCCCGGCGAGGTGATCCGCTTTGTTATGCTGTCCACGCATTACCGCAAGCCGATGGACTGGACGGCGCAGAAGGCGCGTGAGGCGGAAAGGAAGCTGGATTTCCTGTATTCTCTGGTCGGCGACGAGCCATTTGACGGCGAGGGGCCTGTCAACGAGAAGGTGGTAGCCGCGCTTGCAAATGACCTGAACACTTCGATGGCCTTGACGGAATTGATCGCACAAGCGTCCACAGTCAAGCACCGCGATCACCCCGATGCGGACAGAACCGATCAGGCCGCGGCGGCAGTTCTGAAACGGACCGCGGGCCTTCTGGGACTGCTGCGACTTGGTGAATCCGGCTGGTTGGCTTCCAAGAGATCTTTCGATCTGGCGGAACATGCCGATCACCTTTGCCAGGTGCGCGCCAGGGCGATGCAAAGCAAGGATTTCTCGGAGGTCGATCAACTTAAGGCCGCGTATCTGGCCGCCGGTCTCGAAGTTCGCATGTCAAAGGAAGGCGTGGAACTCGTTCCGGGTCCAGACTTTGACCCCACCAAGCTGGAAGCCGTGAAATGATGTACAGCGTTCGCCAATCGCTACGCCCGGCGGATACGCCGGGCAGCGCCCGTCCCGCCCCCCACGGGGCGGGCGCTTTGCGCCCACCCCGCCGGGCCGGGCGCCGCCCCTTGCGCGAAAGGGCCGCGTCATGACCCGCGAACGCCTCTATCTCTACGATACCACCCTGCGCGATGGTCAGCAGACGCAGGGCGTGCAGTTCTCGCTGGCGGACAAGCAGCAGATCGCGGCGGCGCTCGATGCGCTTGGCGTCGATTACATCGAAGGCGGCTGGCCCGGCGCCAATCCCACCGACAGCGATTTCTTCGCCGCCGCCCCCGAAACCCGCGCGACCTTTACCGCCTTCGGCATGACCAAGCGGGCCGGGCGCTCGGCCGAGAATGACGACGTGCTGGCGGCAGTGATGAACGCGGGCACCCCGGCGGTGTGCCTGGTGGGCAAGAGCCACGATTTCCACGTCACCGCCGCGCTGGGTATCACGCTCGAGGAGAATATCGGCAATATCGCCGCCTCGGTCGCGCACATGGTGGCGCAGGGCCGCGAGGCGCTTTACGATGCCGAGCATTTCTTCGACGGCTACAAGGCCAACCCGGATTACGCGCTGGCCTGCGTGAAGGCGGCACACGCCGCCGGGGCGCGCTGGATCGTGCTGTGCGACACCAATGGCGGCACGCTGCCCCCCGAGATCCACCGCATCACCGGGGCGGTCATCGCCGCCGGCATCCCCGGCGACCGGCTGGGAATCCACACCCATAACGACACCGAGAACGCGGTGGCGGGCGCGCTGGCGGCGATCGACGCCGGGGCGCGCCAGGTGCAGGGCACGCTGAACGGGCTGGGCGAACGCTGCGGCAATGCCAACCTCACCGCGCTGATCCCGACGCTCATGCTGAAGGAACCCTATGCCAGCCGGTTTCAGACCGGGGTGAGCGCCGAGGCGCTGGCCGGGCTGACACGCACCAGCCGGATGCTGGACGACATCCTGAACCGCGTGCCGATGCGCCAGGCGCCCTATGTCGGGTCCAGCGCGTTTGCCCACAAGGCCGGGCTGCATGCCAGCGCCATTCTCAAGAACCCCACGACCTACGAGCATATCGAGCCGGAACTCGTCGGCAACAAGCGCGTCATCCCGATGAGCAACCAGGCCGGGCAGTCCAACCTGCGCCGCCGTCTGGCCGAGGCCGGGCTCAAGGTCGAAACCGGCGATCCCGCGCTTGGCCGCATCCTGGATCGGATCAAGGCGCGCGAGGACGAGGGGTATTCCTATGACACCGCGCAGGCCAGTTTCGAGTTGCTGGCGCGCGAGGAACTGGGCCAGTTGCCCGAGTTCTTCGAAGTCAAGCGCTACAAGGTGACGGTGGAGCGGCGCAAGAACAAGTACAACCGCATGGTCAGCCTGTCCGAGGCGGTCGTGGTGGTCAAGGTCGATGGCGAAAAGCGCCTGTCGGTCAGCGAATCGATGGACGAGGACGGCAACGACCGCGGGCCCGTAAATGCGCTGAGCAAGGCGCTAGCCAAGGATCTGGGCCAGTATTCCGCGGTCATCGACGACATGCGGCTGGTGGATTTCAAGGTGCGCATCACGCAGGGCGGCACCGAGGCGGTAACGCGCGTCGTCATCGACAGCGAGGACGGGCAGGGGCGGCGCTGGTCCACGGTGGGGGTGTCTCCCAACATCGTCGATGCCAGTTTCGAGGCGCTGCTGGACGCTATCCGCTGGAAACTGATCCGCGACGCGGGCTGAGCGCACCGCCGGGTGCAACCAAGTGAGGGCGAACGTGGAGGACTTCCTGTTCATTCATTCCGACCTGCCGCGCGAGGGGCCGGGCGATCGCGCCAGTCTCGACTGGGCCATGGGGCATCTCGGCCTGTCGCCGGATGCGCGGATTCTGGATGCCGGGTGCGGCCCCGGCGCCGATATCCCCGGGCTGCTTTCGCATGTGCCGCGCGCGCGCCTGTGCGCGATGGAGACGCACGCACCCTATGCGGCGCGGGTGCGGGACGCCTTCGCCGGCGATTGCCGCGTTGAGGTGTGCGAGGGCGACATGGCCCGCCCGGAGGGGGTGTTCGATCTGATCTGGTGCGCTGGTGCGCTGTATTTTCTCGGGGTCGGGAGCGGGTTGAGCGGCTGGCGTGGTCATCTGGCGCCCGGCGGCGCGGTGGTGTTCACCGACCTGGCCTGGACCGGTGCCCCTCGTTCTGCCGCTGCCGAGGCGTTCTGGGCCTCATACCCGGCGATGCAGGACCGCGACGGCGTTCTGACCGCAACCCGCGATGCGGGCTATCGCGTGGTGGCCGACCGATTCCTGCCGCCCTCGGCCTGGGCGGCCTATTACGGCCCCCTCGAGGCGCGTATCGAGACGCTGCGCGCCGGCGCGCCCTCGGCCGGACTGCGCCTGGCGCTGGATGCCGAACAGGCCGAGATAGACCTGTGGCGCGCGCATGGCGCCGAATACGGTTATCTTCAGGTCGTGGCGGTCGCACAATGACCGTCGAGGCCTGCGCCGATCTGGTCCGGCGCGCCGATCCCGAGCGGTTTCTCGCAACCATGGCGGCGCCGGCCCCGGCGCGGGCGGTGCTGTTTGCGCTATACGCGATGAATGTCGAGGTGGCGCGTGCGCCCTGGGTGACGCGGGAAACACTGATCGCCGAGATGCGGCTGCAATGGTGGCGCGACGCGCTGGCCGGGATCGCGGCGGGGGGCAAGGCAGGGGGCGAGGTCGGGAGCGATGTCGCCGGGCACGAGATTCTGACCCCGCTGGCCGGGTTTCTGACGCCCGATCTGGCGGGCGCCCTTGATTCGCTGATTGAAGCGCGGCGCTGGGATATTTACCGCGAGCCCTTCGCGGACAGGGCCGCGCTGGAGGCCCATATCGACGCCACAGCCGGGACACTGCTGCGGGTGGCGGCGCGCCGCCTCGGACCCGCCGACGACGCGGTGGTGAGCGATCTTGCCCATGCTTCCGGCCTGGCCAACTGGCTGCGGGCAGTGCCCGAGCTTTCAGCGCGGGGGCGGGCGCCGCTGCCCGATCCGACAGACGAAGGCATCCGCGCGCTTGCCCGTCACGGGCTGGCGCGGCTGGCCCGGGCGCGGGCGGCACGCGCCGCGGTATCGGCCCGCGCGGGGGCGGCGCTGCTGGCGGGCTGGCAGGCGGGGCCGGTCCTGCGGCAGGCGCTGGACGATCCCGGCCGGGTGGCGGCCGGTGCGCTGGGGCAGGGCGAAGCGCGCAAGCGGCTGACGCTGATGGCACGGGCCGCAACCGGGCGCTGGTAAGCCGCCCCCGTGGTCTTGCTGTCGCCGTCGCCGGATGTACCGGCGGCGGATCAGCGCGAACAGCTCGCCCCGCCCAGCACGCAGAAACGGGCGCAATGGGGATGGTTGAGATGCACGTCGCGTTCGGCTTCGGCCAGGGTTCCGCCCAGTTCGAATTCCGGCTCGTGGGCCAGCAGCGTGCAGGCCAGAACCACCGGCCGTTCGGCCCCCTTGCGCCTGACCACCATGCGCGAGGAGGCGCACATCACGTCATCGGGAGATTTTCCCAGGATCGACCAGCAGTCGGTGGTGATCTCGGGCACATCGGCGGCTTCGTCCATTTCGGGAAACAGGACGGTGCAGGCCGGGTCCAGGGCGTTGATGGCAAACCCGTGTTCGCAAAACAGGGCGCCATACCCGGCGCGCGCGCTGCTTTCGCTCTCGCTCCAGATGGTGCGGCCGGCGACCGTCATGGCGATGCCGGCATCTCGAAGCCACGCCATGCCTTCGATGGTGCGGGCGAAGCTGCCTGCGCCGCGTTCGCCGTCATGCAACGGCGCGCTGTAATGATCGAGCGAGATCCGCAAGGAAAGCCGTGCGCCGTGCGCTGCCTGCAGCCGCGCCAGACCGGCGCGCATCGCCGGGCGCATCATCGGGCGCATGGCATTGGTCAGGATCAAGACCCGAAAGCCGCGCACAAGCGCCGCCTCTGCCATGGCGATGATCTCGGGGTTCATGAACGGCTCGCCGCCGGTGAACCCGATCTCGCGCACCGGCCAGCCGCGGGTTTCGATCTGATCGAGGAAATCGCGCACCTCGGCGGCAGAGATATACACCAGCGCGTCGTTGACCGGGCTGCTGGCGATATAGCAGTTGGCGCATTCGATGTTGCACAGGGTGCCGGTATTGAACCACAGCGTTTCGGGATGGCTGAGCGCCACCGAAGCCCGCCGCCGGCCGTCCGCCGTCAGGTACCTGTCGCGAAACCCGGTGCTGGCCGCGAGATCTTTCATTCTGGGTTTCCCTGTCGCGATTTGTCCGAATGATCTAGCCTGAGGCGCGCGAAGAGTTAAAGTCGGGACGCGGCGGGCTGACGGGCTTGTGAAGCCGTGTTATTGCGGTCCGGTCCGGGGTGCGACAAGGCAAGCTCCGGGCGCCGGAACAGAGGATGAGGCATGTATTCAGGCGCCATTCCGGTCGATCCGTTCGATCTGGTGATCTTTGGGGGCACCGGCGATCTGGCGCGGCGCAAGATCCTGCCCGCTCTGTTTCGCCGGTTCTGCGCCGGGCAGTTCTCGGACGGCGCCCGTATCATTGGCGCGGCGCGCGCCGGGATGGACACCGAAGGCTATCGCGCCCTCGTCGCGGGGGTGCTGCGCGAGGCGGCAGACCCGCAGGCGGGCGATGACACCTTGCTGGGCCAGTTTCTCGATACCGTCGACTATGTCGCCATCGACGCCAGCGGCGATACCGGCTGGCAGGACCTGGCCGCGCGCATGACCGCCGAGCGGGCGCGGGCGTTCTTCTTTTCCGTTCGTCCGCGCCTGTTCGGCGATCTGGCCGAGCGGCTGCATTTGCACGGGCTGGCCTCGGACCGGGCCCGGATCGTGGTGGAGAAGCCCTTCGGGCATGACCTGGCAAGCGCGCGCGAGTTGAACGCAACACTGGCGACGCATTTCCACGAGAGCCAGATCTTCCGGATCGACCACTACCTTGGCAAGGAGACCGTGCAGAACCTGATGGCCGTGCGGTTTGGAAACATGCTGTTCGAACCCTTGTGGAACAGCCAGTATGTCGACCATATCCAGATCACGGTGGCCGAAACCGTGGGCGTCGGCGGACGCGGCGACTATTACGACCGCGCCGGTGCCATCCGCGACATGATGCAGAACCACCTCATGCAGCTTCTGTGCCTGATCGCGATGGAGCCGCCGGCCAAGTTCGACCCCGACGCGGTGCGCGACGAGAAGGTCAAGGTGATCCGGGCGCTGGATCCGGTCAAGCCGCATCACATCGTGCGTGGCCAGTACAATGCCCGGCAAGAGGGCGGGCAGGGCGGCGCGTTGCCCGGCTATCGCGAGGAGGTGGGCAACCCGCGCAGCAAGACCGAAAGCTATATCGCGCTGAGAACCCATATCAGCAACTGGCGCTGGGCCGGGACGCCGTTTTATCTGCGCACGGGCAAGCGGCTGGTGGCGCGCTCGTCGGTCATCAACGTGATGTTCAAGGAAACGCCGCATTCGATCTTCGGGCAGGAGGCGGGGCGCCATGCCAATCTGCTTTCGATCCGGCTGCAACCCAACGAGGGCATTACCCTGCAGGTGACGATCAAGGAACCCGGGCCGGGGGGCATGCGTTTGATCGACGTACCGCTGGACATGACCTTTGCCGAGGCGCTGGGCCCGGCAAGCGGGCGCGCGCCGGATGCCTATGAACGCCTTATCGTCGATGTGCTGCGCGGCAACCAGACCCTGTTCATGCGCGGCGACGAGGTCGAGGCGGCCTGGGCCTGGATCGACCCCATCATCGCCGGCTGGACTTCGCGCGGGGAGGTTCCCAAACCCTATGACATCGGCAGCACCGGACCCAGCGACGCCGAACAGCTCATGACACGCGACGATCGCAAATGGCGGGGGATAAACCCATGAACTTCATCGAATACGCCGACCGCGACATGCTGGCCATCGAACTGGCCAACCGGCTTGCGGGGGAACTGAAGAAGGCGTTGCTGCATCACGAGACGGTGTCGCTGGCGGTGCCGGGGGGCACCACGCCGGGGCCGGTCTTCGATGCGCTTTGCGCGGCGCGCCTGGAATGGGAACGGGTGCATGTGCTGCCCACCGACGAACGCTGGGTGGCGCAGGACGATCCGCGCTCGAACGGGCGCATGATTCGCGAGAGGCTGCTGGTCGATCGCGCCGCCGATGCGCGCTTTCTGCCGCTCTACGCCCCGGCCACAACGCCCGAGAAGGCGCTGCCCGAACTCGAGGCGATGCTGGCGCCGGAACTGCCGATTTCGCTTCTTTTGCTGGGCATGGGCGCCGATATGCACGTCGCGTCGCTTTTTGCGCGAACGCCGGCGTTGCGTGCGGCGCTGGCCCCGGACGCACCGGCGCTGGTGGCGCTGCACCCCGAGGGCTGGCCCGAGGCCCGCGTCAGCCTGACGGTGCCGGTGCTGGACGGCGCGCTTTGCAAGCATCTGGTGATCAATGGCGCAGAGAAGCGCGAGGCGCTGGAAAAGGCGCTTTACCTGACGCCGGAAGAGGCGCCGGTGACGGCGATCCTGAGCGAGACGAACGTACATTGGGCTGAGTAGAAAGCGAATTTCGATGTGGGACGAGTTGAAGGCCCTGCGCGCGGCGGGGCGGGGCGGGCGCATTTGCGACCTGTTCGATGCCGATCCGGCCCGCGCGCAGCGGTTCTGCGTCAGCGCCGGGGACATGCGGTTGGACTATTCCAAGACCCGGATCGACGCGGATGTACGTCGCGCGCTGAGCGGCCTGTGCGACAAGGCCGGGCTGGCCGCGCGGCGCGAGGCGATGTTCGCCGGTGCGCCTGTCAATGAAACCGAAGGGCGCCCCGCGCTGCACACGGCCCTGCGTGATCCCGACGGCGCCCCGGTCGTGGTGGATGGCGTAGACGTGAAGGAAGGCGTGCGCGACACGCTGGCGCGGATGTGCGAATTCAGCGGCGCGGTGCGCCGCGGTTCCGCCGCCGGTCCGGGCGGCGCGTTCCGCGATGTCGTCAATATCGGCATCGGCGGATCCGACCTTGGCCCGGCCATGGCAACGCTGGCGCTGGCGCCCTGGCACGACGGGCCGCGCGTTCATTTCGTCTCGAACGTGGATGGCGCGCAGATCGCCGATACGCTGCGCGGGCTGGATGCGCGCCGCACGCTGGTAATCGTGGCCTCCAAGAGCTTTACCACCGTCGAGACCATGACCAACGCAGCCACGGCCCGCGACTGGATGATGCGCGGCGGCGGCGATGTGGGTGCGCAGATGGTGGCGCTGTCCAGCGCGACCGACCGGACCGCGCGCTTCGGTATCCCGCCCGAGAGGGTATTCGGCTTTGAAGACTGGGTCGGCGGGCGCTATTCGGTCTGGGGGCCGATCGGCCTTTCGCTGATGATCGCCATAGGCCGGGACGGGTTTGCCGAATTCCTGCGCGGCGGCCGGGCCATGGACGAACACTTCCGCACCCAACCCTGGGAAAGCAACCTGCCCGCGATGCTGGCGCTGAGCGGGCTGTGGCATGCGCAGGTCTGCGGCCACGCGACGCGCGCCGTGCTGCCCTACGATCAGCGGCTGGCAAGGCTGCCGGCCTACCTGCAACAGCTCGAGATGGAATCGAACGGCAAGTCGGTGGCGATGGACGGCCGCGCGCTGACGGTTGCGTCAAGTCCGGTGGTCTGGGGCGAACCCGGCACCAACGGTCAGCACGCGTTCTTCCAGATGCTGCACCAGGGCACCCAGATCGTGCCGTGCGAATTCCTGGTGGCGGCAAGGGGGCATGAACCCGAACTTGCGCATCATCACCGCCTTCTGGTCGCCAATTGCCTGGCGCAATCCGAAGCGTTGATGCGCGGCCGCACGCTTGAGGAGGCACGCGAGACGTTGCGCGCGGCCGGGCTGACCGGCGACGATCTGGAGCGGCAGGCGCGCCACCGCGTCTTTCCCGGCGACCGGCCTTCGGTGACACTGATCTATCCCCGCCTGACGCCCTTCGTTCTGGGCCAGATCGTTGCCGCCTACGAACACAGGGTGTTTGTGGAGGGCGCGATCCTCGGCCTCAATTCCTTCGATCAGTGGGGCGTCGAACTGGGCAAGGAGATGGCGACATCGCTGGGCCCGGTGATCGCCGGGCAGGCCGATGCGCGGGGCCATGACGGATCGACCGCGGCGCTGGCCGAATATGTGCGCCGCCATTCCGGCTGAGCCGCCCGGGAAGGCAACCGGCGCGGGCGGCTCAACCCTGCGGTTCCGCGCGATCATGCTCGATGAAATGCCGGCGCAGCCGGTCGGGCAGGGGATATCGGCCCGATCCGTCCGGGCGCAGCATCACCATCACCCCGCTCAGCGTGGCCCGCAGATCGCCCGACCAAAGCTGTTGCTGCATGGTGTAGGAACTGGTGCGAAATGCGCTGACGCGCGCCGTGGCGACATAGCGTTCGCCCATCACCATTTCGCGCCGATAGCGGATCTCGGCGCTGCGCAGCACCGTCCTGGGTTCGGGCAGACCCTCAAAGCAGGGCGCGCAGAAACGGTCGAAATAGGCGACCCGCAGGGTTTCGAACCATCCCATGTAGGCCTTGTTGTTGACATGTCTCAGCATGTCCAGTTCGGCAAACCGTACCTTGTCGGCGATGGCAAGGGGCTGGGGTTCGTCAAGACCGAAAGCCATCTGCTGGGCGGCCGTCAACGGGGTATGAAATTGCAGGTCCATGGTGCGGGATTAGCGCCCCGTGCACGCCGCCGCAAGGAGCATCGCGCAAGCGGCGGGATCGGCGGGCGGGCTGGAGCGGGTGAAGGGAATCGAACCCTCGTCTGGAGCTTGGGAAGCTCTCGCTCTGCCATTGAGCTACACCCGCGACACAAGCTGCATAGCACCTATCCGCGCCGCCCTTCAAGGCGCAAACATGCCGGCGCGGCGGCGCGGCCTGCGGTGTGGCGCGCTATTCGGCGGCGATCTTGATGACCGGTTCCATCCGCGCGAAATCGGCTTCGCTCAGGTGGCATTTCACCTGATGGTTGTCGCCCAGGTCGCGCATCGGCGGCACCACCTCGTCGCAGAGATTTCCCGGCACCTGCGACTTCCAGCGGCACCTGGTCTGGAAAGGACAGCCCGGCGGCGGGTTCATCGCCGAGGGGATGTCGCCCTCAAGCACGATATGCGTCTTCTCGACCGCGGTGTCGGCAATGGGAACCGCCGAAAGCAGCGCCTCGGTATAGGGGTGGTAGGGGGGAGCGAAGACCTGGTCGGTGGTGCCAAGCTCGACCACATGGCCGAGATACATCACCATCACCCGGTCGCTGAGATAGCGCACAATGGACAGATCGTGGCTGATGAACAGCAGCGTGGTTTTCTGTTCGCGCTGGATTTCCATCAGCAGATCGGTCACCGCGGCCTGGACGCTGACATCGAGCGCCGAAACCGGCTCGTCCGCCACCACGATACGCGCGCCCCCGGCAA
>JBKEDD010000001.1:0-22029 GCA_047975215.1 Jhaorihella sp.
ACTCGGTTGCCCCGGACCGCACCACCTTCCGCACCGTGTTCCGTGATACCCGCAGCTCCCGGCAGATCTGCTTGATCGACTTCCCCTGGATGAAATGCGCCCGCCTGATCTTCGCAATCGTCTCCACAACCAACATCCCCAAATCGCTCCCTCAATCCTTTGAGGAAGCTTCTGAACAGAAATATCAGGGGGGTCACTTTTGGACGCCGATTACCCCAATACAGGGGTCAATCTTGCATGCCGGTTCACACCCTGCGGGATGTAAAAGAACGGGCAGAGGATCTCGACCTCAGATCCCGACGCCGTGAACGAGCGGGCGGTCGGATCTCGGGTGGAACGCATTTCGATCGTGGTCATCTCCAGCATATTCTGAGCAATCCTGTCTATGCGGGCCGCATCCGGCACAAGAAACAGGTCTATGATGGGCAGCATCCAGCCATCATTGATCCGGCGGTTTGGGACAAGGTTCAGGACATGCTGCAAAGTGGGGCAGCGGTTGCTCGCGGTTCCAGACAACTGGCAACCAGATCACCTCTGGCGGGCAAGCTCTTTGATGAAACCGGCGATCGCCTGACGCCCAGCCACAGCCGAAAGAACGGCAAAAGACTTCGCTACTATATTTCCCGCAGACTGGTCAACGATCGCAGCCGGAAGCATCCGGATGCCTGGCGGCTGCCCGCAGATCAGGTGGAGGGCTTGCTGGCGGAACTTATTGGGCAGCATCTGACCAGACCCGGTGCCGCGGCAGTGATGACTGTAGATTTGACGGCAGCAGAACTGACAGACGTATCGAAGAAACTTCAGGATCAAAGCAATGCGACGGAACGCCTGGCTTTGATAGAACGGGTTGATTTGCAACCGGGTTCCCTGAGAGCTTGGCTGGACAAGGCAAAGCTTGCTGACCGTCTTGGCAGCAAACCGGAGCAGATCAATCTGGCTGAACTGACAATCAAAGCTCCATTCCAGATGCGTCGGCGTGGTGTGGAACTGAAATTGCATCTGGGCGATCCACCGGCAGAGATCGACCAAACTCTGGTGCAGAACATAATGAAGGGGCGTAGCTGGCTGGCAATGGTCATTGCAGGTAAAACCTTCTCTGAAATCGCCGACTCCGAAGGGGTGTCGAAGCGCCGTGTTCAGGACGCGACCAACCTGGCATTGCTCGCGCCTGACGTTCTTGGCGGTATCGCCGTGGGTGAACAACCCGATGGCCTCACCACTGACTACCTCATCAAGACCCGCTTCTCTGCGGTCTGGTCAGAACAGCGCCAACAGTTCACATCGCTCTGAAACAAAACACCCTGAAATCCGCAAACTCGTACCGCCGGAATCGCAAACAGAGACTGCGGCGTGAAATCCGCCCGGTTCGTGGCCTGATCTGCGTCTCTGCTGAAAACCCTGTCTGCCAAGCGCCCGAAAACACGCGACAATTGCGCAGGAAACTCTCAGCGTCTGAAAACAAGGAAGTGTTTGGCTGGGGTGGTAGGATTCGAACCTACGGTACACGGTACCAAAAACCGCTGCCTTACCACTTGGCTACACCCCAACGTTGAGCGGCTAATTAAGCCGCCGGGCGCGGCGGTGCAAGTCCAGAATCGGCAAAATCAATCTTCTATTCCTCGGGCGCCGCCCGGTTCAGCAAATCGTCGCCCTTCAGCGTCGCGCGTTCGTCCGATATCATGTTCGCCAACTCGGCCTCGGCCGTCGCGGCGACGTCCTGAACCTCGGTCTCGGGTTCGGGCGCCGCGGGTTGCCTCTCGGCGCCGCTGCGGGGGGCGGTGGGGACGCCGACCAGCCGGAAGCCCGGTTCGGGCATCGCGATCCCGGCCTTGTCGAAGGCAAGTACGGTCAGGCGGATCGCCTCGCTGCGGGCCAGGGTGACGGAGGTGTCTTTCTGGGCGATCCAGCCGGTGACGCGCAGGGTGATGGTGCTGTCGCCGATGGTTTGCACCCAGGCCGACGGCGCAGGCGTCGTCAGCGTGAAGGGAAGCGACTGCACCGTGGTTTCGGCAAGCTCGCGGGCCCGGGCCAGGTCGGTGTCCGGCGCCACGCCCAGATCGAACAAGAAGCGCAGTTCGTCATTGCGGGTATAGTTCACGATCCGGGCCTTGAACACCGTGGCGTTGGGAATGCGTATATGGTTGCCGTCGAGGCTGAGCAGGATGGTGGCACGGCTGGTCAGGCGGATAACCTTGCCGGTATCGCCCTCGATCTCGACCAGATCGTTGGGCCGGAACGGCTGGCGCACCGACAGCAGGATCGAGGCGATGAAGTTCTCGACCGTGTCGCGCACCGCGAAACCGATGGCCAGCCCGGCGATTCCGGCGGCCCCCAGGATGGTCGACAACAAGGCCGTCGCCCCGAGAATGTCGAGCGCCACGACCAGCGCGGCAACGATGAAGGCAAGCCGCAGAACCTGGCGGTAGATATCGGCGATGAAGGCGTTGGGCGCCAGCCGGTTCCATGGCTGGGAAAGCCGTGCCAGCGCAAAGCCGGCAAAGGTGATCACGGCCGCCACGGCCAGCGCCACGAGAAGCAGGGGCAGAAAGGCCACGAACTGCACGGCCCGGCCCCGGAATCGTTCGACCGCCGGGTTCAGCCGTTCGACGACATCGGTGGTTTCGCGGATCTCGTTCCTGATCGCCACGACGCCCTGAACCCGCCCGGCCAGATCGTTCAGGCGTTGCGCCGACGCACTGTCGAGCGTGGTGCCGCGCAAGGTCACGATCCCCGAATTCACCGTCACGGTGATATCTTCATAGCCTTCCAACTCGGACAGGATATCGCGGATCCGGTTGGCGATCGCCGCGTCGTGGACCGCGCTGTCCTCGACCGCGATGGTTCCGCCTGGCTGTTCGTTGCCCTGCGCGCATGACATCGCGGGCCATACCAAACCGGCCACAACACAAAGGCATAGCAGAAGATGACGCATGGCGGCGGTGCCTTCCCGTGTTTTCGCAGGTCAGGCTAGCGTACCCCCCGCACCTTGAAAATCACAAACGAACCCAGGCAGGCATCGCCGGGGCGCACCCGGTCCTCAGCGTGTTGCCACGAGGATGGCACCGGCACGCCCGCCGGCGGCGACCGCGTCATGGGCTCCGGCGCAGTCTGCCAGATCGAAGATTTGCGCAACCGGGCTGTCCAGTGCCCCCTCGGCCAGCGCACGGGTCAGCAGGGTCACGACCTCGCCGCGTTGCTGCGCGGTCAGCAGGTAGATCAGCGCGAATTCGACCGTCACCGCCTTGAACAGCAGCGGATAGAACGGCAGTTGCGGGGTCATCGCCCTTGCCGAGCCATAGGCGTTGATGCGGCCGTTCTCGGCGATCACCTCCGCGTCGGTTTGTGCGTTCAGCCCGTACTCGACCTCGACGATCCGGTCTACCGGCGCACCGTCATTGGCCCGCAGGATGGCACCGGCCAGATCTGGCGCGCTGTAGTCCAGCACCGTATCGGCCCCGGCGGCGCGGGCCCGGTCCAGCCCGGCGCCATGTGCGGTCGCGATCACCCTTGCACCGGCCCATTTCGCCAGTTGCACGGCCAGATAGCCGACGGTTCCGGCCCCGCCCTGCACCAGAACCGTCAGCCCGGCGACATCGCCGCCGCTGAACACGGTATGACAGGCTGTCTGCGCCGGAATACCCAGAGTCGCGCCGGTTTGCAGGCCGACGCCTTCGGGCAGCACCACCGCCTGATCGGCGGGCAGGGTGATGCGTTCGGCGGCGGTACCCAGGGCCCGGCGCCACTGGCCGTTCCAGACCCAGACACGCTGACCCAGCCGTTGGGGCGCCACCCCGGCACCGAGCGCCGAGATGACACCGGCCCCGTCGCTATGCGGCACGATCACCGGCCAGGGCATTTCGCCCAGCCCGGCCCGCGCCCCGGCCCGCGCCTTTACATCCGACGGATTGACACCGGAAAACACCAGTTCGACCGTCACTTCGCCGGGGCCGGGCGACGGGCACTCCACGGTTTCGACGCGCAGAACCTCTGTGGCGGGGCCGAAGGCGCGGTAGGTCACGGCTTGCATGGCGAATGCCTCGCTTGTCGATATCGCAGATACAGCTAGTCCGCCGGGCCGGGGAATGCCAGCCGCTATGGCTCGGCACCCGGCGCAACCTGAGCGCCCGTCAGCATCGCATCACGGCTGCCGCACGCGCCAGTGCCTCGATTGCCCCCCAGTCGCCGGCGTCGATCAGCGCCGACGGCGCCACCCAACTGCCGCCGACACAAGGCACGGTGGGCAGCGACAGGTAGTCGGCCGCGTTGTCCGGGCCGATACCGCCGGTCGGACAGAACCCGATCTGGGGCAGCGGCCCGGCGATGGCCCCGAGCGCAGCAACACCGCCCGCGGCCTCGGCCGGAAAGAACTTCTGCATGTCATAGCCGCGTTCCAGCAGGTGCATCGCCTCGCTCGCCGTGGCCGCCCCGGGCAACAGCGGCATGCCCTCGGCCTCGGCCGCCGCAAGCAGCGAATCGGTGGCCCCCGGCGAGACACCGAACCGCGCCCCCGCGGCGGCGGCGGCGGCCACATCCGATGGCGCAATCAGGGTGCCCGCCCCGACGATGGCACCCTTCACCCGGGCCATTTCGGCGATCGCATCCAGGGCGGCGGGGGTACGCAGGGTCACTTCCAGCACCGAAAGGCCACCGGCGATCAGGGCCTCGGCCAGCGGCCGCGCATGGGCGGCGTCGCGAACCACCAGAACCGGGATCACCGGGGCGAGCGCGCAGAGATCGCGGAGCTTCCGGGTGGCCTGTTGGGGGGTCACGGCCATGAGGTCAGCCCCAGAACACCGAGGCACCGGCATCGGCCGTCGAGACCGACCGGCGGAACAACTCGAACAGGTCGCGCCCGCATCCGGCGGCGTGCCCGCCCAGGTCGGCGGCTGCCGGCGGCCGATCAAGCACACCCTCGCTCAGAACGTCGAGCGTTCCGGCAACCGCGTCGACCCGCACCAGATCACCGTCGCGGATCCTGGCGATGGCACCGCCGTCCAGCGCCTCGGGGCTGACATGGATCGCCGCAGGCACCTTGCCCGATGCGCCCGACATGCGCCCATCGGTAAGCAGCGCCACGTTCAGCCCCCGCCCCTGTAGAATCGACAATACAGGTGTCAGGCTGTGCAGTTCCGGCATTCCGGTCGCCCTCGGCCCCTGAAAGCGCAGCACGACGACGGTATCGGCAACGAATTCGCCCGCCTTGAACGCCGCCTTGACGGCATCGGGGTCGTGGAACACCCGCGCCGGGGCCTCGACCACCTGATGCTCGGCAGCCACGGCCGACACTTTCATCACGGCCGTTCCCAGGTTACCGGCCAGCCGCCTGAGCCCGCCGGTCGGCAGGAACGGATCATCGGCCGGGCGCAGGATAGACCGGTTCAGCGGGCGCCCCACTCCGTCGTGCCAGGCCGGAACGCCGCCCTCAAGGCGCGGTTCGCGCCGGTAATGCTCAAGCCCCACTCCGGCAACGGTGGCCGTGTCCGGGTGCAACAGCCCGCTGTCCAGCAACGTGCCGATGGCATAGGCCAAACCGCCAGCGGCGTGGAACTGGTTCACGTCCGCCAGACCGTTGGGATAGATCCGCGCGATCAGCGGCGTGACCTCGGAGATCTCGGAAAAATCCCGCCAGTCCAGAACGATGCCGCCGGCGCGCGCCATGGCAACCAGATGGATCAACAGGTTGGTAGAGCCGCCGGTGGCGTTCAGACCGACGATGCCGTTGACGAAGGCGCGTTCGTCCAGGATGTCGCAAACCGGCGTATAGTCGTCCCCCAGCGCGGAAAGACGCAGCGCGCGGCGGGCGCCCTCGGCCGTCAGCGCGGCCCGCAATTCGGTGGCGGGATTGACGAAACTGGCGCCGGGCAGATGCAGGCCCATGAACTCCATCAGCATCTGATTGGAATTGGCGGTGCCATAGAAGGTGCAGGTGCCCGGACCGTGATAGGCGGCCATCTCGGCGGCCATCAGAGCCTCGCGCCCGACCTCGCCGCGGGCGAATTGCTGGCGCACCTTCGCCTTTTCGTCATTGGCAAGGCCGCTGGTCATCGGCCCGGCGGGCAGGAACACCGCCGGCAGGTGGCCAAAGCTCTGCGCCGCGATCACCAGCCCCGGTACGATCTTGTCGCAGACGCCAAGGAACACGGCGGCATCAAACGTGTTGTGGCTCAGCGCCACCGCGGCGGCCATGGCAATGACGTCACGCGAAAACAGGCTCAGTTCCATGCCCGGCTCACCCTGGGTGACGCCATCGCACATCGCCGGCACCCCCCCGGCGACCTGCGCGGTGCCGCCGATGCCGCGAACCGCCTCGCGGATCAGCGCCGGGTAATCCTCGAACGGGCGGTGCGCCGACAACATATCGTTATAGGCCGTGATGATGCCAAGATTGCCGCCCCCGGCTTGCGCCAGCCTCTGCTGGTCCGGGCCGGCCCCGGCATAGGCATGCGCCTGACCGGAACAGGACAGGTGCGCACGCGCGGGCCCCTGCCCGCGCGCCTGCACCATCCGTTCGAGGTAGGCGCGCCGGGTGGGCGCGCTGCGGGCGACGATCCGGTCAGTTACGGCGCGGATCGTGGGGTGAAGTGTCATCGGTCCGTTCCCGGCAAGAGGCATCCATTCCGAACTGTGGCCCGAGCCATTACCACGTCAAGCCCCGGCCCGCCACCGCGCCGCGAACCCGTGGCATGGGTGGCGGGCCGTCGCCGTGAGGCGCCCAAAAGCCCGCAAGCCCTGCCCCAGACGACCGCGGCACCACCTGAGGAAGCGAAATCCAGACAAGTCGCATGCGCCACTATGCGCGGTGGCAAGTCGTGATGCGGAATCGAAAGTATCGTTTTCTTTCAGCGCGCTAAATGAGCCCCTCCAACTTCAGGATTGGCGAGCTGCGATCCGGCCGCCTTTCGTTTCCCCCACAACCCGATCGTATATTCCCGCTACTTGCAGCCACTTGGCCCGCAAGGCCACCAAGCTGCATCGGAAGGGAGCGACAACGATCTGTACAAATTCGACAAACCGGCCCGGGCACTGAAGTCACGGGTTGCGCCGCAATACGCGGCCTCGGCGCGATCCGACACCCCACACGTTTGGACGCCGAAGGGCACAACCCGCCGCCCGAGCGACTGTCCGATGAATTGTATGTCAAGAGCCCGGCGACACACGGCGCCAGGCCAGATCCTTGAGAAACCTATCCACCGTCGCGGCTCGACCAGGGGCACAAGTTCTGCAAGTTATCTCCTTTTGGATATTCTCCGGGGATTTCTCGGGATATCTCAGGTTATCCTGGCGCATATTGCAAAGCGGTACATGCGGCAGGATACATCGCAGTTCATGCCGGCTGTGGATAAGAGACACCTCCGATGAAAGCCCCTGCGCGAAACGGGCCGATGGTCTGGGTCTGGCGCCTCGCGCGGGACAGCACCCACGGCGCGAGACCCACAATCACAATGCCTGGTCCGAAGCGCAAGCAAGTTCGCGGGCGGCCCCCGGCCACCCTGTTGACAAGTATGTGTACAACCCTGTGGGCGCTCTCAATGTCACCGGCGAACACATTGAATTCAAACCGATACCGCCTTGTGCGGCGTGAGTCGTCCCCGAGGGTGCCGCGCAATTCCCACCCGGGAACCGCCAGCGATCTCATGAAGGAATGGCCGCGCCCGCACCCCGACGTTCGCCCCTCATGCTGGTCTGGGTTTGCGCCGCGCCATATCCGCCCTATCCTTTGCGCGGCAAGGGGAGTGAACACATGCGCAAGCTACAGGTCCAGGGCGTTCACCACATCACGCTGAGCGGCGCCGGCCGCCAGATCTCCATCGACTTCTGGGAAGGTGTGCTGGGTATGCCATTGATCTTCGAGCAGCCCAATCTCGACAACCCGGACGAGGGCCATCTCTACTTCGATCCCGGCGATGGGCGGCTGATCACCGTGTTCACCGACGAGACCCGCAACCCGGACCCGGCACGCACGCCCACCGATCCCGGCTGTGTCCACCATCTTGCCTTTGAGGTCTCGCACGCGGTGTTCACGCAGGCGGCGGGACGACTCGACGATCGCGGCATCCCGCATTCCGGGATCAAGGACCGCGGCTTCATGGACTCCATCTATTTCAAGGATCCGCTGGGCCTATTGATCGAACTGGCCTGCTACAGGTTCTTCCCGCCCGCCGGGTGCAGCCATGCCGAGGTTCTGATGCGCGCCCACAGGCTGCGGGTCGAACGCGGGGATGCCAGCATCGGCGAGGCACATCTTGCCGACGCCATCGAGATGCTGGTGGCTGAACATCAGCCATCGCTGTCACCGGACCGGAATGCGAAGAACCCGTACCGGCCGGCAGATACCGGCCCCGACAAGAACCCGCGAAAGGCCCGGCCATGAGCCAGCGACCGCCCCCGGAAATCCACAGCCTGGCACTGCCCGGCAAGGGCGACATGCTGGTCGCTCCATCGGCCGAACGCAACCTCGGCCCGATCCGCGACCTGCTGGTTCAGGTCGCCCCGCAGACGGGCCGCGCGCTGGAACTGGCCAGCGGCACCGGTCAGCACGTGGTGGCCCTTGCCGCCGCCCTGCCCGGCCTTGCCTGGCAGCCGAGCGAACCGGCGCCCGAGCGCCGCGCCAGCATCGCGGCCCATGTCGCCGCGTCCGGGCTGCGCAATGTCGCCGCTCCCATCGACCTCGACGCCACCGCGCCGGGATGGGGCGCGCGGCTGGACGGGCAGGCGCTGGTGTTTCTGTCCAATCTGCTGCACCTGATCGCCTGGCCCGCCGTGCGGACCCTGATCGGCGAGGCCGCCCGCGCGCTGGCGCCCGGTGGCACGCTGGTAATCTACGGACCCTTCATGCGCGCCGGAGAACTGACCAGCGATGGCGACCGGGCATTCCATCGCGCCCTCGTCGCGCAGAACCCCGCTTTCGGCTACAAGGACGATTTCGACGTGATGGACCTGATCCAGGCCGCCGGACTGACGATGGTCGAGGTGATCGAGATGCCGGCCAACAACCTGGCGCTCGTGGCCGCAAAGAAGCCGACTTGAGCGGCGTTGATCGAGATCAAGGCCGGGCGCGGCAGCGGCTGATCTGACGTCTCTGAATATCGGAATACGGAAAGGAACTCCGCGATGCACTGGAAGAACAAGCTGTCGGAAACCCGCAACGGGCTGCGCAACCTCAACGGGGCGATTCCCGACACCGCCCGCGCCTTCGCCGCCCTGGGCAGGACGGTCAAGGACGGCGGCACGCTGGATTTCAAGACCAAGGAATTCGTGGCCCTGGGCATTTCCGTCGCCGACCGCTGCGAGCCCTGTATCGGGCTGCATGTCGAGGCACTGGTCAAGGCCGGTGCCACCCGCGCGGAACTGGCCGACGTTCTGGGCATGTGCATCCAGATGGGCGGCGGCCCGGCGATGATGTATGCCGCCCGGGCGCTGGAGTGTTTCGACGAGCTGAGCGCCGGCTGACCCGGCCTTTCGAACTTTTCGAACATATCGAAGAACGGTTTCGCCGGTCTGTCTCAAGACCGCCCCGCTGCGGCCCGGCAGCCCGTGCCGGATGTCTGCGCGAAGGGCTGTGATTCGCCCCGAAGCCCCGCGACAGTGTCGCGGGGCTGCCTCCGGCGGGGATATTTTCGGTCAGAAGAAACCCGGGCGGGAATACATGCAGCCCCCCGCCCTGCGACGGGGGGCCTTCTCCTGACGCGGTCATCGGCGTCCCCGCCTGTACCGCGCGATCAGTCTGACGGCAGAAGGTAAACAATACCCTTCTTCTGACCGAAAAT
Organism: Jhaorihella sp.; assembly: GCA_047975215.1. Classification (GTDB taxonomy): domain Bacteria; phylum Pseudomonadota; class Alphaproteobacteria; order Rhodobacterales; family Rhodobacteraceae; genus JAGRMG01. The sequence goes on from JBKEDD010000001.1 coordinate 9,768, forward strand.
ATCCCCGCCGGAGGCATGCGTCGCCAACGGCGGCGCATTCGGCGTCAGCCGTCCTGGCGAATCGTCTCGTTCTTCGGATCATACGGGCTGTCCGAAACGATCTCGGCATCCCACAGCCGGTCAAGCATCTTGACGTTCAGCCTTGTGCCGGGCACCGCCAGGTCGGGCGTGACGTAGCCCATGCCGATGGACCTGCCGAAGGCCACCGACCAGCCACCCGAGGTAAGCCGGCCAACGCGGGTACCGTCAGGCGCGTAAAGCGCCTCGCGCCCCCAGGGATCGGCATCGTCGGGTCCGTCGATAAGCAGCGTCACGCATTTGCTGCGGATACCGGTCTCGATCATCGCCTGCTTGCCCGTGAACTCCTTGGAGAGCTCCACGAAGCGTGGCAGATCGGCCTCTAGCGGCGTCGCGTCGCGGCCAAGCTCCGTACCGAAGGCGCGGTAGCTCTTTTCCTGACGCAGCCAGTTCTGCGCCCGCGCTCCGACCGGCTTCAGCCCGTGTCTCGCCCCCGCAAGCATCAGTTGATCCCACAGGTAGCGGCCCATCTCGACGGGGTGGTGCAGTTCCCAGCCCAACTCGCCGGTATAGGCCACGCGGATGGCCCGCACCGGGCACATACCCAGTTCGATGTTGCGCATCGACAGCCACGGGAACCGCCTGTTGCCCAGCAAGGTGGCGGGGTCGGCATCGCGCACCAGTTCGTTCAGCACGTCGCGCGATTTCGGCCCGGCTATGGCGAAAACGCCCCATTGCGTGGTGACGTCGTGGATATCCACGTAAGCACCACGCTCGCCCATGAAGTCCACCGCCGATTTGCGCAGGTGGTCGCCGTCATAGGCGCTCCATGCCCCGGCGCTGACCAGATAGTACTCGTTCTCGGCCAGCCGGACGATGGTGTATTCGGTGCGGATGGTGCCGGCGTCGGTCAGCGCGTAGGTCAGGTTGATGCGTCCGACCGATGGCAACCTGTTGCAGGTGAACCTGTCCAGAAACGCCGTGGCGCCGGGGCCGCGCACCAGGTGCTTGGCAAACGCGCTGGCGTCGATCAGGCCGACGCCCTGGCGGATCGCACTGGCTTCGTCCACCGCGTATTGCCACCAACCCCCGCGGCGGAAGCTGCGCGCGTCGCGATCAAAGCTCTCTGGCGCATCCGGCGGCCCGAAATAGTTCGGCCGCTCCCAGCCGTTGACCTGTCCGAACTGGGCGCCCAGCGCCTTCTGGCGCCCGTAGGCAGGGGCGGTGCGCAGCGGCCTGCAGGCTTCGCGCTCCTCGTCTGGGTGGTGGAGCACGTAGACGTGGGAATAGCATTCCTCGTTCTTGCGGGCCGCGTATTCGGTGGTCATCCAGTCGCCGTAACGCCTGGGATCGAGCGACGCCATGTCGATCTCGGCCTCGCCCCGCGTCATCATCTGCGCCAGGTAGTAACCGGTACCGCCGGCCGCCGTGATGCCGAAGGAAAAGCCCTCGGCCAGCCACATGTTGCGCAATCCCGGGGCGGGGCCGACCAGCGGGTTGCCGTCCGGGGTATAGCAGATCGGGCCGTTGAAATCGTCCTTCAACCCCGAGTCCTCGCAGGACGGGATACGGTGAATCATCGCCATGTACTGCGTCTCGATGCGTTCGAGGTCGAGAGGAAACAGGTCGGCGCGGAAACTGTCGGGCACACCATGTTCGAACACCGCCGGCGCGCCCTTCTCGTAGACCCCGAGGATCCACCCGCCCCGTTCCTCGCGCACATAGGATTGCGCATCGGCGTCGCGCACCACGGGATGTTCCCGCCCGCCCGCCGCGCGGTACTTCACCAATTCGGGATCCTTGTCCAGGACGATGAACTGGTGTTCGACCGGGATCGCGGGTATCTTGATGCCCAGCATCTTCGCGGTGCGCTGGGCGTGGTTGCCGCTGGCGGTGACCACATGTTCGGCGGTGATGACGATCCGTTCGTCCGAAGCCACCAGGTTGCCGCCCCGCTCGATCATCTTCGAACAGGTCACCTGCCAGTGACTGCCATCCCAGTGAAACGCATCGGCCTGCCACTTGCGCTCGATCGCGACACCGCGCTGGCGCGCGCCCCTGGCCATCGCCTGGGTCACGTCGGCGGGGTTGATGTAGCCGTCGGTGTGATGATAAATCGCGCCCTTCAGGTCGTCGGTGCGGATCAGCGGCCAGCGTGCGCTGATCTGCTCTGGTGTCAGCCACTCGTAGGGCACGTCGCAGGTTTCCGCCGTCGAGGCGTAAAGCATGTATTCGTCCATTCGCTCCTGCGTCTGCGCCATGCGCAGGTTGCCGACCACCGCAAACCCGGCGTTCAGCCCCGTTTCGGCCTCCAGCGACTTGTAGAAATCGACCGAATACTTGTGGATATGGGTCGTGGCATAGGACATGTTGAACAGCGGCAGCAATCCGGCGGCGTGCCAGGTCGAACCGCTGGTCAACTCGTCGCGCTCAAGCAGCATGACATCGTCCCACCCGGCGCGGGCCAGATGATAGGAGATCGAGGTGCCCACGGCGCCACCGCCGATGACAAGGGCCTTGACCTGGGTTTTCATACAGCCGCACTCCGGATTGAATGGTTACGCCAATCCTTATGCCCAAGCCGGGGCACCGCCGCCAAGTCGATCCGACACAATGCGCGACAAAACCGACCTCGCGCGGCCCCTCGCTTCATCTTGCCCGGAAAACTCCCGCCGGAGGCACGCGCCGCAGGCGCGTTCAGCAGGGCCGGGGCATCGGCCTAGAGTATCTTGCCCGGATTCATGATGCCAAGCGGGTCCAGCGCCGCCTTGATCGCCCGCATCGCGCCCAGCGCCGGGCCCAGTTCGCGGGCCAGATAGGGCCGCTTGCCCTGCCCGATGCCATGTTCGCCGGTGCAGGTGCCATCCATGGAGATGGCGGCATCGTTCAGCCGCCCCACGAAGGTCTCGGCCCGGGCCAGTTCGTCGGTGTCGGCCATGTCGACCAGCAGCGTCGTGTGGAAGTTGCCATCGCCGACATGGCCCACGATCATGCCCGTCAGCTCCAGCTCCGCAAGCATCTCGTTGGCCTGCGCCACGCAGTCGGCCAGCCGCGAGATCGGGACACAGACATCCGTTGCAAAGCCGGTTGCACCGGGGCGCAGTTGCAGCGTCGCCCAGTAGTAGTCGTGCCGCGCCTTCCACAGCCGGTTGCGGTCCTCGGCATTGGTTGTCCAGTCAAAGCCGGAGCCGCCGTTGTCGGCGGCGATCCCGCCGAAGGTGGCTGCCTGTTCGGCCACCCCGGCTTCGGACCCGTGGAATTCGAGCAGCAGCAACGGGGTCTCGGGCAGGCTCAGTCTGGAATAGGCGTTGACCGCCTGCACCGAAAGTGTGTCAAGCAACTCCATCCGGGCCACCGGGATCCCGTACTGGATCGTTGCCATAACCGCCTGGCAGGCGGCATTCACGGACGGAAAGGAACAGCGGGCCGAGGATATCGCCTCGGGGATGCCCTGAAGGCGCAGGGTGATTTCGGTGATGAGCCCGAGCGTACCCTCGGCGCCGACAAGCAGCCGCGTCAGGTCGTAGCCGGCCGAGGATTTCTTCGCCCTTTGCGCGGTGCGGATCACGCTCCCGTCGGCCAGCACCGCTTCCAGCGCGAGAACGTTGTCCTTCATGGTACCGTAGCGCACCGCGTTGGTGCCGCTGGCCCGGGTCGAGGCCATGCCGCCGAGGCTGGCATTGGCGCCCGGGTCGATGGGAAAGAACAGCCCCTGATCGCGCAGATACGTATTCAGCGCCTCGCGGGTCACGCCGGGCTGGACGACGCAGTCCAGATCGCCGGCATGTACCGCCAGCACCTTGTCCATCCGCATCATGTCGACGCAGACGCCGCCGGCGGGCGCGTTGACGTGACCTTCCAGCGAGGTGCCGGTGCCGAAGGGGATCACCGGCACCTTGTGTTCGGCGCATATCCTGACAATGTCGGACACCTCCTGTGTGTCCTGCGGAAAGACCACCGCGTCGGGCGGCTGATTGGCGATCCAGGTCGTGGTATGGCCGTGCTGTTCGCGGATCGAGGCACCGGTCTGGAGGCGGTCGCCGAATTGCTGTTTCAGAACGGCGATGGCGGTCTCGATACCGCTTTCGTTGCGCGGCAACGCGGTGGCCTGAACCATGGCTTTCCCTTCCCCTGTCCGTCGCCCTCCTGTGTGCCCCAACTGCGGCGGCGGGACAATCCCCGCCGTGGCGCTACTCGCCCAGCGCCACGCCCTCGCGGCGCGGATCGGCGCCGCCTTGCAGCGTCGCGCCGATGGCGATCGCATGCAGGCCCGAGTTCAACTCACCCAGCCGCACATCGTAGCCCAGCGCCTCCAGCCCGGGCGCCAGTGCCTCGGCGCCGGTTCCGGCCTCCAGATCGTAGCGCCCGAACCGGTTCACGCCATGGCCGAGCGCCACCGCCTGTTGCACGTCAAGGCCCCAGTCCGCCCAGGCCACGATGGCGGCTGCGACATAGCCGATGATGCGGCTGCCGCCCGGTGACCCCAGAACCAGAACCGGCTTGCCGGCACGCAGCACGATCGTGGGCGCCATCGACGAACGCGGCCGTTTGCCCGGTTCGACCCGGTTGGCCACCGCCAGCCCGTCGACATGCGAGCGGAACGAGAAATCGGTGAGCTGGTTGTTGAGCAGGAAGCCGTTCGACATCAGCCGCGAGCCAAAGGCGTTCTCGACGCTGGCGGTCATCGACAGCACGTTGCCGAAGGAATCGACGATCGAGACATGGCTCGTCGAGGGCAGTTCGATGGCATCGTCCTCCCCCCAAAGCAGGGCATGGTCGAATTCCGGCCTGCCCGGCGCGACCTCGGGCAGCGCATCGTCGCCCGCAAGCAGCTTCGCACGCGCCGCCAGATAGGCCGGGTCGAGCAGCCCGGCCACCGGCACCGGCACGAAATCACCGTCGGCGATGTACCGGCCCCTGTCGGCGAATGCCAGGCGCGAGGCGTCGCCGATCAGCCGCCAGGCCGATACGCTGCCGGGGCCGAGCGCGGCCAGGTCGAAATGCTCCAGCATCCCGAGGATCTGCCCGACCGTCAGCGCGCCGGAACTGGGCGGCCCCATGCCGCACACCTGGTAGATACGGTAGGAGGCGCAGACCGGATCGCGTTCGCGCACATCATAGAGGTGCAGATCCGCCACCGACAGCAGGCCGGGATTGCCCGGCGCGTTCTGCACCGTTTGCACGATGTCCCCGGCGATGGGCCCGGCATAGAAGCCGGCGGCGCCCCTGTCGGCCAGTATGCGCAGGGTTGCGGCATAGGCCGGGTTGCGTAGCGTCTGGCCCGCGCGCAGCGGCGCGCCGCCGGGCAGGAAATAGGCCGCCGTCGCCGGAAACCGCGACAGCCGGTCGGCGTCGGCCTCGACCATCGCCGCCAGGCGCGGCGACACCGCAAAGCCGTTCTCGGCCAGGCCGATCGCGGGGGCGAACAGATCGGGCCAGGGCGTGCGGCCCCAGCGCCGGTGCGCCTCGGCCAGCAGCGCCGGCGTGCCCGGCGTGCCGACCGAACGGCCGCCGACCACGGCATCGAAGAATTCAAGCGGTGCGCCAGCCGCGTCCTGGAACAGGCGCGGCGTGGCCGCCAGCGGCGCCGTTTCGCGCCCGTCCAGCGTCGTCAGCCGGCCGGTTCCGGCATCGTACCAGACCAGAAACGCCCCGCCGCCCAGCCCCGAGGACTGCGGCTCGACCAGCCCCAGAACCGCCTGAGCGGCCACCATCGCATCCGCGGCACTTCCACCGGCGCGCAGGATATCCGCACCGGCCGTCGCCGCCAGCGGGTTGGCGGCAACGATCATCCAGTCCGCGGCCTGTACGGGACGGCCATCGGCCTTGGCGCGCAGCGCGGCCCTAACCTCATCCGATACCGGTACGACCGTGCCGGTCGTGGCCGGTTCGGGGGCGATGCTGTCCGCGGCCTGCTGGGCGGCACCGGATGCGGCAAGAAACGCGCCTGTCAGAAGGCCGGTCAGGATGTTGCGCATGGGGTACTCCGCGGGCGATGGATCGGGCCATACTACCCTGCCGCGCGGACCAGGCAACCGCCGCGACACCGCGCCGATTCAGGTGGCCAGCACGTTGCGGAACGCCCAGGGCTCGCTTTCGTCGATATCCTCGGGGAAGTGCTCCCAGCGGTCCCGAAGCGGGGTCCAGTCGGTGTAATGCGCCTCGAGCGGGCCGAGATAGGGGCGCTGCACCTGCAGGCAGCGTTCGTGGTCCATCTCGTCGGTCTCCACGATGCCGGCGCGCGGGTTTTCCAGCGCCCAGACCATGCCGGCCAGCACGGCCGATGTCACCTGCAGGCCGGTGGCGTTCTGGTAGGGGGCAAGCGCGCGGGTCTCGGCATTGGACAGGCGCGAGCCGTACCACAGCGCGTTTCGTTCATGCCCGTATAGCAGCACGCCCAGTTCGTCGATGCCTTCGACAATCTCGTCCTCGGTCAGGATGTGATGTTCGATCTGCTGGCGACCCGAGCCGAACATCTCGTGCAGCGAAAGCACCGCATCGTCGCAGGGGTGATAGGCATAGTGGCAGGTCGGCCGGAAATCCGGCGCGGCCTTGTCGCCCACGGTGTAATAATCGGCGATGGAGATCGCTTCGTTATGCGTCACCAGAAAGCCGAACTGCGGCCCCGGCGTCGGGCACCAGCTGTGAACGCGCGTGATGGCGCCGGGCCGGTCGAGCCAGATCCCGGCGCGGCAGCCGGTTTCGTGACGGTGGCCGTTCTCGGGAAACCAGGGCTCGTGCGTGCCCCAGCCCAGTTCGGCGGGCTGGAAACCCTCGGCAATGAAACCTTCGACCGACCAGGTGTTCACGAACACGCCGCGCGGACGCGGCAGGCGGCGGGCCTGGGTGTCGCGCTCGGCGATATGCACGCCCTTGACGCCGAGGCGCTGCATCAGCGCGGCCCAGCCGCCGCGGTCTTTCGGCGTTGCGGCGTCCTGCCCCAGATCGCGCGCCAGCGTCAGCAATGCCTCTTTCACGAACCACGACACCATGCCGGGGTTGGCGCCGCAGCAGTTGACGGCGGTGGTGCCGCCAGGATTGGCGGCTTTTTCGTCCCGCACCGCCTGGCGCAACGCGTAGTTGGTGCGCGCGGCATTGTCGGGGGTGTCGAAATAGTATCCGGCCCAGGGTTCGACCACCGTGTCGATATAGAGCACGCCCAGATCGCGGCAGTATTTCATCAGGTCCAGCGAGGAGGTATCGACGCTGAGATTGACACAAAAGCCCCGGCCGCCGGCGAACAGATCGCCCAGAACCTCGCGATAGTTTTCGCGTGTCAGGGCCAGTTCCATGTGGCGGATGTGGTGCTGTGACAAGAACAGATGCGTGTCGGGATTCGGGTCGATCACCACCAGCTTGTCGGCGTCATAGTCGAAATGCCGCTGGATCAGCGGCAGCGTACCCTTGCCGATCGACCCGAAGCCGATGATGACGATGGGGCCGTCGATGCGGCCGTAAACGGGATGCGTCTGGGCCATGGGCCGGTTCCTCTGCCTGCGTCAGGGGGACTGAATACGGTATGGTCACAGACCCGCGCAAGACCGCGGTTGCGTCGTCGCGGCGGTTGCATCCGGCAGCCGAGGTGGTATCGCTGGCCAGTTCCCGCATTCTCCGACTAGTTCCGCCATGCGCCTTCCAAAGATCCTCACCACGATTCGCAGCTATGACATGGCTCTGTTTCGCGCCGATCTGCTGGCCGGCATCACCGTCGCCATGGTGGCTTTGCCGCTGAGCCTCGCGATCGCCATCGCCAGCGGCGCCGATCCGGCGCAGGGGCTGGTAACGGCGGCGGTGGCGGGGTTTCTGATCTCGGCGCTGGGCGGAAGCCGGGTGCAGGTCGGCGGGCCGACGGGCGCCTTCATCGTGGTGGTGTTCGACGTCATCGCCCGGCACGGAATCGACGGGCTGATAACCGCGACCTTCATGGCCGGTATCATCCTGCTGGTCGCGGGCTACCTGCGGCTGGGTCGCCTTATCAGGATGATCCCCGCAGCGGTGATCGAGGGCTTTACCATCGGCATCGCTCTGGTGATCGCCACCAGCCAGGTCAAGTTCGTCCTCGGCCTCGAGATAGCCGAGGATCCGGCCGATTTCCTGGAAAAGCTGCCGGTGCTGTGGGCGGCGCGCGACAGCTTCAGCCCGGTGGCGGCGTTGCTGGGGGTGGCGACCATCGCGCTGATCGTGGTCTTGAGGCGCGTCTCGCCGCGGATGCCAGGGTTGATCCTGGCGGTGGGACTGGTGTCGCTGCTGGCCGCGGCGGCGGCGCTTGATGTCGATACCGTCGCGGCCCGGTTCGGGGCACTGCCCGACGCGCTGCCGGCGCCGCACCTGCCCGACCTGTCGCCGGAACGGCTGCGAGACCTGGCCGCCCCGGCGCTGGTCATCGCGTTTCTCGCCGGGGTCGAAAGCCTGCTGTCGGCGATCGTCGCCGACCGTATGATCGGCGGTTCGCACCGGCCAAACGCCGAATTGCTGGCCCAGGGCGCGGCCAATATCGGATCGTCGCTGTTCGGCGGCCTTCCCGCCACCGGGGCTATCGCGCGCACCGCCACCAACGTCCGCGCCGGGGCGCGTACGCCGGTGGCGGGCATCGTTCACGCGCTGGTCATTCTGGTAGCCATCTACCTGCTGAGCGACCTTGCCGGCTATCTTGCAATGCCGGCGCTGGGCGGACTGCTGATGCTGGTGGCCTGGAACATGTCCGAGCCGCACCGCTGGGGCGAAAGGCTGGCCATGCGCCGCACGGATCTGGGGCTGATGCTGCTGACCGCGGTGCTGACCGTGCTGGTCGATCTGACGGTGGCCATCGGCACCGGCGTGGCGCTCGGCCTGGCAATTCGCCTGCGCCGGCGCGAAGTGCCCGAATCCGAATGGACGCCGCCGGATCGCTGATCGGCGGGGTTCCAACAAGAAGCGGCCGCGCCCGGGTGGGGCGCGGCCGCTGTTCGGACTTCTCTGAACCCGTCAGTTCTGGGCGTAGAATTCGATCACGAGATGGGGTTCCATCATCACGGCATAGGGCACATCCGACAGGCTCGGCGTGCGCACGAAGGTCGCCTTCATCTTGGAGTGGTCCACCTCGAGATAGTCGGGCACGTCGCGTTCGGCCAGCGATACGGCTTCGAGCACGATGGCAAGCTGCTTGGAGCGGTCGCGCACCTCGATCACATCGCCTTCCTTGACCCGGTAGGACGGGATGTTGACGCGCTGGCCGTTCACGGTGACGTGGCCGTGGTTGACGAACTGGCGGGCGGCGAACACGGTCGGCACGAACTTGGCGCGGTAGACCACGGCGTCAAGCCGGCGCTCCAGCAGACCGATCAGGTTTTCGCCGGTATCGCCTTTCACGCGTTCGGCTTCGGCAAAGATGCGGCGGAACTGCTTTTCCGTCAGATCGCCGTAATAGCCCTTCAGCTTCTGCTTGGCCCGAAGTTGCAGACCAAAATCGGAAAGCTTGCCCTTGCGGCGCTGGCCATGCTGGCCGGGGCCGTATTCGCGCCGGTTCACGGGGGATTTCGGGCGGCCCCAGATGTTTTCGCCCATGCGGCGGTCGAGCTTGTACTTGGCAGAGGTGCGTTTTGTCACCGTCTGATCTCCTTCGTTTCGTGTTTCGAAGGGCGTTGTCCTCTCCCCGGATTTGGCCGGAGCGACAGGGCATCCCCTTGCGGGGGCCGCCAACACCAATGAAGCCGCGCTTATATCCGCTGCGATGCGGCTGTCAACCGCCGTTCGCGCGCATTGCCCCGCTCAGGCCGCCTCGTGCATCAGGATCGCCGATTCCGGTGCCGTCAGGTTGCGCCGCGCATAGCCGCCATAGCTGTGCGGGTCGTCGTCCAGATCGGGAAGGCAGGTCAGCAGGCGGTCGCGGTCGGGGCCGGCAAGGGCCGACAGCGATGCGCCCGCGGGATGAAAGCTCTCGGTGTCGATGCCGTTGGCGCGGATGATCTGGTGGCTGGGCAGAAGCAGGTGCACATACGATACTTCGCGCAGGTCGAGATCGACCGTGATCGTCGAACCGTTGACCAGATCGCGCGCCGGCACCAGCACCTCGGGCGTGTTGAACAGCGCCCGCGTCACCGGGCCGCGCACCAGCATCCGGTGATCGGGCGACACCAGCAGTTCCTCGTCCGGGCGGTCGATGCCAAGCGCCCCGACCCGAAACCGCACCGGGCGCAACGCCGGCATCACGAACAGGCGCGCGCCGGTCATGCGGCGGTTGCCGATCCACAGGATTTCCTGCGCGCCGTTGTCGCGGGTCTCGACCCGATCGCCTTCGCGCAGATCCTCGACCCGGCGCGGCCCCTCCGGCGTGTCTATGCGGGTGCCCGGCGTGAAACAGATCACCCCTGCCTTGTCGGCGCCCTCCCGGCGGGGCAATAGCGCGGCCAGCGAATGATGCACGACCCAGAGGTCGGTGCCGCGCGGCGGCATCTCGTCGTGAAACATCAGCAATGGCCTGGCGCCCCGCCCGACTTCGATCACCGTCACGGTAAAGCTTTGCGCGCCGTTGGTGACGACAAAGCTGCTGTCCATCAGGGGATCGTCGACTTCGATCTCGTCCAGATCGGTGCGGTTCTGGACCGCTGCGCCCACCAGACGCCGCACGGTCCATGCCGCGCGCCGCCTCAGATCCGCCTCTTCGTCGGCCAAATCCAGCCGCAGGATGTCGTTGGGTCCGTCGACCCGCACCGCCTCGCCATGCCAGGACCAGGCCACCCCCACTTCGAGCGACTCGATCGGCGCGGCCTGAAGGCCGTCAATATCCGTTTGCGACCAGGAAATGACAAACGTGCCACGAAAGCCCGTTCTCATCTGCCCTAAGCCTGCCTCATTCCATTTTTTTATTGCAGGAACGTTAACAAAGGTGATTCGGCATGGGAAGAATTTTTGTTTTCCAAAACTTACAGCGTGTTCTTAAAACCTCAGTTTAACACGAATCGACCCTGCGACCTGGCCCTCGGTCTGTCCGGTGAACTCCGGCCCCAGATAGGTGAGCCCATAGAAGGCCGACGCGTTGCGGCCCTGCCAATGAACGCCCGCGCGCACCCGGTCGCGCCGGTCGGTCAGGCGGTATCCGCGCGCCTCGGGCAGATAGACGCTGTCGGCGACCCAGGCGATATCGCCGCCCAGGGTAAGGCTGTAGCCCGGACCCGAGCCATAGATCACCCGGTATCGCTGGCCGGTGATCGATTCGCGCGACAAAAGCTCGCCCCGCGTCACCTGCCCGAAGGTGAAATCGGCGCCGACCCGGAACAGGGTCTCGTCACCCGCCCGCGCCTCGGCGAATGGGCGCAGCTCGACATTGCGGCCAAAGGAATACCTGCGCCCGATCTCGGCCACGGCGGTGGGGCGGATGGTGTCGGGGATTTGCAGCGCCAGTACCGGGGCGCTTGGCGCCGGCTTGTTCAGCATGTGGTGCAGTTCGCGTTGCAGGCTGTCGAGACGGGTCTGCGGCCCGATGACGACCAGATCGGCGCCCAGCGCCAGTTCCAGGCCGCGATGGCTGGAATGGCTGTGAACCCCCAGCGACAGCGCCCCGGCATAGGGCCGGTCGCGCGGATCGACACCGCGCAGGTTGTCCGGGGCGATGATCTGGCCCTGAACGCGCGTCTCGATCAACTGGAACAGGCGGCCGGGCGGCACCCCGTTCCATTCGTAGCCAAAGGCGCGCGAAATGGTGACAGATCCGGTCCGCCAGCGGTCCTGGCCGTCGCCGATCACGTCGTTGCTGGTCAGGCGGCCATAGCCCAGCGCCCGCCGCCTGACGGTTCGGGCGAAGGGCGAGGGCACACCCGACGCTTCGGTATCCACCGTCGGGGCTGCGCGCGGGCTGTCCGATGCCGCAGGTTGCGCCCCGGCGGGAGGATGGATCAGCAACGTCGTGGCGATCAACGTCGTGGCGATCAACGTCGCCGCGGCTTTGCGCAGCATAGGCGTGTCCTGTAGTCGTGCCCCCCCGGGCAACCCCTCATACTCGGCCGTGCCGGGCGGGGCTAGGTGTTTGATCCCACGGTTTGATGGTGTGATCCTTTCGTTGGAATGGAAGGAAACACTATGGGACAAGTTCGTCACGGGAGCGCCACGACCACGCACGCCGTCCGAGCAGCGATACAGCGATCGCAAGCTACGCTCGCGGAGCTGAGCCGAGAGTTGGGGATCAACCCCAAGACCGTTGCGAAGTGGCGCAAGCGGCAGACCGTCGAGGATCGGAAGACCGGCCCCAAAGAGCCACGTTCAACCGTTC
>JBKEDD010000002.1:0-44925 GCA_047975215.1 Jhaorihella sp.
GCCGTTGACGTTGACGATCGCGGGATCCCAGCCCATGTCCATGTTGACGGCGAGCGCCAGAGCGGCGAAGGCCTCGTTGGCTTCCACCAGATCGAGATCCTTTACCTTCCACCCCGCCTTTTCCAGCGCCTTGCGGCTGGCGTAGATCGGGCCGACGCCCATGATCGACGGGTCGAGCCCGGCGGTGGCGTAGGAAACGATGCGTGCCAGCGGTTCGATGCCCCGCTTCTCGGCGTTCTCGGCGCTCATCAGCAGCACGGCGGCGGCGCCGTCGTTGATGCCGCTGGCGTTGGCGGCGGTGACGCTGCCATCCTTGGCGAAGGCCGGGCGCAGTTTCGCCATCGCCTCCATGGTGGCGCCATGGCGGATGTATTCGTCGCTGTCCATCACGATGTCGCCCTTGCGGGTCTGAATCGTGAAGGGCACGATCTCGTCCTTGAACCTGCCGGCCTTCTGGGCGGCCTCGGCCTTGTTCTGGGAGGCGACGGCGAATTCGTCCTGTGCCTCGCGGCTGATCTGCCATTTCTCGGCCACGTTCTCGGCGGTCTGGCCCATGTGATAGCCGTTGAAGGCATCCCAAAGCCCGTCGCGGATCATGGTGTCGATATACTTCATGTCGCCCATCTTGTGCCCGGCGCGCAGGTTCGCGGCGTGCGGCGACAGGGTCATGTTCTCCTGGCCGCCGGCGGCCACGATCTCGGCATCGCCCAGCATGATGTGCTGTGCGCCAAGCGCGACGGCGCGCAGGCCTGACCCGCAGACCTGGTTGATGCCCCAGGCCGAGCTTTCGACCGGCAGGCCGGCATTGATATGCGCCTGCCGCGCCGGGTTCTGGCCCTGGGCGGCCGTCAGCACCTGGCCGAGGATGGTTTCGGATACCTCGCCCTTGTCGATCCCGGCGCGGCCGACCACGGCCTTCAGAACGGCGGCGCCCAGGTCGTGCGCGGGGGTGTTGGCGAACGAGCCGCCAAAGCTGCCGACACCGGTACGTGCGGCGGATGCGATTACTACGTTGGTCATGTGATCCGGTCCTCTGCCATCATGCCTGTGGAACGGCCGCCGGCGGGCGTTCCCGGGCGGGGGCTGCCGGTCCGTTCCGCGTTTCACCGCACCGGCATACCGGATTGCTGCAGGTGCAGCAACAGCAAGGGTGGCCCGGGCCGGTTCCGCCGCCGCCATCGTTTCAGGCGCGCGCCCGCGTGCCGGGTTTCGCCTTCCAGGGCGGGCTGAGCGACGGGGCGCCGAACAGGTAGCCCTGAAGACAGTCGATCCCGATCGAGACCAGGAAGTCGGCGTCCGCCTCGGTTTCGACATTTTCGGCGACGGTCAGCATGTCGAACCGGCGTGCGATGCCGGCAAGTGCGCGCACCAGCGTCTGGTTGTCCGGGTCCGCATGAATGCCGCGCACGAACTGCCCGTCGATCTTGACGGCGTCGAAGAAGAACTCGCGGAAATGCCGCACCGCCGTAGGGCCGGCGCCGAAGTCGTCCAGCGCGAAGGCGATGCCGCGGCCCTGGCACTGGTCCATGAAGTCGGTCACGAGGTCGGGCAGGGCCATCGCGGAGGGTTCGGAAATCTCCAGGATCAGGCGTTCGCCAAGGGTCGCGTCGCGCCCGAGGCAGCGGTCGAGAATGCCCATCCAGCGCCGGTACCCGATGGACCGCACCGACATGTTAATCGACAGGCGCAGCGCCGGGTTGCGGGCCAGGGTGCGCAGCCCCATTTCCAGCGCGTTGCAATCCAGCGCGCGGCCCAGTTCGGTGTTTTCGACCGCCGGCATGAAGTCGCGGGCCGGAATCACCCGCCCGGTGGCGTCGGGCACCCGGATCAGCGCCTCGTAATACGCCGTGCCGCGGGGCGGGCGCGCCTGCATCACCGGCTGGAACGCCAGCATGCAGCCGTTGGCGCGGATCGCCTCGGCGACCATGTCGAGCGTCTTGCGGTCGCGGCCCATGACTGCGGCGGTCAGCGGGCTTTCGCTGCCTTCCGGCATATCGGACCGTGCAGTGCGGTCGGGGTGCGGTCTTGGCATGTCTTGTCCTGTCCGGGCACGTTTCGCGGCGCAGGATCCGCAAAAAGCCTTGAGCCCGGGTTAAGACTCGAATTTGTCTCGGATTTGAGTCAGATTGCCGCGAAACCGGGAAGGGCAGGTCGATGCAGCGGTGCGGCTGGGCGGGGCCAGAGCAGATTTATCTCGATTATCACGACACCGAATGGGGCGTGCCGGAGTACGACAGCCGTGCGCTGTTCGAAAAGCTGACGCTGGACGGGTTCCAGGCCGGTCTCAGCTGGATCACGATCCTGAAAAAGCGCGACGGCTTCCGCGCCGCATTCGCCGGATTCGACCCCGACGTGATCGCCGGGTGGGGCGAGGCCGACGTGGCCCGCCTGCTGCAGGATACCGGCATCGTGCGCCATCGCGGCAAGATCGAGGCCACTATCGGCAATGCCCGCGCCTGGCAGCGAATCGAGGCGGAGCGCGGATTCGATCGTTTTCTGTGGGATCATGTCGACGGCCGGCCGGTCCAGAACCGCTGGACCAGCCTGGCCGAGGTTCCGGCCTTCACGCCGCTGTCGGAACGGATTTCGAAAGACCTGAAGCGGGCGGGCTTCCGGTTCTGCGGCCCGACCATCGTCTATGCCTTCTGCCAGGCGGTGGGCATGGTCAACGACCATCTCGTGACCTGCCCGCGCCACGGCGACCTGTTGCGCCCGGGCCGGGCCGGCTGGGGCGGCGGCGCGCCGTGACGCCGGCGGCCGGGGCGCTGCCCCGGACCCCGGAGTACTTGCCACCAGAAAGAAGCCCGTGCCGGCAGAGGGCTACCTGATCAGCGCGGAAACGATCGCGCGGGCGGCGTCGGAATGCCAGTCGGCATCGCCCACCAGGCGCGCGATCTCGCGCCCCTCGGGGTCGATCAGGACCGAAACCGGCAGGCCCAGCACCGACATGTCGCGCGCGACCGCCTGTTTCGGGTCCGTGTGGCCGGGCAGGTTGGCGATGCCTGCCTCGGAGAGGAACCTGGCGATTGCGTCCGGTCGGTTGCGCCCGGTGGCCAGCGTCAGCACCTCGAAGCGTTCGCCGCCGAATTCCGCCTGGAGGGCGGACAGGGTCGGCATTTCCTTGCGGCACGGCGCGCACCAGGTGGCCCAGAAATTCAGCAGCAGGTACTTGCCGCGCCACTCTGCCAGCGTGGCGCTGCCGGCCGTGTCCGCGCGCGTGAACGGCTGGTCCGACACTGGCGCCGGGACCTCGGCGAACACCAGCTTGCGCATGTCGCCGCCGGCCAGCGCCTTCAGCGCCGCGGTATCGGCGGCCGTGGCGGCGTTTGCACTGACGACAAGGGCGAGATAAAGCAGGGCGGAACCGATGAGACGCATATTTCCTCCGGCAGGGACAAGAGCATGGCAGATCGAACCTCGAACCAGATGTGGGGCGGCCGTTTCGCCGCCGGACCGGACGCGATCATGGAAGCGATCAACGCCTCGATCGGGTTCGATCGGCGGATGGCGGCACAGGACATCGCCGGCTCCAGGGCCCATGCCGCCATGCTGGCGGCCACGGGCGTGATCAGCGATAGCGATGCGGACGCGATCAGGGAAGGGCTGCTCACGGTCTTGTCAGAGATCGAGGGCGGAACATTCGAATATTCCACCGCACTGGAAGACATCCACATGAATGTCGAGGCGCGGCTGAAGGCGCTTGTCGGCGAGCCCGCGGGGCGGCTGCATACGGGCCGGTCGCGCAACGATCAGGTGGCGACCGATTTCCGGCTGTGGGTGCGGGATCAGCTGGATGCGGCAGGGGCGGGGCTGGTCGCGCTGATCCGCGCGCTGCTGGAGCAGGCCGGCGCCGGGGCGGATTGGGTGATGCCGGGTTTCACCCATCTGCAAACCGCGCAGCCCGTCACCTGGGGGCATCACATGATGGCCTATGTCGAGATGTTCGGCCGCGATCTGTCGCGCATGCGCGATGCCCGCGCCCGGATGAACGAATGCCCGCTGGGAGCGGCGGCCCTGGCCGGTACCTCCTTTCCCATCGATCGCGAGATGACCGCACGCGAACTGGGCTTCGACCGGCCCTGCGCCAATTCGCTGGACGCGGTCAGCGACCGCGACTTCGCGCTGGAGTTTCTCGGCGCGGCCAGCATCTGCGCCATGCACCTGTCGCGCATGGCCGAGGAACTGGTGATCTGGTCCAGCGCGCAGTTCCGGTTCGTCGCCCTGTCGGACCGCTTTTCGACCGGTTCGTCCATCATGCCGCAGAAGAAGAACCCCGACGCGGCGGAACTGATCCGCGCCAAGATCGGGCGCATCTTTGGCGCCAGCACGGCGCTGATGCTGGTGATGAAGGGGCTGCCGCTGGCCTATTCCAAGGACATGCAGGAGGACAAGGAACAGGTGTTCGACGCCGCCGATTCGCTGATGCTGGCGCTGGCCGCGATGGAGGGGATGGTGCGCGACATGGCCGCGAACCGCGATGCGCTGGCCGCCGCCGCCGGGTCGGGGTTCTCGACCGCCACCGATCTGGCCGACTGGCTGGTGCGGGTACCGGGCCTGCCCTTCCGCGAGGCGCATCATGTCACCGGAACGCTGGTGGCCATGGCCGAAAAGGCGGGGTGCGATCTGCCCGAACTGAGCCTGGCGGACATGCAATCGGTTCATGGCGCCATCACGGCGGATGTCTTCGGTGTTCTCGGCGTGGAAAACTCGGTAAGCTCGCGGCAATCCTATGGCGGCACCGCGCCGGTGCGGGTGCGCGAACAGATAGCGATCTGGGAGGCGAGGCTGGGATGATACGCGCTTTGACCTGGTCGATCCCGATTCTCGCGCTGAGTCTGGCGCTGGCCGGATGCGGCGCCGACGGCGAACCGCAGCCGCCCGCGCCGAAACAGACCGCCGCTCCGGGCTTGCGCGTTTCGGGCACCGCCCGCGTCGGCATTTCGGTCAGCCGGGGCGCGGCCCTTCCATCCGCCCCGGCCCGGCCAGCGGCGTTCTGACATGTCGCTGTTGCGCGGGACCTATCTCGCGCTCGCGCTTTGCGGCGCGGCGTATCCGGCATGGCTCCTGTGGCGATGGATTGTCGCCGGTGGCGGCGATCCGCGCGCCCTGATCGCCGCCTGGCAGCCCGGCGCGGCGCTGTTTTGGGAACTGGCGATTGTTGCGGCCACCCTCTGCGTCTGGATCGTGGCGGAGGTGGCGGTGCGGCGCAACTGGGCGGCGCTTTGGGCGATACCGGCAGCGGTCCTGTTCGGGCCCGGTTGCGGGTTGCCGCTCTATCTGTTCCTGCGCACCCGCCCGGTGATCTGAGCGCCGGTGATCTGAGCGCCGGCTACGGGGTGCAGCGTTTTTCCGCATCCTCGATCGCGGCCGTGAATCCCAGAAGCGAGAAGGTGTCCTTGGTCTGGGTGCCCCGGCTCGACCGGGCGGTCAGAACCGCCTGGGCGCCCCGCTTCATCGCGGTGACGATCTTGGCATCGTCGGCCGGAGTAGCCGGCCAGGCCCATTCGCCATCGGTGAACAGTTCGAACTCGGTGCCCGAAATGTCCATGTTCACGGTCGAACCCTCGGCGAAGGGATAGCCGCCGGTGAACGTCACCTGACCCTGAACCTCGGCGCCGGGCCGGTAGAACACGAACAGCAAGATATCGCCGCGCCGTACCGCCACGACGCGGCCGTCGCGGGTATTCACGGTTTCCTTGGGGGCCGACACGCTCCAGCATTCCTTGGGGTCGCTCTCCACGAAGACGCTCCAATCCGTCTTGGCGGCGACCCGGTTGCTGCTTTCTTCTTGCGCGAGCGCGGGTGTGGCCAGTGCGGCCAGACACAGCCCCACGACGGCGCGGGCGCGTTTCGAACTCATCTGTCGTGACTCCCAGACTTCGTTTACCTCAATCCATCAAAGGGCGCGGCGGCCTTTGCCGGCCGTCTGTCTTGCATGCCCCGTCGAATGCCGACATACACATACTAGCGCGATTTCCACCACCGGCGAAAGGGCGATTGGCAGGAATTCGCGCAGTCATGGAGGCCAGCGATGACCGACCCGGTGGCGATAACGGAAATCCGGCGCGGCCCGTTTGTCGAAAGCCGGCACCTGGGCCATGCGGTGATCTGCGATGAGGGCGGGCAGATACTGCGCGCCTGGGGCGATGCAGGGGCGCTGATCTATCCGCGCAGTTCGTGCAAGATGATCCAGGCCCTGCCGCTGGTCTCGTCCGGGGCGGCCGACAGGTTCGGGCTGAGCGGCGAGCATCTGGCGCTGGCCTGCGCGTCCCATAACGGAGCGGCGATCCATACCGAAAGGGTGAGGGCGTGGCTGGATCGCCTCGGGCTGGACGATACCGCCTTGCGCTGCGGCCGCAGATGCCCGACGACCAGGGCGAACGCAACCGCCTGATCCGCGACCGTGAAGAGCCCTGCCAATACCACAACAACTGTTCGGGCAAGCATTCGGGGTTCCTGACGCTGGCCCGGCACATGGGCGCCGGGCCGGAATATGTCGAGATCGACCATCCCGTGCAGCAGGCGGCCCTGGCCGCTTTCGAGGAAACCACCGGGCTTTCCAGCCCCGGCTATGGCATCGACGGTTGCTCGGCACCCAATTTCGCCACCACCCCGCACGGGCTGGCGCGCGCGATGGCCTGGTTCGCGGGTGCCCAAGCCCGCGGCGACCGGCAAAGCACCGCCGCAGCGCGGCTGGTGCGGGCGATGATGGATCACCCGGCGCTGGTGGCCGGCGAGGGCCGCGCCTGCACCAACCTGATGCGCGCGGTGCGCGGGCGCGCGGCGGTCAAGACCGGGGCCGAAGGCGTGTTCGTCGCGATATTGCCGGAGCGGCGGCTTGGTGTCGCGGTCAAGGTCGCGGATGGCGCCACGCGAGGCGCGGAATGCGCCATCGCGGCGTTGCTTGTGGCGCTGGGGGTGTTCGGGGCCGATGACCCGGCGGCGCGCGCATACATGAATGCGCCGATCCTGAACCGGCGCGGGCTCGAGGTCGGCAGCATTCGTGCGGCCCCCGACCTCTTGCAGCCGGTCTGAGCCGTGCCCGGTTAGCCCGGCAGCGCCCCGGTCAGAACATAGCGCAGGATTTCGACCACCTGTCGCGGCTCGGATGCGACTGCCAGCGCGGCGGCGTCCACCTCCTTCAGCGCGTGCTGGTGTTCGGCACCGTGGAGCACGATCAGCGACTTGCCCAGCGCGGCGGCGAATCCGGCATCGAAGGCGGCGTTCCACTGCCTGTACTTGTCGCCGAACCGGACCACCACGATATCGGCATCCCGGATCGCCTTGCGGGTCCGGATCGCGTTGACCATCGCGCCCTTGTGGTCGTGCCAGTACCTGTCGGGCTCGGCCCCCAGAATGGCAACACCGCAATCGTCGCTGGCGTCATGGTCCGTGACCGGCGCATCGAACCGCAGATCCAGCCCCTTTGCCCCCTGCACGATCTGTTCGCGCCAGTCGGAGTGAATCTCGCCGGACAGGTATACGTTCAGGGTCATGCGCGCTCTCCTTGGCTGGTTTCACATCTGGGCAATGCCCGGGGCCGGGCCAACCCCTTCCCGGTCCGGCCCGGCCTCGCCCAGCAGGCGAACCACCTCGTCATCCGGCACGGCATCGAACCGGCGGTAGTGTGCGCCCACCGCCCAGAACGGATCAGGCCAGGACAGGCAGATCACCCGGTCGGCCTCGCTTTCGAGTGCCGGTTTCATGTCGCGCGGCGCCACCGGCACCGCGACCCAGACCGCCGCCGGAGATTGCGCCCGCAACGCCCGGATCGCCACCCGCATGGTGGCCCCGGTGGCGACACCGTCGTCGACCAGGATCGCGGTGCGCCCGCGCAGGGCCAGCGGTTCGCGCCCGGGCAGATATAGTGCGCGCCTTGCTTCGATCTCGGCGCGCAATGTCTCGATCCTCCCGGCGAAATCGGCCGCGCGCAGGCCCGACGCGCGCAGGATCTCGTCGTTGAAGAACGTCACCGGCGCCGGTCCGTCGACGATGGCCCCGGCGGCCAGTTCCGAATGCCCGGGCATTCCGATCTTGCGCACCAGAACCAGATCGAGCGGCGCCCCCAGACGCCGCGCGAGGATCGCCCCCAAAGGCACGCCGCCGCGCGGCAGCGCCAGAACGACCGGGTCGGACGGGCGCAGCGCCGCTACTGCCTCGGCCAGTTTCCCGGCGGCGTCTTCCCGATGGTGAAACATGCGCGCTCCTACGGTCCGGCCTGTGCCATGCAGTATGGCGCCGCGCGGGGCGCCGCGCCAGTGCGGCCTTCCGCGGGGCCGGTCGCCGCGAATCAGCCCGTCGCGCCGGGGGATACTTCTGGCGGCAGGTGCTCATGGCAGATCTGGCCGGCCTCTTCCTCTGACAGCGCCAGATTCAGCAAGGTGCAGTATCGGCCTTCGGTTCCGTGACGGTGAAAGGCGCAACTCCGGCAAAGGCCGAACCCTTTGCCGCCGCGCCGACGCAGAACGTCGCGCAGCACGTCAGTCAGCGCCGCGCCCAGATCGGCCAGCCGTTCCGGTGCCAGATCGCCCAGCGCGTCATCCAGCACCCGGCGCCGCCCGAGCGCGGCAACGCCCTGTCCGGTCAGCTCGAACGAGATGCTGCGGCGATCCCCGGGCAAGCGGCGTTCGCGGACAAACCCCTTGGATAGCAGCGATTTCAGCGATTGCGACACGGTCCCCCTCGTGGCCCCGAGATAGGCGGCGACATGCGAGGGCGAGCGTGAGAACCGGTTTGCCCGTCCCAGATAGGCCAGAACCGCAACTTGGGACGGGTTCAGCCCGTCCTGCCAGTCGTCAGCCGCCGATAGCCGGCACAGACGGTCGAGAAGGGCGCGGATTTCGGACAGGTCGGATGCCATGGGCAAGAAGTAGCGAGTCGAAATGAAGATTGCAATAATATCGAATCGCTACTATAACGAGTCGCGCCAACCATCAAGCAGGGAGAATGACATGAACAGCATGGCCATATGCCTGATTGCCACCGCGGGCCTGTCCGTGGCGGCCGGCGGCGCGAGTGCAGACGACAAGGATCATGCGATCCACCAGAAGGGGGCCGTGATATCGCCGGCGGCCGCCGGGACGCGGGCCGCCTTCGACATTCTGGCGGCTCATGTGCATCGCGACGGGCGCACCGTCACCTTTCATATGACCACCGGCGGCAAGGCGGGCGCCGAGCGGCCGCACCCGACCGGCGCCCTGGGCGGCGCGCCGGTGCTGTCCTATGTCTGGCCGACCACGCTCGATCCGCAGGCGGTCGGGTTCGAACCGGCAACCGGCATCCTCGCGCTGGCCGCGACCAGTCACCCGGATTTCGACGACACACCTCTGTTTGATGAAAACGCCGATGGCGACCCGGGCAATGACGGCGACGACTGGCACAGCCATTGGGTCGTGCTGGTTCCGTCCGAGGCATGCGGCCCCGGCGCCCTCGCCGTGCGTGATATTCCCGAAGGGGCGCAGCCCCGCCTGCCCGCGACATGGCCGGGCCTGCCGATCTTTATCGACAGCCCGGGTTACACGCCCCGTTTCGACGGGCCGGAAATCGTCCTGACCGTTGCCGCTGCCGATCCGGGCGCATTCGATGGCATGGCCTATGACGGGGTGACGGCCGCGCTTCGGGTTGATGCCAACCTGCATGCGCCGCTGCTGTGCGTCAGCGATGTGTTCGACGTGGCTTCGGGCGATCTCAGCCTGCCGGGCCGGATCGACTGAAACCGGCCTGCCGCCACAGGAACCGGGCGGTCCGCGCAGCCGCGCGGCCCGCGACCCCCGCCCGCGACCCCCCGCCCGCGGCTCCTCCCGCGAATCCGATTGAACCGGCGCGCCAATTCGGTCTAATCGCGCGGCATGGACCATTTTCTTTACCGTAACGGCGCGCTGCATGCCGAAGACGTGCCGCTGAGCGAGATAGCGGCCGCCGTCGGCACACCGTTCTACGTCTAGTCCACCGCCACACTGCTGCGCCATTACGCCCTGTTCGACGAGGCCCTTGCCGGGCTCGATCATCTGGTCTGCTACGCGGTGAAGGCGGCCAGCAATCAGGCGATTCTGGCAACGCTGGCGCAGGCCGGAGCCGGGATGGATGTGGTCTCGCTCGGCGAGTATCTGCGCGCCCGCGCCGCCGGCGTGCCGGGCGAAAGGATCGTGTTCTCAGGCGTCGGCAAGACTGCCGACGAGATGCGCGCCGCGCTTGCCGGCGGAATCCGCCAGTTCAACCTGGAATCCGAACCCGAGATGGAGGCGTTGAACGCGGTCGCGCTCGACCTTGGCGTAGTCGCGCCGGTGACGATCCGGGTCAACCCCGATGTCGATGCCCGTACCCATGCCAAGATCGCCACCGGAAAATCCGAGAACAAGTTCGGCATTCCCATTTCCAGGGCGCGGCAGGTCTATGCCCATGCCGCCCGCTTGCCGGGCCTGGAAGTGGTCGGCATCGACGTGCATATCGGCAGCCAGCTGACCGAACTCGAGCCCTTCGCGCAAGCCTATGCCAAGGTGGCCGAACTGACCGGGGCGCTGCGCGCCGACGGCCACAACATCCGCCGGCTGGATCTGGGCGGCGGTCTGGGCATTCCCTATGCCCGTTCCAACACGGCACCACCCCTGCCGACCGATTACGGCCGCATGATCCGCGACACGCTGGGGCATCTGGGTTGCGAGATCGAAATCGAGCCGGGCCGCCTGATCGCCGGCAATGCCGGCCTGATGGTGGCGCGGGTGATTTATCTCAAGCAGGGCGAGGGGCGCGATTTCCTGATCCTGGACGCCGCCATGAACGACCTGATCCGCCCGGCCATGTACGACGCGCACCACGACATCGTGCCGGTGATCGAACCGGAACCGGGCGCCGGAGGGGCACCATACGACATCGTCGGCCCGGTCTGCGAGACCGGCGACACCTTCGCGCGCCAGCGCCCCATGCCGCCGCTCCTCCCCGGCGACCTTGTGGCGTTCCGCGGTGCGGGCGCCTATGGCGCGGTGATGGCCAGCGAATACAACACCCGCCCGCTGATTCCCGAAGTCATGGTCAATGGGGATCAATTCGCGGTTATCCGCCGTCGCCCGACCTTTGACGAGATGATAAATCGCGATACCATCCCCGCGTGGCTCTGAGCCGATCCGAACCGGCCTGCCGCCAGACCCGCGAGGAGACGCGAATTGACTGCCCCTGCCCGCGATCCCGTCATGCGCCGCCTTCGCTGGCCGCTGCGGCTGACCCGCGCCGGGATGACGGCGGAACGCGCGCTGCGCGCGTTCTGGCCGCTGGCGACGATCGTCATGGCCCTGCTGGCGGCGCTGATGCTGGGGCTGCACGACATCCTGCCGCTCGGGGCGGTCTGGGCCATTGCCGCAGCCGTCGGGCTGGCGGCCCTGGCTGCGCTGGCCATGGGCATCGCGCGCTTTCACTGGCCTTCCCGGGCCGAGGCGCTGGCGCGGCTCGATGCCACGCTTGAGGGGCACCCGATCCGGGCGGTGCTGGACGATCAGGCGATCGGTGCGGATGATCCGGCCTCGCGCGCCGTGTGGGCGGCGCATCAGGCGCGCATGGCCGTCCGCGCCGGGGCCGCGAAGCCTGTGCGCCCGGATCTGCGTATCGCCCGGTACGACCCTTACGCCCTGCGCCATCTGGCCATGCTTGCGCTTGCGGTGGCGCTGCTGTTCGGGTCGGTCTGGCGGGTCGGCTCGGTTGCGCAGATGGCGCCGGGTGGTGCGGCGCCGGGCGGCGGCCCGTCCTGGGAAGGCTGGATCGAGCCGCCGCGCCTCACCGGCCTGCCTACCGTCTATCTCAACGATGTGGCGTCCGACACGGTGCGCATCCCCGCGGGAAGCCGGATCGCCCTGCGGTTCTACGGTGAGGTCGGCGCGCTGACGCTGGGCGAAACCGTATCCGGGCGCGACCGCGCGGCGGTACCCGTAACCGCGCCGCAGCAGGATTTCACCGTAGCCCGCGACGGCGAGTTGCGCATCGACGGCCCCGGCGGGCAGGCCTGGGCGATAACGGTGATTCCCGATGCGCCGCCGCGCGTGGCCGTGGCCGGCCCGCCCGAGGCCCGTGCCGCGGGCGAGATGACGTTGCCTTTCGCCGCCGGCGACGACTATGCTGTGCAGTCGGGGCGGGCGGTGATCGCGCTCGACACCCCTTCGCTGGACCGGCGCTACGGGCTGGCCGCGGCTCCCGATCCGCGCGAGACGCTACGCGTCGATCTGCCGATGCCGATCACCGGGGACCGCCGCGATTTCGAGGAAATGCTGGTCGAGGACTTCTCGCAGCACGCTTGGGCCAATCTGCCGGTGACCGTGACGCTTGAAGTCACCGATGCGGCCGGGCAGTCGGTTCAGACCGCACCCTTCGCCACGTTGCTTCTTGCGCGCCGCTTCTTCGACCCGCTGGCGGCGGCCATCGCCGAACAGCGGCGCGACCTGCTCTGGGCGCGCTCCAACGCGGCGCGGGTGGCGCGGGTGCTGCGCGCGGTTTCGCACCGGCCTGACGAGGTGTTCCGCTCGCAAACCGCCTATCTCCGCCTGCGGGTCATTCTGCGACGGCTCGAAACCTTCACCCGCTACGGGCTGAAACCCGGCCAGCAGGAGGAGATCGCCGCGGCGCTGTGGGATCTGGCGGTACTGCTGGAAGAGGGCGACCTGGGCGATGCGCTGGAACGTCTGCGCCGGGCGCAGGAACGGCTGAGCGAGGCGATGAGGAACGGCGCCAGCGATCAGGAGATCGCCGAACTGATGCAGGAATTGCGCCGCGCCACCGACGATTATCTGCAGCAGCTTTCGCGTCAGGCGCAGCGCGATCCGGGCAACGGCGCGGACCAGCCCGACCAGGGGGCCGAATCCGACGCCATGCGCATGACGCAGGATGATCTGCAACGCATGATGGACCGTATCCAGGAGCTGATGGAGCAGGGCCGCATGGCCGAGGCGCAGCAGGCCTTGCAGGAATTGCAGCAACTGATGGAAAACATGCGCGTGACGCAGGGCGAAGGGCGCAACGGCCAGTCGCCGGGCCAGCAGTCGATGGAGGATCTGGCCGAGACGCTTCGCCGTCAGCAGGGGTTGAGCGATCAGGCATTCCGCGACCTTCAGGAACAGTTCAACCCCGGCGCGCGCGCGGGCGAGAGCCGCGGCAACGAGGGCCGCAGCGGCGGCGAGGGGCGCGGCCAGAGCCACGACGGAACCGGCGGCGAGGGTCAGACGGGGCAGGGCGAGGGCGACCGTCAGGGCCAGGCAGGCCAGCCCCGGGACGGCGATGGTTCACTGGCCGACCGGCAGCAGGCGCTGCGTGACGAACTGAGCCGACAGCAGGGCCGCATGCCGGGCGCCGGCACGCCCGAGGGCGATGCGGCGCGCGATGCGCTCGACCGGGCCGGCAGGGCGATGGATGGCGCCGAAGACGCGTTGCGGGGCGACGATCTGGCCGGCGCGATCGACCGGCAGGCCGAAGCGATGGAAGCGTTGCGCGACGGTATGCGGGCGCTGGGCGAGGCCATGGCGCAGCAGCAAAGCGAACAGCAGGGCCAGGGCGACAGCCGGTCCGCGACCCGGGGGCGTAACCGTGACCCGCTGGGGCGGGATGCCGGCAGCAGGGGCGCGCTGGGGACCGACGAAGGGTTGTTGCAGGGCGAGGACGTGTACCGCCGCGCCCGCGAACTGCTCGACGAGATCCGCCGCCGCACGGGCGAGATCGAACGCCCCGAGGTCGAACGCGACTATCTCGAACGGCTGCTGGACCGGTTCTGACGATCGTCACGCCGCCGCCGGAATGCCGCCCCGGGTGGTGTCCCCCGGGGCGAACGTGTTGTTACTTGAAAACGCTGGCTCGCCCAAGGCGCATGGATGGCGGAAGCCGATGAAACGCAAAACGTTTCTTGCGCTTCCGGCATGGGACCAAGCTGCTTTGGAGTGGTCTGAATCAAGAGCCTTCGAAGGCTCTTGTCAGTGCAACCTGAGGATCGGCAGGGGATTGCAGAACACCACGAAGCGGCGGCTATTCTCGACCGCCCGGAAACCGCGATGCCCGACGCTGCGGGTGAAGGTGGCGCGCCCGAACAGGCGCGCAACGTCTTGGATGCGCCGCTTGACAAAGCCGCCCGACAGCGCCGCCCGCGAGGCAAGGATCCGTGCCGTCCGGCGTTCGGGCGAAAGATGTGCGGGCAAGGCGGCCATGGCGGCTTTCATGCGCAAAACCGGCCAGGGCCGCGCGAATGGCGCTGCCTGAAGCATGTTGCGTTCAGATGAACGCACCCGCCGGGGCGAACCGGGAAACGCCCGGATCGCAGGCTATTTGGGCAGCAACCCGCTGGCCTGTGCGTCCAGCCAGACCCGGGCCTGATCGACCAGGGCGACATAGGCGCTCAGCATGGGATCGGCCTGGGGCACGCTGCGCGCGATCTGCGGGGCATTGGAATAGATCAGCCACAACGCCAGTGCGACGATCACGACCAGCAGGAACCCCCGCATGAACCCGCCCTTGCGCCTGGGCGCCGGTGCGGTCTGCTCGCGCGCCGGGCCGACCTCGGTGCCTCCGCCGGTTTCGCCGGTGCTGCGCAAGGTCGAGTTGATCTCTTCGATGTCGGGCAGCAGTCCGCGCCGCGATCCGGGATCGGCGTGCGGCGTTGCCGGTGTCGGCTGCTCACCGCGCATCCGCGCCATTCGGTCGCGGGCCTCGCGGGCGCGGCGGGCCGGTTCGTCGTCGCCGTGGCTGTCCAGCCCCAGTTCGGGCTGACTTTCCAGCCCCCCGGCCTCGGCCGCGCGCAGCCGTGCCTCGCGGTCGGCCTCCTGGCGCAGGATGTCCGATACGTCGGGCTCGACCTGCCGCCGCACGACTGGCTGCGGATCGGGTTCGTCGTCTTCGTCATGGCCGTCGAACCGCGTGTCCGGGTCGTGCCCGGCCGCCGCGCTTTCGTCGGCCTCGCTCTGGCTGCCGTCGGTCTGCATCCATGCGGCATCCCGTTCGGGCGGTTCCCACTCGTCGGGTTCGGCGTCGTCGTCCCTGTCCGGCGCCAGCGCCGCTTGGTCGGTCTCATGCGCGTGTTCGGAATGCGCCTGAAACCAGGTGTTGCCGCAGTTCGAACACTGAACGTCGCGCCCTTCCGCCGGGATCACTTCGTCCGGTACTTCGTACTGCGCTCCACAATTGGGACATGTCAGACGCATCTGCCCTCCTGAGCCGTGATTGGCCATCAATATTTTTCCCGCAATCATATGCTTTTACGCCGAATCCCGAAAGAAGCAAATTTTCACGCATACCCAGGGGGACCGAACGCGGGTCGATTCGCCCCGGCGATGGTGCGGCCGCGACGCCGCGCACCGCGCTCGGGCACTCGTGCCGGGTGCTGGCGCGGGGCATTGAAACTGGCCCCTTGCTGGGGCAAGAAGGCGGCGGCAGTGTCGGGGGCGGGTGTGATCGAACTGGAGAATGTCGGATACAGCTATGGCGGCGGCGAGTTGCTGTGCGACGTATCGCTGCGCCTGCTGCCGGGGTCGTTCCATTTCCTGACCGGGCCGTCGGGAGCGGGCAAGACCACCTTGCTCAAGCTTTGCTATGGCGAATTGCGGGCCACTTCGGGCCATGTCCGCGCCTTCGATACCGACATGCGCAATCTCGACCGCGACCAGATGGCGATGATGCGCCGGCGCATGGGGATCGTGCATCAGGATTGCCGGTTTCTGGATCACCTGCCGCTGGCCGATAACATCGCCCTGCCGCTGACCGTATCGGGGCGCGATACGGGCGAGGAGGCGGGCAATCTGCGCGAACTCATGAACTGGGTCGGTCTGTCGGCAAGGGCCGATGCCCTGCCGCCCGAGTTGTCGGGTGGCGAACGCCAGCGCGCGGCGCTGGCCCGTGCCGTCATCATGTCGCCCGATGTGGTGCTGGCCGACGAACCGACCGGCAACGTCGATTGGGAGATGTCCCAGCGGTTGCTGCAACTGCTGGTGGAACTGAACCGGATGGGCAAGACCGTGCTGATCGCCAGCCACGACCTGGCGCTGGTCCGCGCCGCCAAGAGCCAGGTGCAGGCGCGGGTGCTGCGCATTTCGGACCGGCGGCTGCACCTGGCGGGGGCGGACCTGTGAGGCGCGGCACCCTGCGCGCGGTCCTGCTGGGCGATGCCCAGGCCGGACGCGTGGTGCCGCCCAGCGGTCACACGGCGCATCTGACCTTGTTCGTGGCCGGAGCGATGGCCTTTCTCGCGGTGTTCGCGCTGGCCCTGTCGCTGGCCGCCGGGCGGCTGGCCGACCGCTGGGCCGCGGAGCTTGCGCGTTCGGCCACCCTGCGGATCGCGGCGCCTGCCGAACAACGCGCCGATCAGACTGCCGCGGCGCTGCGCATCCTGCGCCAGACCCCTGGCATTGCCGCCGCGCGGGCGCTGAGCGGCGAGGAACAGGCGGCGCTGCTGGCGCCCTGGTTCGGACCCGACGTGGCGCTGGACGGCCTGCCGGTGCCGCAGCTGATCGAGATCACCGAGGCCGAGCCGGGCTATGATGCCGCCGGTCTGCGGCTGCGGCTGGCCACCGAGGTGCCCGGCGCGGTGCTGGATGACCACACCCGCTGGCGGCGCCCGCTTGTCGAGGCCGCCAGCAGCCTGAGGCGGCTGGGCTGGGTGTCGATCCTGCTGATCGGCGGCGCCACGGCGGCGATGATCACGCTTGCGGCCAACGCGGCGCTTGCGGCCAATGCGCAGGTGATCGCGGTGTTGCGGCTGGTGGGGGCGCGCGACATCTATATCGCCGGGGCCTTCGTGCGCCGGTTCACCCTGCGCGCGCTGATCGGCGCGGCCATCGGCGTGGCGCTGGGCATGGCGGGCGTGATGCTGCTGCCGGCCGCGTCCGAGGAAGGCGGGTTTCTGACCGGGCTGGGCTTTCAGGGGGCGGGCTGGCTCTGGCCTCTGCTGGTGCCGCCACTGGGGGCGCTGGTGGCATTCGCGGCCACCTGGGCGGCCGCGCGGCGGCGGCTGAAGGAACTGTCGTGATGGGCCGCGCGGTGCAATGGCTGCGCTCGCTGATCTTCGTGATCCAGATCTATCTGGCCATGGCGGTGCTGGGGATCGTGTTCGCGCCCTATGCGCTGGTCTCGCCCGACGGGGCGCGGCTGGCTTGCAACCTCTATTGCGCATGGGTGTTCTGGTCGGCGCGCTGGATGGTCGGGCTGCGCACCGAGATTCGCGGCACCCCGCCCACCGGCGAGGTGATGATCGCGGCCAAGCACCAGTCGTTTCTCGATATCCTGATGATCTTTCACGCAGTGCCGCGCGCCAAGTTCATCATGAAACGCGAATTGCTCTGGACCCCGGTTATCGGGCTCTATGCCAAGCGGCTGGGCTGCGTTCCGGTGGATCGCGGCAAGCGCGGTGCGGCGGTCGCGAGGATGGTCAAGGACGTGGCGGCCGAATTCAGGGATCCGGGACAGCTGGTCATCTATCCGCAGGGTACCCGTGTCGCCCCCGGAACGAGCAGGCCCTACAAGGCGGGAACCGCGGTTCTCTACAAGGAACTCGGCAATGACTGCGTCCCGGCGGCGACCAATGTCGGGCTGTTCTGGCCGCGCAAGGGTATTCTTCGCAAGCCCGGTCTGGCGGTGGTCGAGTTCCTGGAGCCGATTGCGCCGGGCATGGCGCGCGGGGCGTTCATGGCGCATCTCGAACATGCCGTGGAGGCGCGCAGCGACGATCTGATGCGCGAGGCGGGGTTCGATACCGGCGCGCCGCGCCATGGGTCGTGACCGGCGGCACGCGGCCGGGGCCGTGCCGGGTTTGCGCGGTGTGACAAGGCTTTGAAAAAAGCCTTGTTCCTAACGGTTGCTCAACCGTTTGGGCGGGGGCTCCGCCCCCGGACCCCCGGGATATTTTCAGTCAGAAGAAGGGGCGGGCCGGGGGGCGAACGGGTCCGGCAGATAGCCGACGCGGGCCAGATACAGCCCCTGTGGCGGGCAGACCGGGCCGCAGGCGGCGCGGTCGCGCGCCACCAGGGCGGCGCGCACGTCACCGGGCGCCCAGGCGCCCGCGCCGACGCGTTCCAGAGTACCGACGAAACTGCGCACCTGGTTGTGCAGAAAGGACCGGGCGCGGACATGGAAATGCACTTCGCGGCCCGAGAACCCCGTCACCGCCTCGACGCGCAGTTCGTCCAGCGTCCTGACCGGACTCGAGGCCTGGCAGATCGACGAGCGGAACGTGGTGAAATCGTGACGCCCCAGCAGCATGTCGGCGCCCGCCTGCATCGCCGCCACGTCCAGATCGTGCCCGATCTGCCAGACCTGGCCGCGCTCGTGGGTGGCGGGCGCGCGGCGGATCAGGATGCGGAACAGGTATTGCCGCTCGATCGCCGAAAACCGCGCGTGCCAGCCCTCCTCGACCCGCACCGTCGCCAGAATGGCGACCGGATCGGGTTTGAGGTGGAAGTTCAGCGCCGCGGCCAGGCGGGACGGATCCCAGTCCTTGGCCAGATCGCATTGTGCCACCTGGCCCAGCGCGTGCACGCCCGCGTCGGTGCGCCCCGCGGCGGCGACGGTATGCGGCCCGGGTTCGAGCCGGGCCAGCGCCGCCTCGATGGCGCCTTGCACCGATGGCTGGTCCTTCTGCCGCTGCCAGCCGGCAAAGGGCGCGCCGTGATATTCGACCTTTAGGGCAAAGCGGGGCATGGCGGCGCTGGTAGCGCGGGGACGCGCGCCGGGCAAGCCCCGGCTTTCGCTGGCATCCGGCCCGTCGCGCGCCTATCTTGTGGGCGCAAGTCTAGGGCAGGAATACGGTTTGGTCATCTCAACGCTTGCCGACGGT
The DNA here is from genome assembly GCA_047975215.1 of Jhaorihella sp. Lineage (GTDB taxonomy): Bacteria > Pseudomonadota > Alphaproteobacteria > Rhodobacterales > Rhodobacteraceae > JAGRMG01. Next base: position 18,785 of record JBKEDD010000002.1, read on the forward strand.
CTGGTGCGCAGGGCCGAAACCGTCGGCGATTCCATTTCGGAGGTGCTGTTCGAACCGGTCGTCCGGCTCGGGGTGACGGGGCTGGCGCGTTCGGGCAAGACCGTGTTCATCACCTCGCTGGTGGCCAACCTGATGGACCGGGGGCGGATGCCGGGGCTGGTCGCCGCGCAGGAAGGGCGCATCGAGGCCGCCTTCCTGCAACCCCAGCCCGACGATACGGTGCCGCGCTTCGATTTCGAGAACAACCTGGCGGCGATCGCTTCCAGAACGCCGGCCTGGCCCGCCGGCACCCGCGCTGTGTCGGAGTTGCGGCTGTCGCTGCGGGTAAGGCCCGGCGGGTTGCTGGGTGGCTTGCAGGGGCCGCGCACGGTGCATCTGGATATCGTCGACTACCCCGGTGAATGGTTGCTGGACCTGGCCTTGCTGGAGCGCAGCTATGACGACTGGGCCGCCGACACGCTGGCGCGGATCGGTGGGCGCGCCAGTGCGGCCGCGTTCATGGAGCGCGCCCGCGCGGCGGACGCGCAGGCCGCCCATGACGAGGCCACGGCTCAGGACCTCGCGGCACGGTTCGCCGAATACCTGCAGGAGGCCCGGCGGGAGGGACATTACGACTGCACGCCGGGACGGTTCCTGCTGCCCGGCGATCTGGCCGGCTCGCCGGTGCTGACCTTCGCGCCCGTGCCGGTGGCCGGCCCATCCCGGCGTGCCAGCCTGCACCGTGAGATGGAGCGCCGCTTTGAAGCCTACAAGCGGCAGGTCGTGCAGCCGTTCTTCCGCGACCATTTCGCCCGTATCGACCGGCAGGTGGTGCTGGTCGATGCGCTGGGCGCGATCCATGCGGGGCCACCCGCGGTCGAGGACATGCGCCGCGCGATGGCCGATATCCTGGCGGCCTTCCGGCCCGGCAGCAACGGGTTCTTGCGCCGCCTGCTGCGCGGCAAGCGGGTCGAGAAGATCCTGTTCGCCGCCACCAAGGCCGATCATCTGCACCATACGCAGCATGCGCGCCTCAGCGCGATCATGCAGGCGCTGACCCGCGATGCCGCCGAGCGCGCGCGCTTTGCAGGGGCCCGGACCGAGGCCATCGCGCTGGCCGCCCTGCGGGCCACCACCGAAGAGATGCGCCCGCATCATGGCCGCGATCTGCCCTGTGTGCGCGGCACCCTGCTGCAGCCTGACGGTACGCGCGGGCGCGAGGCCGCGTTCTATCCCGGCGAACTGCCCGCCGATCCGCGCCACCTGCTGGGTCCGGCGCGCGAGGGCGCCGAGACATGGCTGGACGCCGAGTTCGAGGCGATGACATTCGCGCCCGCGCCGCTCAGCCTGAAATCCGGAGACGGGCCGCCGCATATCCGGCTGGACCGGGCGGCGCAGTTCCTGATCGGGGATCGGCTGTGAGCGTCGATCTGCGGCCCGCACGGTCCACCGATGCCGGGGCATTGGGCGATATCCTGTACCGCTTTCAGCAGGATACCGAGTGGATGCCCGAACTATACACCGGCGCCGAGTTCATCGCTTTCGCCGGTGCGATGATCGACTGGGAATGGGTCACGGTAGCGGAAGTGGACGGGTGGGTGCAGGGCTTCATCGCGCGGGACGGCGAGGAGATCTGCGCGCTTTATGTCTCGGAGCGGGCAAACGGGCGCGGTGTCGGGCGGGTCCTGTTGCAGGACGCCAAGCGCCGGTCGGACAGGCTGCGGCTGCGTGTGCTGGAGGCCAACGAATGGGCGCAGCGGTTCTATCAGCGGCAGGGATTTGTCGAATCCGGGCGCGGCGACGGGGCCGACAACGACGAGAACATGCCCGATATCGCCTACGAATGGATACGAGAGGTACAGCCATGACCCGGGGTCCGGTCCTGTTCGATCTCGACGCCGACGAAACCGCGCCGCCCGTCAGCGTGGCTGACGCGCCGCCGGTGCCCGATCCGGGCGAGCCGGTCCCGTCGGGCCGGGCGATGCAGGCGGCGGCCCGCGTCGCGGCGCGGCGGCCCTCGCGGCTGGCGCGATGGTTCTGGGGGCTGGCGTCGGCGCTGGTCGGGGCGGCCGTGTCGGTTGCGGCCTGGGATTTCGCGACCCGGATGCTGGAGCGGGCGCCGCTGCTGGGCTGGATGATAGTCGGACTGATTGCCGCGCTGCTGCTGGTGGGGCTGGCGATCGCGTTGCGCGAGGCGGCGGCGATCGGGCGGCTGGGCCGGATCGACACGCTGCGGCGCGAGGCCGATACGGTGCTGGCGGCGGGCGATCTTGGCGACGCGCGGGCGTTCGCGGCACGGCTGGTGGCGTTCTATGGCGGGCGCGAGGACACGCGCTGGGGCCGCGAAAGGCTGGCCGAGCGGGCCGGCGAGCAGTTCGACGCGGCTGCTGTGCTGGCGCTGGCCGAAGACGAGCTGCTGGCGCCGCTGGATGCCCGGGCCAGCCGGGAGGTCGAGGCGGCGGCGCGCCAGGTCGCGGCCGTAACGGCGCTTGTTCCCATCGCGCTGGCCGATATCGCCACCGCATTGGTAGCCAGCCTGCGGATGATCCGCCGGGTGGCGGAAATCTATGGCGGGCGGTCCGGTTTCATAGGCAGCTGGCGGCTGACCCGGGCGGTGCTGTCGCATCTGGTGGCGACGGGTGCGGTGGCGGTGGGCGACGACCTGCTCGAACCGGTGCTGGGCGGGTCCATCCTGTCGAAGATATCGCGCCGCTTCGGCGAGGGGCTGGTCAATGGCGCGCTGTCCGCGCGGGTCGGTGTGGCGGCGATGGAGGTTTGCCGGCCGCTGCCGTTCTCGAAACGCCACCGCCCGTCGGTGCGCGCCATCGTCGGGCGTGCGCTGGGCGGGCTGGTACCGGGTAGGGGCGGAGACGCTGGCAAGGTGGAAACGTAGTTCGACATATCGCAACCGTCGCAGTATTGGGGTTCGCGCCCGCACTCGGCGGCTTGGCCGGCCGCGGGACGCCATGCGCGGGCGCTGTCTGAGCGGGCGCCGGCCCGCTCCGGTGCCTCGCCGGATGTTGCAGTTGGAAAGGAACGCGCCATGACAGAACACGGCCACAGCCCGCACGAGATTGCAGCGCGCATCGGCGCGCCGCCGGGGCGCGGGGTGCTGCGTGATGCCGTATATGGCGGTATTGACGGATCCGTCACGACATTCGCCATCGTGGCCGGTGTGGCCGGGGCCGGGCTGTCGCCTTTCATCATTGTCGCGCTGGGCCTGGCCAACGTGCTGGCCGACGGGTTTTCCATGGCGGCGGCAAACTATTCCGGCGCCAAGGCGGAACAGGACAACATCCGACGTATCCGTGCCATCGAGGAGCGCCACATTCGCGAATACCCCGAGGGCGAGCGCCGCGAGGCGCGCGAGATTCTGGCGCGCAAGGGGCTGGAAGGGCCGGTCCTGGAACAGGCCACGGATGCCATCGTTGCCGACCGCGAGACGTGGATCGCGCTGATGATGGAGGGCGAATACGGGCTGGGCGGGGTCGATCCGCACCCGATGCGGGCCGCGTTGACGACGTTTCTGTCGTTTCTGGTGGCGGGCATGATCCCGCTGGTGCCCTTTCTGTTCGGGCTATCGGGCGGTTTCGCCCTGTCGGCCTGGATGACGGCCGCGGTGTTCTTCGCCATTGGCGCGCTGAAAAGCCGCTGGTCGCTGGCGCCCTGGTGGCGGTCGGGAATCGAAACGCTGCTGATCGGTGGCGTGGCAGCCTCGATCGCCTATTTCGTCGGCACCCTGTTCGCGGCTTGACGGCCTGCGCGGGCATGCCACTTTACCCCGCCGCGTGTCGCGCCTATAACGCGCGCCATGAGCCTTTCGCGCCTCATTGCCATTCGAATTAGCCACCCGGCGCTGTGACTTTCAGCCGCCGGGCCAAGGTGTTCGAGACCTCGCACCGACCGCATCCGACATTTCCGACACGCCGATCCGAAGGACGCCGCCCATGTGCGCCGAAACGCCCGACTACAAAGATACACTGAACCTGCCGAGAACCGATTTTCCGATGCGCGCGGGTCTGCCGAAACGCGAACCCGCCTGGCTGGAACGTTGGGAGCGGATCGGTGTCTACGACAGGCTGCGCGAGGCATCGGGGCGCGAGCCGTTCGTGCTGCATGACGGGCCGCCCTATGCCAACGGTCATCTGCATATCGGGCACGCGCTCAACAAGATCCTCAAGGATATGGTGGTACGCTCCCAGCAGATGATGGGGCGCGATGCGCGCTATGTGCCGGGCTGGGATTGTCACGGGCTGCCGATCGAATGGAAGATCGAGGAGCAGTATCGCGCCAGGGGGCTGGACAAGGACCAGGTGCCGATCAACGATTTCCGTCAGGAATGCCGCAAGTTCGCCGAAGGCTGGATCGACATCCAGCGCGAGGAGTTCAAGCGCCTCGGCGTTACCGGCAAGTGGGACCGGCCCTACCTGACGATGGACTTTCACGCCGAACGGGTGATCGCCGAGGAATTCCAGAAGTTCCTGATGAACGGCACGCTTTACCAGGGTTCGAAACCGGTAATGTGGTCGCCGGTGGAAAAGACCGCGCTGGCCGAGGCGGAGGTTGAATATCACGACCATCAGAGCCACACCATCTGGGTCAAGTTCCCTGTGCATTCGGTGTCGCAAGATGACGATACCGACCTGAGCCGGACCGACTACCTGCGGGGCGCATATGTAGTGACCTGGACCACGACGCCTTGGACCATGCCGTCGAACAAGGCGGTGGTCTACGGCGCGGACATCTCCTATGGCCTCTACGAGGTCACAGGTACGCCCGAGGAAAGCTTGGCCAGGGTCGGCGACAAATACATCCTCGCCGACAAGCGCGCGGCAGATGTGCTGGGCCGCGCGCGGCTCAATGACGACCAGTGGCGGCGGGTGCGCGATGTGCCGATCTCGGATTTGTCGGGCATCTTTCTCGAACACCCGCTGAGGCACGCCGAGAAATCCAACTGCGAATGGGACGACCTCCGCGACTTCCGCGCCGCCGATTTCGTCAGCGACGAGGAAGGCACCGGCTTTGTCCATTGCGCGCCTAGCCACGGGATGGAGGAGTTCGAGCTTTACCGCGATCTGGGGATGCTGGAGCAGGTCATCACCTATAACGTGATGGAGGACGGCACGTTCCGCGAGGATCTGCCGTTCTTCGGCGGCAAGCACATCCTCCGGACCAAGCCGAAGAAGGGCGATTGGGAAGGCGACGCCAACGCCGCCGTCATCGCCAAGCTGGCCGAGGTCGGCGGGCTGCTGGCGTACGGCAGGATCAGGCATTCCTATCCGCATTCATGGCGCTCCAAGGCGCCGGTGATCTATCGCAACACGCCGCAATGGTTCGCCGCCATCGACAGGACCGTGGGCGACGGGCAGGACGAGCATGGCAAGACCATCCGCCAGCGCGCCTTGACCAGCATCGACCGGCTCGTGACCTGGACGCCGCAGACCGGGCGCAACCGGCTTCATTCGATGATCGAGGCGCGGCCCGACTGGGTGCTGAGCCGCCAGCGCGCCTGGGGTGTGCCGCTGACCTGTTTCGTGCGCAAGGGCGCGAGGCCCACCGATGCCGATTTTCTGCTGCGCAACGAGGCGGTCAATGCCCGTATCCTCGGGGCGTTCGAGGCCGAGGGCGCGGATGCCTGGTATGCCGAGGGTGCCAAGACCCGGTTCCTGGGCGGCATCGTCGACCCCGAGGAGTACGACCAGGTGTTCGACATTCTCGACGTGTGGTTCGATTCCGGCTCGACCCATGCGTTCGTGCTACGCGACCGCGAGGACGGCGCCCCCGACGGCATCGCCGATCTCTACCTCGAAGGTACCGACCAGCATCGCGGCTGGTTCCATTCCTCGATGCTGCAGGCCTGCGGCACGCGGGGCCGGGCGCCCTACCGGGGCGTGCTGACGCATGGCTTTACGCTGGACGAGAAGGGCAACAAGATGTCCAAATCGCTTGGCAACACCATCGTCCCCGACGAGGTGGTACGCCAGTACGGTGCCGATATCCTGCGGCTCTGGGTGGCGCAGACCGACTATACCAGCGACCAGCGCATCGGCCCCGAGATTCTGAAGGGCGTGGCCGATGGCTACCGCCGGTTGCGCAACACGATGCGCTTCCTTTTGGGTTCGCTGGCGGATTTCACGCCCGCCGACCGGATCGAACCCGCCGATATGCCACCGCTCGAACGCTGGGTGCTGAGCCGGCTGTCGGAACTCGACCGGACGGTGTGCGAAGGCTATGCGGCCTACGATTTCCAGGGCGTGTTCAGCGCCGTGTTCAATTTCGCAACGGTGGATCTGTCGGCTTTCTATTTCGACATTCGCAAGGACGTTCTCTATTGCGACGGCGATACCGCACGGCGGCGTGCGGCGAGGACGGTGCTGGATATCCTGTTTTTCCGGCTGACCGCGTGGCTTGCGCCGATCCTGGTGTTCACCATGGAAGAGGTCTGGCTTGAACGCTTCCCGGGTGAGGACAGTTCGGTGCATCTGACCGATTTTCCGCAAACGCCGGTGCAATGGTTCGATGCGGCGCTGATGGCCGATATCGCCAGCGTCCGCCAGGTGCGCCGGGCCGTGACCGCGGCGCTCGAGATCCAGCGCCGCGACAAGGTCATCGGATCGAGCCTCGAGGCCGCGCCGGTGGTGCATGTCGAGGATGCCGCCGTGCGCAAGCTGCTGGTCGGAATCGACATGGACGATCTGTGCATCACGTCGGGGCTGACCGTCACGGGCGACCCGGCACCGGCCGAGGCATTCCGCCTGCCCGAGATCGAGGGTGTCGGCGTGGTGTTCGAGACCGCGCAGGGCGAAAAGTGCCAACGCTGCTGGAAGATCCTGCCCGATGTCGGCACGCATGGCCATGCGGGGGTCTGTGCGCGCTGCGACGGAGCGTTGGTATAACGGCCGGCCCGCGTTGCCTTTGCCGGTGAACCGGGTCTAGATGGCCCGGTTGCACGCCGCGGGTTGAGATGACGCTGTTCGTATTCCTGTCGGTTCTGTTCGCGGCTTTCCTGCACGCGCTCTGGAACGCGGTCATAAAGTCCGGCGCCTCCAAGCTGACGGGGGTGCTGATCCTCACGTTGGTTCAGGCCGGTATCGGGCTGGGCATCGGGCTGAACCGGCCGTTTCCGGAGGCGGCCGTCTGGCCCTGGCTGCTGGGGTCGGGCGTGTTTCATTCCGGCTACAAGCTGTTTCTGGGCTTTGCCTATGAACAGGGCGACCTGAGCCGGGTCTATCCGATCGCCCGGGGCGCGGCGCCGATGATCGTCACCTTGATCAGCGCGGCGGCATTGGCGGACGTGATCGCGCCGGCGGAATATCTCGGCATCTTCGTACTGGGATGCGGTATCGCGCTGATGGCGCGGGGTGCGTTCTTCAACGGTGAATCGCGCCGCCTCGTGCCGCTGGCGCTGGGCTCGGCGGCGATGACTGCGGGCTATTCGCTGGTGGACGGGCTGGGCGCGCGGGTATCGGGCGACGCGGTGACCTATGTCGCCTGGCTGTTCGTGCTGGACGCGGCGTTCTTCACGCCGGTTTGCGTCGCGATGCGCGGCAGTGTCGTGCTGCGGGCGCCGCCGCGCGACTGGCTGCGCAACGGCGCCGCGGCGATAGCGTCCTACGGCGCATATGCGATCGCGGTCTGGGCGATGACGCAGGCGCCGATCGCGCTGGTGACGGCGCTGCGCGAGACCTCGATCCTGTTTGCCGTGCTGATCGGCTGGCTGGCGCTGGGCGACCGGATGGACCGTGCCAAGGCGGCCGCGGCGCTGATGATCGTGCTGGGCGTGGTGCTGACGCGGCTGTAGGATGGGGCGATGACGCACCACCATGACGAACCCGCCCTTGCAGCGGTTCAGACGCGGTTCGGGCGATTGCTGATCACCGGGACGGCGGATGCGCTGACGCGCCTGACCTGGGCGAAGAACGATGAGGTCGCGCCGCGTGCCCCAACGCCGCTGCTGCGCGAGGCGGCGGCGCAGCTTGCCGCCTACGAGGCCGGACGGCTGAACGCGTTCGATCTGCCGCTGCGGCTTTCGGGCACGGCGTTTCAGCGCGCGGTCTGCGGGGCGATGCTGGCGATACCGTTCGGCCAGACCCGCAGCTATGGGCAGATTGCCGCAGGGTTGGGCCAGTCGGCGCAGGCGGTGGGCCGGGCCTGCGGCGCCAACCCGATCGCGATTATCATTCCCTGCCATCGGGTGATGGGGGCGGATGGCCGTCTGACCGGCTATTCCGGCGGGCAGGGGGTCGAAACCAAGGTCGCGTTGCTGCGCCATGAGGGCGCGGGCGGGTTCCTGCTTTGACCCCGCGGCAGGCACGGTTCAGGGGCTGCGCCAACACGTATCGTCAGGCGCGGCGAAAAGGCGATTGCATTTCCCGTCCGGGGGCACCACGTTTGTTTGCAACGCAAGAAACCAGGAATGTGGTGCAGATGACTGATGTGCAGGAGCGCGCCGCGCTGAAACGCGCCGTCCGCGACCGGATGATGGCGCAGGAGGCCGAGGAACTGGCCGTCGCCAAGGCGCATTACGATGCGTTCATGCGCGAGTCGCAGCTGGACGATCGCGAGGGGCATGACAAGGACGACATCGCCGTTTCGCGCGAAAACGCCGATCTGGCGCATGCTTTCGATGCGCCGGTACAGGCCCATCACGCCAAGATCGACGTGATCGAGAACATGGATTTCTCGCTTACCGATACGGTGCGCCCCGGCGCCGTGGTCTGCTTTGATGACCGCAACTTCATCGTCGCCGTCTCGACCTCGAAGTTCGAGGTCGGGGGCCGGACCTACATGGGGATCTCGACCCAGAGTCCGATCTTCAAGGCAATGGACGGGCTGGGCGCCGGAGACAGCTTCAGCCACAATGGCCAGGAGTTCGAGATTCAGGACGTGCTCTGATTCTGCGCAGCCGGAATCAGTTGCTGCACTATGCCCGCGAACATCAGGTAAAGGCTGGTCAGGATCAGCCCCCAATGGGCCCAGCTTTCGGGGTGGAAATCGACCCAGGCGGCCCAGCCGGCAAAGAATGTCCAGGCCAGCGCCATCGGCAGGGTGACGCTGCGCCAGCGTTCGGTGCGCACCGGGTGGACGAATTTCAGCGGCAGGAACATGAGTACGGCCAGCACCGTGACCAGCGTGAGACTGACCCAGAAGTTCGGTTCAAGCGCGAAGATCACCAGCACCACCATGTTCCAGCAGCCGGGAAAGCCGAGAAACGAGTTGTCCTTGGTCTTCTGGCGCATGTCGCAGAACCAGATGGCGCTGGTGAAGGTGATGACGATGATCGCGACCCAGCCTGTCCAGCCGTCCATCAGCCCGGATTTGAACAGGGCGAAGGCCGGGATGAAGACGTAGGTCAGATAATCGATGATCAGGTCCAGCACCACGCCGTCGAAATCGGGTGTGTACCGTTTGACGTGATAGTGCCGGGCCAGCGGGCCGTCAAAGCCGTCGATGAAGAAGGCGACCACCAGCCACAGGAACATCAGGCTCCATTCCCCGTCGGCGGCGGCAAGCATCGCCAGCATGGCGAATACCGCGCCGGTGGCGGTGAACAGATGCACGAAAAGGGCCTTCAGTTGCGGTGTCATGGCATAGTGATGGCCGATATCGCCCGGCTTGGCAAATGGATGCGCGTACCGCGCCATGGAAAGCCCGTGCACGACACCGCCGGGTCAGGCTCGCGGATGGCTGCGTTCGTAGACCTCCATCAGGCGTGCGGTATCGACCGCCGTATAGGTCTGGGTCGTCGACAGCGAGGAATGGCCCAATAGTTCCTGAATCGCGCGCAGATCGCCGCCGGCGGACAGAAGGTGCGTGGCAAAGCTGTGACGCAGCGCATGCGGGGTGGCGGTGGCGGGCAGGCCCAGCTGCATCCGCGCCTGCGCCACCACCGCGCTGATCTGACGCGGGTTGAGCGCGCCGCCGCGAACGCCGCGAAACAGCGGCAGGCGCGGGCCGCTTGGATACGGACAAAGCCGCAGGTATTCGCCGACCGCATCGCGCGCCGCCGGGATCACCGGAACCACGCGTTCCTTGCCGCCCTTGCCCAGAATGCGCAGCGTCGTCGGCAGCGGCGCATCCGAGCCGGTCAGGCCCAGGGCCTCGGATATCCGCAGCCCGCAGCCGTAGAGAAGCGTAACTACCGCCGCGTCGCGGGCCGCGACCCACGGGTGGCGCGATTGCATTGCGACTGTGCCGATCATCGCCTTGGCGGCATCCTCGGCCAGCGGGCGCGGCAGCTTGCGCTGGAATTTCGGCGCCCGGGCCGACAGGACGGCGGTCGCCTCGAACCCTTCGTGTTCGGCCAGCCAGCGAAAGAAGCTCTTTACCGCCGACAGCTTGCGCGCCAGCGAACGCGCGCCGGTACCACTCTGGCGCAGCCGCGCCATCCATGCGCGCATGTCGGCGACCGCGATTCGATCCAGCGCCGCCAGCCCTTGCGGTCCGCCGCGATGCATCGCCATGAAGGCCAGAAACTCGGCCACGTCGCCGCGATAGGCGGTGATGGTATTGTCGGCCGCGCCGGCCAGCGCCTTGCGCCCCTCAAGCCAGTGCTGAAGGGCATCGCGTGCCGCCGGCGAAATCAGGGTTGGTGTATGGCCTTGCGCGCCTGTGGTCACGACATTCCTTCGCGTGCCCGTGGTCACGACAGCCAGTGGCGCATCGAGCGTTCGAACACGCCGGCAAAGAAGGCCAGAAGATCGGTGCCGTGCTGGGGCGTGAACTGGTGCGGATCCTCGGCCCCCAGCGCCAGCATGCCGGGCAGCCGCCCGGGGCCCAGGTCGAGCCTCAGGCACGCTTCGGAGCGGACCCAGCCGGCGGCCTCGCCGAACACCCGTTCGGGCGCGTCCTTCACCTGTCGCAACGTGACCTGGCGGGCATGTCCGCCCCGGCTCTGCGTCAGATAGCCCTCGATAAAGCCCGGTTCGGCAACGCGCAGCACGTTGCTCATCTGCCTGACCGCGTCGTCGCGGCCTGACCGGGCGGATTCCAGCACCAGCGCGATGGCGTCAACCCGCAGGATTTCGGCCACTTCGCCGCTCACATCGTTGAGGAAGGATTCGAACTCCATCGGGTCGAGCATACGCAGGATTGCACGGTGGATCTGGTTGGTGCCGGCGAGGTTTTCATAGGCCGCCGCGATGACGCTGCGATGCGTGTCTTCCAGCCGGTCCAGCCGCGCCTCGAGCCGTTCCATGGCGATGCCGCGCAGATCGACGATATTGCCGCCCATCGACCTTTCGTTGGCCGAAATCAGGGCGCGCATCACGTCCTGATCGTCAAGCACCGCGTCGGGTTTGGCGATGATCGCCTCGCGCAGATCGTCCTGGAGTTTCGGGTTGCTGCTCATGTCCACCTCTTTCGGGTCTTGGCGCGGTTTATAGCACGGGTTTCCGGGCTTGGCCCGAGAAAATGCGCCGGTTCAGGCAATTTGGCCGCTGTGGCGGGGTATCGCGGGGGCCACCTTCGCGAGCCCGCGCCCGAAACGGGGGCGCGCACCGCGCGGGGCCGTCAATCCGCGGCCCGCCCGTCGCGGGGGTGGTCTCAGACATCAAGTTCGGCAGCGAAGCGCGCGTTTTCCTGTATGTACTGGAACCGCAGTTCCGGCTTTTTTCCCATCAGGCGTTCCACCAGATCGCCGGTCTCGCCGGGTTCGTCCTCGTCGATCGTCACCCGGATCAGCTTGCGGGTGGCGGGGTTCATGGTGGTATCCTTCAGATCCTTGGCATCCATTTCGCCCAGGCCCTTGAAACGGCTCACGTCGATCTTGCCCTTGCCACCAAGCCCCTTGGCAAGCCACGCGTCGCGCTCTGCCTCGTCCAGGCAATAGACACGGCGCGCGCCCTGCGTCAGCCGGTAGAGCGGCGGGCAGGCGAGATAGAGGTGGCCGGCGTCGATCATCGGGCGCATCTGGGTGAAGAAGAACGTCATCAGGAGCGAGGCGATATGGGCGCCGTCCACATCCGCATCCGTCATGATGATGATCCTGTCATAGCGAAGGTCGTCGATGTTGAATCGTGCCCCGAGACCGACACCCAAAGCCTGCGTCAGATCCGATATTTCGGCGTTGGAGCCGAGTTTCGAGGATGCCGCGCCCAGCACGTTGAGGATTTTCCCCCGCAGCGGCAGCAGCGCCTGGGTCTTGCGGTCGCGCGCCATCTTGGCCGACCCGCCCGCGCTGTCACCCTCGACGATGAACAGTTCGGTGCCCTCGCGGGCGCTGGCCGAACAATCGACCAGTTTGCCGGGCAGGCGCAGTTTTTTCGTTGCGGACTTGCGCGCAGTTTCCTTCTCGGCCCGCCGGCGCAGGCGTTCCTCGGCGCGCAGCACCAGGAAATCGAGGATGGCGCCTGCCGATTTCGTGTCCGACGCAAGCCAGTGGTCGAAGTGATCGCGCACCGCGTTCTCGACCATCCGCGCGGCGGATTCGGTTGACAGCCGGTCTTTCGTCTGGCCCACGAAGGACGGATCGGCGATGAAACAGGAAACCAGCGCACACCCCCCGGTCATCAGGTCGTCGCGGGTGATCTGGGCCGCCTTCTTGTTGCCGGCCAGTTCGCCGTAGGCCTTGACGCCCTTGAGGATCGCCGCCCAGAAGCCCTGGACATGCGTGCCGCCTTCGGGGGTTGGCACGGTGTTGCAATAGGACTGCGTGAAACCGTCGCGCGCCGGTGTCCAGTTGATCGCCCATTCGACATTGCCGGGTTCGCCGAACTTCTCGCGGAACTCGACCTTTCCGGCAAAGGGCGCATCGGCATATGTGGACGCGCCCTCAAGCGATTCCTTCAGGTAGTCGGCCAGCCCGCCGGGAAAGTGGAACACCGCCTCTTGCGGGGTCTCGCCATCGTCGATGGCCGATTTCCATCGGATCTCGACCCCCGAGAACAGGTAGGCCTTGGATCGCGCCAGCGTGAACAGGCGTTTTGGCTTGAAGCGGTGGTGGCCGAAAATCTGTTCGTCGGCATGGAAGGTGACGGTGGTGCCGCGCCGGTTCGAGGCGGCGCCGACCTTGCCGACGGCCCCCAGCGGCTTGCCGCGCGAGAATCTCTGTTCGTATAGCTCGCGGTTGCGCGCGACCTGCACCACCATCGAATCCGACAGCGCGTTGACCACGGACGAGCCGACCCCGTGCAGCCCGCCGGATGTCTGGTAGGACTTGCCGGAGAACTTGCCGCCAGAATGCAGGGTGCAGAGGATGACTTCCAGCGCCGACTTGCCGGGGAATTTCGGGTGCGGGTCGATTGGGATGCCACGGCCGTTGTCGCGCACCGTGACGGCATGATCCTCGTGCAATTCCAACTCGATGCGGTTGGCGTGGCCGGCGACCGCCTCGTCCATGGCGTTGTCGAGTATCTCGGCCACCATGTGATGCAGGGCGCGTTCGTCGGTACCGCCGATATACATGCCGGGGCGCTGGCGCACGGGTTCCAGCCCCTCCAGCACCTCGATGGACGCGGCGTTGTAGTCGTCCTGGGCCTGGGTCAGGAGATCGTCGGGCATGGGGCTGCTGCTCTGGTTTTTCGGTTTCGGCGAGTATGTCAAAACCAGCGGCCCGGGGAAAGGGGCAGATCGCCCGGACAGGCGCGGGTGCGCAGCCGGTCGGCGCCGGTCGGCCCCTGCGCCCGCGTTTCACGCGCCGCTTGCAGCACCTCGTCCATCAGGGCGAAATGCGGCGCACCTTCCAGCGTCGCCTCTTCGGGGACCAGATAGCCGACGCAGCGCGAGTTCCTCATGATCGCCACCGGCTTGCCGCCCGCGCGGTCCAGCACCTTTTGCGGTTCGCGCAGTTCGGTCATGGTGCAATCAGGTTGGTGTGCAGTCGGGTGATGGATGGATCCTGTAATGTGTATTGCAAGATAGATTTGGATAGCTATTCCGCCTGGGCCACCCAGTCCAGTATCGCCACGGCCATTGCCGCCGGTTGCTGGTGATGCAGCCAGTGGTCGGCGCCGGCAATGGCCACGCGGGTCAGGTCCGGGGCGAATTCCTCCAGCCCCTCGGTCGCCTCGGGCAGCAGCGCGGTATCGCCTTCGCCCCAGATCAGCAGATGCGGACAGTGCACCGTCAGCCGGTCGCGGGGGAATTCCGGCAGGCCGGCGATCGGCTCCCCCGGGGCGGCCACGCGCAGCGGCGAGGCGCGGTACCAGTGGATCATGGTTTTCAGCCGCCCGCCGCCGCGCGACCATTCGGCCTTGTATTCCGCCAGCCGGGCGCCCGTCAGCCAGCCCAGATCCATGTTCGCCGAGAACAGGCGCAGCAGCCGGGCGAAACCGTCTGCGGCCAGTGCGTCTTCGGCCCCCTCCCGGCGCAGCACGTCGATGTATTGCGAGGCCGCCGATTGCGCCCCGCCCGCCGCCAGCGCCCGCTGGAACGGTACCGGGTGCACACCGTTGGCGATAATCAGGCGCGACACCAGTTCGGGGCGGAACATGGCCAGCCCATAGGCCACCGCGGCGCCCCAGTCATGGCCCAGTACCGTGACCGGCTCGCCGACATGTGCGATCAGTTCCGCCATGTCCGACACCAGCGCCGAAGCGATGTAGTTTTCCACACCCCCGGGCGCCCAGCTTTGGCCATAGCCGCGCTGGTCGGGGGCGATGCAGCGAAAGCGATGCGCGAGATGGGGCGCCAGATCGGCCCAGGCACCGCCATATTCTGGAAAGCCGTGCAGCATCAGCAGCACCGGCAGGTGCGAATCGCCCCATTGGCGGACGTGAAAGCGCCTTCCGTTCAGTCCGATCGTTTCCTGCCGCATCCTCGTGCCTTTCCCTTTCGGGGCGTCCGCCGGGCGGTTCGGCCGGGTCGGGGGCGCAAGACCTGGCCCCTTGTGCCGCTTTTGTTGACTCCGATCAAAGCCTTTTCCCGCGGAGTCTGCCAGAATGCGGGCCGACCCCGAGCAAGGAGTAGAGCGCATGTCGCGAACGCAACCAGAGTCCGCCCCCGATTCCGCAGGGCACGCCGATCTCGCCGGCAAGCGCGGCGCCAACGGTGAGGAGGGGGCGGCGCGGGCGCAGGCGCCGGTAGCTGAACCCGCGGGGGCGCCCGTCGCGCCGGCCCGGCCGCGCCTGCCCTCGCGCGAACAGGTGCGCGATGCCTTCGAAAGCGGCAGATACCCCTATGCGCGCAAGCTCTCGCGCCGCAGCTACGAGGCGGACAAGGCCCGGTTGCAGGCCGAATTGCTGAAACTCCAGCTTTGGGCGCAGGAAACCGGCGAGCGGTTCGTGATGCTGTTCGAGGGCCGGGACGCCGCCGGCAAGGGCGGCACGATCAAACGGTTCATGGAGCATCTCAATCCGCGTTCGGCCCGGGTGGTGGCGCTGAACAAGCCCACCGAGGAGGAACGCGGCCAGTGGTTTTTCCAACGCTACATCAAGGAGTTGCCGACGTCTGGCGAGATGGTGTTCTATGACCGGTCGTGGTACAACCGGGCCGGTGTGGAGCGTGTGATGGGATTTTGCACGCCCTCGGAATATCTCGAGTTCATGCGCCAGACGCCCGAGGTGGAGCGAATGCTCGTCCGTTCGGGCATCCGGCTGTACAAGTACTGGTTCTCGGTGACGCGGGCCGAGCAGTTGCGCCGGTTCCGCAGTCGCGAGACCGATCCGTTGAAGCAGTGGAAGCTTTCACCGATCGACAAGGCGAGCCTGGACAAGTGGGGCGACTATACCGAGGCCAAGGAGGCGATGTTCTTTTACACCGACACCGCGGACGCGCCCTGGACCATCGTCAAGTCGAACGACAAGAAGCGCGCCCGGCTGAACTGCATGCGCCATTTCCTGTCGAGCGTGGACTATCCGGGCAAGGACGAGGAGATCGCGGGCCCGCCCGATCCGCTGATCGTCGGGCAGGCGCATCACGTGATCCACCGCGCCGATCACATCCTGGGCGCCGCGCTGCACCCGGACGCGCGGCTGAAATAGCGCGCCCGCGACGCGTTTCCGCCCGAACTGCGTGCGGGCCGGGGGCCAGCCCCCGGACCCCCGGAGTACTTGCCCCCAGAAAGAAGCGTGGCCGGGCGCCTTGTTGCCGGCGCGGGGCGGGGGTATGGACGGGCCGAGATTGACGATCAACAACGGATGGCGGGTGCGCGATGGCGGTTTTTCTGGACACCACCGAAGCCGGGTTCGAGGCCGGGTTCGGCGTGCTTCTGAACGCCAAGCGCGAGGACAGCCCGGACGTGGACGAAACCGTCGCGGCGATCATTGCCGATGTCCGTGCCCGCGGCGATGCCGCGGTGATCGAGCTGACGGCGAAATTCGACCGGATGCAACTGACGCCCGACCGGCTTGCCTTCACCGCGGGCGAAATCGACGCGGCTGTTGCCGAGGTGTCCGCTGACGACCGCGCCGCGCTCGAACTCGCCGCTGAACGCATCCGCGCCTATCATGTGCGCCAGATGCCCGAGGACGCGCAATGGAGCGATTCCGACGGGGCCACGCTGGGATGGCGATGGAGCGCGGTCGCGGCGGCCGGGCTGTATGTGCCCGGCGGGCTGGCATCGTACCCGTCCTCGGTATTGATGAACGCGATTCCGGCCAAGGTGGCGGGGGTCGGGCGGCTGGTCGTCACGGTGCCGACGCCGGGCGGTGCGATCAATCCGCTGGTATTGCTGGCGGCGCGGCTTGCAGGGGTGGACGAGATCTATCGCATCGGCGGTGCGCAGGCCATCGCGGCGCTGGCCTGGGGCACGGGCACCATCGCGCCGGTCGACAAGATAACCGGCCCCGGCAACGCCTTTGTCGCCGCCGCCAAGCGCCGCGTGTTCGGCAAGGTCGGCATCGACATGATCGCGGGACCATCCGAGATCGTGGTGATCGCCGATGCCGACAACGACCCGGACTGGCTGGCGCTTGATCTGCTGAGCCAGGCCGAGCACGACGCCAGCGCCCAGGCGATCCTGATTACCGACGATGCGGCATTCGGGCGCCGGGTGGCGGACGCGGTCGTGGCGCGGCTCGCCACGCTGGAGCGCGCCGCCATCGCCGGCGCCAGCTGGCGCGATTTCGGCGCGGTGATCGCGGTGCGCGACATGGCCGAGGCGGCGGAACTCTCCAACCGGATCGCGCCCGAGCATCTGGAGCTTTGCGTCGCCGACCCCGAGAGGCTGGCCGAACGCTGCGTTCATGCGGGGGCGATCTTTCTGGGCGCCTACACGCCCGAGGCGATCGGCGACTATGTCGGGGGGCCGAACCATGTTCTGCCGACCGCGCGCTCGGCGCGGTTTTCCTCGGGCCTCGGCGTGCTGGACTTTCTCAAGCGAACGACGCTGGCGCGGATGACACCCGGTGCGCTGCGTGCTATCGGGCCTGCGGCGGAGCGGCTGGCGCATTCGGAGAGCCTTCAGGCGCACGCGCTTTCGGTGCGGGCGCGGCTCGACCGTCTGAACGGATAGAGCGGACCGGAACACGGATTGGAAACACGGATGTCGCGGATCATCGATATTGCCCTGGACGACGCCGGCCTGCCGCCGCCGACGCCCGAGATCGAGCAGGAGCGCAAGGTGGCGATCTTCGATCTGCTTGAGGACAACCGGTTCGATCTGCCCAAACGCACCGATCGGGCCGTGCCGGACGGGCCGTTCCGCGTGAACCTGTCGATTCGCGACAAGCGGCTGGTCTTCGATATCGAAACCGAGGACCACAGCCAGGCCGCCGAATTCCACCTGTCGCTGGGTCCGTTCCGGCAGGTGGTGAAGGACTACTTCCAGATCTGCAAGAGCTATTTCGATGCCGTCAAGACGCTGCCGCCCAGCCAGATCGAGACCATCGACATGGCCCGGCGCGGCATCCATGACGAAGGCAGCCGCGTGTTGCGCGAACGTCTGGAAGGTAAGGCCGAGATCGACGCCGATACCGCCCGCCGTCTGTTCACCCTGATCTGCGTTCTGCATTTCGGGGGCTGACAGTTGGAGCCGCTGCCCCAGTCCGTCCTGTTCTGTTGCGATCACAATTCCTGCCGCTCGCCGATGGCCGAGGGGATCATGACGCGGTTTTACGGCACCGGCACCTATGTACAATCGGCGGGCGTGCATAACGACATGGAGATCGACGGGTTCAGCATCGCCGTCTGTGACGAGATCGGCGTGGAACTGGCGCGGCACCGGTCGCGTTCGTTCGACGACATGGAACAATGGGGCGATGATCTTTCGTCTTTCGATCTGGTGGTCGCCCTGTCGCCGGCCAGTCTGCGCCGCGCGCAGGAACTGACGCGGGTGTTTCATCTGGACGTGGAATACTGGCCGATCCTCGACCCTACCGGCCTTGGCGAGAACCGGGCCGACAAGCTGGCCGCCTACCGGCAGGCGCGCGACCAGATCGTCGCCCGCCTGGTCGCCCGATGGGGTGCGCCGCAGCAGGAAGCATGAGCCGCGCCGCGGCGGATTCGGCCACATATCGCAGTACTCTGCGTTTGCGCCCTTGAAATGCCGGTCGAAACGCATCATTTAGGCGCACGGTCCGCATTCTGGCGGATGAGTCGCAACGGAGAGAACATGGCCAAGGAAGACACGCTCGAATTTCCCGGCGTCGTGAAGGAACTCCTGCCGAACGCGACGTTCCGGGTCGAGCTTGAGAACGGCCATGAGATCATCGCGCATACGGCAGGCAAGATGCGCAAGAACCGCATCCGGGTTCTGGCGGGCGACAGGGTTCAGGTCGAGATGACGCCGTACGATCTGACCAAGGGCCGGATCAACTACCGGTTCAAATAGGCGGACCGGTGACGCCGTCCCGAACGCATGACTGTCTTGACGGGTATCGCGCAGCCTTTGGGGATGCCGGGCGCCTGCGCCGGGAGACATCGGACGCAATGAATCGAGACAGCGCAAAGCGGACCCTCCATGCCGAACTTCATGGCCCAGGCAACACGCTCCGGTCGAAACGGGCGCGGATGAGCGGTATCGAGCAGCCCGGCTATCGAAGCAAGTGAAGTTCATCCTTGGCTCAGGCAGCCCTCGAAGGCTGGAGTTGCTGGCCCAGCTTGGGCTGGTACCGGACGATATCCGCCCGCCCGAGATCGACGAAACCCCGCGGCCGGGCGAGTTGCCGCGCCCCTATTGCGCCCGGATGGCGCATGAGAAAGTGCAGGCGGTGCAGGCGGAGCCCGATGACATCGTGCTGTGTGCCGATACCACCGTGGCGCTGGGCCGGCGCATCCTCGGCAAGCCGGTTGATGCCGGTGAGGCAGCGCAGTTTCTACACGCGCTTTCGGGCCGCCGCCACCGGGTGATCACCGCTTTGGCGTTGCGGCGCGGCGGCCGGTTGTGGCACCGCGACATCGTGAGCCAGGTGAAGGTCAAGCGTCTGGCGGTTGCCGAAATCAACGCCTATCTCGCCACGGGCGACTGGCGGGGCAAGGCAGGCGGATACGCCATCCAGGGACCGGCGGGCGCTTTCATCCCGTGGATATCGGGGTCATTCAGCGGCATCGTCGGCCTGCCGCTGGCCGAAACCGCGGCGCTGTTGCAGGCGGCGGGGTATCCGCTGTATCGGTCGGGTTGATGAAGGGACGCACGATCATCCTTGACCGGCTGAAGGGCCGCGAAGCCGCGGCGCTGATGGTCGATGGCCGGCTGGAGGATGTTCTGATCGAAGGGAACGCTCCGCCGCCCGGTACCGTCTACCGGGCCCGCGCCGACCGGCCCCTGAAGGGGCAGGGCGGGTTGTTCCTGACCACCCCGGACGGCCCGGCCTATCTCAGGCAGATCAAGGGCATCGCGCCGGGTACGCTGATGCTGGTACAGGTCACCGGCTATGCCGAACCCGGCAAGGCCATTCCGGTCACGCGCAAGCTGCTGTTCAAGTCGCGCCATGCCATCGTTACCCCGGAAGCGCCCGGCCTGAACATCTCGCGCCGCATTCGCGACGAGAGCGAGCGCGAGCGGTTGCTGGAGATCGCGCACGAGGCCGCGCCGGAACGCGGCTTCGGGCTGATACTGCGCTCGTCCTGCGAGGGCGCCGATGCCGACGCCATTGCCCAGGACATCGCGGCGATGGCCGGGCTGGCCGCACAGGTCCTGGGCGATGCCGGTACCGGCCCGGAAACCCTGGTCGATGGTGACGGCCCGCATGCCCTGGCTTGGCGTGAATGGACCGGCCCGGCCGATGTCGTATCGGCCGAAGGCGGATTTGCCCGGCATGGCGTGCTCGAGGCGATCGAGGCCGCCGCGGGTCCGGAGGAGCCGCTCCCCGGGGGGGGCTGCCTGTACGTCGAACCGACCCGCGCGCTGGTCTCGGTGGATGTTAACACAGGATCCGACGGTTCCATCGCGGCGGGGCTGAAAGCCAACCTCGCCTGCGCCCGCGCGCTGCCGCGCGCCCTGCGGATACGAGGGCTGGGGGGCCAGATCACGCTGGACCTCGCGCCCATGGCCAACAAGGATCGCCGGGGGTTCGAGACCGCCCTGCGCGCGGCTTTCCGCGCCGACCCCGAGGATACGATCCTGGCCGGCTGGACGCCGCTGGGCCATTACGAGTTGCAGCGCAAGCGCGGCCGTGTCCCCCTGGCCGAACTGCTGCGATGACCTGCCCGATCTGCGGAAAGAAGACGGTGCGCGAATACCGTCCGTTCTGTTCGAAACGCTGTTGTGACATAGACTTGGGCCGCTGGCTGAAGGGTGGCTACGCGATCCCCTCCAACCAGCCTGCCGGCCCCGGGCCGGAGGACGACGACAGCTAGTGGCAGCCCGGCCTGCGACGCCGTGGAAATGCGATAAATGTCTCTGGACACCCGCGGCGGCAGCGCCTAGAACGCCTGCACCCAAAGGCAAGCGCCTTTCCCGTGCCCGGGTAGCTCAGGGGTAGAGCAGTGGACTGAAAATACTCGTGTCGGTGGTTCGATTCCGCCCCCGGGCACCATTCATCACCCTAGATATAATGAGATCAGTGTCTTAGAAGCCGAATTTGTCCCACCGTCGTCCGGCATGGGCAAAAGTGGGACTTTTTTGTTCGCGCTCTGTGCCTGAAGACACCCTCGTCTTGGCCTTCAGCCATCCTCCCTATCTTCGCTGCCATCGCCTTTCACTCTCTTGGTGATCGCCCTTGAGGTGATCGTCCGCGACCTTGCCAGCGGTCGCGTGGCCTTCAATGTCCGGCCCGCACCATCCGCCAAGACGGACCGTGTTGAACATGAAGCCCCCGCTTTTCCCGCCGTCTTTCCGGGGCGCGTCCAACAAGGACGCCAACCCAAGAGAGAAAGGAAAAGACAATGGGACTTGATATGTATGCAATGGTGACTGACGAGCAGTTCGACAGCGAGGTGGATTTCAAGCCGGAGCGGCCAACCGAACTCCACTACTGGCGCAAGCATCCGAACCTTCACGGCTGGATGGAACAGCTCTACTTCGACAAGGGCGGCAGCGCTGACAGCTTCAACTGCGTCTGCGTGGCACTGACAGAGGCCGATCTCAATCGCTTGGAAGCCGATATCAAAGAGGCTGGTTTGCCGGAGACTTGCGGCTTCTTCTTCGGTGCCTCCGATGGCAAGGAAACCGAAGACGATCTGGCCTTCGTCGCCAAAGCCCGTGAGAAGGTCAAGAAAGGCTACACCGTCTTCTATGACTCGTGGTGGTAGTGATCCCGCCGAAGCGGTCGAAAGCCGCTTCGGCAGGTTTCAGCCTTGGTCGCGCGACAGATGCTTCATGCCGGATGCTGCTAGCACCTTCTGCCGGGCAGCGCGGGTATAGCGCGAGGCTTCTTTCATGGTGCTCCAACCGAAGATCGCCATGAGCTGACGCTCGGTCGCGCCGTTCTCTGCTGCAAGCGCCGCACCGGCCTTGCGAAGACCATGCGCCGAACAGTGTTTGAGTCCGGCCGCGTCGCATTGCTTGCGGAACCAGTTGCCGAACCCGTTTGAGGTGAAGGGCTTGCCAAACGCCGTTACCAGAAAGGCAAGATTGCCTGTCGGCGTTGCGTCGATCACAGCTTCGAGCTCCGGCAGGACGGGGATCGAAAGCGTGACTGGTTTGCGGCTGCGGTTCTTTTGCTGCGTCAGGGTCAGCCAGCCATCCTTGATGTGCTGGGGGCCGAGCCGCACAACGTCCGAGCGACGCTGTCCGGTATAGAGCAACAGCGCAAGCGCGAGGCGTGCCTTCGAGCCAAGCGCATGATGCTGCTCAAACTGCGCAACTTCTTCCATCGTCCAGGAATGAAAGCCGTCGCTCGCCGAGCGGATATACGGCACATCGCGGGCAGGATTGCGGTCGGCGAATTCGTACTCGACTGCAAAATTGAAGATTTGCCGCAGGGCTTTGACGATGCCGTTTGCCGCTTCCGGCGTGTCTGCCCTATCATCGCGCATCTTGCGCACATGCCGGGCTTCGAGCAGTGCGTAAGAGTTCTTGCCGTTCTTCTCGCAAACGCCATCCAGAATGCGGCGGCGGACATATTGCGTGCGCGGTGCCAGCCGCTTGAATTCGGCAGAGGCGAAGTATTGCTCGCACAGCCACTTGAACGTGCCCTTGTTGGCCCGACGGTCGAGCGCGGGTGCTTGCGGTTTGTCCGGCGCGCCGTGCAAGGCCGCGCGATACTCATCCAGAAATTCTTGCGTGCCGGGCTGGCTCTTGAGCCTGACCTTCGGCTGGCCGGGCTTGCGCAGGTAAATCCGCACATTGCCATGGCGGTCAGTGTCTTCGACCACGTATTTCAGGCGAAAACTACCTGTGCCATCTCGCATTCTGAATGTCGGCATCGCGCTATGCCCTCTATTGCATCAATCATCCCACGGATTGTTATCAACGGTGTCCCCATCAGGAATCAGCTCGAAGGCCTGGTCAAGTTTTTTCCGGTCCCAGACTGTCCGGCTGTTGATCCGCTTCGGTGCAGGCATGCGCCCGTCACCAACCAGCAGATCGAATAGCGAAGGCGACACGCCAACATAGGCGGCCGCTTCGACGCGGGAGAGCCCGCGCGGTGCCAGCGAGAGCGGCAGTATGTCTTTGGTCTTTGCCATCTTGCCCCTGAATATGGGGCAAAACTGCCTTGCGCGCGTGGACACAAGCTGGACACGCGGCGCAGGTCAGTTGGGTGAGAGCGTTTTGACGATGGAAGCGAAGGTTTCGCGCACGGCCATCACGCGCTGAACCGGATCACGGATATCAAGGTTCTGCCGAAACCGTGCGCAGTGCTCGGGACGCGTCATATGCTTTTCCAGGAACAGCAGCGCCTGTTTGAGCTCATCGGTACGCACGTCTTCATCAGCGCAGCTGAGCATGGCCTCACGCAGCATGGCCACCGCATCGCGCACCAAACGTTGATGGCTGGTGTCATCTGACCAGTGACCAAAATACGCGACCTTATCCAAACTATCAGGTGAGAACATTAAGTGAACATATATCGATTCCTTTATGCGATCAACGAAAATGCTTTGCCCGCCTCATTGGCGGACAAAGCTTAAGTTTAGATCGTCGGCGTGGATGCCGTGCGCTTTGCGATAGCGCGGCTGATATTTTCCATGCTCGCGAGAGCGTCGCGGCGCTCGGGCGTTTCAGCTTCGCTTGCGGCAAGATCAAGCTGTGCTTGACGGAACAGGGTGCGCAGTTCCGGCATGCTGTAGTGATCAAGGGCTGCGGCTGTGAATATCTTTGACATGGGTCTCTCCTTGTCTGTCGTCCTCGGCCCCGTCCATCGAGGCCTTTCGCCGTTCCCCCACCATCATCATCGGCAGGAAGAAGGCCCTCATGGACGGGAAGAGACGTCAGGCGATGCCCGGAGAGACCGCACAAAGATCAGCAGAAGCAGGCACAGTTCGCGAAAGCATGCTGCGCCGCACACCGGCGACTGCCACGTCAGGGATCGTCGCAAGCAGGCTGTCAGCGCGCGTTTCGCAGGCGCGGAAAAGATAAAATGCCCGAGAAAATTAACGGAACGTTAACGCGAGCAGGGCCAAAATTGAGATATATTTTAATGAATTTAATTATGGAATTTAGATGAGTAAACGACAGAAGCCTTACAGGCCCCCGCATTTAACGGTGGACTACACCGTCATGGGCATCATGACACTCGACGAACTCAAGCAGGCGCTTTGGACTGACCTTCAGGTTCTCAAAGAGACCTATAACGTCAAATACATCAAAGGGCCGATGCTCAAGCTCAATCTCACCGATCAAATCGGTGAGGTCGCACCCCTGAAAAGCCTGAATGACGGAAAACCGATCTACCGCATGCACACGCGGCACTTTCGGCCTGCCTGTCAGGACTACGAGCCGTAGGGCGATGTCAGGAAGGAGGTCGCATGAAACTGCCATGCTATATCGGGCTTTCCCAGGCCCGTGAGGTGCTTGCCGAAATGGGGATCGAACTGAACGAACGCCAGATCAAGCGTGCCGCCGATCCAGACCCGAACGGGAAGCGCAAGCTGCCCTTTTTCGTGGACCCCATCGACGGGCGTCTGAAAATCGAAAAAGGTGCGCTTTTGCGTATTTATAGGGAGGCGCAAACAAATGCTGAAAATAATTTACGGGTTTGATAATGTATAGAACTTTTCAAGAACAAATAATTAACGAGCAATGTCAGACATAAGAAAAAGAACCGGAAAAAGAGGCACAACATACCAAGTCAGATACCCTTGCGAGGCGACCAAGACCGGTTACGCCTACAAGACTTTCGACACAATGAAAGAAGCGCGAGCTTTCACAGAAAATCTTGGGACGCTGACCCGCGTGGAGCGAGATCGCCAGATTACGGTTCCCGAAGCCATTCAGAAATGGCTGGATATATGTGAGAAAATCGGTCGCGACGGCCGAGAGACGGTCGAGCCAGAAACGCTCAAGGAATACCGCCGACGTGCCCGTGTGATGGAAGAATATCAGTGGGATCGGCTAACCCACGAACTAGAACCTGCAGATGTTGTTCGATTCAGAAACTGGCTGTTGGAAACCCGGAGCCGCGATCTTGCGCGCCGGACATTGTCATCCTTTCATTCGGTCCTGATTGAGATGAAGCATCATGGCTATCTGAACAGCGATCCAGCTGCCGGTATCACCGTCAAATCTGGCGGCCGCTACGAAGACGACGAAGACGAAATTCAAATCCCGACCGATGAAGAGATGCGCGCGATCCTAAATGCAGCAGATCAGATGGGAGAGAAGAACAACTATATGCGCAAATGCTGGGCTCGCTATCGCCCGCTCATCTATCTTGCCGCATTCAGTGGAATGCGGCCATCAGAATATCGAGGGCTTTCATGGACTGATGTCCATGACCACCATGTGTTGGTTCGACAACGTGCTGATCGCACCGGCAAGATCGGCCCCGTCAAATCGCGTGCGGGGCGTCGCAAAATCTTCCTGCCGTCCTTCGTCGTTGAGATGCTGCGCGCCTGGCAGGAAGTCTGCCCAACTTCTGCAGCCGATCTCGTTTTTCCGACACGTAGCGGGAAGCCCATGCTCCTTAACAGCATAAGGTTTGGTGCCTGGGTTCCGTTGCTGAAGGAGGTTGGCTTAACCGAAGCCCGTGACGGTGCACCCGATTTACCAAAATACAGCCCTTACTCACTGCGCCACTACTATGCGTCAAAGTTGATTGAATCTAAGAAAGACCTGAAGTTTATCCAGCAAGCGATGGGGCACTCAAAAATCGAGGTCACATTTAACGTCTATGGTCATCTGATCCGTGGGCAAGATGATCAACACAAGCTTCATGCCGAGGAGCTTGCCGCGACCATTCTGGGGGCGGAAAATTCTTGTGGCAAATCTGTGGCAACAGCTCGCTAAGTCGCAGTATGAAACAACTTTTGCCAGCCTTCCAAGCTGGCTACGTGGGTTCGATTCCCATCACCCGCTCCACTAACAAAATCAATAACTTAGCGCATTATTCTGGAAAGAAATCGCCCAAATTCGCCATTCTTGCCACAAATTGCCGGTCCGCTGTAATCCGCAGAAATCTGCCATCGTCTTTTTCGCGCTGAAATTCCTTGTGGCAAATTTGGGCGATTGTATATTTGACAAACCCACTTTGATTACCTATATTCCTATCAAGACGATAGGAGTTCACGATGTCCGTTCTTTCCGCCGCCTACATGCACGACGAAGCCGCGGCCTTCACTCATGTCGAAGCGATGCTTTGGGCCGATGGTCCGGTTTGCCCGCACTGTGGTGTTGTGGATCGCGCCTACCGCCTTGAGGGCGTTCGCACCAAACCTTCCAAGAAGAACCCGGAAGGCAAAGA
>JBKEDD010000012.1:0-8178 GCA_047975215.1 Jhaorihella sp.
ACCACCAGCTTGGCAAAGTCGAGGAGCCGCGACAGGATGCCCGATCCGCCCATCAGCTCGCCCGCCAGTATGAAAAACGGGATCGCGACGAGGATGAATTTATGCCGCTGAGACGCGCGATGTTTGTAGGGCAGATGGAATGGTTGCCGCCCTCCCTTAACGGCATCGCGATGTGCCAAAGTCGTGGTGATTACAGCCACGGGACGGAGAGGACGGCAACCTATGGATACAATGATTGGGGTGGACTTGGCAAAGTCGGTTTTTCAGCTGCACGGGGCATCAATGGTCGGGGAGGTGCTGTTCCGCAAGAAGTTGACGCGTCCACAGTTCGAGAAGTTCATGACGGGGCACGCTCCGGCGGTTGTTGTCATGGAGGCCTGCGGCGGTGCCCACTTCTGGGCGCGGCGGATGCAGGATTTGGGCCATGAGGTGAGGCTGGTCGCGCCGCAATATGTCCGTCCGTTCGTGAAGCGGCAGAAGAACGACGCCGCCGATGCCGAGGCGATTGTGATCGCGGCTCAGCGCCCCGAGATGCGGTTTGTCGACCCTAAAACCATCGACCAACAAGCCCGTGCAACGCTGTTCCGGAGCCGTGAGCGGCTGGTGCGGCAGCGGACCGAGCTGATCAACGCCTTGCGCGGGGTGCTTTATGAACACGGCCATGTCTTTGCGACCGGTGCGCGCAATCTGGGGCGGATCGAAGCCTTCCTGATGGATGCAGATCATGGTCTGCATCCGCTGGTTCATCAGGATTGCATGGACCTGGTGGACTTGATCCAGGACAAGACCGCGCGCATTGCAGTGAAAACCCGGCAGGCGGAGGCGCTTGCGTCTCAAGGCGAGGTGACCCGGCGTCTGAAGACGATCCCGGGTGTTGGCGCGCTCACAGCGCTCGCGGTGGAAACCTTTGCGCCCCCGATGGCGAGCTTCAAATCAGGGCGCGATTTTGCGGCCTGGCTGGGGATCGTCCCGCGACAGCATTCATCAGGTGGCAAACAAAGGCTTGGGAAAATATCGAAGGCGGGGCAGGGGGACATCAGGCGGCTGTTGATCATGGGGGCGATGACACGGCTCACGCCCCGAGGTCGTCTGGGCATTCCCCCCGGAAGCTGGTTGGCACGGATGCTGGAACGCAAGCCGAAGATGCTGGTGGCGATTGCTTTGGCCAATAAAATGGCGCGGCAGATATGGGCGCTGTTGACGAAACAGGAAGATTATCGGGAACCGGTTCGGGTGGCGGCGTGACCTGACGCGCGACACTTGAGACCGGAAAGCGAGGTGTAAGAAGTCGACGACCTGAATGGGCACATGATCGAACAGATCTGGGTCGGGAAAACCAGCACGTCCCCTGGAGACGATGATCTCGCAGGGCAGATTTGGACCCGATCCGCTGATCTCCATACCGGCCAGCGGACATGGAAAGCGCCGCACTCAAAGGCCTGATAGAAGACCGCACTCGATCACACCCGGGCAACGTCAGAAACATCTTGCACAACGGGCGGCAACCATAGAAGGGGCGTGTTTCGGCCGGTCTGGCGGCGCTGAGGGCAGCGGCTGCGAAAGAGCGCGGTGCGCGGGCCGGGCCGGAAGATATGAAGGAACGTCTGGCGCGGGTCGTGGGCCGGTCAAAAGACCTGGGCGATGCGCCCAGGCCGGAGCGGCGCAACTATGCGCGCGAGCGGCTGAAGGAGATCATGGAGAAGGACGCGGGCCGGGACGGTCAGGCAGCGGTTCACAAGCTGGATGGGCACAGCGATCCCGGGCTTGGCGAGGACATTGGGCGCGAGGCGCGCAAGCCGTCTGTAAACGAGCGTCTGAAGGACGTGCTGAATAAGCCACGCGAGAAGCTGGAGATCGAGAACGAGCGCGACCAGGAGAAGGGTCAGGAGGTCGAGAAAGACAACGACCGCGCGATCGACAGGGACATAGAGCGTGATCCCGGCCTCAGTCACTGATTTGCATCAGTGCGGTGATGTCTTAAGGCTCAGGTAGCACACCCATTGGCTTGGGTGCCTTGAGATTGGTTGTACGCCGCTTGGAATTTGCGCTTGCCAGGATGAAGAACAGTATCGCTATTAGATAATAGATGGGCCAGCCAATGTGACGCGGGTGGAGCAGACGATCAAGCTGACGCACCGCTGTCAGCTAGAGGTTTCGACGCGGCTGGCCAGCAGTTCACTCAGCCAGTCAGGGTCCATTTCCGGCACCGAAGACAACAAAAGTTCAGTATAGGGATCATGCGGCGGGCGGAACATCGCCTCTTTTTCACCCAGTTCAACGACACGGCCCTTCTGCATCACCACCACCTCATCGGCAATGGCGCGCACGGTGGCAAGGTCATGGGTGATGAACATATAGGCCAAATCGAAATCGGCCTGCACCTTGTCCAGCAGGTTCAGGATATCTTCGGCCACCAGCTGATCCAGCGCCGAAGTCACCTCATCGCAGATGATGAATTTAGGCTCGGCCGCCAGCGCGCGGGCGATGCCGATCCGCTGTTTCTGCCCCCCCGACAATTCCGAGGGCAGCCGGTCGATATAGGTATCAGGTTCCAGCCCGATCAGGTCGAGAAGTTCGCGCACCTTTTCGGTCAGCGCCGCCCCCTTCAGCCCCAGATACATCTGCGCCGGGCGACCGATCAGCTCGCGCAGGCGCAGCTTGGGGTTCAGCGCGGTATCGGCGATCTGGTAGATCATCTGGGTCTGGCGCAACTGGTCGCGGCCCCGGCGGCGGTAATCGGCGGGCAATGCCTCGCCATTGAACAGCACCTCACCCTTGCGCGGCGGCAAAAGGCCGGTAATCACCCGCGCGGCGGTGGATTTCCCCGACCCGCTTTCACCAACCACGGCCACGGTGCGGCGCTTGTGAATATCGAAACTGATGCCTTTCAGGATATCGCTGGCGCCATAACCCGCCGTCACCCCACGCACCGAAACCACCGGCACCGCCCCCTTTCCCACCGGAGGCTGCGCCGGACGGGCATGGGAACGCACGGCCCAGAGCGTCTTGGTATATTCCTCTTTCGGATGGGCGAGCATCTCGCGGGTTTCGGCCTCTTCAACCTCTTCGCCGCGCAGAAGAACCTTGATGCGATCCGCCATCTGCGCCACCACGGCCAGATCATGGGTGATATAGATCGCGGCCGTGTCGAATTGTTCGACAATATCGCGAACGGCGGAAAGCACCTCGATCTGGGTGGTCACATCCAGCGCGGTTGTCGGCTCATCGAAGATGATAAGATCCGGGCGGCAGGACATGGCCATCGCGGTCATCGCACGCTGCAACTGCCCGCCGGAAACCTGATGGGGATAGCGGAAACCGATCTCTTCAGGATTGGGCAGGCGCAGGCGGCGGTAAAGATCGACGGCATCGCTTTCGGCATCGGCCCGCGACATGACGTGATGCTGGACCGGAGCCTCGACATATTGGTCGATCAGCCGGTGGGCGGGGTTGAAACTGGCCGCCGCCGATTGCGCGACATAGGCGATGCGCTTGCTGCGCAGGGCGCGGCGCTCGGCCAGGGTTGCGGTGCGCAGGTCCAGCCCGTCGAAATTGATCGAGCCGCCCGAAATCCGGCACCCGCCGCGCGTGAACCCCATCGCGGCAAGGCCGAGCGTGGATTTCCCCGCGCCGCTTTCACCGATCAGGCCCAGCACCTCACCCTTGCGCAGGGTCAGATCAACGCCCTTGATGATCGGGTTCCAGACCTCATCGGAACGCCCTTCGATCCTGATATCGCGCATCTCCAGCAAGAGGGGCTTCTGGCTTGCATCACTCATCTGCGTCACTCCTTCAGCCCACTGGCGCGGTAAAGCATCCAGTCCACCACGAAATTTACCGCCACGGTCAAAAGCGCGATGGCCCCGGCGGGAAGCAGCGGCGTGATATCGCCAAAGGTCATCAGCGTGGCGTTTTCACGCACCATCGACCCCCAGTCCGCCATCGGCGGCTGAAGCCCGACACCCAGGAAGGACAGCGAGGAAATCGTCAGGAAGACAAAGCAGAACCGCAGCCCGAATTCCGCGACCAGCGGCGCCATGGCATTGGGCAGGATCTCACGCGTGACCAGCCGCCACAGGCCTTCGCCGCGCAGTCGGGCGGCTTCGATATAATCCATCACCACGATATCCTGCGCCACCGAGCGGGCCAGCCGGTACACCCGCGTTGAATCGATAGCGGCGATCACGGCAATCAGCGTCCAGGCCGAAGTGCCGAAAATCGCCAGCAGCAAAAGCGAAAAGATCAGTGAGGGGATCGACATCAGCGTATCCACCGCCCGGCTGAGCACCTGATCAAGCCAGCCCCCGACACTGGCCGCCACCAGACCCAGCACCGAACCGATGGCAAAGGCCAAGAGCGTCGTGGCAAAGGCGATGCCCACAGTATTTCTTGCGCCATAGATCAGGCGCGAGAACATGTCGCGGCCCAGCTTGTCGGTGCCGAAGATATGCGTCGCATCCCAGGGCTGGAACTGGGCGCCCAGCACCTCGCGCTCGGCAAAGGGCGCGATCAGCGGGGCAAAAAGTGCCACCGCGATATAGATCACGATGACCAGCATCCCGAACCCTGCCGAGACCGGTGCGGTGCGCAGAAGTTTCGCGGTATTGCCCCGGGTGACGGCACAAGCCAGTTTCAGAAACAGCCAACCTGCGGCGATACAGGCCAGAACGGCGGCGGCGATCCACAGAAGTGTGACGAAAATGCTCATGCTCCACCCTTATTTCCGGTGGATCAGACGCGGATTCGACAGGGTCGAAAGCACATCCGCCGCAAGGTTCAGCAGCACATAGACCGCCGCAAAGATCAGCGCGACGGCCAGCACCACCGGAATATCGCGATTGGCCACCCCATCGACCATCAGCGGGCCAAGGCCGGGATAACTGAAGACCGCCTCGACCACGACAACACCAGTGATCAGATAGGCAAGGTTCAGCGCTATCACCGTGATGATCGGCGCCAGCGCATTGGGCAGCGCATGGCGGATGATGACCCGCATCGGCATCATGCCCTTCAGACGCGCCATTTCGATATAGGGGCTAGCCAGCAGGTTGATGATCGCCGCCCGCGTCATCCGCATCATATGGGCGGTGACAACCAGCGTCAGCGTCAGCGCTGGCAGGAAGGACCCATAAAGCCGGTCACCAAGGGTCACCTCGCCCAGAACCTTCATCTTGGCCGGGAAATAGCCGGTCTGGGCCAGCAGGAAGATCAGGATATAGCCAATAAAAAACTCGGGGAAGGAAATCGCGCTCAGCGCTGCGGCATTGGCGCCGCGGTCAAACCATGTATTGCGAAAGAGCGCCGCCAGCACGCCAAGGATCAGCGACAAGGGCACCGCGATCACCGCCGCGTAAAGCGCCAGAAACAGCGTATTACCCAGCCGGCCGGAGATCAGATCGGCCACCGGACGGCGATTGGCCAGCGAGGTGCCGAAATCGCCCCGCACCGCGCCGCCTAGCCATTCGAAATACCGGACATAGGCCGGCCGGTCGAGGCCAAGCTCTTTGCGCATCGCCGTCAGGGTTTCCTCGGTCGCGGCCTGACCCAGCCGCGCCTGCGCCAGATCGCCTGGCATCAGCTCGGTGGCGAAAAATATGATCAGCGAAATGGCAAATAGCGTCACGACGCCCAGCCCCAGACGCTTGAAGACCATCTTCCATATCTCAGACATGGGCAGCCCCTCCTGCTTGGCGGGTTTGCTTTTGGCATCATCTGACTTGTGGCCGGCCCCGGCGCGCCATCACGCCGGGGCCGCAATCATCAATCAGGCAAACCACCAGCGTTCCAGCGCGCGGAAGCCGTCCAGCGTCCAGTTGCCAGCCACGGTTTCCTCATGCACGATCTTGTCCGACAGCCCCATCACATAGCTGGAGAACATCGGGATGATCACGCTGCCTTCATTGGACCAGATGGCCTGCATTTCGTAATACATCTCGCGGCGCTTGTCCTCATCCAGTTCCGAACGCGCGACCAGCAAAAGCTCGTTGAAACGCTCGTTTTCCCAGAAGGTGTCGTTCCACGGCGCCCCCGAGGCATAGACCTGCGAGAACATCCAGTCCTCGGTCGGCCGCCCGCCCCAATAAACCGCGCAGAACGGCTTTTTCATCCAGACGTTATCCCAGTAACCATCGTTCGGCTCGCGCACCACTTCGATGGAAATCCCGGCGGCAGCGGCCTTTTCGGAATAAAGCACCGCGGCATCCACCGCCCCGGTAAAGGCCGCATCCGAAGCCGAAAGCTGGACCGAAAGACTGTCCATCCCGGCCTCTTTCAGGTAGAATTTCGCCTTGTCGGCGTCATATTCACGCTGTTCCAGATCGGCATTGAAATAGCGTTGCGACGGGCCGATCGGATGGTCATTGCCCAGCGATCCGTAGCCGCCCAGCACCTTGTCGAGCAGTTCCTGCCGGTCCACGCCGTATTTCAGCGCCATGCGGACATTGTTGTCCGAAAACGGCGCGGCGCGGTAATCCATCGCGAAAGTATTGTGCTGGGTGCCGGTGACGGAAAGGATGTTGATCCCCGGCGCGCGCTGCAACAGCGAGACAGTATTGACATCCACGGGGTCGATGACATCAACTTCGCCGCTCATCAGTGCGTTCTGGCGCGCGGCGGCATCGAGGATGGTATACATCTCGATCCCGTCGAAATGGGCGCGGCCCTCTTTCCAGTAATTGGGGTTGCGCGTCAGTTTCGCGGCTACCCCCGGCTCCCAGCTGTCGATGATATAGCCGCCGCAACCATCAAGCGAGGTCGGGTCGATCTTGCC
Source organism: Jhaorihella sp. (assembly GCA_047975215.1). GTDB lineage: Bacteria > Pseudomonadota > Alphaproteobacteria > Rhodobacterales > Rhodobacteraceae > JAGRMG01. The sequence continues at coordinate 6,770 of JBKEDD010000012.1, forward strand.
ATCCTTGGAGGGCTGGATCGGCAGGTGGTAATCCGACATGATGAAGGGAAAGTCGGCATTGCCGGCCGTCAGCGTGAAGACCACGACATTTTCGCCATCGGTCTTGATGTCGGCGATCGGCTCGATGATGCCCTTGGCGGCCGAGGTCGAATCCTTGCCCCGGTGATGGTTGATCGAGGCCACCACATCATCGGCCGTCACCGTACCGCCGCTGTGATAGGTGATGCCCGAACGCAGTTTGAAGGTCCAGACTGCGGCCTCGGCCGAAGCCTCCCAGCTTTCGGCCACCTCGCCGATCAGCGATCCGTCGGGCGCAACCTCGGTCAGGAAACCGCAGCGCGCGGTGTGCAGAACCTGGACGAATTGCGAATCCCAGGTCGCGGGATCGGGGCCGTCGGCAGTATTGCCCGCCGCCTGCGCCACCCGCAGGATGCCGCCTTTTTTCGGCTCCGCCGCTGCGCGGCGCGCGCCAAAGGGCAGCAAAAGCGAGGCCGCTCCCAGCGCCGAGCCCTGCAACAGGTGGCGGCGGCTGAAACCCAGGTTCGGAGTGTTGATATCAGTCATGTTTTCTCCCTGTCTTTCCTTGTTTGCCTTGCGGATCCGCCTGATCCGATCCCCCGCGCGCAACACGCAGCCAACCCTGCGGCCGCTCACCGCAATGAGCGGATCGGGGCATTGGATCGGTATCAAGAACAGGCCTTACAACCGTATCCAGCCCTTTTTCGGGCCGGAATGTCCACAAGAATCGACATCCTGATACCAGTTACAACCTGATTTCACGATAAAATACGGCCCGCCTCCCCTCCATCCTCATACCCGGCCCCTACGCTTGTGGGACGCGCCGAGGCGCTGCCCCGGAGCCCGGGATGTTTCAGGGGAATTGCCAACTTATTCGGGGTCTTTTTTTGCCGGTTAAACATTTGCGATGAACATTCCCTCGACCATGCCGCGCCTGAAAGGTTACCAACGGACAACAGACACTATCCCGACAGAAAACCGGTCCGTAAACGAGCGCCTGAAGGACGTGCTGAACAAGCCCGTGCGAAAAGCTGGGGATTGAGGGCGACCGCGAACAGGAGAAGGAGCAGGATGTCGGGAAGGAGCGAGCCGTCATTGCAGTGACCATTATCCTCTGGATCGCCTCCCGAAGGCTCTCGTGAACCAGGCCAAAGGTACAAGGTCAACAACTGGCGCACTTGATGGAATGTCTTTTGACATCTCTGGAACGGGCTTCGACAGCGGATCATCCTATGTCCTCTGGCGCAATGGCGACGGATTTGACAATGGCATGCACCTCCGCGCCGGGACTGATCCCCATAGCCTCGGCTGAACGACGGGTGATGCGAGCGAGCAGCCGACCGGCAGGGGTGTCGAGCGCGACTATCGCGCCAGGGCCTTCGCCGCGGCGT
>JBKEDD010000013.1:0-1776 GCA_047975215.1 Jhaorihella sp.
ATTCGAAGCAACGCGCAGAACCTTACCACCCCTTGACATCGCCATCGCGATTTCCGGAGACGGATTTCTTCAGTTCGGCTGGATGGATGACAGGTGCTGCATGGCTGTCGTCAGCTCGTGTCGTGAGATGTTGGGTTAAGTCCCGCAACGAGCGCAACCCTCGCCTTTAGTTGCCAGCATTCAGTTGGGCACTCTAGAGGAACCGCCGGTGATAAGCCGGCGGAAGGTGGGGATGACGTCAAGTCCTCATGGCCCTTACACGCTGGGCTACACACGTGCTACAATGGCGATGACAGTGGGCAGCTAGTTCGCAAGAACATGCTAATCTCTAAAAATCGTCTCAGTTCGGATTGTTCTCTGCAACTCGAGAGCATGAAGGCGGAATCGCTAGTAATCGCGGATCAGCATGCCGCGGTGAATACGTTCCCAGGCCTTGTACACACCGCCCGTCACACCATGGGAGTTGGATTCACCCGAAGGTGGTACGCTAACCTTTTAGGAGGCAGCCAACCACGGTGGGTTCAGCGACTGGGGTGAAGTCGTAACAAGGTAGCCGTAGGGGAACCTGCGGCTGGATCACCTCCTTTCTCAGGATGATCCTGGCAGATTGGCTTGCCAATCTCGTGGATCACTTAGCAAGACCGGCAATCAAAGCCGGTCACATCAGAGCCGGACCGTCCTCATATCTCTTCAGTTCAACACAACGGGCTACCGCTCGTTTCTGGGTCGGTAGCTCAGGTGGTTAGAGCGCACGCCTGATAAGCGTGAGGTCGGAGGTTCAAGTCCTCCTCGACCCACCACCGTTTCTGTTTGCGCGGCAGGCAGTTCGGCGGAGGGGCCTTAGCTCAGCTGGGAGAGCGCCTGATTTGCATTCAGGAGGTCAGGAGTTCGATCCTCCTAGGCTCCACCAAGATACGCCAGGATTTGACCGTCAAGCACTGAGTTCAGTTCTTGACCGTCCAATCCGGACCGTCGGGGAAACCCGGCGACATTGACATCGTACAGAGAGATACAATTCAACACTGTTTGATCGCCCGAAGTAGCGGGACGATCTCAGTCCGGTTCCGCCCTCGGGCGGAAGGCCGTTGAACTGAGTGCTTCCTCGCTCGTTCAGGGGTATCCCGGCTGAAACGAACAGAGTTGTCCAAGTCAAGTACACTAACCAATATGTTCCTGTCGCCTAACAGTGGCAGGAGCGGGATAGTATGCTTTTGGTTCAGAAGAATGGGTCGGTTTCTTACCAGCTTCCGGCCCGCGGCGGGCGCAAGCCTGTCTTTTTCTGGATCAAATCAAGCGCGAGAAGGGCGTTTGGTGAATGCCTTGGCAGTAAGAGGCGATGAAAGACGTGATACTCTGCGATAAGCCATGGGGAGCTGAGAATAAGCTTTGATCCATGGATTTCTGAATGGGGCAACCCACCTGACAGTTTCTTATTGTTAGCTTCGGCTATCAATAAGGTGCTGAACCAGGTATTTATGACCTGAATACATAGGGTTATAAAGGCAAACCCGGGGAACTGAAACATCTAAGTACCCGGAGGAAAGGACATCAATAGAGACTCCGTCAGTAGCGGCGAGCGAACGCGGACCAGCCAAGCCTTGAGAGTGACCGGAACGACCTGGAAAGGTCGGCCCTAGAGGTTGACAGCCCCGTATGGGACGCTCAATGGGATGTATTAAGAAGGGCGGGACACGTGTAAGACTGTCTGAAGATCGGAGGAGCACATCCGTAGGCTAAGTACTCCTTACTGACCGATAGCGAACCAGTACCGTGTGG
>JBKEDD010000014.1:0-75332 GCA_047975215.1 Jhaorihella sp.
AAAGAGGCCGCGCTGACCATGCAGCAGGGCGGCGGCATCGGTTATGATTTTTCGACCATCCGGCCGCGCGGCGCGCCGGTGGCCGGGGTGGCGGCGGATGCCAGCGGCCCGCTGTCGTTCATGGATGTATGGGACGCGATGTGCCGCACCATCATGTCGGCAGGCAGCCGGCGAGGCGCGATGATGGCGACCATGCGCTGCGATCATCCCGATATCGAGGATTTCATATCGGCCAAGGCCGATCCCGCCCGCCTTCGCATGTTCAACATGAGCGTTCTGATCTCGGATGCCTTCATGCGGGCGGTGAAGGATGACGGCCCCTGGGAACTGGCCTTTGGCGGGCGCGTGTATCACACGGTTCAGGCGCGCGACCTCTGGAACCGGATCATGCGCGCGACCTATGATTATGCCGAACCGGGCGTGATCTTCATCGACCGGATCAATGCGGCCAACAACCTGAACTATTGCGAGACCATCGCCGCCACCAATCCCTGCGGTGAACAGCCCCTGCCGCCCTATGGCGCCTGCCTGCTTGGGTCGGTGAACCTGGCGCGGCTGGTTGTCGATCCGTTCTCGGACGCGGCGCGGCTTGACACTGACGCCCTGGGCGAACTGGTCGCCGTCGCGGTGCGCATGATGGACAATGTCGTGGATGCCTCGAAATTCCCGCTGCCCGAGCAGGCCGCCGAGGCGCAGGCCAAGCGCCGCATCGGCCTCGGGGTGACGGGGCTTGCGGATGCGCTGCTGATGCTGGGGTTGCGCTATGGCTCGGACGCGGCGGCGGGCCAGACCGGCGACTGGCTGCATGCCATCGCGCGGGCGGCCTATCTCGCCTCGGTCGATCTGGCGCGCGAAAAGGGCGCGTTTCCGCTGTTTGACCCCGAGAAATACCTTGCCAGCGGCACCATGCTGCGGATGGATGACGACGTGCGCGAGGCGGTGCGCGAACACGGCATCCGCAACGCGCTTCTGACCTCGATCGCGCCGACCGGGACCATCAGCCTCTACGCCGGCAACGTATCGTCGGGCATCGAACCGGTGTTCGCCTACCGCTATACCCGCAAGGTCTTGCAGAAGGACGGCTCGCGCAGCGAAGAAGAGGTGGTGGATTACGCCGTGCAGATGTGGCGCGATCGCTTCGGGGAGGCGGAACTGCCCGAATATTTCGTCAACGCCCAGACGCTCACGCCGCTTGAGCATGTGAAGATGCAGGCGGCGGCGCAGGAATGGGTGGATTCGTCGATCTCAAAGACCATCAACTGCCCGGAAGATATCGGTTTCGAGGACTTCAAGGATGTCTACATGCAGGCCTGGGACAGCGGCTGCAAGGGCTGCACCACGTACCGGCCCAACGACGTGACGGGCAGCGTGCTGAGTGTGGCCGCCGACCCGGCCCCGGATGCTTCGGATGCCGGCCCCGAGGTTCTCGCCCGGAGCGATGCCGAACCCCGGACCCCCCATGGCGACGTGATCTACATGTCCGAACCGCTGGACCGGCCCGGGGCGCTGGACGGGGCCACCTACAAGGTGAAATGGCCCGACAGCGAACATGCGATCTACATCACCATCAATGATATCGTGCTGAACGGCCACCGCCGCCCGTTCGAGGTGTTCATCAACTCCAAGAACATGGAGCATTTCGCCTGGACCGTGGCGCTTACCCGGATGATATCGGCAGTGTTCCGCCGCGGCGGAGACGTGTCTTTCGTGGTCGAGGAACTGAAGGCCGTGTTCGACCCGCGCGGCGGCGCCTGGATGCAGGGCAAGTACATCCCGTCGATTCTCGCCGCGATCGGCGGCGTGATCGAAAAGCACATGGTCGCCATCGGCTTTCTGGCGGGCGAGGGGATGGGCCTCAAGGCCGACCCTCAGGCGCAGATGGCGGGTCTTGACGGCCCCCCGCGCGGCAGGGCCTGCCCCAGCTGCGGCCAATACGACATGCGCATGATCGAGGGCTGCATGACCTGCACCAGTTGCGGGTTCTCGAAATGCGGATAGCCAGTTCTCGCCCGGTGTTGTTGTTCTGACCGCCGATGTGAGGCCCGAACGCGGGTTCGACGGTTTCCCGAGGGATTTCGGCACTGGAAACAGGCGCCAGAGACACCTTTGGGGAATTCTGCCGGGCCGGGCCATGGCTGGCGCCGATTTTGGGCTGGTGGCATGGATCGTCGCACAACCGGTGGCGGTATGCGTCTGCGCGGGTGTGAACAGCGCGCGCCGCTTCAGTCCGGCGTATCGAACTGGCGCCTGCGGGCCAGATAGACGCCCGTCGCCAGCGCCAGCGCCATCAGCAGCAATCCGAACGGATAGTCCAGCAGCCGCAAGGGGTGGCCGTCCAGCAGGGCCAGCGTCTGGGAGAGAGAAATTTCAAGCCGCGGGCCGAGGAAGAAGGCAATGATGAACACCACGACCGAGAAACCGAAGGCATTCATCACGAAGGCGAGAACGGCGAAGGCCAGCATCACGCCGATCCCGAAGATTCCGCCCGAGGCCAGGTAGACGCCGACGAAACACATCAGCAACGCGGTCGAGAAGATGAAGGATTCGGGCGCCGAAACGACCCGGACCCACAGCCGCAGCCCGATCTGGCCGACCAGCAGGTTCATCGCGTTGGCGATGATCATCGCCCCGAACAGCCCGTAGATCAGCCGCCCCTGCTGTTCAAACAGGAACGGCCCTGGCTGCACGCCGTGGATCATGAAGGCGCTGATGATCAGCGCCGCGCTGACATTGCCGGGAATGCCCAGCGTCAGCAGCGGGATCATGTTGGCGCCCATGACCGAGGAATTCGCGCTTTCGGCGGCCGCGATGCCGTGCAGCGACCCCTTGCCGAACGATCCCGGGTCGCGCGATGCCTGCCGCGCCGAGGCATAGGACATGAAGGCCGCCGCGGTCGAGCCGATGCCGGGCAGGGCGCCAAGAATGGTGCCGATCACCGCGCCCCGCGCGATCGTGTAGCGGCAGGCCCAGTACTCGGCCCAGGATACGCGCTTGTCGGCGGCGCTCTGGTGGTCGGGCATCGTCACCGCCGCGCGAACGCCGCCGCCGCTTTGCGACAGGCGGTTGAGCAACTCGGCGATGGCGAGCATCCCAATGGCGACGGCGGGCAGGGGCAACCCGTCATAAAGTTCGTACCAACCGAAGAACAGCCGTGGCGTGGCGTGTTCCGGATCGGTCCCCACCATCGCGCACAAAAGCCCCAGCGCGGCGGCGATGAACCCTTTGGACAGCGACGACCCCATCAGCCCGGCAATCACTGCGAAGGCCAGCATCATCAGGCCCAGCACCTCGACCGGACCCATCCGCAGCGCCAGCACCGCCAGCGGCGCCGACACGGTTATCAGCACGATGTCGCTGAACGTGTCACCCGTGACCGACGAAAACAGCGCCATCTTGGTGGCCTTGAGCGGTTTGCCCTGACGGGCCAGCGGATAGCCGTCCAGCGCCGTGGCGGCGGCATCGGGAGTGCCGGGCGTATTGAGCAGTACCGCCGGGATCGCCCCGCCCACCAGCCCGCCCGTGGTGACCCCGACCAGAAAACCGATCCCGGCCAGCGCATCGAAGCCGAAGGTGAAGGGAATGGCGATGGCCATGGCCATGACCGGGCCAATCCCCGGCACCGCGCCGACGAATTGCCCGGTGATCACGCCAAACAGCACGAACACCAGCGTCTGCAGCGAAAAGGCATCGCCCAGGCCGGCCAGGATCGTGCTGAGTTCGGGCATCTTTCGTCGGCTCCGCTTGGCTGGTCAGGGCAGGGGGCGTTCCAGCAGCCACGCCACCACCAGCCAGATCAGCAAGGGCATGCCGCCCGCCCCGAGGATCAGCCAGAGCGGCCGGCGCTCACCCGCCAGCAGCATGATCACCAGCGCCATTACGGGCGCGATCAGCACGAATCCCAGCCGTGACATCAGCGCCAGCGCAGCGGCCAGCAAGGCGGCGAACAGGGCGGCCCGCGACCAGCGGGTATCGCGCCCCATGCGGTCCGCGGGCGGCCAGATCGCCAGGATCGCGCCGCAGATCACCATGAACACCGCCAGGATGCGCGGCAGCGTGCGCGGTTTGAGCCAGCCATAGGCGACCGTTTCCACCTGCCAGGGAATCACCACCGCGAACAGCAGCACACCGAAGGCGATGAAAAACAGACCCGACAGGCGGTTCGCGCTCATCGGTCCGTGCCCGCCCGCTTGCCCGGGCAGCCGTGCGAGAACCTACTGGGCAAAAAGCTGTCCGACATTGGCCAGACCGTCGACAAGCATCTTCCTGGTGCCGTCCGGACCCATGTTCACGATGGGGGATTTCAGCGTGTTTCCGACGACCGTGCGCACCTCGTCGCTGTCCAGTGCCGCGGCCAGCGCGGCGGCCAGGGCCTCGCGCGCATCCTCGGGTGTGCCTGCGGTGGTCGCGAAGAAGAACACCGGATCGACATAGATCGGAAAGCCCTGTTCGGGCAGGGTCGGCGTGTCGGGGGCATAGTTGTGCCGGCTTTCGTTCATGCTGGCGATCATCTTGAGTTCGCCGCTTTCCAGAAACGGCAGGTGTTCGCCGGCCTCGAACCCGGCGATGGCCTGACCGCCGAGGATCAGCTTGGCGTTGGCCGAACCGCCCTTGGTCGAAAGATACTGGAACTGGACACCGGCCATCTGTGCCACCTTGCGCATCGCGAGTTCCTGGGGTTTCGCGTCGAAGGCCAGGGCGGCGCCGTCATTGGCCCTGGCGTATTCGATCAGCCCCGCGACATCGTCGAATGGTGCGTCCGAGCGTGCCACCAGCGCCAGTTGCGCCCGTGCCGCGGTGGCCAGATAGTCAAAGCTTTCGAGGTCGAAATTCAGCTTGTCGGGCCGTGTCACCAGATTGACCAGGATCGGCATGCTGACGCCAAGGCCGACGACGCTGCCATCGGCGGGGCGGTTGGCGATACCGGTGAACATGGCGATGCCGCCGCCGCCCGGCTTGTTCTCGGCGACCACGTTCCAGCCGGTCTGATCCTTCAGCACCTTGGCGACAATGCGCCCGATCGTGTCGGTCGATCCGCCCGCCCCGAACCCGATCTGAAGGCTCAGCGGGCCGCTGGGTGCCCAATCCGCCTGCGCCACGCTGGCGGTCAGCATCGCGGCGGTGGCGGCGATGGCCGCAATCGTGCGTTTCAATGACATGGTCAATCCCCCCGTTGGTTTTGCGTATCACCGGCCCATTTCCCGGTGCGGCCCGCGGTACGCAGGCACGGCCTGCCCGGTCGCGGGTACGACGTACCAGACTAGTCACAACATGGTTCACATGACAACGTTTTATCCCTGTCGCGGGCATGACGACACCTGATCGGTGCCCGCGCGGGCGCTGCGGGCTCAACCCGCGCCGATATCCGTTCTCGCGATCGAAACCGACTTTATCACCGCATGGACGCGCATCCCAGGCGCCAGAGCCATCGCTTCGGCCGACCGCCGGGTGATCCGCGCCAGCAGCCGGTCGCCGCCGCACCGGATCTGAACGATCACCCCCGGCCCGCTGCCCTCGCGGATCGTCAGGACCTCGCCGGGCAGGATGTTCAGCGCTGACAATCCCGCCGGCCGGTCGCGCGCCAGGATGACATCATGCGCCAGCACCCGCACCCGGGTCTGTGTTCCCTCGGGCCGGTCCATGCGCGGCAGGAACAACTGTCCGCCCGATACGTCCAGTTCGGTCAGCCCGTCATCGTGATGGCGCGCCACCGTCGCCGGCAGGACCGACCCGGCCTCGCGCAGGCCCAGTTGCCGCACTGTGGCCGGATCGGACAACACCCGTTCGGCGGTACCGGCGCGGGCCACCTTGCCGGATTCGAGAACCACGACGTAGGTGGCAAGGCGCGCCACCTCGGCAACCGAATGGCTGACATACAGGATCGGGATCGTGGTATTGTCACGCAGCCGTTCCAGATGCGGCAGGATCTCTTCCTTGCGGGCCGCGTCCAGCGCCGCAAGCGGTTCATCCATCAGCAACATGCGCGGGCGCGACAGCAGGGCGCGCCCAATAGCGATTCTCTGTGTCTCGCCGCCCGACAGCGCGCCGGGGCGGCGCTCGAGCAGATCCTCGATGCCGAGCACGGCGCAAACCTCGTCCAGCGATGGCCCGCTTGCGCCGCGCGGCGCGAACCGTGCGCCATAGGTCAGGTTCTGGCGCACCGACAGATGCGGGAACAGCCGCCCGTCCTGAAACACGTAGCCCAGGCGCCTGCGGTGCGCCGGCAGGTCGATCCCGGCAGCGGTGTCTAGCAGGGCTTCGCCGCCGATCGCGATGCGGCCGGACCGGGGCCGCAGCAGGCCCGCCACGGCGTTGACCACGGTTGTCTTGCCGGTGCCCGACCGCCCGAACAGCGCGGTGATGCCGCCCGGCGCCTCGAAGGCGACGGACAGATCGAACCGGCCCAGGGGCTGGGAAATATCGACGGCAAGGCTCATGCGCCCGCAACCCGCCGGGCGGCGCGGCGCGCCAGGATCTCGGACGCCACGAGCGCCGCCATCGCCACCGTGACCGAGACCAGCACCAGCCGCAGCGCCGATGCCTCCCCGCCCGGCACCTGAAGGAAGGTGTAGATCGCCGAGGGCAGGGTCTGGGTCTGGCCGGGGATGTTGGAAACAAAGGTGATGGTGGCGCCGAATTCGCCCATCGCCTTGGCGAAGGCCAGCAACGCGCCCGCGATCAGCCCCGGCAGGATGAGCGGCAGCGTGACGGTGGCGAATACCCAGAGGCGCGAGGCGCCCAGCGTTGCGGCGGCCTGTTCCAGCCGCGGATCGACCGCCTCGATCGCCAGCCGGATGGCGCGCACCATCAGCGGAAATGCCATGATCGCCGCGGCCAGCACGGCGCCGGTCCAGCGGAAGGCCAGCACCAGCCCGAACGCTTCTTCAAGCCAGGCGCCGACCGGCCCGCGCCGCCCGAAGGTCAGCAGCAACAGGTAGCCGGTGACGACCGGCGGCAGGATCAGCGGCAGGTGAACCAGCCCGTTCAGCACCTGTTTGCCCCGGAAACGCCACCGGGCCAGCGCATAAGCGATCAGGATGCCGAAGGGCAGGTTGAGGGCGGTGGCCCAGAGCGAAACCTTCAGCGACAGTGCCACCGCCTGCCATTCGTCGGGGCCAAGCCAGCCGGTCACTGGCCGGCGCCGCCCGGTCCGAACCCGTGATCGGCAAACACCGCCCCGGCATCGCCCCCCGTAAGGAAGGCCAGAAAGGCCCTCGCGTCGGGCGTGTCTCCCCCCGCCACGATGGCGACCGGATAGACGATTGGCGGGTGGCTGTCCTCGGGAAACACGCCGACGACGCGCACGTCAGGTTCGGCTTTGGCGTCGGTGGCATAGACGATGCCCAGCGGCGCTTCGCCCGCGGCCACCAGGCGCAGCGCCGCGCGCACGTTGTCGGCCTGCGCCACGCGGTCGGCGACACTGTCCCACAGCCCCAGCGATTGCAGCGCCGCCTTGCCGTAGATGCCGGCGGGTACCGCGTCGACAAGCGCCATCGCCAACCGGCCGTCCTCACCCAGCGCATCGGCCAGGTCGCCGCCGGGGGCCAGTTCCGGCGTCTTGTCGCTGGCAGGTCCGGCGATAAGCACCAGCCGGTTCGTCAGCAGATCGGACCGGCTTTCCGCGGCCAGCAGACCCTCGCCTTCCAGAACATCCATCCAGTTGGTGTTGGCGGAGATGAATATCTGCGCCGGTGCGCCCTGCTGGATCTGGCGTGCCAGTGCCGAGCTGCCGGCATAGGATACCTGCACCGTGGTACCGCCGCCGCCCTCAAAACGCGTCGCGACCGCGTCGAGAGCATTCTTGAGGCTGGCGGCGGCGAATACCGTCACCTCGGCGGCGGCCGGAAGCGGCGCCGAAAGGGCCAGCGCGGCGCCAACGGCGAGTTTGAGGAACAGGTTCATGAGGCGACTCCTTTGGTCGATATGTTTCGCCGCATATATCGCCCGGGCGCCGGGATCTTGCAACCGCTATTTCCCACCGGACATATCGGCAAGCAGATCGCGCAATCCCGCGACCTGATCGGCCCCGGCCTCCGCGGCGGCCTGTTCAAGCGCCCGATACTGCGCCAGTACCACCGTGCCGGTTTCGGTCAGCCGGGCGCCGCCACCACCGGCACCGCCGCGAACCGGTTCCACCAGCGGGGCGCGGAACATGGTGTTCAGGGTTTCGACCAGGCTCCACGCGCGCTTGTAACTCATCTTCATGGCGCGTCCGGCGGCCGAGATCGACCCGGTGTCGCGGATCAGTTCCAGAAGATCGGCCTTGCCCGGCCCCATCATCGTATGGGGGCCGAACACCACCCGCACCCGAAGCCGCGGCCGGGCGGCCGGGTTCGCGGCGCCGTTGCCCCCCCGGCCGGTCACGGCGCGATCATCTGTACGCCGGGGATGCGCTGGATGCGCAGGATGTCTTCGTCATAGAGTTCGGTCATCTCCTCGACGAGTTCGAGCGTCCAGCCGGGCAGATCGAGTTCTTCCTCGACCGCGTCCTCGATGGCGTATTTGTCCAGGAATGCCACGACCACCCGGCGGCGCTGCATTTCCGACATTTCGGGATGCTCGGCCAGGTAGCGGCGAAACCGCTGTATGCCCTCGCGCGACATGATTTCATATAGGATGTCGAACCCGCCGGCGATCGTCTGACCGTGTTCGATGCCTGCGATCTCGCGCAGGATCTGGCCCCAGATCAGCGGCGTGTCCTCGTTGCACCACACGGTCAGCGGAATGTCGGGCACCGCGTCGCGGATGCGGGTCAGGGTTTCGGACCAGCGCAGCGACCGCGGATCGGTGGTGTCCAGCACCTCGCGCACCCGCTTGGGCGCAGCCTTGGCCAGCACCAGCGGCATGAATCCGGCGGGGCTGCGGATCGCCATGAACAGTTCGATCTGATCGAACGGAAACAGCGCACGCAACTGGCCCAGGCGTTCACCGGCCAGCGGATACAGAATGTTGCCCTCGATGGCGAAACGCTGCGACCCGAAGAAGTGCTCGTTGGACATGATAAGCCGGTCGGCGACTTCCTCGTCGAGGATGGCATCTATCAGCACATCGCGGGCATCGGGCGCGGGCGCGGCCTTGTCCATCGCGGCGAACGCATCCTTGAGCAGCGCCCGGTACCTGCCCGGCCCCGGCACGGCGATGCCGCGTTTGGAAAAATCTTCCTTGTTGCGCAACAGGCACTTAAGCAGCAGATCCTCGTCGGTGCAATGGGCGCCGGTATGGAAAATGACCTGCATCGAGACCGGAAACGCCTTTGCTGTAACGGGTTGCCGGCCTCCGGGTTACCGCCTCGGCCCGGCGCAGTCAAACGGCATTGCCGCAAACGCCCTTCGTCGCCCGTGATTCGGGGTCGGGCGTGCGCCGTGATGCCGGTTTCCGTTGCGCGGCACTTGCCCATCCGCGGGGATGCGATTAAGCATCTCGGGGACCAGAAAGCCGGTATAGCTCAGCTGGTAGAGCACGTGATTTGTAATCACGGGGTCGGGGGTTCGATCCCCTCTGCCGGCACCAGTTTCCTGGACAGGATGTTGCAGCGATACGGCCATGCCGGGGGCGGCGGTGGCGGCATCAGGGGCGGACGATCCGCGCTGAACGAGGCTTGCCGTGGTCAGGTTCCGTGCGGGGGCAAGGCTGGCTCTCCCGCCTCCTTCCCGGCCTTGGGTGTTGTACGGGCCAGGCCCAGATCGGCCAGAATTGCGTATAGTGCCGGCAGCACCAGCAGTACCAGCAGCGTTGAGGCCAGAAGCCCGAATACCACCGAGATCACCAGCGGCTTGAGCGTCTGCGCCTGGGTCGATCCTTCGGCCAGCAGCGGTGCCATGCCCGCGATCGTGGTGCTGACCGAGACCAGTATCGGGCGGAAGCGTGCCCGCACCGCCTGTCCGGCGGCGCGTGCGACCTCCAGGCCGCCGGCGGCCTCGCGCTTGATGACCTCGACCAGCAGGATGGCGTTATTGACGACGATCCCGGCCAGCGACGCGGCCCCCATCAACGAAGGCATCGAGATGTTGTAGCCCATCGCCACATGGCCCCAGACCACGCCGAGAAAGGCGAGCGGGATGGTCAGCATGACGATCACCGGCTCGGCATAGCTGCGGAACTGGAAGGACAGGACCAGGTATATTCCCACCAGCCCGATCAGGAATCCGCGCAGGATCGAGCCGACGGTTTCGGCCGAATTGGCGGCCTGGCCTTCTATGTCGAAGCGCAGGCCAGGTATTCGGGCGGCCAGGTCGGGCAGGAAGGTGCCGGCCATGCGCGCGGTTATCGCGTCGGCGTTGGCCGTGCGGCCATCGACATCGGCCTGCACCGTCACGGTGCGGACGCCGTCGATATGGGTGATGCTGCTCCAGCCCCGGGTTTCGTGCCATTCGGCGACGGTCGACAGCGGCACGGCGCCGCCGTCGGGCAGGGCGATGGTGAAATCCTCCAGATCGGCGCGGTTGTCGCGGTCGCCGCCGGTCAGGATCACCTCGATCTCATGGGTCAGTTCGCCCTGGCGGACATCGGCCAGTAGCGTGCCGAGATAGGCCGCGCTCAGTTGCCCGGCGACATCCGCCGCGCCGATGCCCAGCGTGCGCGCGCCGGGACGCAGCCGCAGCCGCAGTTCCGGCTTGCCGGGGCGAAGGTTCAGCATCGCGTTGCGCACGCCGACATAACCTTGCAGTTCGGCGAGCGTTGCCGCGCCCGCGTCGTGCAACACGTCAAGGTCGGGGTGCGACAGGCGCAGTTCCACGGCGATGCCCTGCGGGCCGATTCCCGGTTCGGTCAGAATCAGGGCGCTGACCCCCGCCAGCGGCCCGATCTCGCCATGCCAGGCGGCAATCAGTTCATCCAGCGTCGTGGTGCGGGTTTCGGCGTTCAGCAGGTCGGCGGACACGGTCGCCAGATGGGCGCCCGCCTCGCCCGCCGAAACGTTGTAGTTGAACCGGGTGATCGTGCGCCGGATCAGCGCCCGCCCGCCGGGCTGGTCCGGCGACAGACGGGCATTGACCCTGTCGAGCGCCGCCTCGACCCGCTCGGCCGCGGCGCGGGTGCGGTGCAGCGGCGTACCCGCAGGCAGGAACAGCCGCGCCTCGAGCACGTCGCCATCCATTTCCGGCATCGCCTCGCGCTTGACCATGCCGCCGCGCAGCGCGCCGACGGTCAGGATCAGGGCACCGATGGCCAGCCCCATCACCAGCCAGCGCCAGGCGATCGCCAGATCCGCCAGCCGCCCGACGCCGTTGTCGCGCAGCCGTGCGAATCCGGCATCGAAGGCGCGGCGAAACCGCGAGGGTTCGCCTGTCGAACGGGCCAGCCCGTGTTTCAGGTGATGCGGCAGGATCAGGAACGCTTCGATCAGGCTGGCCGCCAGCGCCGCCAGCAGGACCACCGGCAGCACCTCCAGCACCGCGCCCAGATCGCCCGACAGGAAGGACAGCGGCCCGAACACCGCGGCGGTCGTCAGGAACGAGGACATGACGCCGGGGGCCACCGCCAGAACGCCGGCGGTGACGCTGTCCAGCGTGATCCCGTCGCGGGCCGCCGCCACGGCGATGGAATCCGAGATCACGATGGAATCGTCCATCACGATGCCGATTGCCATCAGCAGCGCCACCAGCGTTATCATGTTCAGCGAAAGCCCGGTCACCGCCATCCAGGCGAAGGCGCCCAGAAACGCGACCGGCAGCCCCATCGCCGCCCAAATGGCAAAGCCGGGGCGGAAGAACAGGCTCATCATCGCTACGACCAGAACCAGCCCGAAAATGCCGTTCGATACCAGCATCTCAAGCCGGTCGCGGATGATGGACGTGACATCCTGCACCACCTCGACCCGCAGCGCGGGGGGCAGCGCGGCGTTCTCGCGCTCGACCAGTTCGCTCAGCGAATCCAGCGCCCGCAGCGCATCGGCATCGAGCGGCTTGTGTACGCGCAGCAGCACGGCGCGTTTTCCGTCTATGCGGGCGCGTTCCTCGGCGGGGCTGAAATGCACGCCGATACTCGCAATCTCGCCCAGGCTCAGCGCGGCCCCGTTGGCCAGCGTCAGCACCGGGATCGCCGCAAGCTCGGCGATGGTGCGGCGTTCCTCGGTTATGCGCATGTGCAGATCGGCACCGGGAGTCTCGAGCACGCCGGCCGGCAGATCCAGGCTTTGCGCCTGAATGGCGGCTGTCAGCGCCTCGGCGGTCAGGCCGTGCTGGGCAAGGATGGCGCGGGGCACCTCGATGCGGAACTGGCGGGTGCCGAAACCGGCGGTTTCGACACGCGCCACATCGGGCAGCGCGGCGATCCTGTCGGCCAGCCCGTCGGCGTAGAGGTCAAGTTCGGTTTCCGGCAAGTCGCCCGATATCGCGACCGACGCCACCGCATCGGTACGGTGCAACTCGCGTACCACTGCCGGGTCGGCCCGGGCGGGAAAGCTGTCGATGGCGCCCACCTCGGTCCGGATGTCGTTGACGAAACGCAGCGCATTGCCGCCAGCGGCTAGGGTCGCGACCGCCCGTGCGCGGTTGTCTTGCGCCTGACAGGACAGTTCGGCCAGCCCCTCGACCGGTTGCAGCGCATCCCAGAGTGGCCGGCAGATCGCATCCTCGACATCCTGCGCAGCCGCACCGCGATATACCACGACGATTTCGGCCTCGACGGCGCGGAAATCGGGGAATGTCTCGCGCAGCAGCGTCGGAGCGGAGAACAGTCCCGCTGCCAGGATAAGCAGCAACAGCAGGTTCGAGGCGGTCGGATGCCCGGCGAACCAGCGGATCATTGCGCATCTCCGGCTGGCTCCAGCGCCATGCCCGGGATCGCGGGTGCGATATTATCGAGCACCAGAAGTTCACCGGGGGCCAGGCCGCTGTCGACAATGACAAGGCCGTCCTGGCGGAACGCTTCGCGTATCGGGCGCAGTTCCAGTTGGCCATCGCCGTCCATCACATAGACAAGTCCGCCATGCACCGCGCTGTCGGGAATCACGACCCTGTCGGCAATTTCGTGGCCGGTCAACGTCACCTCGACCTGCATGTTGGGCACCAGCGGCGGGCGCAGGGGCGGGTTGGCGCTGGCGTAGGGGTTTTCGATAGTCACCACCACGGGCACCGTGCGCGCGCGCGGGTCGAGTGCGCCCTCGACCCGGCTCACGGTTGCAGGCCAGACCTGGGTCGGGTCCGACACCAGCCGGACTTCTGCGCCGATCCGGCCGGCAGGACCGGTGCGGATGGCGGCCAGCGCGTCGCGAAACGGGTTCGTGCCGCGCAGCAGCCGCCTGAACGCGGGCAGCGGCACCTGCGCGACCGCTTCGGCGCGGCTGATGCTGTCGCCCGTCAGCAGGGTTTGGCCGATATTGACATACTGGAACCGTTCGGTCGGCACCGAGGTCACGCGCAAATCGTAGGGGGTGACGATGGCGGTGTGATCCAGATCGCGCCTTGCACGGGCCAGCGCCGCCTGCGTGCGCGCCGTCTGCGCCGCCACCCGGTCGCGGCGCGGGTCGACAAGCGAGAGCGTATTCTGCAACTCGACCACCGTGCGGCGCGCCAGCAGGGCGGCGCGCTCGGCCTCGTCGGCACGGGTCTGGGCCGCGGTTCCCTGTGCCACCAGTTCGCGTGTACGCGCCAGATCGGATTCGGATATCGCCAGGCGCGCCTTTTCCAGGTCCAGCACCCTTGCGGTGTTTTCCGCCTCGGCCTCGATCTGGGCGGACTCGGCTTTCAGCGCGGCCAGATCCGCTTCGGCCTGGGCGATGGCCAGCCGGTAATCGGCCGGGTCGATTTCCATCACCCTGGTACCTGCCGGGATCAGTTCGCCCGGTTCCAGATCGGGATGGCGCCAGAGCGCCTGGCCACGAACCTCGGCGACCGCTGCCCAGCTTTCGGCGGCGCGGATGTTGCCCCAGCCCCGGGCCAGCGGGCGAACGGTCCGAGGCTCGATGCGTTCGATCCTTACGGCGAGTCCGGCCGGAGCGGCATCCGTGCGGGCCGGTTCGGGTGCGTTGCGCACGAACCAGACAGCAGCGGCGAGTCCGACCGCCACCGGCGGTATCAACCAAAGAGCGGACAGTCGGCTCATGTTCGGGTTCTCCCGGCAATTGCAACGGTCCCGGGACATGCCCCGGCGGGCGCGATCGGACGCTTCGTGCGGCGGCGCCGGCGTTGACAGTATCGCAGGGCGAATATAGTTAGCAAGAGGTCACTAGCGGGTCGCGACATTCGCCGGAGTTGCAGCATGGGCAAACCCAAGATCAGCACGAAACTGCGCATCGCGGCCGCTGTTGCCGTGGTTTTCGGCGTCCTCACCGTGTTGTCGGGGGGGCGCGCGCTGTTTGGCGGCGCGGATATGGGCGCGGTGGTGCCTTTCGTGCTGTGGTTCAATTTCCTCGCCGGATTCGTCTATGTGATCGCCGGTCTGGGGCTTTGGGCGGGGCGGCCCTGGGCGGGGCGGCTGTCGCTGGCGATTCTGGTCGCGACCGCTCTGATCTTTGCGGCTTTCGGGTTGCACGTGATGCGGGGCGGCGCCCACGAGGTGCGAACGATCGGTGCGATGACCGTCCGCACGGCCGTCTGGGCGGTGATATCGTGGCTGTCGATTGGCGCGTTTCGGCGCTGACGCCCCGGGAAATCCAATCGGAGACGCGCGCAAATGCGCATGGATTCCGGGCACGTTCCGGCGTATGAGCGTCGCCAACGCCGGCCCGGCAATTCCGCCTGGTACCGGCAGCGACGGGAAGCGGGCGATGGCGGTTGGAATATTCGATTCGGGGCTGGGCGGGCTGAGCGTCCTGAACTGCGTGCAGCGCAAGCTTCCCGATGTCGAGTTCATCTATTTCGGCGATAACGCCAACGCGCCCTACGGGGTGCGCGATGCCGATGACGTGTTCGCGCTGACGGTGAGCGCGGTGAACCGGCTGTGGGATGCCGGCTGCGATCTGGTGATCCTGGCGTGCAACACCGCCAGTGCCGCCGCGTTGCGCCGCATGCAGGAAGGCGGGCTGCCGCCGGGCAAGCGGGTCCTGGGCGTGTTCGTGCCGCTGATCGAGGCGCTGACCGAACGGCAATGGGGCGACAATTCGCCGCCGCGCGAGGTTGCGGTACAGCATGTGGCGCTGTTCGCGACCCCGGCCACGGTGGCCAGCCGTGCGTTTCAGCGCGAACTGGCCTTTCGCGCGATCGGCGTCGATGTCGAGGCGCAGTCCTGCGGCGGCGTCGTGGACGCCATAGAGGATGGCGACATGATCCTCGCCGAGGCGCTGGTGCGCGGCCATGTCGATGCGCTGAAGCGCAAGATGCCCGCGCCACAGGCCGCGATTCTCGGCTGCACGCACTATCCTCTGGTGGAACAGGTGTTTCAGGATGCGCTGGGGCCGGGGGTGCAGGTGTTCAGCCAGGGCGAGATCGTGGCCGCCAGCCTTGCCGACTATCTGGGCCGGCATCCCGACATGCTGGGGCAGGGGACAGCGGGGTACCTGACGACGGGCGACCCACGCCGCGTCAGTGACCGCGCGACGCAGTTCCTGCGACGACCGATCGCGTTTTCCGCGGCGTGACGTGTGGGGGGCGGTTTCGCGAAGACCCCCAGCAAGACCAGACGAGACAAACGGCAACAACTCAACATCATGAGGTCCGACATGACCCACAGGATAGCAATTCTTGGCGCCAGCGGATATACCGGCGCCGAGCTTGTGCGGCTGATCGCGCAACATCCGAACATGGAGATCGCCGCGCTTTCGGGCGAACGCAAGGCCGGCATGACCATGGCCGAGGTGTTCCCGCATCTGCGCCATATGTCGTTGCCCGCGCTGTGCCGTATCGACGAGATCGACTTTGCGGGCATCGATCTGTGTTTCTGCGCGCTGCCGCACAAGACCAGCCAGGAAGTTATCCGCGACCTGCCCGCGACCCTGAAGGTCGTCGATCTCAGCGCCGATTTCCGCCTGCGCGACCCGGCGGCCTACAAGCAGTGGTATGGTAACGACCATGCCGCGCCGGAATGTCAGACCGAGGCGGTCTACGGGCTGACCGAATTCTACCGCGACGAGATTCGCGCCGCCCGCCTGGTCGCCGGGACCGGGTGCAACGCGGCGACCGGGCAATATGCACTGCGGCCGCTGATTTCGGCCGGCGTGATAGACCTGGACGAGATCGTTCTGGACCTGAAATGCGCGGTTTCGGGCGCCGGGCGGTCGCTGAAGGAAAACCTGCTGCATGCCGAGTTGAGCGAGGGCTACAACGCCTATTCCTACGGCGGCACGCACCGGCATCTGGGCGAATTCGACCAGGAGTTCAGCAAGCTGGCGGGGCGGCCGGTGCGGGTGCAGTTCACGCCGCACCTGATACCGGCAAACCGCGGCATCCTCGGCACCGTCTATGTCCGGGGCGATGCGCGGCGGGTATACGACATCCTTTGTGCCGCGTATGAGCCCGAGCCGTTCATCACGATGCTGCCGTTTGGCGAGGCGCCCAGTACGCATCATGTGCGGGGCTCGAACTTCTGCCATATCGGCGTGGCCGCCGACCGGATCGAGGGCCGCGCGATCGTCTTCGCGGCGCTGGATAACCTGACAAAAGGTAGCAGCGGGCAGGCCTTGCAGAACGCTAACCTGATGCTAGGTGAGCAGGAGACGCAGGGGCTGACCATGGCCCCGCTGTTCCCGTGACCCGGAGGGGTACGATGAAATCACTGAAGAAACAACGCCGGATACAGGTGATCGTGCTTGCCGCGGTGGCGCTGACGGTGGCCACCGGCCTGATCGGATACGCGATGCGTGACGGCATCAACTTTTTCCGCGCGCCCAGCCAGATCGTCGCCGAACCGCCCGAGGCGGACGAGGTGTTCCGCTTGGGCGGGCTGGTCGAGGAAGGAACGCTGGTGCGCGGTCAGGGCGAGACGGTGACATTCGCCGTGACCGATGGCGGCGCCAGCATCCCGGTCAGCTTTACCGGGGTGCTGCCCGATCTGTTTGACGAGAACCAGGGCATGATCGGCACCGGACGATACATCAATGGTGTTTTTGAAGCCACTGAAATCCTTGCAAAACATGACGAGGATTATGTGCCAAAAGAGGTCGTGGATGCGCTGAAGGAACAGGGCGTCTACCAGGAGCCCGGCGACAGTTGATGCCGCCGGACGGGGCAACGCTCGCCCCGGTCGGGCCGTGTTAACCAGTTGCAGGCAGCGTTTCGCGCAAACCTGACGGGGGAGCGCGGATGCAGACGGTACGGCAGATCGCAAGACAGATCGTGGAGCGCGAGGGCGGGTTTGTCGATGACCCCGACGACCCGGGCGGGGCGACGAAACACGGCGTCACGCTTGGCACCATGCGGCGGCTGGGGATGGATCTGACCGGCGATGGCGCGGTGGGCATCGCCGATCTGGCGGCACTAAGCCCCGAGCAGGCGGCCGATATCTTCGTTACGCACTATTTCGAACGCCCGCGCATCGCAGAGATGCCCGCGGCGTTGCAGCCCTCGCTTTTCGACATGTATGTGAATGCGGGTGCAAACGCGGTGAAGATCCTGCAACGGCTGCTTCGCGAAATGGGCTTTGACGTGTCCGTCGATGGCGTCATCGGGCCGCGGACGCTTGCGGCGGCTGGAAGCGCGGCGGTGCCCGACGCGGTTGCGCTTTGCGATGCCTATGGCGTGGCGCGGCGCAACTACTATTTCCGCCTCGCTGATCGCCGTCCGGCCAGCCGAAAATATGTCCGTACCCGGGCCGGGGGCAAGGGCGGCTGGATTCTGCGCGCCGAGAGCTTTCTGTCGCCGCGCTATCATCTGAGCGAGGCGGCGTTCCGCCAGAGGGTCGCGGCATGGGACTGATCGTCGATGTTCTGGGCCTGCTGTTCGGCGGGGGGCGCAACGTGCTGCGCGAAACCGCACAGGTGTTCGGTGAAAACGTCGAGGCCGGGGCCGAGCGGGCGCGCCAGGCACAAGCTCAGGCGATGGCCCAGTACGGGGCCGAATTCGCGGCGCCGCGCGCCGGCCGTTTCGACCGTTTCATGGATGGGCTGAACCGGCTGCCGCGCCCGGCGCTGGCGTTCGGTATTCTCGGCCTGTTCGTCGCGGCGATGGTGGATCCGCTGTGGTTTGCCGCCCGGATGCAGGGGCTGGCGCTGGTGCCCGAGCCCCTGTGGTGGCTGCTTGGGGTGATCGTGTCGTTCTATTTCGGGGCGCGCCACCAGATGAAGGCGCAGAATCTGCAACGCGACATCGCCGCCACCATGGCACGGGCACCGCTGGCGACGGCCAATATCGCCACGCTGCGCGCAATGCGCCATGACAGCCCCGGCGCGGCCGATGCCGGGCCCGATGCGCGACTGGCGCTGGCCGCGACGGATCCCGATGCGAACCCCGCTCTCGAGGACTGGCGCGCGCTGCGGCGGGGGTGACGGCGCCCGCGGCCGGCGGGCGGGTTGCGACAATGTGATCGGCGGCAAGCCGGGAAAGCCATTGGCCCCGTCCCGACGCGGCAGTATACAGCCGCCATGATTACCGAACTCGGTCACTTCGCACTCGTCCTGGCCTTCATGGTCGCGCTGGTTCAGACATTCGTGCCGCTGATCGGTGCGCACCGGCGATGGCAGGGCTGGATGGCCCTGGCCGAACCCGCGGCCACCGCGCAGTTCCTGCTGGTCGCGATGGCCTTCGCGGCGCTGACCTGGGCGTTCGTGACCTCGGATTTCTCGCTTCGGCTGGTGGTTCTCAACAGCCATTCGGCGAAACCGATGCTGTACAAGATCACCGGCGTCTGGGGCAACCACGAGGGGTCGGTTCTGCTCTGGGTGCTGATCGTGGCCCTGTTCGGGGCGACGGCGGCCTGGTTCGGGGCCGGGTTGCCGCCGACGCTGAAGGCCCGCGTGCTGGCGGTGCAAGGTTCGATCGGGGCGGCGTTCCTGGGTTTCGTGCTGTTCACCTCGAACCCGTTCGAGCGGCTGGAGGTGGCCCCCTTCGACGGGCAGGGGCTGAACCCGCTGTTGCAGGATCCAGGCCTCGCGTTTCATCCGCCGTTTCTCTATCTCGGTTATGTCGGTCTCAGCATGGCGTTCTCCTTTGCCGTGGCGGCGCTGATCGAGGGCCGGGTCGATGCGGCGTGGGCGCGCTGGGTGCGGCCCTGGACGCTGGCCGCCTGGGTCTTCCTGACCGTGGGCATCGCGCTGGGTTCGTGGTGGGCCTATTACGAACTGGGCTGGGGCGGGTTCTGGTTCTGGGATCCGGTGGAAAACGCCTCGTTCATGCCCTGGCTTCTGGCGGCGGCCCTGCTGCATTCGGCAATCGTGGTGGAAAAGCGCGAATCGCTGAAAAGCTGGACCATCCTTCTGGCGATCCTGGCTTTCGGGTTCTCGCTGATCGGCACGTTCATCGTGCGCTCGGGCCTTCTGACATCGGTGCACGCCTTTGCCAGCGATCCCCGGCGCGGGGTGTTCATCCTGGCCCTGCTGGTATTGTTCACCGGCGGCGCGCTGACCCTGTTCGCGGCACGCGCCCGGGCAATGGAGGCGCGCGGCGTTTTCGGTCTGGTCAGCCGCGAAAGCGCGCTGGTGGTCAACAACATCCTGCTGGCGGTCAGTTGTTTCGTGGTGTTCTTCGGAACCATGTGGCCGATCGCGGCAGAGATGTTCTTTGACCGCAAGCTGAGCGTCGGCGCGCCCTATTTCAATGCCGCCTTCACGCCCTTCATGGTGGTGCTGGGGCTGGTGCTGCCGGTTGGCGCGATGCTGCCCTGGAAGCGGGGACGGCTGGGCCGGGTCATCTGGTCGCTGCGCTATGCCGGGATGCTGGCGGTGGCGCTGGCCGCCCTGGTCTGGGCGATGCAGGCCGACAAGACCGCGCTGGGTCCGGTGGGTCTGCTGGTCGGATCCTGGGTGGTGTTCGGCGCGCTGGTCGATCTGTGGTCGCGCACCGGGCGCGGTTCGGGCCGGCTGCTGAGGCTGCGGCGGCTGCCGCGCGCCGACTGGGGCAAGGCGGTGGCGCATTGCGGCCTGGGCGTCACGATCTTCGCCATTGCCGGGCTGACCGCATGGGAAGTCGAGGATATCCGTGTGACCCGGATCGGCCAGCCCTTCGAGGTGGGCGGTTTCACCCTGACCCTGGACAAGGTCGAACAGGTACAGGGGCCGAACTATGTCTCGACCATGGGTTTCGTGAGTCTCGACAAGAACGGCAGGCGGCAGGCGGTGCTGCGTCCCGAGAAGCGCGACTATTCGGTAAGCCGGATGCCGACCACCGAGGCCGCGATCGACTACCGGTTCCTGCGCGATGTCTATGTGGTGATCGGCGATGCTCAGGATGACGGAAGTTGGGCCATGCGCACCTATATCAAACCGCTGGCGAACTGGATCTGGGGCGGCTGCCTGTTGATGGCACTTGGCGGATTGCTGAGCCTGAGCGACCGCCGCTTCCGCGTGGCTGCGGGGTCGCGGCGCGCGCGGGCGGCCGGGGTGGCGGCCGAATGACGATGCGGGCGCACAAAGCTGCCCGGGTCTGGGCCGCACTTTGCGCCATGGCGCTGGCGCTTGTCCTCGCCGCCGCGCCGGTCTTTGCGGTGCAGCCCGACGAGATGCTTGCCGATCCGGTGCTCGAGGCGCGCGCCCGGCAACTGGATCACGAGTTGCGCTGCGTCAAGTGCCGCTCGGAGGCGATTGCGTCCTCCAATGCCGACTGGGCCGCAGACGCGCGCCGCATCGTGCGCGAACTGATCGCGGGCGGCGCCAGCGACGCCGAGGTCAAGGCGTATTTCGTGGACCGCTACGGCGAATACGTGCTGATGGAGCCCAACGCCCGCGGCGCAAACTGGCTGCTGTGGGCGGCGGGGCCGCTGATGCTGCTGATCGCGGGCGGCGCGGGCGTGGTCTATCTGCGCCGCCGGGCGCAGGGTTCGCCCGCCCAGGAAGCGGCCCTGAGCGCGCAGGAACAGGACCGGTTGCGGCAAATCCTGGACGAGTGACGCGCGGTTGCGCTTTTCCCGGGTGCGCGTTTACTGCACGGTGCGGCGAAAGTTCAACGCGCGGGGGGGCCATGGACTCTCAGACGATTACCCTTGAGGTTACGGACGGGCTGGCGGTTCTGACGCTGAACCGGCCCGACAGGATGAACGCGCTGACGGCGCAGATGCGCGCAGAGA
The DNA here is from genome assembly GCA_047975215.1 of Jhaorihella sp. GTDB lineage: Bacteria > Pseudomonadota > Alphaproteobacteria > Rhodobacterales > Rhodobacteraceae > JAGRMG01. The sequence goes on from JBKEDD010000014.1 coordinate 21,088, forward strand.
TCGCCCATGCCATGACGGCGGCGGCGGGGCAGGCGCGTGCCGTGGTGCTGACCGGCGCGGGGGCCGCGTTCTGCACCGGTCAGGATCTGGGCGATGCCGCCAATGCCGGCAAGATCGACATGGAGCGCGCGCTGCGCGACGAATACGAACCGATGCTGGCGTCGATCCACGATTGCCCGGTTCCGACCATTTCCGCCGTGAACGGCCCGGCGGCCGGGGCAGGGGCCAATCTGGCCCTCTGCGCGGATGTGGTGATCGCCGCGCAAAGCGCCTATTTCCTTCAGGCGTTCGCCCGGATCGGCCTGATGCCCGATGCCGGCGGCACCTGGTTCCTTCCCCGCAACATGGGCATGGCCAAGGCCATGGGGGCGGCGCTTTTCGCCGACCGGATCAGCGCCCGGCAGGCCGACGACTGGGGCATGATCTGGGAGGCGGTGCCCGATGACGAATTCGATGCCCGCTGGCGCGAGCGCGCGGCCTATCTGGCGAACGGTCCCACCGCTGCCTTCAGGGCGATCAAGCAGGCGGTGCGCGGTAGTTTCGACAACCCCCTGGCCGAACAGCTCAAGATCGAGGCGCATCTTCAGGGCGGTTGCGGGCGCACGCGCGATTTCCGCGAAGGCGTGGTCGCGTTCCTGCAAAAGCGCCCGGCGAAATTCGAGGGGCGCTGAGAGGCCCGGCCTTGCGGTAGGGCCGGATCGCCGGGAAGGTGTTGACAGACCTGTGCATAGCGCGTGCCATTGGCCATCATGACGGACATGCCCGCCCTTTCTTCCGCTGCAATGCTGGAACATCTGACCGGCGCCAGTCGCGGCAGTTGTTCCTGGATTGCGGCGGCCAGGACGGGCGCATGGCTGGCCGGCGACGGGCGGTTGCGGCTGGCCGGTCACGATGACGGCCCGGAGGGGACGGTATTGGCGGCGCGGTTCTTTCGCGCCGGGGCGGGGTTTGCGATCGAGGCACCAGAAGGGGCCGAGCTGTGGATCAACGGCAAACCCGTTAGCCGGGCCGAACTGCATCATCTCGACATGATCGAATTCGGCGATACCGGGCCGCTGTCACGGTTCCGGGTGTATGACGAAAACCACCGGCCCCGTGCCACCGTCGGCGACATCCTGGGCGGTACGGTTTCATACATGCGCACCAGCCGGCGGCCGCTGCCCCGGCGCATGTCGCACGCGGCGGCGAATACGGCGCGGCGGCTGTTGGCGGATACGACAGTGCTGTTTCGCGGTGGCGTCCTGCTGGCGCTTGCCGTGCTCGCCATCGGTGTTTACGGGCAGTACCGCGCCTCGCAACGTCTGGCCGACGAGATCGAAAGCCGCGATCTGCAAGTCGAGACCATCGCCGCGGCCCTGGCCGAAGCGCGCCGCGACGCGATCCGCGAAAGCGACCTGGAAGAACTGAGCCTCGATCTGCGCGCCCGGATGCAGGCCACGTCCGAGCGGCTGCAAACGCTCGAGGCGCGATCGGGGGCGGCGGCGCGCATCATTGCGCAAACAGCCGGTTCGGTGGCCTTCCTGCAGGGTGGCTACGGGCTGCGCGACGGCGAAAGCGGCCGCATGCTGCGCCGCGCGCTCGGGGCTGACGGCGTGCCGCTGATAGGGCCGGGCGGTCAACCCCTGCTGACGCTAGATGGCGAGGGGCCGGTGGCCGAGGTGCAATTCAACGGCACCGGCTTTCTGGTCGGGGAGGGCGCCGTGCTGATCACCAACCGCCATGTGGCCCGGCCGTGGGAAAAGAGCCCCGGCATGCGTCTGCCCTCGGAGTCGATGGAGCCTGTGCTGACCCGCTTCATCGCCTATTTTCCCGGTCGCGCCGAACCGGTGGAACTGATCGAGGCGGGGCTTTCGGAGGTCGCCGATCTTGCGGTTCTGGTCCCGAAGGAAGGCAGTTTCGCGCCCGGCGGGCTGGCTCTCGCGGCGGCGCCGCCGCGGCCGGGCGAACAGGTCATCGTGATGGGCTATCCGACCGGGCTGATGTCGCTCCTGGCGCAATCGGGGCCCGGATTCGTCGAGGATTTGCGCGCCGCCGGCGAAACCGGGTTCTGGGCCGTGGCGGCGCGGCTGGCCGCATCGGGGCTGATCGCCCCGCTGTCCAGCGGCGGCATCGTCGGGCAGGCGACCGCGGCGGCCATCGTCTATGACGCGGAAACCACCCATGGCGGAAGCGGCGGACCGGTGCTGAACCTGCGCGGCGAGGTGGTGGCGGTCAATGCCGCGATCATCCCGGAATTCGGCGGGTCGAACCTGGGCGTGCCGCCGGCCCGGATCTTGCCGATGCTGGAGGCTTTGGCGCCGGAGGGCTGATTGCCCCCCGGCCACACGGCTCAGCCGGTGAAGTCCGCCGGTTCCGCACCGGCCAGCGCCACCAGCCGCGCCGGGTCGATCGCAAAGACATGATGCGGCGTGCCGGCGGCGGCCCAGACCTCGGCAAATGCCGACAGGCGCGGATCGGCGAAGGCGCGAATCGGGTTCAGGTGGCCGACCGGGGCGACCCCGCCGATTGCGAACCCGGTCTGTGCGCGCACCAGCGCGGCGTCGGCCTTGCCCAGCGGTTCACCGGCCACCGTGGCTGCCTTGGCTGCATCGACGCGGTTGCCGCCCGCGGTCAGGAACAGGATCGCCGCGCCGCTGTCGCTGCCGCGAAAGATGATCGACTTGACGATCTGGTCCAACTCGCAGCCGACCGCCTGCGCCGCATCTGCGGCGGTCCGCGCAAGGGGGGTTTCGCGGATTTCCGGCGTGAGGCCGGCCTCCTCAAGGGCGGTGCGGACGCGTTTGAGGCTCTTGCTCTTGCTCATGCCGGTCGTGCTCCTGTCATCGGTGTCCGGGGCGACACTGCGCCGTCGGGCGGGGCAAAGGCAATCCCCCCGATGCGCGGCGGGCAGGGCATTGTCCCTTGAGATGCGTTCACCCGATTGACCCTGCCGTGCCGCCGCAGCATCCTGCGCGGCATGAACCTGTCCCAGCGCATAACCCGCCTTCCCCGCCCCCATGACCCCGAGCTTGGCGCCAGGGCGGCGGCTGCGGTGCCCGGCCTTGACGGCGATCTCGCCGCGCTGGTCGCGGGCGCGGGCGGATCCAGCCCCTATCTGGGCGGGCTGATCGCGGCCGAGGCGGACTGGCTGCCGCAGGCCCTGGCTGATGCCGAGGCGGGCGTTTCCGCGCTGATGGTCGAATGCGCCGCCCTGCCGCCCGACAGGCTGAAGGCCGGGCTGCGGCGGGCCAAGCGGCGGCTGGCGCTGCTGGTGGCGCTGGCCGATCTGGCCGGGGCCTGGCCGCTGGAGAAGGTGACCGCCGTTCTGACCGATTTCGCCGGGCTGGCATGCGATCTGGCGCTCAAGGCCGAGATCGCGGCGCTGATCAGGCGCGGCAAGCTGCCGGGCATGGGCGAGGATGACGTGGCCGCCGCGGCCGGGCTGACGGTGCTGGCGATGGGCAAGATGGGCGCGCACGAGTTGAACTATTCGTCGGATATCGACCTGATCTGCCTGTTCGACGAAACCCGCTATGAACCGGACGATTTTCACGAGGCGCGCAGCGCGCTGGTGCGCGCCACCCGCAACTTCAGCGCCACGCTGAGCGAGATGACCGCCGAGGGCTATGTGTTCCGCACCGATCTGCGGCTGCGCCCCGATCCGTCGGTAACGCCGGTCTGCATGTCGATGGCGGCAGCCGAAACCTATTACGAAAGCCTCGGGCGGACATGGGAGCGGGCGGCCTATATCAAGGCGCGTCCCTGCGCCGGCGATCTGGAGGCGGGGGCGCGCTTTATCAGCACGTTGCGCCCCTTCATCTGGCGTCGGCATCTGGATTTCGCCGCGATCCAGGATGCCCACGACATGCGCCTGCGGATCCGGCAGAGCAAGGGTACCGGCGGGCCGGGTGCGGTGCCCGGGCACGACATGAAGCTGGGCCGCGGCGGTATCCGCGAGATCGAGTTCTTCACCCAGACGCGGCAACTGATCGCGGGCGGGCGCGACCCCGATCTGCGCCTGCGCGGTACCGTCGAGGGGCTGGCGGCGCTGGCGCAGAAGGACTGGGTGCCGCTGGATGTGGTGCAGCGGCTGAGTGATCACTACCGTGCCCATCGCGAGGTCGAACACCGCATCCAGATGATCAACGATGCCCAGACCCACAGAATGCCCGCCTCGGCCGACGGGATCGGCCGGGTAGCCTGCCTGATGGGCATGGACAGCGCCGATCTGGTGGCCGACCTTGGCCGCCGCCTGGCCGAGGTACACGCGCTGACCGAAGGTTTCTTCGCGCCCGAGTCTGTGCCGGCGGCGCCTGCCCCGGCGCCCGGCGTGGAACTGGATGCGTCGGTACTGGCGCGCTGGCAGGGGTATCCGGCGCTGCGCTCGTCGCGTGCGGCGCATATTTTCGAGGGGCGCATCAAGCCCGAGCTTCTGAACCGCCTGTCGCGTACCGCCAAACCGGCCGAGGCGCTTCTGGCGCTGGACGGTTTCCTGGCCGGTCTGCCCGCCGGCGTGCAGCTGTTTTCGCTGTTCGAGGCCAATCCCCAGCTGATCGACCTGCTGGTCGATATCGTCGGCACCAGCGCCGAACTGGCTGGGTATCTGTCGCGCAATTCGGGCGTCTTCGATGCGGTGATCGGGGGCGATTTTTTCTCCGACTGGCCCGGGCGCGCGAACCTTCTGGCCGAGATCGAGAGGCTGCTTGCGGCCGAGCCCGACTATGAAACGCAGCTTGATACGGCACGGCGCTGGGCCAAGGAATGGCTGTTCCGGATCGGCGTTCACCATCTGCGCGGGCTGATCGACGCGGTGACGGCGGCATCGCAATACGCCGATCTGGCCGATGCGGTGATCGCGGCCCTTGCGCCTGCGGTGACGGCCCAGTTCGCGCGACGGCACGGGCCGCCGCCGGGGCGGGGGGCGGCGGTGCTGGGCATGGGATCGCTGGGGGCGGCGCAACTGACCGCCACTTCCGATCTCGATATCATCGTGATCTACGATCCGGGCGATGCCGAAGCATCGGAGGGCAGCAAGCCGCTGCCGACCCGCCAGTACTACGCACGGCTGACCCAGGCGCTGATCACCGCGCTGACCGCGCCGATGTCACAGGGGCGGCTTTACGAGGTGGATATGCGGCTGCGCCCTTCGGGCACGCAGGGCCCGGTGGCAACCAGCCTGACAAGCTTTGCCAACTATCAGGAGAACGAGGCCTGGGTCTGGGAGCATCTGGCGCTGACGCGCGCGCGCACGATCACGGGCGATGCGTCGCTGTGCGAGGATATCGAGACGCTGCGCAGCACACTGCTGGCGCTGCCGCGCGACCGGGCGGGCGTGCTGGGCGAAGTCGCCCGGATGCGCGGCCGGATCGCCGCGGCCAGGGCCCCGTCAAGCGTCTGGGATGTCAAGACCGGGCCGGGCCGGTTGCAGGATGTCGAACTCGTGGCGCAGGCCGGGGCGCTGCTTTCGGCCAGCCCCGCCCGCGACGTTGCCAGCGGGCTGCGGGGCGCGGTCGCGGGCGGTTGGCTTGGCGAGGCCGAGGGTGAGAGCCTGCGCGCGGCGCATGCGCTCTACTGGTCGGTGCATACCGCCACGCGGCTGATCTCGGTCGGCGGGATAGACGACGGCGCCGCCATCGGCGAGGGCGGCGCCGCCTTTTTGTGCCGCACCACCGGATTTGACGATATCGCGGCATTGCAGGGCGCGCTCGAGGCGGCCTATGCCGGGACGGCGGCGATCATCGACGCGGCGCTTGCACGAGAGGGGGCGATGGATGAAGGGTGATCCACGGCTCGACCCCAAGGGGCTGATCCGCGAAGCCTACCGGATCGAGGGCATCACGGACGCGCAATGCCGCAGCATCTTTCTGGACTGGGCGCTGAGCCTGCCCGACGCAACCGCCCCCGGCGCGGCACTGCGCGAGTTGCTGGCCCTTCATGGCACTGACGCCCCCGGCCATCCGATGTCGCAGGTCATGCGCGACGGGCTGACCACGATGTCGGTCCCGCGCCGGCGCGGCGGCTGGCGCTCGCGCAATCGCAACTGACCGGATTGCCGCGGACCGGCCGGCCCCGAGCGTGGTTCTTCGTTGCCGGATTCAGAGCGGCAAACCTGGTTCCCCGAATCCCGAGTGCGCAACATGGGTCAATCGCCCCCCGGATCGCTTGTGGTCCGGTTCGCACCCGGCCCGGGCGTTTCTGAAGCACATGCGCAAGGCCGTTCCCTACCGCATCCCTATGATCCTGGCCGAATTTCTATCCCGATCCGGGTATCGCGCATGTATGAAGGGGCGTGCGCATCGGGTGCGCATCCTGAAACCCGCGGGTGAAACATGCCGAAGAGTGAATATTCAGACTTGCGCAACCAGATCATCGCAGGGTGCCGGTTGATGCAGCAACAGGGTCTGATCCTGGGAACCGCGGGGAATATCAGTGTCCGCGTCGACGATGGATTGCTGCTGACGCCGACCGGCATCGCGTATGACGATCTCGTCCCCGAACAGATCGTGCAGATGAACTGGGACGGAACATTCGCCGGCGATGTCCTGCCAACCAGCGAGTGGCGCTTCCATCGTGATATTCTGGCCGCGCGCAGCGATCTGAACGCGGTCGTGCATACCCATTCCAGAAATGCGACCGCGGTTTCGATCCTCAATCGGGATATTCCGCCAATCCACTACATGATTGCCGCGGCGGGCGGGGCAAGCATCAGGTGTTCGGGCTATGCGACGTTCGGCACGCAAGAACTGTCCGATCTTGCGCTGGCGGCGCTCAGCGGGCGAAGGGCGTGCCTGCTGGCGCATCACGGGGTTATCGCGGCCCATGCCTCGCTGGACGAGGCGCTGACGCTGGCGCAGACGGTCGAGGAATTGGCCGCGCTGTATCTCGCCTGTCTCGGCACGGGCGAGGTGCCGGTTCTGGGGCAAAGCGAAATCGATGTGGTTGTGCAAAAGTACGAGAGCTACGGCCAGCAGAAACCGGGATAGGCGCATCGCGGCCAATGGCCGACCGCACCGGCCCGAACGCGCCGGCCGATATCGCACGAAGGCGGGGCCGAATGGCGAAAATTAACGTTGACTACATGGGCGTCGTGCCGGTCTGCCTTGCCGCCGCCGCCCTGATGTGGTCATCCACCGCCGCCGATTGTTTCGCGCTCAGCCGCAAGCCCAGCCGGGTGCGCCGCCACAGGAAATCCTCGCCCGTGCGGGCCCATTCCCGCCCTGCCGCCCAGTCGAGTTCGCGGGCGGTGATCGTGGCGCCGAAATCGGCCCCCAGATCGGCGCGGCTGCGGGCGTCGCCCAGCATCTCTGCCGCCTCGGTGCCATAGGCCCGCACCAGCCGCGCTGCCCAAGCGGTATCCAGAAACGGGTAGCCCTCAAGCAGATGTGCCATCAGGGCCGGGGCGCCATCGACGGGGAAATCGCCGCCGGGCAGCGCCACACCTTCGGTCCAGGGTCCGCCGGCATGCGGCAGATGGGGCGCGAGCCGGGCCAGCGCCGCCTCGGCCAGCCGCCGGTAGGTGGTGATCTTGCCGCCGAACACGTTCAGCAGCGGCGCGCCGGCGGTATCCAGCGCCAGCACGTATTCGCGTGTCGCGGCCGTGGCCGATCGGGCGCCGTCGTCAAAAAGCGGGCGTACGCCGGAATAGCTCCAGACCACGTCTTCCTCCGTGACCTGCCGGGCGAAGTAGGTGTTCACGAAGTCGATCAGATACCGCCTTTCCGCGTCCGTGCAACGCGGTGGCAGATCGGGGTCGGGATGTTCGGCCTCGGTTGTGCCGATCAGGGTGAAATCGGTCTCGTAGGGGATGGCGAACACGATGCGCCCGTCCGAGCCTTGCAGGAAATAGGCGCGGTCATGCTCGAACAGGCGGCGGGTCACGATATGACTCCCGCGCACCAGATGCACCCGGTTCTGGGATGGCAGGCCGATCACGTCATTCAGCACCTCTCCGACCCAGGGGCCGGCGGCATTGACCAGCGCGCGGGCCCGCACCTCGCGTTCGGCGCCGCTGTCGGTGTCGCGTAGTCCGACGGTCCAGAATTCCGCGCTGCGGCGCGCCGATACAACCCGCGTACCCACCATGATGCGCGCCCCGCGCGCCGCTGCGTCGCGCGCGTTCAGAACCACCAGCCGGCTGTCCTCGACCCAGCAGTCGGAATACTCGTATGCGCGGCCGAACTTCGGCTTCAGGATCGCCCCGGCCGGGTCGCTCCTCAAGTCGAGCGCCCTCGTGGCCGGCAAAAGTTGCCGCCCGCCCATGTGATCGTACAGGAACAGCCCGGTGCGGATCATCCAGTTCGGGCGGCGGCCTCGGAGCCAGGGAAAGAACAGCGATACCAGCCGCGACGCCGGAGTCCGGGTATCGAACCGCATGTCCGGGTGCAGCGGCAGCACGAACCGCATCGGCCAACTGACATGCGGCATCGCGCGCAGCAGAACCTCGCGTTCGGCCAGCGCCTCGCGCACCAGCCGGAACTCGAAGAATTCGAGATAGCGCAAGCCGCCGTGAAACAGCTTGGTCGAAGCCGAGGACGTGGCCTGCGCCAGATCGCCCGCCTCGGCCAGAACGACCGACAGCCGGCGCCCGGCGGCATCGCGGGCAATGCCGCAGCCATTGACGCCGCCGCCGATCACGAACAGGTCGTAGGGCGCGCCCCCCTCGCGCGCCTCGTCTTTGCGCGCCATCTCCGCTTCCGGCGCTCTGGATGTCATGGCTTGTACCTCACCGGGGCCGGACGAAGGGTTTGCACCGCGGCAAACGTACGACCACCCCATCCCGCCACCGTGCCGGGGCCGAGTCAACCCGTTGCCGGTGTTTCCCGCGGGTCATGGAAGCGGCCGGACCGGATGAACAGGCAAGAATCCGGAAAAAGTGAAGGTGTTCAGTCCCGGGGCCGTCCCGGACGGGTGGCCTGGTTCAGGCGGTCGAGGATTTCGGCGTTGGCGCAATGCGCCGGGGCGTGTTCGGCGCGGTCGGTCCGGGTGGAAAGCCAGGCCTCGCATATGCTGTCGCAGCCGCTGGTCCGGCAACGGGTAATCAGTTCGGCATAGCCGGTCTCGCTCAGCAACCCCTCGGCCATGCAATCCGAAAGGCTGATGCCCATGACCCGCGCGACCGAACGCGTGAGCCAGAAATGCCGCTCGATCCTACCGAGAGGTCCGCAAGAGCCGTCCATCGTCTTTTCCTTTCCGAGCCGCGGCGCGGCCCTTGATCGTCTCGAACCGGGCGCGGTTCAGACAGTCCTGCGGGGCGCATCCCGCTTTCTCGTGGTGGTCCAGCCAGTCTTCGCAACATCCCGTCCAGCCGCAGCGCCGACAGGTCTGCACCATGTCCGCCCAGCCCTGCCGCGAAAGGTCGCCACCCGCGATGGCGCCTGTCAGATCGGTCCGGGTGGTTCGGGCCATCCGTGTCATCAGCCGATAATGCGTCATGATGCGCCCCAGAACCCGCATCGGTTGTCGTTCCCTCCCGTGCCGGCGGCTTGTGCCCCGGCCCCGGCCCATGCGCGGGCCGCTTTCGTGGCAAACACCATAGACCCGCTTGGCCGGTCGGCAATTGACTCAGGTCAAGCGCGCGGCCAGGCGCGTTTGGCCGGATGGATTCGGACGGGGCCGCGCATCCGTTGATACCATCTGCGCGGTCTTTTTTTGTTTTATTTCAGTTGATTGTATTTACAACTTGATCCTCGGCCGTGGCCCTTCGCATGATCCGCTGCATGAGCGGCCTGGCGCCGGGGCGCTGGCGGATATGCCTGTGTTCATCCACCTGCGCCCAGCCGGCGTGCCGTATCGGTTACGACCCCCATGCGCTCGGCGTTCGGCGGGTGGCTGCCCAGGAACCGGTTGCCGGGGTCGGGAATACGGGCGAAATAGGCAGCGCCGAGCACAGGGTCGTAACCCGCGCGCAGCGAAATCGCGGTGCCCAGCCGGTCGGCTTCGAGTTCGAATTCCTTCGAGTAGCGCCGCGCGCCGACGATGGCGCCGATCTGTTCGGCCTCGGCAATATCGGCGGGGCTGGCCCCTGTCGCGCCGGCCAGCCCGGCAAAGATCGCCGCGCCCGCCGCGGCGTATTCCGCCTGCCGGGCAAGGTGGCCAAGTATGTGATGTGCGGCCTCATGGCCCAGAACGAACGCCATTTCGTCCGCATTCGTCGCCTGGGCGATCATCGCCACGGTGAATGTCACGACCGGCTGGCCCGCTTCGGTCCGGCTTTGAAAGGCATTCGGGGGCGCCCGCAGATCGCGGTTGACGGCAATGAGGAAATCGCAACGTGTTCCCTTCGGAGCAAGCCGGCGGCATTCGCGCCCGGCCACAGGTTCGACGGCTGCGACGACCTCCACAAACGCCTTTGCAGCGGCGCCTGCCTCGAGTGGCAAAGCCTCGCCGACCGGCGGCGCCACCCGGCTCGGCCCGGCCACGTCGCATGCCGTCAGGGCAAGGGCCAGAAGCGCGATCAACCGGCGCATTTCTCACCTTTCGGGCTGTGCTTGCAATGTCGCCGGTGCGGCGGCACTGTGTGTTCATGTTTACCATCGAGCATGAATTCGACGCCACCGTGATTACCCTGATCGACGAGGGCGGGCCGCCGTTGCAGGAAGATGTGACCATAAACGGTTTCGCCGAATGCGTCACCCTGGAACAGCTGGATCCGCGCACCGACCGGGTGCAGACGATCACCCTGTCGCCGGGCCAGTTGCGCGACCTGGCGGCGGCGCTCGATCTGCCCGAGGGCGTCTACCGTTTGCGCACCCGGCCGCCCGGGTGAATCCTGGCGGCAAGGCCGCCGCTCAGAGCCGGTTATGCGTGCCGTCGCAAAGCGGCTTGTTGGCCGAGTTCTTGCAGCCGCAGAGTAACACCCGGCCCGTGGCCTGCGCGGTATACTTCACCGGCGAAAATGCGGTGCCCTTGTGCGAGCCGTCGCAGAACGGTTGTTTGTTCGAGCGCCCGCAGGCGCACCAGAGATAGCTTTTTCCCTCGCTCACCTCGACGGGAAAGGGGGCTTTCCGGGCGATACGCGCAATGTCGGTCATGCCGGGAGTCCTTGTGCCTCTGCTGACGGTCCGATCAAGCGGCAGCAGGCCCGCCGCGTCAAGCCTGTAACCCATCCGCCGCAATCCGGGCACCGGTTGTTTTTTGCGGGCGCGCCGGGGGGCGCGGCGGTATAGATTGACGCGAAGCGCGGCAATCGGGAGGCAAGATGCTGGTCTTTTTCTGGAAACGCCTGGTCTTGCGCTGCAAATGGTCCTGGGCCGGCTGCGCCGCGACTTGGGCCAACGAATACAGTTTCCGGGTCTGGGTCTGGGCCAACCTGATCTCGGCCGTGCTGGCGTTGATTCTACCGCTGGGGGCGGCGGAACGCGCCCTGATCCTGGCGCTGGGGCTGCTTGTGCTGGCGGCCGAACTGTTGAACACCGCGATCGAGGACGCGGTGGACTATATCTCGACCGAGCACCACCCGCTGGCGGGGCGCGCCAAGGATGCCGCCAGCGCGGCGGTGGCGGTCACGGCCGTCGCAGCCGGGGTGGCATGGGCGGTGGCGCTGGCATCGGCATGACGCTCCCGGGCGGCACGGGCTCAGGCCAGCCGCCCCCAAAGGTCATAGTCCCCGGCCTCGTCCACCTGCACCGAAACGATGTCGCCCGGTTTCAGCGTCTCGAATCCGGCGTCGATGAACAGGTTGCCGTCGATCTCGGGCGCGTCGGCCATGGTGCGGCAGGTGGCGGCCTGCGCGTCCACCTCATCGACGATGGCCTGAACCGTGCTGCCGACCCTGGCCGCCAGCTTTGCCGCTGAAATGGCCTGCGCCTTTTGCATGAAGCGTTCCCAGCGGTCCTGTTTGACCTCTGCGGCCACATGGCCGGGCAGGGCGTTCGAACGTGCCCCGTCCACGTTTTCGTACTGAAAGCAGCCGACCCGGTCCAGTTGTGCTTCGTCCAGCCAGTCCAGCAGGGTCCGGAACTCGGCTTCGGTCTCACCGGGATAGCCGACGATGAAGCTGGAGCGCAGCACGATATCGGGGCAGGCGGCGCGCCAGGCGGCGATCTCGTCCAGTGTTCTTGCCGCCGCGGCCGGGCGGGCCATGCGTTTCAGGGTGTCGGGATGGGCGTGCTGAAACGGGATGTCGAGATAGGGCAGCACGCCGCTGGCGGGGTCCGCCATCAGCGGGACAAGATCGCGCACATGCGGATAGGGATAGACATAATGCAAGCGAATCCAGGCGCCTAGAGAACCAAGCTCATTGGCCAGGTCGGTGATGTGGTTGCGTACATCGCGGTTTTTCCATGTCGCCCGGTCGTGCTTGCGGTCCAGCCCGTAGGCGCTGGTGTCCTGCGCGATGACCAGCAGTTCCCGAACTCCGCCGGCGACCAGTGCTTCGGCTTCGCGCAGCACCGCGTTGGCCGGGCGCGATGCCAGGCGTCCGCGCATGTCTGGGATGATGCAGAACTTGCACTTGTGGTTGCAACCTTCTGAAATCTTTAGATAGCTATAGTGTCTCGGAGTCAGCCGGACACCGGCGTTCGGCAGCAGGTCGACAAACGGGTCGGGAGAGGGCGGAACCGCCACATGCACCGCGTCGAGAACCTGTTCGTACTGGTGCGGCCCAGTAACCGCCAGAATGCGGGGATGGTGTTCGCGGATATAGCCGGGCTCGGCGCCAAGACAGCCGGTAACGATCACCCGGCCGTTTTCCGCCAGCGCCTCGCCGATGGCTTCGAGGCTTTCGGCCTTGGCGCTGTCGAGAAAGCCGCAGGTGTTGACGATCACCGCATCGGCCCCGGCATAATCGGGCGAAATGCCATAGCCTTCGGCACGCAGGCGCGTGAGAATGCGTTCGCTGTCCACCAGTGCCTTGGGGCAGCCGAGGCTGACCATGCCGATGGTCGGTCTTCCCGGGCGGGCGTTGCCGCCGAGGCGGGCGGGCGGTGCGATATCGGGGCGCAGGTCGGGCGGATTGGGGCTCATGGGGCGCATATAGACAGGCCGGTGCGCGATGCAAAGCCCTTGTCGCGGTGATTGGATTCGCTGTGCGGGCGTCGCGCCGCCCGGGGCTCAGATGATCTGGTCGTAGGCGCCGACCGAGGCTTCGGTGCGGATCACCGCGTCGATATCGGCAAAGATCGCGCGCAATTCCGCCTCGCTTTCGGGGCTTTCGCAGACCACGACCAGGTTGGGCGTGTTGGATGAGGCGCGCACCAGCCCCCAGCCGCCATTGTCGAGAATGACGCGGGCGCCGTTCACTGTCACCACCCGGTCGATCCGGCGCCCGCCAATGGTGCCGCCCTCTGCGGCGTGCTGTTCCAGCCTTGCCACAAGGCGCGACAGCACCTCGTATTTCTCGGTATCGGCACACCAGGGCGACATGGTGGGGGTGGACCAGGTTCGTGGCAGCGCGCGGCGCAGATCCGACATCGACTTGTCGGGGTTGCGGTCCATCAGCTTGCAGATTTCCACCGCCACCCGCATGCCGCAGTCATAGCCCCGCCCGACCGGTTCGGCCAGAAAGTAGTGGCCCGATTTCTCGAACCCCGCCAGGGCACCGATTTCCTTGACCCGGCGCTTCATGTGCGAATGCCCGGTCTTCCAGTAGTCCGCCCTGGCCCCGTGTTTCTTCAACTCCGGATCCGATGCGAACAGCCCGGTCGATTTCACGTCGGCCACGAATGTCGCGCCGGGATGAAGCCTGGCCAGATCCCGCGCCATGATGACCCCGACCTTGTCGGCGAAGATCTCTTCGCCCTCGTCGTCGACCACGCCGCAGCGGTCGCCGTCGCCGTCGAAACCCAGCGCGAGATCGGCGCCCGATGCGCGCACGGCATCGGCCATGTCGTGCAGCATCTCCATGGCTTCGGGGTTGGGGTTGTAATGGGGAAAGGTGTAATCCAGCCGGTTGTGGCTGGGCACCACCTCGACCCCGAGGCGTTCGAACAGTTCGGGCGCAAAGGCGCTGGCGGTGCCGTTGCCGGTGGCGCAGACCACCTTGAGCTTGCGGGTCATGCGGAAGTCGCCGACCAGATCGTCGAGATAGGCCTCGCGCACGCCATCGACGAATTCCCAGCCTCCGCCTGCACGCGCCTCGCCTTCGCCGTTCAGAACGATGCGCTTCAGTTCGTCCATTTCATCGGGGCCGTGGGTCAGCGGGCGGTCGAACCCCATCTTGACCCCGGTCCAGCCGTTGGGGTTGTGGCTGGCCGTAACCATGGCCACCGCCGGAACGTCCAGATGGAACTGCGCGAAATAGGCCATGGGAGAAAGCGCCGGGCCGATGTCCCTGACCTTGATGCCCGCCTGCACCAGCCCGAGGATCAGCGCGTTCTTGATGGCCAGCGAATAGTCGCGATAGTCATTGCCGACGGCGATTTCCGGCGCGATGCCGCGCCGGTGCATCTGCGTGCCAAGGCCAAGGCCAAGCGCGGTCATGCCGGGCAGGTTGATCTCGTCGGGGTATTTCCAGCGCGCGTCGTATTCTCGGAAACCCGTGGGCGCGATCATCGGGTCGCGCAGGAATTCCCAGGTGTTGGGTGTAACGGTGGCGGCGGGTCTGGTCATGGGAAGTCCGTCAATAATGGGTCAGATTGCGATCGGATCGGCCTTGGCAAGCGCATCGAAGGCCATCAAGCTCTCGATCAGCGCCGCCATCCGGTCAAGCGGGATCATGTTTGGCCCGTCCGAGGGGGCGTTGTCGGGGTCTTCATGGGTTTCGATGAACACCGCCGCAACGCCGATCGCCACCGCCGCGCGCGCCATCACCGGGGCAAATTCGCGTTGGCCCCCGGAACTGCCGCCCATACCGCCGGGCTGTTGCACCGAATGGGTGGCATCCATCACCACGGGATAGCCGGTGCGCGCCATTTGCGGCAGCGAGCGCATGTCGGCCACCAGTGCATTGTAGCCAAACGAGGTGCCCCTTTCGGTCAGCAGGATCCGGTCGTTGCCGGTGCTTTCGATCTTGGCGATCACGTTGGGCATGTCCCAGGGGGCGAGAAACTGGCCCTTCTTGACGTTGATCGCCGCCCCGGTCCGCCCCGCGGCAAGCAGCAGATCGGTCTGGCGGCACAGAAAGGCGGGAATTTGCAGGATATCGACCGCCTCTGCCGCGGGGGCGCATTGCGCCTCGCTGTGCACGTCGCTCAGCACCGGCAGGCCCAGGCCCGTGCGGATACCGTCCAGAACCTTCAGCCCGGCCTCGATCCCCATGCCTCGCCGCCCCGAAACCGAAGTGCGGTTGGCCTTGTCAAAGCTGGCCTTGAACACGTACTGCGCCCCGGCTGCATCGCAGATTTCCTTCATGCGGCCAGCGATCATCTGGGCGTGGTCTGCCGTTTCCAGCTGGCAGGGGCCTGCGATCACCGTCAGCGGACGGTCATTGCCGATGCGCAGCCCGGCGACTTCAACATGTTTCATGACAGCCTTTACGATGAGACCTGTTCGCGAAGGATCGACGCTGTGAGCGAGATCATCAGGTAGATACCGGAAAAGATCAGGAATGCCAAAATGGTATTCTCGAACTTGCGCGGAAAGCTGGGTTCCTGGCTGGCCACCGGTTCGACGCTGGTGGTCAGATAGCGCACCTGCCGGTTGGCTTCCATGCGGGTCTGTTCGACCTGCTGGAGCGCGGATTGCAGCATCATGTCGCGGGTCGCAAGATCGGCCTGGGCCATCTGGATACGCACGCTGAGTTCGGCCAGCGAGTTTTCGCCCAGGGAGGCGTCGAGCATGCGTTCATTCAGCGAGGTCAGCAGGTTTTGCAGCCGCCCCACATCTGCGCGGGCGCCGTCCACCTTGGCCTGGTTGGGCCGGGCATTGTCCAGCAGCGCCGCCAGTTGCAGCTGTTTTTCCTGCAACTGGATCTCGACATTGTTGATCTGTCCGCGCAGCGCCGCGATCACGCCTTCGGGATCCAGAAGCGCACCCTTCTGTTGCAGCGCGACAAGCGCCTCCTGCGCTTTCTGGCGTTCGATCTGCGCATCGTCGAACCCGAGTTGCGCATCGCGCATCTGGTCCTCGCGCTTCTGTTCGCTCATGTGGTTAACGCGTTCCTCGGCATAGGATATCAGCTTGCGCGAATATTCGGCCGCGACCTCCGGGTCGGCGGCGGCAACGTCCATCCGTAGTACGCCCTCGGTTGGGTCGTAACCGATGGTCACGTATTTGCGGTAGATCTTGTAGGCTTCCTCATTGCTGGGGGCCGGACTCAGCCGCTGGATCGGGTCGATCCAGGGCTGGGTGAAATGCGACTTGAAGCCGACATCGCGGTCCAGCCGCAGCATCGCATCCTTGGATTGCAGATAGGATTGTACCGCGATCGAATCCTGGCTGGTGGCGAACTGGGTTCCCGAAAGCAGCCCGCCCAGACCGCCGCCGCCGGAATTGTCGGCCTTCAGGATCAGGAATTCGGACTTGGTCGCATACATCGGTGTCGCGACCGTGTAGAAATACCAGCCTACGATGAAGGTCGGAAGCAACACGAAGAACGCCAGCCGGGTCATCAGCAGCGCCAGCTTGCGCCGCCGCCGCCGCGCGATGTCACGCTGGATATCGCCGATCTCGCGCATCCGCCGTTCCATCGGGTTCAGGTCGGTCGAGGGCAGCGTCTGCTTTCCGGCGGGAACCGTCTGCGGCAACTGGATGCGGCTTTCGGGCCGTTCCTGGCCAGGTTCGCCGTCTGCGTCGCCGCCGCGGAACGGCACCACCAGTTCCAGCATGTTGGCGCGCTGGAACGGGTCGATTCCTGCCTGGCGCAGAAGGCGCACCGCGTCGAAATCCGAGGTTGCCGGCAGGTTGTGTTTCTGTGCCACCCGGCGCGCCATGCGCAACTGGCGCCCGGTCAGCCCTTCGCGGCGGATCGCGTCGATATCGGTTTCGGCCGCGGTTTCACGGGCCGACGCGACCGCGCCCCGCATCGCATTGTCAGCCGCCTGCGCCGCGCTGGTGCCCGCTTCCCCGCCGGCGGGTTGGCCGCCCGGTGCGGCCGGTTCGTCACGTACTTCCCTCAGCGCGGCCGCCGATGTTGTGCCCGCTGTAGAAGAGGGCGCCGCCGGGCTGCGGCGGATGCGGAACTTCTTAGCCTTGGGTTTCGTAGTCATAGAGCTGTTTCGCTTCTTCCAAGGTATCAAAAAGATGTAGGTGCCCGTTCATCAGCACACCAGCGGAACGGGCGAATTTCTCAAGAATTGCAGCCTGATGCGAAACGATGACGATCGTCGTGGTGCGCAGCCGCTCCTCGAGGATGGCGCCGGCCTTGCGGTTGAACTCGGTGTCGGTGGAGCCGGGCATACCCTCGTCGATCAGGTATATGTCGAAATCCAGTGCCAGCATCAGCGAAAAGGAAAACCGCGCCCGCATCCCCGAGGAATAGGTGCCCAGCGGCTGATCGAAATACTCGCCAAGATTGCACAACCAGCGGCAATAGGCTTCGACATAGTCGGGATCGAGCCCGTAGAGCTTGGCGATATAGCGTGCGTTCTCATGCGCCGAAATGCGGCTGATCACGCCACCCATGAAGCCCAGCGGAAACGAGACGTTGCAGCCGCGCCGAATTTCGCCGTCGTCGGGTTTCTCAAGCCCCGCCATCATGTTGATCAGGGTGGTCTTGCCGGTGCCGTTGGGGGCCAGTATGCCCAGGGACTTGCCAAGTTCGACGCGAAACGACACCTTGTCCAGGATCACCTTTCGCTGGGTGCCGGTCCAGAAGGATTTGCTCACATTCTCGAATTCTAGCATCGGTCCTGTTCAGGCGCTGCCCGTTGTCTGCTTGCCGTTGTCTGCTTCCTGTCGTGGTGACAGTTGCGGCGTGGTCGCCGCAGGCGTCTGTCCTCTCTACCAGAGGTATGTTAACGGCATATCAGTCTAATTTGGCCACATTATGTCGAATTGTGAAACAAATAGCGAATGTCAAAGTTGCCGGCAAGCCGGTCAATCACGCGGCCGGGCCAATGCACGGCGGCAGATCATGCGCGGCGGCGTGGAGCATCCGCAGGGGCGCGCTGTTTCCGGGCGCGAAACACCGCAAGGGCCAGCAGGCCGGGGCGTGGTGCAGACCGGCGCGAGTGGCTTGCGCCCGGCAAGCGGCGCATCATGAACGCGCGAGACGAGGAACTGGCCCGGCGCATCAGGGGCTGTCGCTTGTGTGCCGGCCGCTTCTCCGCGACCGCCACCGCCCATGCGCCGCGCCCGGTGGTCTGGTTTCGCCCCGGCGCACGCATTCTGATCGCCGGGCAGGCGCCCGGGGCCAGGGTGCACGCCTCGGGCCGGCCCTTTACCGACCCGTCGGGCGACCGGCTGCGCGACTGGCTGGGCATCGACGCCAGGACCTTCTATGACCGCGACCGCGTCGCGGTGGTGCCCATGGCGTTCTGCTTTCCCGGTTACGACGCGCGCGGTGCCGACCTGCCGCCGCCTCCCGTCTGCGCCCTGACCTGGCACAGTCAGGTGATGGATACGCTGCGCGGCGTGCGGCTGAGCGTACTTGTCGGCGGCCATGCGCATCGCTGGCATCTGGGGTCGCGCGCACCCGTCACTGCCACGGTGCGCGGCTGGCGGGATCATGCGCCGCAGGTGTTCCCCTTGCCTCACCCGTCCTGGCGCAATACGGCATGGCTCAGGAAGAACCCGTGGTTCGCCGCCGATCTGTTGCCGGCGCTGCGCGCCCGGGTCCGCGAGGTTCTGGATGAACGAAACGACGACACCGCTTGATGCGGCCCACGCCGCGATGCAGGCCGCCCCCGAAGACGCCGCCGCACGGGTGCGGTTTTTCGAACAACTGGCCGATGCCGAACTGTTCCTGGTTCTGAGCGAGGAGGCGCAGGGCGAGACCATGTCGCCCGAGATGTTCGAACTTGACGAGGGCCGCTTCGTGCTCGCCTTCGACCGCGAGGACCGGTTCGCCGCCTTCACCGGCCGGGTGACGGCCCATGCCGTACTGCCGGGCCGCGCACTGGCCGCCATGCTGGCAGAGCGGGGGATCGGCTTGGGGCTGAACCTCGACGTGGCCCCGTCCGCGATCCTGATTCCGGCAGATGCGCTGGCCTGGCTTCGCGACACGCTGGGCCATGTTCCCGCCGAAATCGAGGCGAGGATCGCCGGATTCGAGGCGCCCCACGCCTTGCCGGATGCGCTGGTCGCGGCGCTCGAGTCGCGCCTGTCGGGCGCGGGCGGGCTGGCGCGGTCGGCCTGGCTGGCCGGTGTGCGCTATGCCGACGGTGCAACCGGGCACATGCTGGGCTTTGTCGATGCGCGCCCCGAGGTGCACGGCGCGCTGGCCGGTGCGGCCGGCGAGGCGGTGATCTTCTCGGGGCAGGCCGCCGGCACGCTGGATGTCGGCTTCTTCGCCGAAGCCGATCCGTTGGCCCGGGATCTGCAACGCGCCGGACGCGCCGTCGCGCTGCCCCGTCCCGAACCGCGCCGGCCCCGGGCGCACGCCGCGCCGGGCAGCGATCCCGACAAGCCGCCGATCCTGCGTTGAGCCCACCCGCCGGCGGCGGTGTCGCGCTTTACGCGCCGTCACCTTCGGGGTTGAGCTTGTCCTGCGTCCGGGTCTCGAAATCGCCCGCGTCGTGGCGTTCGTGCAGTTGCAGCGAAAGCTCCCCGAAGGTGCGGTTGACGATCCGCCCGCGCCCGACCGCCGGGCGGGCGTCGATCTCCCTGGCCCAGCGCAGCACGTTGCCATAGCTCTGCACGTCCAGGAACGTGCCCGCATCGTAAAGCCGCCCCAGCACCAGTTGCCCGTACCAGGCCCAGATCGCCATGTCGGCGATGGTGTAGTCATCGCCGGTCATGAAATGGCGCTCGGCCAGGTTGCGGTCCAGCACGTCCAGTTGCCGCTTGGTCTCCATCGCGAAACGGTCGATAGGATATTTCCACTTCTCGGGCGCATAGGCATAGAAATGCCCGAAACCGCCGCCCAGGTAAGGGGCGCTGCCAATCTGCCAGAACAGCCAGGACAGCATCTCGGGGCGCAGCCGCGGATCGGCGGGCAGGAAGGCGGCGAACTTCTCGGCCAGGTACAGCAGGATGGCGCCCGATTCGAAGATCCGCACCGGCGGATTGGCCGAGCGGTCCATCAGCGCCGGGATCTTCGAGTTGGGGTTGAGATCCACGAAGCCGCTGCCGAACTGGTCGCCCTCGCCGATCCGGATCAGCCAGGCGTCGTATTCCGCGCCCGCATGTCCGGCGGCCAGCAAGTCCTCGAGCAGCACCGTCACCTTGACTCCGTTCGGCGTGGCCAGGGAATAAAGCTGCAACGGATGCCTGCCCACCGGCAATTCGCTGTCGTGGGTCGGCCCGGCAACGGGCCGGTTGACGCCGGCAAAGCGGCCGCCGCCATCCTTGTCCCAGGTCCAGACTTCGGGCGGGCTGTAGGCTGGGGTATCGATCAGGGCTGCGGCCTTTCCTGCGGTTGCGGCTCCTGCTCCATCAGCTATGCCAAACGCGGCCCGCCGCCAACCCCGCGCCGGCGATCATGGCGCGCCGATTCCACTCCTGGGCTTCATCTTGCCCCACAAACTCCCGCCGGAGGCAACCGGGGCTGCGGCCACGCGCCGACGCCGAGACACACGCCTTGCGCGCATACCGGCATGCGCCGCCTCAGCGGCGGCGGTCGCGCCGCGCGCTCATCGGCTGGAAGGCGACTCCGACATGCGCTTCGCAATAGGGTTTTCCCACCTGCACCGGCAGGCCGCAGAACCAGAAATCGTCCGTCGCCGGATCGCCCACCGGCCACTTGCAGGTACGCTCGGTCAGTTCCATCAGGTTCAGGCGCCTCGCCTTCTTCTCGACGGCGTTAACCTTGGCCAGCGCCTCGGGGCTGATCTCGTTGGCCGAAGGCTGCGGCGGCAGCGGCTGGCCGGCGGGAATGATCTGCTTGCGGACCGGAACAGGCGAACGGGTCTCGGCGGCCGGTGCCGGTTCCGGCGGCCGCGCCGGCTCGGTCCTGGCCGAAGACGCCGCCTCCGGTTTGGGCCGGGTCTCGGACCTGGCGGCGGCAGTCGGCTTTTCCTTGGGCTCGGACTTGGCCGGGGCAGGGCCCGTGGCGCGGTTGGACAGCCCCAGCCGATGCACCTTGCCGATCACGGCGTTGCGCGTCACCCCGCCCAGTTCCTTGGCGATCTGGCTGGCCGACTGGCCCTCGCCCCACATCTTCCTGAGCAGGTCCACACGCTCGTCAGTCCACGACATCGCCACCCTTCCAAAGCTGAGAAGCGGCCCCGACCGTGGCCGCTTCCGCATTCATGACAGCGCCCTATTCTAGTCACCCCGGCCCGAGTTGCAAGGCGTCCCGAAACGTCCGGCCCCCGAACGGCCGGCAAATCCTGCACCGGTTTCCCGCGGCGTCGGCGTCCGCACCGCCCTTTCGCATTGCCCGCTTTCTGATCATTGACGAAACCGCCACTTTTGATGCACTCAGGGGGGCTCATGCCGCAACGAGGATGATCCGATGATCCCGTCCGTTCTGCCGACCTACAACCGCGCGCCGCTCAGCTTCGTCAAGGGCGAAGGATGCTGGCTGATCGAGGCCGACGGCCGCCGCTTCCTCGATCTCGGCGCCGGTATCGCGGTGAACGCGCTTGGCCATGCCCATCCGCGGCTGGTCGAGGCGCTGAGCGATCAGGCCGGGGCGCTGTGGCACGTCTCCAACCTCTATCACATCCCCCAGCAGCAGGCGCTGGCCGACCGTCTGGTCGCGGCGACATTCGCCGATACCGTGTTCTTCACCAACTCCGGCACCGAGGCCTGCGAACTGGCGGTCAAGATGGCGCGCCGGCATTTCCACGACAAGGGCCTGCCGCAGCGCAGCGACATCATCGCCTTCGAGGGCGCCTTCCACGGCCGGTCCTCGGCAGGCATAGCCGCGGCCGGGTCGGAAAAGATGACCAAGGGGTTCGGCCCGCTGCTGCCGGGCTTCGTACATCTGCCCTGGGCCGATCTCGCGGCCGTGGCGGCGGCCATCACCGACACCACCGCCGCGATCCTGGTGGAGCCGGTGCAGGGCGAAGGCGGCATCAGGCCGCTGCCCGACCAGCACCTCAGGGGGTTGCGCGATCTGTGCGACGAACACGGGCTGTTGCTGATCCTCGACGAGGTGCAGTGCGGCATGGGCCGCACCGGCCGGCTCTTCGCGTATGAATGGGCCGGTATCGAACCCGATATCATGATGGTGGCCAAGGGTATCGGTGGCGGCTTTCCGCTGGGCGCGGTGCTGGCCACCGAGGCGGCGGCGTCGGCCATGACCGCGGGTACCCACGGCTCGACCTATGGCGGCAACCCGCTGGGCTGCGCCGTGGGCTGCGCGGTGATGGATGTCATCGCCGATCCCGCTTTCCTGGACGGGGTTCGCCGCAAGGCCGGACTGCTGCGCCAGAAACTCGAAGGGCTGGTCGCCGCCCATCCGGAGGTGTTCGAGGAGGTTCGCGGACTGGGCCTGATGCTGGGCCTGAAATGCCGCGTGCCCAACGCCGAATTCGTCGCCGCGGGCCTTGCCGAACAACTGATCACCGTACCGGCCGCAGACAATGTCGTCCGCCTGCTGCCGCCGCTCGTCATCTCCGAGGACGAGATCGCAGAAGGCGTAGCCCGCCTCGACCGCGCCGCCGCCAGGCTGAAACCCGCCTGATCTTCATCTTGCCGGAAAACTCCGGGGGTCCGGGGGCTGGCCCCCGGCCGTTGCCAGGAAAGTTCAACCCGATGAATCACTTTCTCGACATCCACGCCACCGACAAGGCGGCGCTGCGCGCCATGATCGACCAGGCCGGCGCCATGAAACGCGCCCGCGCCGGGCGCACCCGCGGCGCCCGCGACGACGAACAGCCGCTGACCGGGCGCATGGTGGCGCTCATCTTCGAAAAACCCTCGACCCGCACGCGCGTCTCTTTCGATGTCGGCGTGCGCCAGATGGGCGGACAGACCATGGTGCTGTCGGGCAGCGACATGCAGCTTGGCCATGGCGAGACCATCGCCGACACCGCCCGCGTGCTGAGCCGCTATGTCGATCTGATCATGATCCGCACCTTCGACGAAACCGTGCTGAGCGAGATGGCCGAATTCGCGGACGTGCCGGTGATCAACGGGCTGACCGACCGCACCCATCCCTGCCAGATCATGGCCGACGTGATGACCTTCGAAGAACATCGCGGCCCGATCGCGGGCAGAAAGGTGGTCTGGGCCGGTGACGGCAACAACGTCTGCGCCTCGTTCCTGCACGCGGCGGGCCAGTTCGGGTTCGATTTCACCTTCACCGGTCCGGCGCGCCTTGACCCTGACGCCGACGCCATCGGCTTTGCCCGTGCCCAGGGCAGCACGGTGATCATCGAACGCGACCCCGCCAGGGCGGTCGCGGGCGCCGATCTGGTCGTCACCGACACCTGGGTCAGCATGCACGACGCGCAATCGGCGCGCGAACGGCGCCACAACATGCTGCGCCCCTATCAGGTGAACGAGGCGCTGATGGCAGAGGCCGGCCCGCAGGCGCTGTTCATGCACTGCCTGCCGGCGCATCGCGACGAGGAAGCGACCGGGGCGGTGATGGACGGGCCGCATTCGGTGGTCTTCGACGAGGCCGAAAACCGCCTGCACGCGCAGAAGGCGATCATGCGCTGGTGCCTGGGCGTCTGAGGGCGATCCGTCGCGCGCATCGTGGCTTTGGCCCGGTTCCAACGCCCGATTCGCGCACGCCTTCGCGGGGCCGCTCCGGTTTCCCGCTTGCCAGCCTCAGCCGGCCAGCCCGTTCAGTATCAGGAAGATTACCGCCGACATGATGGCCGCAGCCGGCACGGTGATCACCCAGGCCGCGATCACCGTCAGAAAATGCGAGCGGCGCACCAGCTTGCGGCGGCGGCGCTCCTCGGTGCCGATCGGCTTGACCTTCGGCTGTTTCGCGCCGTTGCCGCGCAGGCGCCTTTCCATGTGCCATTCGCGGAAAAACCCGACGCCGAAGACCCCGCCCACCGCGATATGGGTCGATGATACGGGAAGCCCCAGCCAGCTTGCCACGATCACGGTGATGGCCGCGCTCAGCGCAACGCAAAAGGCGCGTATCGGGTTCAGCTTGGTGATCTGGCTGCCGACCATGCGGATCAGTTTCGGCCCGAACAGGAACAGCCCGAACGAGATGCCGAAGGCGCCGATCACCATCACCCAGGCGGGGATCGCCACCTTTTCGGCGAAACCGCCGAACTCGGCGGCATGCACGATGGCCGCCAGCGGCCCCACCGCGTTGGCCACGTCGTTGGCGCCATGCGCGAAACTCAGCAATGCCGCCGAAATGACCAGCGGCAGGGCGAACAGGGTCTTGATCGACTTGTTGCGGTTCTCCATCCCTTCGGACTTGCGCCGGATCATCGGGCGCGTCACGCCGAAAAACAGCACGCCCGCAATGGTGCCGATCAGCAGCGCGGTACCCAGGTCGATATCAGCCACCCGCCTCAGACCCTTGAGCGCCAGGTAGGCGGCAAAGGTTCCGGCCATGATGCCGATCAGGATCGGCACCCAGCGCCGCGCCGCGGCGATCTTGTCGTCGCGATAGATGATCTGCGATTTTATCAGCGCCAGGAATAGCGCAGCGATGATGCCGCCCAGCAGCGGCGAGATCACCCAGCTTGCGGCGATCGCGCCCATGGTCGGCCAGTTGACCGCGGCCACCCCTGCGGCGGCAATGCCGGCGCCCATCACGCCACCGACCACGGAATGCGTGGTCGAGACCGGCGCGCCGATCCAGGTGGCAAGATTCACCCACAGGGCCGACGAGACAAGCGCCGCCATCATCGCCCAGATGAAGATATCGGCATTCCGAACCGAGGCCGGGTTGATGATTCCCTTGGAGATGGTCGAGACCACGTCGCCCCCGGCCAGCAGCGCGCCGGCGCTTTCGGCGATCGCGGCGATCGCGATGGCGCCCCCCATCGTCAGCGCGTTGGCGCCCACTGCCGGGCCCATGTTGTTGGCGACGTCGTTGGCGCCGATGTTGATGGCCATGTAGGCGCCGAAGGCGGCTGCCGCGACGACCACGAAGTTGACCGGCGCCGTCCCGAAGAACACCGCTGCGGCCAGCGCCGTGACCGCGATGAAGGCCAGCGCGATGCCGGTCGCCACCATCGGCCGCCCGACATAGGCCGCCGCCGATTCGAGCTGGGATATGCGGCCCAGATCCTTGTCCAGTGTCTTCCACTTGTTCGGCATCGGTCCGGGCGTCACGTCGGTATTCCCCCTGTGGCGTTTCGCGGACCGCCTAGTACGATCAGGCGCCGCGACGCAAGGGTTTTGGACCGGCGCGGTCCTGCCATCGCGTCGAATGTTGCGCGGGAACCCCCGCCGGCGCCGTCTTGCGCCCCGGGTCGGCCCCGGCGGGCGCCCGCGGGGTTGCGAGCCGGGCGCGGCTGCGCCACAACGGGTTCGTGCAACACCCGGGAGTGCCTCAATGTCGAAATCCGTGACCGTCGTCGATCATCCGCTGGTTCAGCACAAGCTGACCCTGATGCGCGAGAACGCTACGCCGTCCTCGGTATTCCGCCAGCTCCTGCGCGAGATCACGCTGCTTCTGGCTTACGAGATCACCCGGGAAATGCCACTGGCCGAGCGTACGATCCGTACGCCCCTGGAAGAAATGCAGGCGCCGAACCTGGCGGGGCGCAACATGGCGCTGGTGTCGATCCTGCGGGCAGGCAACGGCATGCTCGACGGGGTTCTTGAGCTGGTGCCACAGGCGCGGGTCGGATTTGTCGGGCTTTACCGCGACGAAGCAACGCTGGAGCCGGTGCAGTATTACTTCAAGGTGCCCTCGGCGCTTGAGGAACGGCTGGTCATCGTCGTCGATCCGATGCTGGCCACGGGAAACTCCTCGGCCGCGGCGGTTGATCTTCTGAAAGGCGCCGGAGCGCGCAACATCCGCTTTCTCTGTCTGCTGGCCGCACCCGAGGGGGTCGCGCGGATGACCTCGGCGCATCCCGATGTGCCGATCGTGACCGCCGCCGTGGACCGGCAGTTGAGCGACAAGGGCTATATCCTGCCCGGGCTGGGCGATGCCGGAGACCGGATGTTCGGCACCCGCTAGAAGCTGCCTCGTTCCAGGGCGGCCCGGTCGCACCCCGGCATCCGGCGCGCGGTCGCGTCCGGGCCAGAGTTCGCTTTACTCATGGCGTCATTTGCGGCATTCTGTTCCCATATGTTGTGGGGGCGGCGATGAGGTTGACGAGAATTATCGCGAGCGGCATCATCTTGGGGTCGGTCTCGTTGACGGCCCTAGATGCGCAAACCTTGCGCAACGCGCAGCCACCGGCCGAATTCCCGCCGGCCTCCTACAAGGGCAAACAGTATATCGACAGTCGCGGCTGTATCTACATCCGTGCCGGTATCGACGGCAATGTGACCTGGGTGCCGCGTGTCTCACGCGCACGCAAGCAGGTTTGCGGATACAAGCCGACAGCGGTTGCCGGCACAAGCGCGGCGAAACCGGTGCCGAAAACGACGGTGATCACCAACCCGCAGGCCACAGCGGCCAGACCGGCGGCGCCACCGGCCGCTGCGGTCACACCGGCGGCCCCGAAACCGGCGGCTCCACCGAGCCCGGCGAGGGTGGCGCCGCCGCGTACCGTCGCGGCGCCGGCACCGGCCGCGCCCCGCGCAGCCGCGCCCGCGGCGACGCACGTCACCGCAGCGCGGCCAATGGCCACGACGCGCACCACCACCGCGCGGCCGCCGTCAACGCAGGCCTACCGGCCCTCGCCCGGACCCAAGCCAACAATCGTGTCGTCGCAGCCCGCGAGCGCGGCGCCGCCGATCCAGCCGCGCCGCGCTCCGGCGCCCGCTGCCTCGGGCGGGTGCCCCAACGCTTCGGCGTTCAGCCAGCAGTTCATAAACCGGACGGGGGTGCGCTGCGGCCCGCAAAGCGAACCACCCGTCACCTATGGCAAGGGCTGGGACCGGTCGTCGACGCTGGTACTGCCGAGCGATACCCGTGTCGTGCCGCGCCACGTTCATGACAAGCGTCAGAACACGACCAACGTGACGGTGCCCGCCGGCTACAGGGCGGTCTGGAAGGACGACCGCCTGAATCCGCACCGGGCCGAACGCACCCTGGCGCCCTCCGTGATCCAGGCGCGGCTTCCGGTGCCGGCGGGCTACAAGCGGGTGGAACGCGGTGACGGTCGGTTGAACATCCATCGCGGCGTCAAGACCGCCAGCGGCGAGGCCGGGACCGACCTGATCTGGACGCGCACCGTGCCGCGAACCCTTGTGCCGGTCGAGACGCAGCCGCAGATCGTCAGGCTGAGCGGACCGGCCGCGCGCTCGCTGGCCGAGGCCCGCGCGCCCGCGACGATACGCGTTTCGTCGCGTTCGGCGCCAGAGGCCGCAGGCGGGTCGCGTCGGGTATCCCCGGCGGGGGCGGCGCACAGGCGATAGGGCGGGCGCCCGGCGGGGCTGCTTTGCCGCCAATTCCGAAACTCGCCCTCCGGCAATCGTGTCGCGTGTTGTCGGATTCGGGCATTCTTTCGCCGGGTGAATTCGCTTGAACGAAACTGCGCTATCCGCCGCAGATGCTTTGCAGCCGCACCCAGTCGCGGTCGGGCAGGATCGGTTCTAGCGTGCGGCCGGCCATGGGATCGGCCTCGATCAGGCCCAGCACGGATTCGCCGGTTATGTCGCGTGCATAGGCATAGGGGCTGGAGGGCACCGCGGCCTGGGCGAACGCGGCCAGCAGCGTTTCGGTCGCCGGTTCACGGCGCGGGGCCGACAGCATCTGTTCGGCGTAACGATCAAGCGTTTCGCGCGACACCTGCCCGGTGGTCAGCAGGCGGAACGATGCCGTGACGCCGCCATGGGCCAGCAGTTCGGCCAGCGGGTCGTTCTGGGTCGCGCGGACACGTTCGGCCAGGATGTAGCCTGCCAATGCCGCCGGGTCTTCGTGATCCTCGATCAGCGCGCGGTTCAGCAGGATCATGCCGCCCGGCAGCAGCAGGCTGTCGGCGATGCCGGCCCGCAGGACAATCAGTTGCCTGACCCCGGTCCGGTCGGCGAGGCGGGCAAGGATGGCGGTGGTTTCGGGACTGGTGCAGGCGCTGCCGGCAACGCGCCGGATACGGCCCAGCAGTGCCTTGCCGATGTCCTGGCGCTTGATATCGGGAACGACCGAGACGGCGTGGCGCTGAAGGGCGCTGGGCAGCCAGACGACCATCAGCGCAAGAAACCCCAGCACCACGGCCAGAACCCCGAAATGGCGCAGCCGGCCCGGATGCGGCCGGGCGCGTTCGATCGCCTTGCGAAGGCCCTCGATGGCGTCGATCATCACGGCCTCGGAGTCTTGCAGTTCCAGGGTCTCGCCGGGGTCGCCATCGGGGGAGAATATCGCCGGGCGCACGCCCGGGTTCTGGCGTTCGATCGCGGCCAGCGACCAATGCGCCAGCGCCCTGTCATTGAGGTCGGAGATGGTCAGTGTGGCATCGCCGACCGATACCACCACCTCGCGCCGCTGATCCTCGGGGGTCGCGCGCCACAGCCCGGTCGCCTCGAGCCGTTGGTATCGTGTCAGCGCCGTCATGTCGCCTGAATGTGCCCGCTGCTGCCGCTCGTGCCTGTCGCGTTTTTCACAAGCCTAGCATGCGGGCAATCCCGGCGGCAAATGGCATTGCCGCCGGTGATGTCGTTTGTCGCGCCGGTCAGGCGGAGGGCAGCCCCATGCGCCGGAACAGCCCGGCCACCGGGCACAGGCCGGTAAAGGCCGATTGCAGCAGGTTGGCGCCGACGAAGACGGTCAGCCAGACGAAATGCGGCGACACGTAGACGGTCAGGACGACCGAAAGCAGCACCATGAAGCCCGCGAATGCCATGACGGCCCTGTTCACGCTCATTACCCTATCCTTTCAGCTCGGGGCGCCGCTTGCGCGGCTTTGTATTCAAATATAGGAATATGTGGCGGGGACGGCAAGACCGCCGCGGGCCGAGTGACGCAATGTCACAGGGTTCGGGCGATCTCGCGAAGCTGGAACTTCTGGATCTTGCCGGTGGATGTCTTGGGCAGTTCCTGGAACACTACGCGTTTGGGGGTCTTGAACCCAGCGAGGTGCTGGCGGGCGAAGACGATCATCCCGGCCTCGTCAACCGCGGCACCCTCTTTCAGTTCGACGAAGGCGCAGGGCACCTCGCCCCATTTCATGTCGGGTTTGGCCACCACGGCGCAAAGGCTCACATCGGCGTGTTTCATCAGCACGCCCTCGACCTCGACCGAGGAGATGTTCTCGCCCCCCGAAATGATGATGTCCTTAGCCCGGTCGGCGATCTTGATATAGCCGTCAGGCGTCTGAAAGGCGATGTCGCCGGTGTGGAGGTACCCGCCGGCGAAATCCCTGTCGGTGGCTTCGGGGTTCTTGTAGTACCCTTTCATCACGACGTTGCCGCGAAACATGATCTCGCCCAGCGTTGCGCCGTCGCGTGGCACCGGCGTCATGGTCTCGTCCATCACCGTGGTTTGCTCCATCATCGGCATGAGGATGCCGGTGCGCGCCTTGATCTCGTAGCGTTCGTCGTCCGGCAGGGTGTCCCATTCGGGCCGCCACAGGCATTCGGTGCCCGGACCGTAGGTTTCGGTCAGCCCGTAGACCTGGGTTATGTTGAAGCCCAGCGGCTCGATCTTCGCAAGGGTCGCTGCGGGGGGCGGGGCGCCGGCGGTGAACACCTCGACCACGTGATCGAAGGCGCGGCGTTCCTCGGGACGTGCGTTCACGATCATGTTCAGCACGATGGGGGCGCCGCCGAAATGGGTTGCACCCTCGTCGGCGATGGCGTCATAGATCGCGCCCGCCGTGATATTTCGGCAGCAGATCACGGTGCCGCCCAGAAGCGGCATCATCCAGGTGTGGCACCAGCCGTTGCAGTGAAACAGCGGCACGATGGTCAGGTATTTCGGGCGCTGAGTCATGTTCCAGCTTACCACCTGCGAGAACGTGCTGAGATAGGCACCGCGATGGTGATAGACCACGCCCTTGGGCCGCCCGGTGGTGCCCGAGGTATAGTTCAGCGCGAGGCTTTCCCATTCGTCTTGGGGCATGATCCACGCAAAGCCCGGATCGGCCCCGGCCAGTACATCCTCGTATTGCGGATGGCGGCCGCCGGCCGGGTGCCCGGCCTGTGGGTCGGGCACCTCGACGATGGCCGGGCCGTTGCCCTCCATCAGTTCTATGGCGGCCTCGGCAAGGTCCATGAACTGGCTGTCCACCAGTACCACCCTGGCGCCGCCATGGCCGAGGATATAAGCCACGGTGTCGGCTTCGAGCCGGGTGTTGATGGTGTTCAGCACCCCGCCGCAGGCAGGCACGCCGAAATGCGCCTCGGCCTGGGCCGGGATGTTGGGCAGGATGGTCGCCACAACGTCGCCCGGAGCCACTCCCATGCCGGCAAGTGCCGCGGCCAGCCGGGTGCAGCGTTCGTGATATTCGCGATAGGTCTTGCGGTGTGTGCCATAGACGACGGCCAGATCGTCGGGAAAGATGTCGGCGGCGCGCCGCAGATGCGACAGGGGCGTCAGGGCGACGAAATTCGCCGCGTTGCGTTCCAGCCCGGTTTCATCCGCCATCCAGCCCATGATTGTCCGCTCCCGAATTATCGTGCAAGCCTTGTCGCGAAACGATATTGCGCCGACAGGCCCACGATGGGAAGTCCATGAATACAGGCAGCGAAGACAACACCCTGAAAGCGGCCCTGGCGATGGTATGCGCGATGGCGGTCATAGGGGTGATCGACAATTTCATTCCGCACCTGGCGCGCGAGATCGGTCTTTGGCAGTTTCATTTCGTGCGTGCGCTGTTTGCCATCCCTCTGGTGGCCGCGCTTTCGCTGATCGGGCTGGGCCGGGTGCGCCCGGTGCGCGCCTGGGCGGTGGCGGCGCGCAGCCTGATGGTGGCGGTGTCGATGCTGTTCTATTTCAGCGCCCTGGCCCTGATGCCCATCGCGCAGGCACTGGCGGGGCTGTTCACGTCGCCGATCTTCGTTCTGCTGGTCACAGCCATCGGCATGCGCCGCCGGATAGGGCCGTGGCGGGTGCTGGCGGTGGCGATCGGCTTTTCAGGCATCCTTTGCGTATTGCAGCCCGATCCGCGCAAGTTTGATCTTGCGGTTCTGATCCCGGTGGCGGCGGGGTTCTTCTATGCGCTGGGCGCCATCGCCACACGGTCGCTTTGCGCGGGCGAGAGCACGGTGGCGATGCTGATGGGCATGTGGGTGGCGCTGGGCGTGTTCGGGGCGGTCGGGCTGATCCTGCTGGCCATGTTCCCGGTCGATACGCCGCCCGGCGCGGCCGGGTTCGTCACCCGCGGCTGGGTCTGGCCGATGTGGCAGTCCGCGCCATGGGTGGCGTTGCAGGTCGTGGGTTCCATCACCGGGGTGTTCCTCGTCATCAAGGCGTATCAACTGGGCGAGGCGTCCTATGTCGCGGTGTTCGAGTATTCGGTGATGATCTTCGGCCCGCTGTTCGCATGGGTCGCTTTCGGGCAGCCGGTGACGGGCTGGCAGGCGATCGGCATCGTCCTGATCGCCGGTGCGGGCGTGATCATCGCGCTGCGCTCGAAATGAAGGGGCGTGCGCGCGGGAGCTGCCCCGGCGGCGGCGGCCGGGCAGGGCGTTGGCCGCAAGACGGCCGGTTCGCGCCCGTCCGGCGGCGATGGGGGATTGCATCATGATCCTGTCACCCGGCCGCGGCTTTGTCTTCATCCACATTCCGAAAACCGGCGGTACCTCGCTGGCGCTGGCGCTGGAGGCGCGGGCGATGAAGGACGACATAATGCTGGGTGATACGCCCAAGGCGCGCCGCCGCCGCCACAAGGCGCAGGCCATGGGGGCGCGCGGGCGGCTGTGGAAGCACTCGACCCTGGCCGATATCGAAGGGCTGGTGCCCGATGCGGTGCTGGGCGGGCTGTTTGCCTTTACGTTGGTGCGCAACCCGTGGGACCGGGCGGTAAGCTACTATCACTGGCTGCGCGGACAGGAATTTCGCCATCCGGCCGTGCGGCTGGCGAAATCGCTGGAATTCGCGCAGTTCGTCGCGCATCCGCAGACCCGGGCCGGTCTGCGCCGATCGCCGGCCTCATCCTACATGCGCCGATCCGACGGAACGCTGCAATGCTCGGCCTTTATCCGCATCGAACGGTTCGGACAGGACGCGGCACCGCTGTTCGCGCATCTGGGGTTCCCATTCGATCTGCCGGTTGCGAACCGGTCCGGGCGGGCGCGCGATTTCCGTGGATACTACGACGATATGACCGCGGCCATCGTCGGAGAGGATTGCGCCGAGGATATCGCGCGGTTCGGCTATGCGTTCGGCTAGTCGCATGGGATCGCAGGGCGATATGGCGGGGGCGGGTCGTGCCAGGTGCGCTTGCGAACTGCGTTGAATTCCGCGCGATTGTCACCGCAGGCGCGAAAATCCCCCTGTCTTCCGGGGTATTGTCCGCAATTGCCGAACCAATGCCGCAATCTTGCCGTACTTTCGGCCATTGGCGAACCATCGAATCAGGCTTTCTGGCCGACGGGACCACGTCAATCCTCGCCCGTCCCGAAACTGCTGCCAATTCGAGGGGAACCGTCCGATGTTCGGTTGGATGCGCGACGAGAGCGATGCCGTGCCCGGCACGGATGACCAAGGCGTTGCGCTGAGCGACATATTGATCACGGGCCATGCCGGGTTGCTTTCGGGCATGGATGTCGCCACCGATCGCGGCTGGCGCAAGGTCGACATGTTGCGGGTAGGCGACAAGGTGCTGACATTCGATCGCGGGCCGCAACCGCTGGTCGATATCCAGCGCGAATCGGTCCACCCGGGCGGGCGGGCGGCGGGCGATGCGATCTGTCCGATCCGGGTCCCGAAGGGCGCGCTGAACAACGACACCGATATCTGGCTGATGCCCGACCAGGGGTTGCTGGTCGAAAGCGAAACGGTGCGCGATGTCCTGGACGACCCTTTCGGGGTCTGCTCCTGCTGAGTGCAGAATGACACTCTGTGCGCTTCATCCAGTACTCCCTGCGCGAATGGGCCTACGGGTACGTCAATCAAACCTCGGAGCAGCGAAAGGCCGAACTGCCTTACTGGCGACACCACTACAATTGGAATCGCTCCAACGCTGGGATAATATGTACACCATCTATCAGCCGATCAGGGTTGGACGTGAAGAACCTAGTGAGACTCCACAACTAGGCGGCGTGTTGGCTCGGATGCCGAAGGCAACTATTCACGCCTGGTATCTTTGCCTCCAAAGGTTTCAGGCACATACGCGCGGTTGGTCCATAGCTTGACGGTGAGTTCATAAGATATGGGAATAATTCAAGGATTTCATCTTGGGTGACCTTGTCTTGTTGACTGATAGCGCGGGCGGTTGGATAAAAGCTCTCAGTCCACACCCCGTCACTAATGACCAACTCGTGTTGATCGAACAGGATGTGAAAGTACTCAACTTCACCACCCTCCTGAATAAAAATGTCTTGTCCGTCAACTAGTGCATGGGCTGGGGCGAGAACTGACGAACAACCAAAGTTCAGTTCCACTGACGCTCCTGACACTCTGATCCGGTGTTGGCGGCTCAAACGCATAGTCGTGGTGTTGCCTATTGCACCAGGCAGAAACACGACCGGTGCGAAGTTGCCCAGCGCAGGAACCTTGCGAGAGCCGATCCATCGGATTTCTTGGAACCCATGGTCTTTGGTAAGAACGCGAGCTCCGGGAAGGAGTTTTTCAATGGGGCATTCCTCCTGGTCGGTCGTGATTAGCGTACCGCGGGCGAAACACACTAACTCGTAACTTGTCGCATCATCAAAGTTCAATCCAGCAAGATTGAGTGAGGTCGCAAAGTTGCTTCCGAAAGTCACAGACTTCAGATCATTGCCATCAAGCGCCGCGGCAATGCTATCGCTGATGATCATGTAGTATTGCGAAATTCCTCCGACGGTGACTTCGATTATGTTGATCGTGCCAGAAACCGTCGATCCGTTGCCTAGAGTGAAAGTCGAGTCCGTGAAATTGAAGCGACCTTCGTACGTGCCTTCAAAAGTTCCATTTCCGTCCAGATCGATTGTGTCGCCTGGTTGCATGACGCCGGTGCTTCCTACGACTTCCGCATTTAGCGCAGCATCCACAGTCGAAACTAGGTCGCCGCCGGTGAATGACCAGGTTGTTCCAAAAAGCGCGGATGTCGGATCGCTCGTGATCGCCAGTTCAACGAGCCTGTTCGTTGAAATCGTCATGTTTTGCCCCAGTTAACAAACGCTTTATTTCCAGAGACGCCAGAAGTATGCGCTCTAGCCGACCAAAGTTAGGTTTTTTTTGGGCAACAGCCAGTATGGCGTGTTGACAGGTGTCTTTGAACAGCAGAACAACAAGTGCACCAAACACCTTGGCTACGCATTTTCGGCCAGAAAGGGTGACGATCTCGAATAGGTGGTTCGCTTCGTCTGAACAGTTTTGCGCTGTTTCGTAGGTGGATTTTCCGCTCGGCTATGCCGCTACCGGCTTGTGCAGCATCAGCCAGAGGATGACCGGAACCGCCGCGAAAGCCGGGTATCGGCAGGCCAGCCACCAGCGAACGGCCCGGCCAGCCTTCGGTCAATGGCCGGCCGGCCCGACGGGCCAGGACATGGCCGGTTTGCGGTTGCAGCAGCGCCGCGGTGGCGGTGAACACGGTATCGGCCAGCACCACGATCCCGGCGGCGGATACGACATGTGCGAACAATATCGGCGCGTGCATCTTCGAGCATGCGCACATGGACAGCCCCGAGATCGTAACGTGCACCGTCCTGCAAGGCGCCTGGCGCCGGTTGTCGCGAAACTGCGGGGCCGGGCGGCAGCGCCCGGCCCCGAACCACGTCAGGCCGCCCTGGCCTGCGGGTCGAAGCGGCCATAGAAGGTTTCGCCCTTGTCGGCCATGTCCCGCAAGAGCGGCGGGCATGCGAACCGCTCGCCGTATTTCGCGGCCAGTTCGTCGCAGCGATGAGCGGCGTATTCGGCACCGATGATGTCGATCCAGGACAGCGGCCCGCCCGACCAGGGCGCAAAGCCCCAGGCCAGGATGGCACCGACATCGCCTTCGCGAATATCCATCAGCACGCCTTCCTCAAGCGCGCGCACCGCTTCCAGCACCTGCGCGAACATCAGCCGTTCCTGCACCTCGATCAGGTCGGGTTGGGTTTCGGCCAGCGGGTACTTGTCCTGCATGCCTTTCCAGTAGCCGAGGCGCTTGCCGCTTTCGTCATAGTCGAAGAACCCGGCCTTGGCCTTGCGCCCCAGCCGCCCCTGATCCTCTAGCCAGAAGATCAGGTCGTCGGCGGGGCTTTCGGGATAGGCGTCGCCCATCGCCGCCTTGGTGGCGCGTGCGATCCTGGCGCCCAGGTCGATGCTGGTCTCGTCGGTCAGTTGCACCGGCCCGACGGGAAAGCCGAGCTGCTGCGCGGCATGATCGATCAGAGGCATGGCCACGCCTTCGGTAATCATCCGCGCGCCTTCGTTGACATAGGGGATGATGCAGCGGTTGCAGTAGAAGAACCGCGCATCGTTGACGACGATCGGCGTCTTGCGGATCTGGCGGACGTAATCCAGCGCCTTGGCCACCGCGCGGTCGCCGGTCTTCTCGCCCTTGATGATCTCGACCAGCAGCATCTTCTCGACGGGCGAGAAGAAGTGGATGCCGATGAACTGCTCGGGGCGGCTGGACGCCCTGGCAAGCCCGGTGATCGGCAGGGTCGAGGTGTTGGAGGCGAAGATGCAGTCCTCGGGGATGATCGCCTCGACCTTCCGGGTCATCTCGGCCTTGACCTTGGGGTCTTCGAACACTGCCTCGATGATCAGGTCGCAGCCTTTGAGTTGTTCCAGATCCGGGGTTGCGGTGATCAGGTTCAGCATTGCCTCCTTCTTTGCGGGCGTTGCCTTGCCGCGCTTGATGCCCTTGTCGAGATAGGCTTCGCTATAGGCTTTGCCGCGATCCGCGCTTGCCTGGTCGCGGTCGATCAGCACGACCTCCATGCCCGCCTGGGCGCTGACCAGCGCGATACCAGCGCCCATCATGCCGGCCCCCAGAACGCCGAGTTTCTTCACCCGTTGGTCGGGAATGCCGTCAGGGCGCACCGCGCCCTTGTCGAGAGCCTCCTTGTTGACGAAGAGCGAACGCATCATGGCGCTGGAGGACGGGTTCATCAGGACATTGGTGAACCAGCGCGCCTCGATCCTCAGGGCGGTGTCGAAATCGACCAGCGCGCCCTCGTAGACCGCGCTCAGCAGCGCCTTGGGGGCGGGAAAGGCGCCCTTGGTCTTGCCATTCACCATGGCGTTGGCGCCCACGAAGGTCATGAAACCGGCCGGATGATAGGGGGCGCCGCCGGGCATCTTGTAGCCCTTGGCATCCCAGGGCTTGACGATGTCGGCATCGCCCGCGTTCAGCACCCATTCGCGAGCGGCGGCAAGCGGGTCGGCGCAGACCTCGTCGATCAGCCCGGCGGTCTTGGCCTTCTTGGGCTCGACCATCCTGCCCTCGAGCAGGAAGGGCGAGGCCGCCATCGCGCCCAGCTTGCGCCCCAGCCGGGTGGTGCCGCCGGCGCCGGGGAAGATGCCGACCATGATCTCGGGCAGGCCGATGCGCGCCTTGGGGTTGTCGGCGGCGAAGATGCGGTGTGTTGCCAGCGGCAGCTCCAGCCCGATGCCGGCGGCGGTACCGGGCAGGGCGGCGGCGATCGGCTTGCCGCCCTTCCTGGTCTTGGGGTCCATGCCCGCCAGTTCGATCTTGCGCAACAGCCCGTGCATCCGCATCACGCCCTCGAAGAAACCGCGCGCCGGGTCATCGCCGACCTCGTCCTTCAGCCGTGCCAGCAGGTTGAGATCCATGCCCGCGGCGAAGGATCCCTCCTTGGCCGAGGTGATGACGATGCCCTTGACCGTGTCATCGGCCAGCGCCTCGCCGATCAGCGCGTCGAGTTCCTCCAGCCCGGTGAAACTCATCACGTTCATGGACTTGCCCGGCACGTCCCAGGTGATGGTGGCAACGCCCTTGGCGTCCTTGCTCATGGTGAAATCGGTCATGTCTAGTCTCCGTTCGGCGCGAGGGCCCGCGGGCCGGTCCAGTCGCTGCCATCGTGATAGGTGAATCGGGGCTTGCCGCCCGTTAGGTGGATTTTCATGTCGACATCGCCGTAGGTCGCCACCTCGTCGGGCGCCTTCGTGCCGACGACGAGAAAGCGCGCCAGCGCGCCCGACCGGTTGACGAGGCGATGGGCGTTGGCAACGCCGGCCTTCCAGGCCGCGCAATCGCCCTGCCGCATGGGCGTTTCGCCGCCGTCCTCGACCAGCACGAGTTCGCCTTCCAGAACCATGGCGAACTCGTCCTCCTTCAGGTGCCAGTGGCGCAGGGATGCCACCGCACCGGGCTGAAGCGTGACGATGTTGACCCCGAACTGGGTCAGACCGGCAAGATCGCCCAGCCGTTGCGAGGACCGCCCCGCCATTTGTTCCGCAGAGGGGGCGGGGTAGATGGACCCGGTCTTGACCGGGGCGGCGGCGATGTCGAGCCTGGGCATCAGACTCGCTCGATGATGGTGGCGGCACCCATGCCGGATGCGATGCAAAGCGTGGCCAGCCCGGTGGCCTTGTCCTGACGCTCCAACTCGTCCAGCACGGTGCCGATGATCATCGCGCCGGTCGCTCCCAGCGGATGCCCCATGGCGATCGAACCGCCGTTGACGTTGACGCGGTCGAAATCGACATCGAAGGCCTGGCAGAAACGCAGAACCACGGCGGCGAAGGCCTCGTTGACCTCGAACAGGTCGATATCGCCGATCTCCATGCCGGTCTCGCGCAGGATCTTCTCGGTCACCGGCACAGGGCCGGTCAGCATGATCGTCGGATCGGTGCCGATCTTGGCGGTGGCGCGGATCCGGGCGCGGGGTTTGAGCCCCCACTTCTGCCCGAATTCCTTGTTGCCGATCAGTACCGCGGCGGCGCCATCGACGATACCGCTGGAATTGCCGGCATGGTGGATATGCTCGATCTTCTCAAGGTGGGGGTATTTAAGCAATGCCACGTTGTCAAAGCCCGGCATCTGCTCGCCCATCATCTGAAACGACGGGTTCAGCGCGCCCAGGCTTTGCATGTCGGTCTGCGGGCGCATGTATTCGTCGTGGTCGAGAATCGGCAGCCCGTTCTGGTCGCGCACGGTGATGACCGATTTCGCGAAGCGGCCCTCGTCCCAGGCCAGCTTGGCGCGGCGCTGGCTCTCAACGGCCAGCGCGTCGGCCTGGTCGCGGGAAAAGCCGTACTCGGTGGCGATGATGTCGGCGGAAATCCCCTGCGGCACGAAGTACTTCTCCATCGCCAGCGTGGGGTCGACGGCGATGGCCGCGCCGTCGCTGCCCATGGCGACGCGGCCCATCATCTCGACCCCGCCGGCGATATAGGCCTCGCCGGCGCCGCCCTTCACCTGGTTGGCGGCCAGGTTGACCGCCTCCATGCCGCTCGCGCAAAAGCGGTTGATGGCCAGCCCGGGAATGGACTCGTCGAGATCGGAGGCCAGCACCGCCGAACGCGCCAGGCAGCCGCCCTGTTCCATGACCTGGGTGACGTTGCCCCAGATCACGTCTTCGACGGCATGACCGTCGAGGTTGTTGCGTTCCTTGACGGCGTTCAGGGTGAGCGCCGAGAGGCGCAGGCTGGTCACTTCGTGCAGGGCGCCGTCCTTGCGGCCACGCCCGCGCGGTGTGCGCAGGGCGTCGTAGATATAGGAGTCTGTCATGGTCGTCTCCTTCAGGCGCGGTCCGACGGGTTGCCGGGCATCAGATCATAGGGGTGTTTCCAGCCGGGCAGGGCGGCGATACCGTCCAGCCAGCGGTCGATATCGGGCCATTCGGCCCGGTCGAACCCGAACGGTTCGGGATAATAGAGGTAGCCGCAGCAGCTGAGATCCGCATTGGTGGGTCCGTCGCCGACGATCCAGTCGCGGCCCTTCAGGTGGTTGTCGAGAAGGCCATAGGCGGCCCTCAGGCGGCCCTGGTTGAAGGCGATCACCTCGGCCGGGCGCTTGCCGGCGGGCAGGAAGTTCATCAGGAACCGGGTCATCCCGGCCATCGAGCTCAGCTTGTGATTGTCCCACAGCACCCAGCGCAGGATCTCGTAGTCATCCTCGCGTGTCGCGCCGCCGAACCTGCCCGACTTCTCGGTGACATAGGCCTGGATGCAGCCCGACTGGCCGATCCGGAAATCGCCGTCGACCAGCGCCGGCGCCTCGCCCAGTTCGTTGACATTTGCGCGGTAGTCCGGGGTCCGGGTCTCGCCGTTGAAGAAATCGACGAAGACGGGCTGCCAGTCGAGACCGGAAAGCTGCAGCGCCAGCGCCGCCTTGTAGGAATTGCCGCTTTCGCCGAAACAATGCAATTTGATGGTCATGATGTTCTTCATCCTCCCCGAGGCGTCTGTGGCGGGGGCGGAGTGGGGGTTTCACACCCCCACACCCCCGTGGAGTTTATCGGCAAGATGAATACGGGTCCGTTCATCTTGCGTTAACTTCGATGCCGCTATCGTGGTTCTGCGCCGCGGGCTGGAGAGCCGGGCGGCGTGCAAGGTGAAGCCCCGTCCCTTCGGCCTCGGCGTATCGCCGCCCGAAAGGGGCGGGGTGGACCGCCCCGGCTTCATCTTGCCCGAAAAACTCCTGCCCGCCGCCCGACAGGCGGCTTTGTCGCCGACAGGGCAGGCTCCCGCGGGTGCGGCTTGCGCTGCGCTTGAGGGGTTCAAAGCGACCTCGCGATCAGTTCCTTCATGATTTCGTTGGTGCCGCCATAGATCCGCTGAACCCGCGCGTCGGCCCACATCTCGCCGATCGCGTATTCCATCATGAATCCATAGCCGCCATGCAGCTGCAGGCACTCGTCCAGTACCTCACCCTGGGTGTCGGTCGTCCAGTATTTCGCCATCGCCGCCTTGTCGACGCTCAGTTCGCCCCTCAGGTGCTCGGCCATGCATTCGTTCAGGAAGGCGCGCGCCACCATCGTCTTGGTCTTGCATTCGGCCAGCTTGAAACGCGTGTTCTGGAACTGGGTCAGCGGACCGCCGAACGCCTCGCGTTCGCGGCAATAGCGAATAGTGCGTTCGACGGCACCTTCCATGGCGCCGACCGCGCCGCAGGCAATCGAAAGGCGTTCCTGTGGCAGTTGCTCCATCATCTGGTAAAAGCCGCGGTTCTCCTCGCCGCCCAGGAGGTTTTCGGGCGCAACCTCGACATCGTCGAAGAACAGTTCGGACGTGTCGGCGGCGTGCATGCCGATCTTTTCCAGGTTGCGGCCGCGCTGGAAGCCCGCCGCGCCGTCGGTTTCCACCACCATCAGCGAGATGCCCTTGGCGCCCTGGGCCGGGTCGGTCTTGGCGGCGACCACGATCAGGTTGGCGTGCTGGCCGTTGGAGATGAAGGTTTTCTGGCCCGAAAGCCGGTAGCAGTTGCCTTCGCGCACGGCGCGGGTCCTGATCGCCTGCACGTCCGATCCGGTCGCCGGTTCGGTCATCGCCAGCGCCGCGACCAGTTCGCCGCTCACCAGTCCGGGCAGCCAGCGTTTCTTCTGTTCCTCGGTGCCGTAGGCCAGGATGTAGTGGCCGACGATGGGCGAATGGATCGGAAAACCCCAGCTGGCCAGGTTGGCCCGCATGCTTTCGATCATGATTGCCGCCTCGTGGCCGAAATCGCCGCCCGCGCCGCCGTATTCGCCGGGGATCGAGGGGCAGAGCAGGCCCAGCGCGCCGGCCTGGGCCCAGATGTCGCGGTCCATCTCGCCCTGCTTGCGCCATCTTTCGAATTTCGGCGCCCATTCCCTTTCGATGAACTGCGCCGTCATCTCGGCAAGCATGCGGTGGTCGTCGTTCATCCACGCGGACGATTTGGCGAAACTGTCTCTCATCTCGGTCCTCCGGGGCTCAACGCTTGCGCTCGTCCAGTTCGGAATTGAACAGCCGCAGGCGGTGGGTCAGGTTGTCGTTGTCGGTGACGCTGTCGAAGTTCTCGAACAGGAAGGACAGCGCCTCGCCCTCGTCGAGCCCGGCCTCGGCCGCAAAGCGTTTCAGGCGCCGGTAGCCGTCCTCGGTCATGGCGACAGGGAAGCGGCGGGTCAGGCGGAAGCGTTTGGGCATGTCGGTCCTCGGGGTCGGGCGGCGGGGCGGGGGCGCGCCCACCCCGCCGCGGGATCAGAAATTCGCCGCCGCCAGCGCCATCACCTTGTCGGCGCCGCTTTCGATGCGTGCCAGGTGCGTCGCGGTCATCGGCAGCCGGCGCGCCATGTAATAGCGCCCGGTGGCGAGCTTGGTCTCGTGAAACGTAGCGTCGCCGGCACCGGCGTCGAGTGCTGCGCGCGACGCGCGGGCCATGCGTGCCCACATCAGGCCAAGGCAGACATGGCCGAACATGTGCATGAAGTCGGTTGAGCCGGCCAGCGCGTTGTTGGGGTTGCCCATCGCGTTTTTCATGAAATACATGCCGGCCGCCTGCAGATCCTTGGATGCCGCCTTGAGCGGGTCGAGGAAATCGCTGTCAAAGGCTTCGTCCTGGCCGGCGTTGTCCTTGATGAAGGACTTGACCAGATCGAAGAAGGCCATGACGTGCCTGCCCCCGTCCTGGGCCAGCTTGCGGCCGACCAGATCCAGCGCCTGCACGCCGTTGGCGCCTTCGTAGATCATCGCGATGCGGGCGTCGCGCACGAATTGCGACATGCCCGATTCCTCGATATAGCCGTGCCCGCCAAAGACCTGCTGGGCCTGCACGGCCATGTCGAAGCCCTGATCGGTCAGAAAGCCCTTGATGACCGGCGTCAGCAGCGACACCAGCCCGTCGGCTTCCTTGTCGCCGGCGCGATGGGCGCGGTCTATCATCGTGGCGCCCCAGAGGATGAACGCGCGGGCGCCCTCGACAAAGCTTTTCTGGTCCATCAGCGAGCGGCGGATATCGGGATGCACGATCAGCGGATCGGCGGGGCCGTCGGGGTTCTCGATGCCGGTGACGGCGCGCCCCTGAAGCCGGTCCCGGGCATAGGCCACCGCGTTCTGATAGGCGATCTCGGCCTGGGCCAGCCCCTGCATGCCGACCCCGATACGGGCCTCGTTCATCATGGTGAACATGGCGCGCATGCCCTTGTGCTCGGCCCCAAGCAGCCAGCCCTTTGCGCCGTCATAGTTCATCACACAGGTCGAGTTGCCGTGGATGCCCATCTTTTTCTCGATGTTGCCGCAGGCGACGCCGTTGCGCTCGCCGAGCGAGCCGTCCTCGTTGACCAGGAATTTCGGCACGATGAACAGCGACACGCCCTTGATGCCCTCGGGGCCGCCGGGGATTTTGGCCAGCACCAGATGAACGATGTTCTCGGCCATGTCGTGTTCGCCCGCCGAGATGAAGATCTTCTGCCCGGTGATGGCATAGCTGCCATCGCCCTGCGGTTCGGCCCGGGTGCGCATCAGGCCCAGATCGGTGCCGCAATGGGGTTCGGTCAGGTTCATCGTGCCGGTCCATTCGCACGAGACCATCCGGGGCAGCCAGGTCGCCTTCTGCTGGTCCGTGCCATGCGCGAGAATCGCGCTGGCTGCGCCATGGGTCAGACCCTGATACATGGTGAAGGCCTGGTTGGCCGCCGAGAACATCTCGCCCACCGCGGTACCCAGTACATAGGGCATGTTCTGGCCGCCGAATTCCTCGGGCATGTCGAGCCCCGGCCAGCCGCCTTCCTTCATCTGTTCGAACGCCGCCTTGAAGCCCTCTGGCGTGCGCACGATTCCGTTTTCAAGAACGCAGCCCCGGGTATCGCCCACCACGTTCAGCGGGTTCAGCACTTCGCTGCTGATCTTGCCGGCCTCGTCCAGCACCGCCTGGGTGAAGTCGCGTTCGAGTTCGTCATAGCCCGGAATTGCGGCCTCGGAGATGTTCAGGACCTCGTGCAGGATGAACTGCATGTCTTTGGTGGGGGCGGAATAGCTGGGCATCTGGGTCTCCGTGACTACTGGAATGGGTGTTTGCGGGTTCGGGGGCGGGCAGCGCCGGTTACTCGGCGGCCTTGGGGGGGTGTTTCATCGAGGCGACCATGGTTTCGCCCCATCGCAACTGCTCCGTCAGCTCTTCGATGGCCTCGTCCAGTTCGGCGCGCTGGCGCTCCATGTCGGCCAGGCGCGCGCGCGCCAGTTCGCAGGTGCGGGTCAGCTGGGTCTGCTGCTGGTCGCCCATGTGATAGAGGTCCAGCAACTGCCGGATCTCCTCGAGGCTGAAGCCGAACCGCTTGCCGCGCAGGATCAGTTTCAGACGGGCGCGGTCGCGTTTGGTGAACAGGCGTTTCTGGCCCTTGCGGATCGGAAACAGCAGTTCCTTGGATTCATAAAAGCGCAGAGTGCGCGGCGTCACCTCGAAGGCATCGCACATCTCGCGGATCGTCATCGTCTCTTCGGTCATGGTCTCAACTTTCGTCACCGTTTTCCTGGGAGTCAGGTGTGGGTGTTTGCCCGGCTTTACAACATCTGCTTGACGTTAACGTAAGCCGGACGTTGCGTCACGAAAAGGCTGACGTGGGATCACACCTCGTCAACCCTTCGGATGCTGTCGGATCAGCCAGGCCGGGGGGCACTGCGTGGCGGACGTTACCGGCAAGACAACGCAGATCCCGCACGGCGGGTTCAGGTCGCGCCGCGCAACGCCACCTCGCGCAGGTCGCGCAATTCCGCCAGCGCCTCGTCGATCTGCCGGCGCTGGTTGTCGAGTTCGGTGATCTGGCGGTCGGCCATTGCCACGAATGCCTTCATCTGGGCGCCATTGCCTTCGTGTTCGTAGATCAGCAGCCATTGCCGGATCTCTTCCAGCGGAAACCCGAACTTGCGGCCGCGCAGAATCAGCTTCATCCGGGCACATTCGCGCGGACCATAGTACCGCGACCGGCCTTCACGGTCGGGCTGAAGCAACTCGATGTACTCGTAATACCGCAGCGTACGCGGCGTCACGTCGAATTCGGCGCACATATCCTTGAAAGAAAGTCGGGTATCGCTCATTCCAGTCTCTCCGTGCTGGCGCAACGGTAGGACGTCGAAAACCCGAGCGCAACTGCCGGGCTTGTCCTTGGGCGGTGGCACGGCACATAAAGGCGGCAGACGCAGAAACAGGAGCGCAGCGCGTGGTAGACAAGTCGGGGCTGGCGCGGCAATTCATCGAGGCGATTCCGCATGCGCGGGCGCTGGCGATGGAACTGACCGATATCGGCGAAGGTACGGCGGTGATCCGGATGCCCTATGATGAACGCCTGGTCGGCGACCCCAAGACCGGGGTAATCCACGGTGGCGCGGTGTCGGCGGTGATGGATACCTGCTGCGGCGCGGCGGTGATGAGTCATCCTTCTGCGCCCGGCGGCACGGC
Source organism: Jhaorihella sp. (assembly GCA_047975215.1). Classification (GTDB taxonomy): domain Bacteria; phylum Pseudomonadota; class Alphaproteobacteria; order Rhodobacterales; family Rhodobacteraceae; genus JAGRMG01. The sequence goes on from JBKEDD010000014.1 coordinate 65,430, forward strand.
GACCATCGACCTTCGCATCGACTACATGCGCGCGGCCAGCCCGGGCCAGACCATCGTCACGACCGCGACCTGTTATCACATCACGCGCAACGTCGCCTTCGTGCGCGCGACGGCGGTGGACGACGACACCGAAAACCCCGTCGCCACCGCCGCGGGCGCGTTCACAGTGGAGCAACGGTTTTGAGCCGCAAACGTCCCGAACCGATGCAGGTGGTCAAGCAGCGCCGCGACGCGACCTTGAACGCATTGGTGCATGGTGTGCCCTACATCCGCTTTCTGGGCATCGAATTCGACCGTCGCGGCGACGAACTGACAGGGGTGCTGAACTTTGATGACGACCTGATCGGCAACCCGTTCCTGCCGGCCCTGCATGGCGGCGTCACGGCGGCGTTTCTGGAAGTCACCTCGATCATCACGCTAAGCTGGATGCACCTGTTTCCGCATATCGAATCCGGCGCCATCGACCCCGAGGACATGGCCGCGGGCAATCTGCCGAGATTGCCAAGGACCATCGACTTCACGGTCGATTACCTGCGCTCGGGCCTGCCGCGCGATGCCTATGCCCGCGCCACGGTCAGCCGGTCGGGGCGGCGCTATGCCTCGGTACATGTGGCGGCATGGCAGGACCATGCAGACAAGCTTTTTGCCCAGGCCACAGGCCACTTCCTGATGCCGCCGCCGCCCGACGGATCCGGTGACTGAGACCGCCCGCCCGGCGGCGCCGGTCACCCATCGCCGGGTTCTGAAAATCGCCCTGCCGGTCGTGATCTCCAACGCCACGGTGCCGATACTGGGGGCTGTGGATACCGGGGTTGTCGGCCAGATCGGTCTTGCCGCGCCGATCGGGGCGGTGGGGCTGGGCGCGGTGGTTCTGGGTGCGCTCTACTGGGTCTTCGGGTTTCTTCGGATGGGCACGGTCGGCCTGACCGGGCAGGCGCTGGGCGCTGAAGACAGCTCCGAGGTGGCGGCCCTGCTGACCAGGGCGCTGATGATCGGGCTGGGTGCCGGGGCGGGGCTGATCCTGTTGCAGGTGCCGCTGTTTGGCGCCGCCCTGCTGATCGCGCCCGCCAGTGACGAGGTCGAGGCGCTGACCCGCGACTACATGGCGATCCGCGTCTGGTCGGCGCCGGCGGCGATCGCCATCTATGGCATCACCGGCTGGCTGATCGCACAGGAACGCACCCGCGCGGTGCTGGCGCTGCAACTGTGGATGAACGGGCTGAACATCGGTCTGGATCTCTGGTTCGTGCTGGGGCTGGGCTGGAGCGTGCAGGGCGTGGCGCTGGCCACCTTTCTGGCGGAATGGTCGGGACTGGCGCTGGGGCTGTGGTTCTGCCGCGCTACCTTCGGGGTGCCGGACTGGCGTGACCCGGCAAAGGTGTTCGACCGGCCGCGGCTGCGACGTATGCTGATCGTAAACGCCGATATCCTGATCCGGTCGCTGCTGTTGCAGGCCATGTTCGTGTCTTTCATGTTCTTCGGGTCGGGACTGGGCGACGTGACGCTTGCGGGCAACCAGGTGCTGATGCAGTTCCTGATGATCACTGCCTATGCGATGGACGGTTTCGCCTTTGCCGCCGAGGCGCTGGTGGGCCGGGCGCTGGGCGCGAGGGCGCGCGGGCGGCTGCGCCGTGCCGCCGTGCTGACCGGCCTTTGGGGCTTGGGGACCTGCGTGGCGCTGGCGCTTGGTTTTGCGCTGGCCGGGGGCATGATGATCGACGTGATGGCCAAGTCTGGCCCCGTCAGGGCCGAGGCGCGGGCCTATCTGCCCTACATGGTGGCCGCGCCGCTGCTGGGCTGGGCGGCCTGGATGCTGGACGGCATATTCATCGGCGCCACGGCGACGCGGGACATGCGCAACATGATGATCCTCAGCTTTGGCGTCTATGCGGCGGCGCTGGCGCTGATGTTGCCTGTCCTCGGCAATCACGGGCTTTGGCTGGCGCTGCTGACGTCCTTCGTGGCGCGCGGCGTGACGCTGGGCGTGCGCTATCCGGCGCTGGAACGCGGCGCCGCCTGAAGCGAAGGCGTCAAAGCAGGTCGAGAACACGTTCGGGCGGCCGCCCGATCACGGCGCGTCGTCGTCGCTCCGGCTCAGCCCCAGTTCCCTGAACAGCGTCTCGCCCGGGCGCATTATGTCGATGGCCGGGGGCTGGCCCAGGGCGGCGCGGGCCGCCGCCAGTTCGTCAGCCGATGGCGCATCCTCAAGATAGCGGCGCACCGTGACATCGGCGCCGCGGTCCTTCAGCAAGGCAAGCCCGGCGCGGGATTTCGAGCATCGCGGGTTGTGCCAGTATTCTATCACAGCCAGTCCTTTCTTGCGGTTCCCGCGGCTTGCGCCACATTGTCAAAACCGTCGCGTTGCAACAACCTGTCCAGACCCTGCACGATTTCGGCAACCAGGCCCAGACCGCCATAGACCAACGCCGTATATAGCTGCAAGGCGCTGGCGCCGGCGCGGATCTTGGCATAGGCATCCTGCGCCGATCCGATGCCGCCAACACCGATCAGCGGAATGGCACCGCCGGTCAGTTCGCTCAACCGTGCCAGGACGCGGGTCGACCTTTCAAACCGAGGTGCGCCCGACAGGCCGCCGGCCTCGGCCCGGTGACGGCTGCGCAAACCCTCGCGCGACAGCGTCGTGTTGGTGGCGATGATGGCGTCGATGCCGACATCGCGTGCCACCGCGGCAATATCGGACAGTTCGTCATCGCCGAGATCCGGGGCGATCTTGAGAAACACCGGCACCCGGCGGGCCAGCCCGTCCCTCGTGTCGATCACATCGCGCAGCAGCGCGCCCAGCGCCGCCTTGCCCTGAAGATCGCGCAGCCGTTCGGTGTTGGGCGAGGATACGTTGACGGTGGCGAAATCCAGATGCGCGCCGCAATGGGCCAGCACACGGGCGAAATCGCCGGCGCGATCGGCGCTGTCCTTGTTGGCGCCCAGGTTCAGCCCCACGACAGCGCCCGCGGGCCGGGAAGCCAGGCGCGTGGCAATGGCCTCCATGCCGTCGTTGTTGAACCCGAAGCGGTTGATCGCGGCGCGGTCGCGCGTCAGGCGAAACAGGCGCGGGCGCGGGTTGCCCGGCTGCGGGCGGGGCGTGGCGGCGCCCGCCTCGACAAAGCCGAACCCCGCCCGCGCCAGCGGACCCAGCGCAACGGCGTTCTTGTCAAACCCTGCCGCCAGCCCCACCGGGTTGGGCAGATCGAGCCCCGCCAACCGCGTGCGCAGCCGCGCGGACGTGACCGGGCCGGGCGCGGGCACGAGCCCCAGGCGCAGCGCCCGTATCGCCAGCCCGTGCGCGGTTTCCGGATCGAGCCGGCGCAGCGTGGCCAGCGCGGCCCGTTCGACCGGCCCCGCCATCAGCCGAACACCGCCCCCGCCATGGCGCGGCGGGTCGGTTGCTCGGTGTCGCCCGACGCCTGCCGGTGCGCCACCGCCAGCCGATGGGCGGGATGGGCTATCATCTTCAGAAACGCGTTCGCGATGGGATGGCGGGCGGCGAAACAATGGTTCCCTGTCTCGGCCCGCGGCCCGGACACGACTCGCCCGCCCATGTCGCGCCGGGCGACCGCGCCGCCGACACGGGCAGATGCCGCGCCGCTTTCCCGGCCATGGCGGGAACGGCCCAGGTTGCCGCATGGTTCCGAACTGGCCGGCGCGTGACCTTCGGGACCGGCCACAAACCCGCGCCGCCGCACGAAGTCCGGCATGTCACTGGGCCGGTCGCGGTTCGCCCCCTTTGAGGCTGCGGACCGGGTGCGCTCCGGGTCGGTGAAGGCACCTGTCATGTCATGCCCTCGGGAAAGCGGTGGGCACCGTCCACCAGCGGCAGCGGCTTTGCCCAGATCACCTCGTCCAGCCGAAGCGCCCGGTAGAGATGGGGAAACAGCGCGCCGTTGCGCGAGGGTTCCCATTTCAGTGCTTCGCCCATGGCCCCGGACTCGAGCGCCAGCAGGACCAGCGCCCGCGCCCCGGCAAAGTGCTTCGCGGCCGTTTCGCCGACCTGTTCACCGGTCGAAAAATGCACGAACCCGTCGGCAAGATCGACCGGAGCGCCAAGCGTTTGGCCGTCGGCCTGGAACGCGGCCCATTCGTCGGGCCGGAATATCTTGTAGATTAGCATGGGCCGCTGATGCCCCGCAGGCGCGGCGGAATCAAGCGCCAATAGCGCCGCCGGGGCGATCCGAATCTTTGACAGGCGGGCCGATGCGTCGCAGACTCGGCGGCAAAACAGTCTCCGGGGAGAACGAGAATGCTGAAAACCCTTCTGAGCGGCGCCGCCGTCCTTGGCCTGAGCGCGGGAATGGCGACGGCCGACTACGCGCTGACCATCCTGCACACCAACGACTTCCATTCCCGCTTCGAGCCGGTCAGCAAGTACGACAGCGGCTGTTCGGCCGAGGACAACGCCGAGGGCAAGTGCTTTGGCGGCTCGGCGCGTCTGGTGACGGCGGTCGCAGAGGCGCGCAAGCGGTCGAACAACTCCATACTCGTCGATGGCGGCGACCAGTTCCAGGGCTCGCTGTTCTATACCTATTACAAGGGCAAGGCCGCTGCCGAGATGATGAACAAGATGGGCTATGACGCGATGACCGTGGGCAACCACGAATTCGACGACGGCCCCGAGGTTCTGCGCGGCTTCATGGATGCGGTGGATTTTCCGGTGCTGATGTCCAATGCCGATGTCTCGGGCGAGGCGGCGCTGGCCGGCGTGCTCGAAAAATCCACCGTGATCGAGAGGGGCGGCGAGAAGATCGGCCTTATCGGACTGACGCCGCAGGATACCGACGAACTGGCCAGTCCCGGCCCCGATATCGTGTTCACCGATCCCGTGGGTGCGGTGCAGCAGGAAGTGGACCGCCTGACCGGACAGGGGGTCAACAAGATCATCGTGCTCAGCCATTCAGGATATGGCACCGATCAGCGCATCGCGGCCGGCACGACCGGTGTCGACGTGATCGTCGGCGGCCACACCAACACGCTGTTGTCCAATGTATCGGACCGGGCCGCCGGCCCCTATCCGACGATGGTGAATGGCGTCGCCATCGTTTCGGCCTATGCCTATGGCAGGTATCTCGGCGAACTGAACGTGACCTTCGATGACGAGGGCAACATCATCGAGGCGGTGGGCGAGCCGCTGGTGATGGATGGCACCGTGACCGAGGATGCCGCCACCGTCGAACGCATCGGCGAACTGGCCATGCCCCTGGACGAGATCCGCAACAGGGTGATCGCCAGCGCCGCCGCGCCCATCGACGGCGCGCGCGAGACCTGCCGCATTCAGGAATGTTCGATGGGCAATCTGGTCGCCGATGCCATGCTGGACCGGGTCGCCGACCAGGGGGTCCAGGTCGCCATCGCCAATTCCGGAGGATTGCGGGCCAGCATCGACGCGGGCGAGGTGACGATGGGCGAGGTGTTGACGGTCCTGCCGTTCCAGAACACGCTGTCGACCTTCGAGATCAACGGCGCCGGAGTGATCGAGGCGCTGGAAAACGGTGTCAGCCAGGTCGAGGAAGTGGCGGGCCGGTTCCCGCAGGTGGCCGGGATGACCTTCACCTGGGACGCGGCGGAACCGGCGGGCAGCCGCATTGGCGAAGTCATGGTCGCCGGCGAGGACGGCTGGGCGCCGCTCGACCCGGAGGCGAACTATCTGGTGGTGACCAACAATTACGTTCGCAACGGCGGGGACGGCTACGGGATGTTCGCGGGCGAGGACAGGAACGCCTATGATTTCGGGCCCGACCTCGCGGATGTGACGGCGGAGTATCTGGCGCGGAACCAGCCGTATCAGCCCTATACGGACGGGCGGATCGCGAAGAAGTAGCCGCGCCACCACGGCGCACACAGAGCTTTGCGAAAAGCTCTGTGCCAAAATTCCCGGCGGTATTTTGTTTCCGGCGTGCGTTCAGCGGATCTGCGGCCACAGACCCGGATCGAGCCCGGCGATGAAAGGCGCCAGTTCATCCGCGTGCGCGCGCCAGCCACCGATGGAGCGCGCATGCACGGGCTGGCGCAACTGGGCGGCCGAAAGCGTCAGTATCTGGCCTGCCGTCCGGTCGGGCCGTGCCATTTCCGGGTGCCACTCCAGGCCGCAGAAACCGGCCAGACGGCGGCTGGCGGCTTCCACGTCGCGCACCAGATCCTCATAGGCCAGATCCATGATCGCACGGGGGAACACCTGGCGCCAATGCGCCATGGCCTGCGCGTACAGATTGAAGCGATGCGCCATCGCGCGCATGTCATAGGTGTAGTTCAGTGCCGTGCCGGAAAAATGCCCGCGCCACATAGACAGCGCCACGTCGCGCGGATCGCGGGTCAGGTTCACGATCCGGGCCCGTGGATAGGCCGTCATCAGAAACCCGATCAGGCGGTAGTTCTCGGGCATCTTGTCCACCCAGATCTTCGTGCCCGGGGTCAGATCCGGCCGCATCAGGGCATCGGCGTCGATAAATTGTCTGACGGCGGATGCATCAAAGGGCAGTTTCTCGGTGATGATCCGTTGCAGCAGCATGCCCGAGGCCGCCCGTTCGCCCAGTGCCGCGACAGCGGGATGCGCCCCCATCACCGCCTCGCACAGCGTGGTGCCCGACCTGGGCAGGCCCAGCACATAGACCGGGCGCGGGTCGTCGCCGACCGGCGGCGCTGCCGCCACGGGATCGTCGAACCGCTCCAGCAGATCGGCATGCTGGGCGGCGTCGGCGGTCGCGTCATAGGGCAGGCGCGCGGCCATGTCGCCATTGGCATCGGCGAGAAGGGCGGCGGCCGCACGACTGTCGCCGGACTGTTCGGCCATGCGCGACAGCGCGAAGTTCAGGCTGGCGCGCGCCTCGGATCTGCGCGGCGCCGATTTCAGGGCGGCGCGGGCCTGTGGTTCAAGCGTCCGGTTGTCCGCCGCGTCCTGCAATCCGGCCAGCTGTTCGATGGCTTCCGGGTGTCCGGGCGCCATGTCCAGCAGTTCGCGAAACGCCGCGATGGCGTCTTCGCGAGCACCGCTCTGCGCCAGATGCATCGCCAGGCGCAGCCGTGCCCCGGCATGGCCCGGCGCCAGGGCCACGGCCCGGCGCAGTGCCGTCAGCGCATCCCCGTCGCGCAACTGCCGGGCCAGCGGCAGCGCCATATTGGCCAGGGCCTCCACATCGTCGGGATTGATCGCCAACGCGGCCTCGTAGTCGGCGATCGCCTCGGGCAGAAGGCCCATGCGGTCACGGATCAGCGCCCGCAGGTTCAGGGCGCGCGACTGGCGCGGATCGGCTGCGATGCAGCGCGTCGCTGCCGTCTCGGCCGCCACCGCATCTCCCAGCGCGAGTTCGGCCTGCGCCAGCAGATACCAGGCGCCGGCATCGCCTGCAGAGGCGTCGACCTGCCGCTGCATCAGCGCCCGCGCCGATTTGTTCTGGCCCAGAAAGATCAGCGTCTGAGCCAGGTTGCGGCGCGCATCGGCGGAACCCGGATCAAGTTTCAGCGCCTTGCGGAACATCGCAACCGCCTCGCGGTGATCGCCCAGCCGGCCCAGGGCGATACCCGCGATATTGGCGGCCAGGGCCGATTTCGGCTGCTTGCGCAGGGCCGATCTTGCCGCCTTCAGCGCCGGTTTGAACCGGCCCTGTTGCAGATGCGCCTGCGCGGCGGAAAGATCGGCCTGAAACGTCATGGCGCCGTTTCTGGCCGCTTGGGGCAGGGCGCGCAAGAGGCAAGAGCAACGCACCGCCGCGGCAGCCCGCCAAACCCCGCCGGACCCGCGCGGTGACAGCCCTTGCCCGCCCCGGCGCAGGGTAGCAAACCGGTCATGCGGTCTGCTCGCTCAGGCGGTATCAGGCCTGCCACTCCAACCGGTAGATCAGGTGGTCGCCATCAAGCCCCCTGAGTTTGACGGCGACCGGTTCGCCAAAGCTGAAATCCGGTGCGCTGCCGACCATGATTCTCGTGGCCTCCGAGAGCCGCACCTCGCCGGGGCCGGCAAGTGCGGCAACGCGCGCGGCCTTGTTGATCACGGTTCCGAAGAAGTCGTCGCCGGCATCGACCACCTCGCCGGTGTGAATGCCGATCCGAACCGGCAGTCGCGGCTCCTGGTCGCTGGTGGCGACGCTGCGCTGAACGGCGCGGGCGGTTTCCAGCGCCCGCCGGGCGGTGGGAAAGGTCGACATGGTGCCGTCGCCCAGCGACTTGACCACGCGCCCGCCGCCGGCGTCGATCAGGCCGCGCAGGTCTTCGAGATGGTGCTGGACGGCGGCGCTCCAGATCGAGTCGCCCACGGATTCGGCGATGGTGGAACTGTCGACGATATCGGTGAACATGACCGAGGCCATGCCGGTCTGGCCGATTTCGAGAGGCGCGCCGGCGGCCGCCCTGAGCAGTTCCTCGACGCCGCGCGCCTCGTAGCCCATGTTCTCGGTATTGGGCAGCGGGCTGGAATGATGCGCGTGCACCAGTTGCCACCTGCCGCGCGCAAGTGTGTATAGATGCGTACCGCGAACCACCGCCGCCTTGCCCGAGGCAAATTCAAGCTCGACCCGGAACACCGCAAACCCGGTATCGCCGCGTTCGAACGCCCTGACCTCGAGATCGTGGATCCGGAAAGTGGGCTTGGTCTGAACATAGGCCGGCATGATGGCCTTGAACGTCGATCCGTCCCACAACTTGTCTTCGGCGGTGCCCTGGTACAGCACCGCCCTGCTGTCGCTGTAGAAATTCAGCAGGGTGTCGACATCGTTGGCGCCGTAGGCGAACAGATAGCGACGAACGATGGCAGCCAGTTCAGGCGAGTCGGCAAAGTCCTGGTCGGCTCCGGCGGGCATGGCCCGTCAGACCTCGATCGCCTGCATCACCTGCGGTTCGATCACATCGACCCCGGGCAGGGCGTCTTTCAGCGCCTGCGCCGATTGTTCGAGGATCGGGAAGGTACGGTAGTGGCCGGGGATCACCGTCTTGAAATCGAAATACCGTTTTGCGGCCCAGGCGGCCTTGGCCATGTCCATGGTGAAGTGCCCGCCCGCGCTCAGGATGCCGATATCGGGTCTGTAATACTCCGCGAGCCATTGCATGTCGGCCATGATGTCGGTGTCGCCGCTGTGATAGAGGGTGTGGCCTTCGGCGGCGATCATGAAGCCGCATTCGGTGCCGCCATATGCCGGCCCCTCCGGGGTGGCGAAGGATGATGAATGCTCGGCGTTGACCATGCTGACCCTGACGCCGCCCAGATCGACCGTGCCGCCCTTGTTGAAGCCGACGGTTTCGATCTTCTCGGCCTCGGCCCAGTGCGCCATCACGTCGTATTGGCCGACCACCGGAACCTTCAGCCGCCGCGACAGCGCCACCGCGTCCGCCGCATGGTCGAAATGCGCGTGCGTCATCAGGATATGGGTGGCGCCCGCGACCGCCTCGTCGTGGCGGTTCTCGGGCAGCACCGGGTTGCCGGTCAGCCAGGGGTCGATCAGCAGCACCTTGCCGCCGGTCTCGATACGGAAACTGCCATGTCCGTGCCAGATGATCTTCATGTCCGTCCTCCTTCGTCCCCGGCCGGTATCTGCTGCAAGCCAGCCTAGCACCGCAGACCGTGAAAGCCACGCCCGGCGCGCCGGTTGCGCGGTTTTTTCGCCGATCCGGCCGCGCCATGGGGCGCCAGACCCGCGATGGACGGGCGCACGGCCATGCGCTAGGTGTTCAGTCCCGGCATCTGGTGGATCGGATTTAGGATGAATCGATCAGGCTCTGATGTCCAGATTTTGCAAATGTATTCGTAGGGCGTGAGACCGCTGAGCGTCTTCAAGCGTCGTGCGAAGTTGTAAGCATCCAGGAAGTCGGCAAGATGGCTGCGAAGCTGATCGTGGCCGTCATAGTGATACCGTTTAACCGTGGCCTCTTTGATGGTGCGGTTCATCCTCTCGACTTGGCCATTGG
>JBKEDD010000015.1:0-32917 GCA_047975215.1 Jhaorihella sp.
ACCACATGATCCAGATGCAGACCAATCTGGATGTCGCTGACAACTCCGGCGCACGCCGGGTGCAGTGCATCAAGGTTCTGGGTGGCTCCAAGCGGAAATACGCGAGTGTCGGTGACATCATCGTCGTTTCCGTCAAGGAAGCCATCCCGCGCGGTCGCGTGAAGAAGGGCGACGTGCGCAAGGCCGTCGTCGTTCGCACCGCCAAGGAAGTTCGCCGCGAAGACGGCACCGCCATCCGGTTCGACCGCAACGCGGCCGTGATCCTGAACAACGCGGGCGAGCCGATCGGCACCCGTATCTTCGGGCCGGTGGTGCGCGAATTGCGCGCCAAGAACTTCATGAAGATCATCTCGCTTGCTCCGGAGGTGCTGTGATGGCTGCGAAACTCCGCAAGGGCGACAAGGTCGTCGTGCTGGCCGGCAAGGACAAGGGCAAGCAGGGCACCATCGCCTCGGTTGACCCGAAAGCCGGCAAGGCCGTGGTCGAGGGCGTCAACATCGCCATCCGCCATACCCGCCAGACCCAGACCAGCCAGGGCGGCCGCCTGCCGAAATCGGTGCCGGTTGACCTGAGCAACCTGTCGCTGCTGGATGCCAACGGCAAACCGACCCGCGTCGGCTTTCGTATCGAAGGCGACAGGAAAGTGCGTTTCGCCAAGACCACGGGGGACGTGATCGATGCTTGATACTTCCAGCTACACCCCGCGCCTCAAGGCCGAGTACAAGGACCGCATCAAGGCGGCCCTGAAAGAACAGTTCGGCTATTCCAACGACCTTCAGATTCCGCGCCTGGACAAGATCGTCCTGAATATCGGCTGCGGTGCCGAGGCCGTGAAAGACAGCAAGAAGGTCAAGTCGGCGCAGGAAGATCTGACGCGTATCGCCGGTCAGAAGGCCGTCGTGAACATGGCGAAGAAGTCCATCGCCGGTTTCCGTGTCCGCGAAGGCATGGCACTGGGTACGAAGGTCACGCTGCGCGGCGACCGCATGTACGAATTCCTCGACCGGCTGATCACCGTCGCGATGCCGCGCGTGCGCGACTTTCGCGGCGTTTCGGGCAAGTCCTTTGACGGCCGCGGCAATTACGCGATGGGCCTGAAGGAACATATCGTGTTCCCCGAGATCGACTTCGACAAGGTCGACGAGGTCTGGGGCCTGGACATCGTGATCGCCACCACCGCGAAAACCGACGCGGAAGCCAAGGCGCTGTTGAAAGCTTTCAACATGCCGTTCAACAGCTAAGCCGCGGGAAGGACAAGACATGGCAAAAAAAGCAATGATCGAGCGCGAGAAGAAGCGCGAGGCGCTGGTGAAGAAATACGCCGCCAAGCGGGCCGCGCTGAAAGTGATCGCCAATGACGAGACCAAGCCGATGGAAGAGCGTTTCAAGGCGCGTCTGAAACTGGCGAAGCTGCCGCGCAACAGTTCGGCGACGCGCCTGCACAACCGCTGCCAGCTGACGGGGCGTCCGCATGCCTATTATCGCAAGCTGAAAGTCAGCCGGATCGCGCTTCGCGATCTCGGCTCAATGGGCCAGATTCCCGGCCTCGTGAAATCGAGCTGGTAAGGAGAGTGAGAACATGAACGATCCTATCGGCGATATGCTCACTCGTATCCGCAACGCGCAGATGCGCGGCAAGTCCACCGTGCTCACGCCGGCCTCCAAGCTGCGGGCCTGGGTTCTGGATGTGCTTGCGGACGAAGGTTATATCCGCGGCTACGAGAAGATCACGGGGGCCGATGGCCACCCGGCGATCGAGATCAGCCTGAAATACTACGAAGGCGCCCCTGTCATTCGCGAACTGAAACGGGTCTCCAAGCCCGGCCGTCGCGTCTATATGGGCGTCAAGGACATCCCGGCGGTCCGTGGCGGCCTGGGCGTGTCGATTGTCTCCACCCCCAAGGGTGTGATGTCGGACGCAAACGCACGCGCGGCCAATGTCGGCGGCGAAGTGCTGTGCACCATCTTCTGAGGAGGGTCTGATGTCTCGTATTGGTAAGAAGCCGGTCGAGCTGCCCAGCGGCGTTTCGGCTGCTGTGTCGGGCCAGACCATCGAAGTGAAAGGGCCCAAGGGCACCCGCAGCTTTCGCGCCACCGACGATGTAACCCTTGAGGTCGAAGACAACATCGTCACCGTCAAGCCGCGCGGTTCGTCCAAGCGGGCGCGCCAGCAATGGGGCATGTCGCGCACCATGATCGCCAATCTGGTCACGGGCGTCACCGACGGCTTCAAGCGCGAACTTGAAATCCAGGGTGTCGGCTACCGGGCGCAGCTTCAGGGCAACACGCTCAAGCTCAATCTCGGCCTGAGCCACGATGTCGACTACGTTGCGCCCGAGGGCGTGACCCTCACTGTCCCGAAACAGACCGAGATCGTGGTCGAAGGCATCGACGAACAGGTGGTCGGCCAGGTCGCAGCCAACATTCGCGAGTGGCGCAAGCCCGAGCCCTACAAGGGCAAGGGCATCCGCTACAAGGACGAATATATCTTCCGCAAGGAAGGCAAGAAGAAGTAAGGACCGGACAAATGGCAAACAGCAAAAGAACCCTGTTTCTGAAGCGCCGCCTGCGCGTTCGGAACAAGCTTCGCAAGGTCAATGCCGGGCGCGCGCGCCTGAGCGTGCACCGCTCCAACAAGAACATCAGCGTGCAGCTGATCGACGACGTTCGCGGTGTTACCCTGGCCTCGGCCTCCTCGCTGGAAAGGGATCTCGGCATCGTTGGCAAGAACAACGTCGAGGCGGCGGCCAAGGTGGGTGCGGCGATTGCCGAACGCGCCCGGAAGGCGGGCGTCGAGGAAGCCTATTTCGATCGCGGCGGCTTTCTGTTCCATGGCAGGGTGAAGGCCCTGGCCGACGCCGCGCGCGAGGGCGGGCTGAAGATCTAGCAAGGTTGCAGGCGGGCCGTTTGGTCCGCCTCGATGATCGGGGAGCGTGACGGCTCACCGCGATCGTATCAACGGCGCCGAGCGCCACGAAGAAAAGGGATGCCAGATGGCAAGAGATGACAACCGCCGTGGGCCGCGCCGCGAGCGTGACGAAACGCCGGAATTTGCCGATCGCCTGGTCGCGATCAACCGCGTTTCCAAGACCGTGAAGGGCGGCAAGCGTTTCGGCTTTGCGGCGCTTGTGGTCGTGGGTGACCAGAAGGGCCGCGTCGGGTTTGGCAAGGGCAAGGCGAAAGAGGTGCCCGAGGCGATCCGCAAGGCGACCGAACAGGCCAAGCGCCAGATGATCCGCGTGCAACTGCGCGAGGGCCGCACCCTGCATCACGACATGGAAGGCCGTCACGGCGCCGGCCGTGTGGTCATGCGCAGCGCGCCGGAAGGCACCGGCATCATTGCCGGCGGCCCGATGCGCGCCGTGTTCGAGATGCTGGGCGTCAAGGACGTGGTCAGCAAGTCGATCGGTTCGTCCAACCCCTACAACATGATCCGCGCCACCATGGACGGGCTGAAGCTGGAACAGTCGCCCCGTTCGGTGGCGCAGCGCCGCGGCAAGAAGGTCGCCGATATCCTGCCCAAGCGGGACGAGGCGCCGCAAGCGTCCGACCAGGTGGCTGAGGAGGCCTGAGAGACATGGCAAAGACAATCGTCGTGAAACAGATCGGTTCGCCGATCCGCCGCCCGGAAAAGCAGCGCCAGACGCTGATCGGTCTCGGCCTGAACAAGATGCATAAAGTCCGCGAACTGGAAGACACGCCCTCGGTGCGCGGCATGGTCGCGAAAATCCCGCATCTTGTCGAGATCGTCGAGGAACGCGGCTGAGGCGGCTGCGCAAATTCGAATGATAGGAAGACGAGCGCCCCGGGGAAACCCGGGGCGTTCTGTATTGCAAGTCCTTCGCCCCTACTTGGGGGAAGGGCAATCTTCACAGGGAGTGAAACAGAGCAAGAGGGCGCCGACCCCGCACCCCGGATGCAGCCAAATCCCTGAATATCCGTCCTGGCGCCACATAGTGCATCGGGGGCGACCCAGGGGTAACGCCTTGTATGGGTGAGCGGATGGGTCTAGATGCCGGGCAATCACCGAGAGGCTAGCCCATGGAACGCGTAACCGTCGCCCCCGCCAATCAGAAGCGCCGCATCAATACGTTGCGGGTCGTGATGGCGATGATGCTTCCGCTGATCGTTCTATCCCGCCCAGGCTTGCCATTGCCCGAGATTGTAATCGAATTGATTGAAAGCACGGGCATCCTGCTGGTCATCGGAGGCGTCCTGGGGCGGTTCTGGTCGATCCTCTATATCGGTAGCCGCAAGAATATGATGATAATGCGGGACGGCCCCTATTCGATGTGCCGGCACCCGCTGTACCTGTTTTCGACCCTTGCGGTTCTCGGCTTTGGCATGATGTTGGGTTCGCTCGTCTTGACGGCGGCGTTGACTGGCCTCACCTTCTATGTGCTTAATTCGGTTGCCAGCAAGGAAGAGCGGTTCCTTCGGTCTGAATTTGGGGCGGCTTACGATGATTATGCCGAAAGCACGCCTCGTATCCTGCCTCGGATCAGCGAGTTCCAAACACCCCAGACGGTCAGTTTTGACGTCACCACGTTGCGGCGGAATTTCTTTGATGCGCTGGTGTTTCTCAGCCTGATCCCGTTCGGTGAACTGATGGAGTATTTCAAGGACATGCAGGCATGGCCGACGTTCCCGTTGCTTTGACAGTTCGCTGAAGATGCCCCCGTTCAGAAATGCTGTGGCGCGCCCCGACGATGCACGCCCGGCCCGCGCGGTGCTGCGCCCCGATTTGGTCTGGCCCGACCCGTCCGCCCGGCGCATCGTCGTCTCGGGGCGGGCGCTTTGCCCGCCGGCTGCATCTTGCATTGCCATGCCATCGGCCTTATACGCCCCCGGTGGCCCGTCGGGCACACGACTCACATGACAAACGCCGCGTTCGGCCGCTCCCGTCGCTGGGGGCCGCATCCGGCAAAGGAGAAGCGACATGAAACTGCATGAACTGCGCGACAATGATGGCGCAACGAAGTCCCGCAAGCGCGTCGGGCGGGGCCCCGGCTCGGGCATGGGCAAGACCGGCGGGCGCGGCATCAAGGGCCAGAAATCGCGCTCGGGTGTTTCGATCAACGGCTATGAGGGCGGCCAGATGCCGCTTTACCAGCGCCTGCCCAAGCGCGGATTCTCCAAACCGAACCGCAAGGCGTTCGCCGTCGTCAACCTTGGCCTGATCCAGAAATTCGTCGATGCCGGCAAGCTCGACGCCAAGTCGGCCATCACCGAAGACGCGCTGGTTGCCTCGGGCCTGGTGCGCCGCAAGCTGGACGGTATTCGCGTGCTGGCCAAGGGCGACGTGACCGCCAAGCTGGTGCTGGAAGTGACGGGTGCGTCGAAATCCGCCGTCGCGGCGGTCGAGAAGGCCGGCGGCTCGCTCACGCTTACAAAGGCGGCCGCGGCCGAATAACGGGTTGTGAGCGGCGCCCGCGCCGCTTACATAGGCCCCAGTTTTCCCGACGCCGCCCGAGCCGGAAAACGGCTCAGGGGCGGCGTTTTGCAAAAAGAGACCACGCTTCATGGTATCAGCAGCAGAACAGATGGCGGCCAACACCAGCTGGGCCGCACTGGGCAAGGCCACCGATCTGCGCAACCGCATCCTGTTCACGCTGGGCCTGCTGATCGTCTATCGGCTGGGCACTTTCATTCCGGTTCCCGGGATCGACGGCGCCGCCCTGCGCGAATTCATGGAGCAGGCGGGGCAGGGCATCGGTGGCATGGTCAGCATGTTCACCGGCGGCGCGCTGGGGCGCATGGGCATACTCGCGCTGGGCATCATGCCTTACATCTCGGCCTCGATCATCGTGCAGTTGCTGGCCTCGATGGTGCCGGCGCTGGAACAGTTGAAGAAAGAGGGCGAACTGGGCCGCAAGAAGATCAACCAGTACACCCGCTATGGCACGGTCGCGCTGGCGACGGTGCAGGCCTACGGGCTGGCGGTGTCGCTGGAGGCGGGCGACCTGGCCACCGATCCGGGCATGTTCTTCCGTATCTCGACCATGATAACGCTGGTCGGCGGCACCATGTTCCTGATGTGGCTGGGCGAACAGATCACCTCGCGCGGGGTCGGCAACGGCATCTCGCTGATCATCTTTGTCGGCATCATTGCCGAAATACCCGCGGCGCTGGCGCAGTTCCTGGCCTCGGGCCGGTCGGGCGCCCTCAGCCCGGCGGTGATCGTGGGCGTGATCTTCATGGTCGGGGCGGTCATAACCTTCGTGGTGTTCATGGAACGCGCGCTGCGCAAGATCCATATCCAGTACCCGCGCCGCCAGGTCGGCATGAAGGTCTATGACGGCGGGTCGTCGCACCTTCCCGTCAAGGTCAACCCCGCCGGCGTGATTCCGGCGATCTTTGCCTCGTCGCTGCTGCTTCTGCCTGTCACGATCTCGACCTTCAGCCAGGGCGCGGCCAGCGGGCCGATCATGTCCTGGCTGCTGGCCAATTTTGGCCCCGGCCAGCCGCTCTATCTGCTGTTTTACGCGTCGATGATCGTGTTCTTTACCTATTTCTATACCTTCAACGTGTCCTTCAAGCCCGACGACGTATCGGACAATCTGAAAAAGCAGAACGGTTTCATCCCCGGTATCCGCCCGGGCAAGAAGACGGCGGAATACCTGGAATATGTCGTAAACCGGGTGCTGGTTCTCGGCTCGGCCTATCTGGCGGCGGTCTGCCTGCTGCCTGAGATCGTTCGCGGCCAGTTCGCCATCCCGTTCTATTTCGGCGGTACCTCGGTGCTCATCATCGTCAGCGTGACAATGGACACCATCCAGCAGGTGCAAAGCCATCTTCTTGCGCATCAGTACGAAGGGCTGATCGAGAAATCGCAGCTGCGCGGCAAGGGTGGCAAGGGCGGCAAGAAACGCACAAGACGGAGCCCGGCACGGCGATGAACATCATATTCATAGGACCGCCGGGCGCGGGCAAGGGCACCCAGGCGCGCCATCTTGTCGAGACCCGCGGCATGACCCAGCTTTCCACCGGCGACATGCTGCGCGAGGCCAAGGCATCGGGCACAGAGATGGGCAACCGCGTTGCCGAGGTCATGGCGCGGGGCGAACTTGTCACCGACGAGATCGTGATCGGCCTGATCCGCGAAAGGATCGAGGCCAACCCCGGCGGCGGTTTCATCTTCGACGGCTTCCCGCGCACGCTGGCCCAGGCCGATGCGCTGGGCGAGTTGCTGGTCGCGACCGGGCAGCGCCTCGATGCGGTGGTGGAACTGGAAGTGGACGACGACGAACTTGTCGCGCGCATTACCGCCCGCTCCACCTGCGGCAATTGCGGTGAGGGTTATAACGACATCACCAAGCCGCAGCCCGCGGATGGAAAATGCAGCACCTGCGGCGCCTCGGACTTCCAGCGCCGCGCCGACGACAACGAAGAGTCGCTGCGCAACCGGCTGATGGAATACTACAAGAAGACCGCTCCGCTGATCGGCTACTATCACGCCAAGGGACTGTTGCGCCGCGTCGACGGTCTGGGCGAGATCGGGGATGTGCAGGCGGCGATCGGCGGGGTTCTGGACAAAGCCTGACCGGGGCCGGATCGGGGCTTGACGATCCGGGAAAAACCCCATATCGACCCCCATCCCGCAAGGGTATCATTCGCGTGGGCGCGATTCGTGCGCCCTGCCGGATCACCTCTGAACATGCTGGGCCCGCTGGCAGCACCGCCAAGGTCCAAGCGTTGTGAAAAAAGGTTCTGGAGTTACGGAACCGCAACGAAAGGAAGTCAAACGTGGCACGTATTGCCGGCGTCAATATCCCGACTGCAAAGCGGGTTCCCATCGCCCTCACCTACATCACCGGAATTGGACGGTCCTCGGCCGAAGCGATCTGCGAGGCGGTCGGCATCGACGCGTCGCGCCGGGTCAACGAACTGAGCGACAGCGAGGTTCTTCAGATCCGCGAACATATCGACGCAAACTACACCGTCGAGGGCGATTTGCGCCGCGAGACGCAGATGAACGTCAAGCGCCTGATGGATCTGGGCTGCTATCGCGGCCTGCGCCACCGTCGCAACCTGCCGGTGCGCGGCCAGCGTACCCACACCAACGCCCGTACCCGCAAAGGCCCCGCGAAGGCCATTGCCGGCAAGAAGAAATAAGGGAGGGCGCTGAGAATGGCACGCGACAAGACCCGCATCAAGCGCAAGGAACGCAAGAACATCGCCGCCGGCGTGGCGCATGTGAACTCGTCCTTCAACAACACCAAGATTCTGATCTCGGACGTTCAGGGCAACGCGATCTCGTGGTCCTCCGCCGGTTCCTGCGGGTTCAAGGGCTCGCGGAAATCGACCCCCTATGCCGCCCAGCTGGCCGCCGAAGATGCCGGCCGCAAGGCGCAGGAACACGGCGTCAAGACGCTTGAGGTCGAGGTGCAGGGCCCCGGTTCGGGCCGCGAAAGCGCGCTGCGCGCGCTGGCTGCCGTGGGGTTCAACATCACGTCGATCCGCGATGTGACGCCGATTGCCCATAACGGCTGCCGTCCGCCCAAGCGCCGGCGCGTCTGAGCGGGACCGGTTTTTGCCGGGGTCCGTGCCATGCACGCGGCCCCGGCACGTCATTTTGAAACCTCGGGCGTCTGTGCCTTCCGGACATGGGGCGCAGACAGGAATGGAGGCACCGCATGATCCACAAGAACTGGCAGGAACTGATCAAGCCGACACAGCTTGACGTTCGCCCCGGCAACGACCCCGCGCGCCAGGCCACCGTCATCGCCGAACCGCTTGAGCGCGGCTTTGGTCTGACACTGGGCAACGCACTGCGCCGCATTCTCATGTCGTCGCTTCAGGGCGGCGCCATTACCAGTGTGCAGATCGACAACGTCCTGCACGAGTTTTCCTCGGTCGCAGGTGTGCGCGAGGACGTGACCGATATCATCCTCAACCTCAAGGGCGTTGCCTTGCGCATGGAGGTCGAGGGCCCCAAGCGGCTGTCGATCAACGCCAGGGGTCCGGCGGTCGTGACCGCGGGCGACATCTCGGAGAGCGCGGGTATCGAGATCCTCAACCGCGACCATGTGATATGCCATCTCGACGATGGTGCCGACCTGTTCATGGAACTGACCGTCAGCACCGGCAAGGGCTATGTCTCGGCCGAGAAGAACAAGCCCGAGGATGCGCCGATCGGCCTTATTCCGATCGACGCGATCTATTCGCCGGTCAAGAAGGTCAGCTATGACGTGCAGCCCACCCGCGAGGGTCAGGTGCTGGACTATGACAAGCTGACCATGAAGGTGGAAACCGACGGCTCGATCACCCCCGACGATGCTGTGGCTTTCGCCGCGCGCATCCTCCAGGACCAGCTTTCGATCTTCGTCAATTTCGACGAACCCGAAGCCGCCGGCCGCCAGGAGGACGACGACGGGCTGGAGTTCAATCCGCTGCTGCTCAAGAAGGTGGACGAACTGGAACTGTCGGTGCGTTCGGCCAACTGCCTGAAGAACGACAACATCGTCTATATCGGCGACCTGATCCAGAAGACCGAGGCCGAGATGCTGCGCACCCCGAACTTCGGCCGCAAGTCGCTGAACGAGATCAAGGAAGTGCTTTCGGGCATGGGCCTGCATCTGGGTATGGATGTCGAGGACTGGCCGCCCGACAACATCGAGGATCTCGCCAAGAAGTTCGAGGACGCGTTCTGATGTCCGACCGGAACGGGCCCCTTCGGCCCGTTCCTGCGTTTTGGGCCGGGCAGGCGGGGGCGGCGTGATATCACTGGGGCGAAACAGGACGGCTGCCAAGCCGCTGCTCTGGCTGCATATCGGTCACGGCAAGACCGGCACCACGGCGCTGCAACACTATTTCGTCGCCCGCACCAGGACCGACCCGGCCTTTCACTACCCCGAAACCGGGCGGCTGCCATCGGGCGCGCATCATGCGCTGTTCCCGCTTGAAACCCAGGCCAAGGCCTTGAAAGAGGCCCCGGCGCTTCTGAAGGTGCTGTGCGCCGGTTTGCGCGCCGATGGCATGACGGTGCTGTCTTCCGAACACATGTGCTATTTCCGGCCCCGACAGGTGGCGCAGGTGGCGCGGGCGCTGAAGGGGTGCGAGGTTCGGATCCTCTATTTCGCCCGCCGTCAGGACGAACTGATGGAAAGCGCCTTCAAATGGAGCCAGATCGCCTCGCCCGGGCAGTTTCCCGACCTGGAACGTTTCGTCGAGACCCAGACCGCGGGCTTTGACCTGATGCGCCGTCTTGAGGCCTGGCGCGAGGCGTTCGGCGACGATGCGATTCACGTGCGTCTGTACCACCGCGAAACCTGCGGGCGAAACATCGTCGGCGCCGCCAACTCGGTGATGGGGCTGAGTCCAATCGACATGAGCGGCGAGCCTGCCACGCGCCGCGATTCGCTGGGCACCACCATGACGCGGGTGCTGATGGCCTATGACGCGCTGCACGACAAACCGGGCAAGCGCCACGCCTTTCTTCAGGACCTGCGCCGGATCGAGGCGCAATCCGGCAAGGACCGCGCGGCGCTGTTTTCGTTGCCGCTGCGCCAGCGGATCATGGCGCGCTATGCCGAAAGCAACGCGGTGTTCGCGCAAACCTTCCTGACCGCGCCCGAGGCGGAAATCCTGCTGCGGCCGGTGTCGGATTAGGGCACTTTACACGCACGTCGCCTTGCGGTAAGCGACCCGCTCATGAACGGGCCTAACCGTTCCAAGGTGTGCGGTCCGACTGGACCGCCGGACAAAGCATAAGACGAGAAAAGGAATGACGACATGCGTCACGCACGTGGCTATCGCCGCCTGAACCGTACCCATGAACACCGCAAGGCGCTGTTCTCGAACATGGCCGGTTCGCTGATCGAACACGAACAGATCAAGACCACCCTGCCCAAGGCCAAGGAACTGCGCCCGGTGGTGGAAAAGCTTATCACGCTGGCCAAGCGCGGCGACCTGCACGCCCGCCGCCAGGCCGCTTCGCAGCTTAAGGAAGACAAGGATGTCGCCAAGCTGTTCGAGGTTCTCGGCCCGCGCTACAAGGACCGCCAGGGCGGTTACATTCGCGTGCTGAAGGCCGGATTCCGTTATGGCGACATGGCGCCCATGGCGATCATCGAATTCGTCGATCGCGATACCGATGCCAAGGGTGCCGCCGACAAGGCCCGCGTCGCCGCCGAGTACGCCGACGAGGAATAGGACTGCAAGTCATGCTTGCGATGAGGCGCGGCCCGCAGCGGGCCGCGCCTTGTTCTTTTGCGGCTTTTCCTGAGCGCGCCGTGCTTCAGCCTTCCTGCAACCCCGTCTTGAGCAGCGTTTCCAACTCATGCGGCTTGCGGTCGGTCAGGGTCTTGGGAATCTCGCCGATGATGCGGCCGAGCACGCTCTGGTGAAGCTCCTCGCGCAAGGCGCCCAGGAATTGCGGCGCGGCGACGATCACCAGATGCGCGAAATCGCCCTTGTGCGCCTTCTTGTAGAGCAGTTCGGCGAGTTCACGCGCGAAACGCTCTCGAGTCTGCCTGAGAAGGTCCGGCGCTTCGAGCGCGGAGAGCTGATTGGGTCCGCCATCCGAGCGCCGGCCCGGCCGCCCGAACGTGGCCGCCGCGGGCACCGACTCCAGCCGGGCCACGGTTTCAAGCCGCGGCTTCCAGGGGGTTTGCGCATTGCGATAGATCTGCGCCTTCTCGGTATCGGCCACGACGATCCACGCACCCTTTTCGAGCTTTGCCATTTCGAACCTCCATCCATGGCTGCTGCTTTCAATCTATGTGCGGGGCAGGACAGAACAAGTTGGGACAAACCGCCGCTCGCGCTTGCATTTCGTCACTGTCCCTCGCATATCCAAGAAGGCCATGACGAAACCGATGATCCCGCTGCTTGCGATCCTTCTTGTGCTGCTGCTGAACCCGGCCGTACATGCCGAAACACGCGTTCCGCAGAGCCGTGCGGAAATATCGCTGGGCTTCGCGCCGCTGGTCAAGCGGGCGGCCCCGGCCGTGGTCAACATCTATGCCCGGCGCCTGTCGCAGGCGCGCAGCCCGTTTCAGGGCGATCCGTTCTTCGAGGATTTCTTTCGCGGATTTCCCAACCCGCGCCCGCGGGTGCAGAATTCGCTGGGCTCGGGGGTGATCCTGTCGGCGGACGGTATCGTCGTGTCGAACTATCATGTCGTGGGGCAGGCGACCGATATCCGCATCGTTCTGAGCGATCGGCGCGAATTCAACGCCAGCGTGCTTCTGGGCGATGCCGAGGCCGATCTTGCCATTCTCAGGATAGAAGGGGCCGACAACCTGCCGTTCCTGCCGCTGCGCGATTCCGATCATGTCGAGGTGGGCGAACTGGTGCTGGCCATCGGCAATCCATTCGGGGTGGGCCAGACGGTGAGCAGCGGCATCGTCTCGGGGCTGGCGCGGTCGGGCCGGGCTACCGGCAATGCGCGCGGCTATTTCATCCAGACCGACGCGCCGATCAATCCGGGCAATTCGGGCGGCGCGCTGATCGACGTGAACGGCGCACTGATCGGCATCAATACCTCGATCCTCAGCCGTTCGGGCGGTTCCAACGGCATCGGGTTCGCGATTCCGGCCAATCTGGTGGCCGAATTCCTGGCGCAGGCGCGTCAGGGCAACAGCGGATTCCAGCGCCCCTGGGCCGGCATGGCCGGGCAGCCGGTCGATGCCGATCTGGCCATGTCGCTGGGGCTGGAAATGCCGATGGGAATGCTGATTTCGGATCTGCATTCTGCCAGCCCGTTTGCAAAGGCCGGGTTCGAGGTTGGTGACATCATCACCCATGTCGATGGCGATGTGGTGAACACGCCTTCGGAACTGCTGTTCCGCATGATGGTTGCGGGCATCGGCAACCCCGCCCACGTCGTGCGCGTGCGTCACGGCGAAACGACCGAGATCGCGGTGCCGATGACGATCGCGCCCGACGATCCGCCGGCCGAGGAAACCGAGATGGACGAACGCACGGCCCTGCCCGGACTGACCGTGGCGCGGGCCAATCCGGCGGTGATTGCGCGTTTCGGCCTTCCGCTGTCGCTGCGCGGGGTGATCGTCACCGATCCCGGCCCCTATGGCGCACGCGCCGGGTTGCAACGCGGTGATGTGGTGCTGGCAATTAACGGGCGCGAGATTGCGCGAAGCCGGGATGTCAGGCGCGCGCTGTCGGATTCGGGTCGCTGGCTGCGGATGGACCTGTTGCGCCAGGGTCGGCAGGTCAGCCTGCGGCTCAGGCGCTGAACGCCATGTCCGACCTTTTCGAGCGCGTCGAAACACCGCCGCCGGGCGATCAGCCGGCCCCGCATCGCCCGCTGGCAGACCGCTTGAGGCCACAGAACCTGGCCGAGGTGATCGGCCAGGAACAGGTTCTTGGCCCGGATGCGCCGCTGGGCGTGATGCTTGAGGCGGGCAGCCTGGGCAGCCTGATACTCTGGGGGCCGCCGGGGGTCGGCAAGACCACCATCGCGCGGCTGCTTGCGGCTGCGAGCGATCTGTATTTCGTGCAGATCAGCGCCATATTCACTGGCGTACAGGATCTGAAGAAGGTGTTCGAAGCAGCCAGAATAAGGCGGCAGAACGGCCAGGGCACCTTGCTGTTCGTCGACGAAATCCATCGGTTCAACAAGGCCCAGCAGGACGGGTTCCTGCCGCATATGGAAGACGGCACCATCCTTCTGGTTGGCGCCACGACCGAAAACCCGTCGTTCGAGTTGAATGCGGCGCTGCTGAGCCGGGCGCAGGTGCTTGTGTTGGAGCGGCTTTCGCTGGCCGATCTGGAACGACTGACCCAGCGGGCCGAGCGGGATCTGGGGCGCAAGCTGCCGCTGACCGGCGAGGCCCGCGACGCGTTGCAGGAAATGGCCGACGGCGATGGCCGCGCCTTGCTGAACCTGATCGAACAGGTGGCGGCCTGGAAGGCTGAAACGCCGCTGGACACCGGCACGCTGTCGTCGCGGCTGATGCGTCGGGCGGCAAAATACGACAAGTCCGGGGACGAACATTTCAACCTGATCTCGGCGCTGCACAAGTCGGTGCGCGGGTCGGACCCCGACGCGGCGCTGTATTGGTTCGCGCGGATGCTGGCGGGCGGCGAAGACCCGCGCTACCTGGCACGCAGGATCACCCGCATGGCGATCGAGGACATAGGGTTGGCAGATCCGCAGGCACAGGGCATCTGCCTGGATGCCTGGCAGACTTACGAACGGCTGGGCAGCCCCGAGGGCGAATTGGCGCTGGCGCAGGCGGTTATCTATCTGGCGCTGGCCCCCAAGTCGAACGCCGGCTATGTGGCCTACAAGGCGGCGGCGAGGCTGGCCAGAGAGACAGGCAGCCTTGCCCCGCCCAAGCATATCCTGAACGCCCCCACCGGGCTGATGAAGGAGCAGGGATACGGCGCCGGATATGCCTATGACCACGATGCCGAGGATGGCTTTTCGGGGCAGGACTACTTTCCTGAAGGTGTCAGGCATCCGGTCATCTATCAGCCGGTGGAACGCGGTTTCGAACGGGAACTGAAACGACGGCTGGACTATTTCGCGAGATTGCGCGCCAAACGCCGCGAATGAGGCGCGCCCCGCGCTGCTTGACTTTGCGCGCGCCCCGCGCTGCTTGACTTTGCGCGCGTCCCGCGCGCTTGACTTTGCGCGCGTCCCGCGCGACATCCCGCCCATGATTTCCACGGTTTCACTGGTTGCCCTGGGCGGCGCGATCGGGGCGGCGCTTCGATACCTGGCGGGTGCCGGAATCGTCCGCCTGACGGGGCACCAGGACTTTCCCGTCGCCGTCCTCTCGGTCAACGTGATCGGTTCGTTCCTGATGGGGGCGTTCGTGGTCGCGGCAGCTCAGCGCGGGCTGACCCATTTCAGCCCCTTCGTGACCACCGGTTTGCTGGGGGGGTTCACCACGTTCTCGGCCTTTTCGCTTGAAACCGTTGCCCTGATCGAAAGGGGACAGCCCGCGCAGGCGGCGCTTTACGTTGCCCTGTCGGTCGCCTTGTCGGTGGGCTCGCTGGTGCTGGGCCTCGTGCTGGCGCGGGGGGCGTTCGCATGAGCGGTGTGCAGACGATCACCGTCGGCGACGGCGATGGCGGGCAGCGGCTGGACCGGTGGCTGCGGCGGATGTTTCCCCATGTCAGCCAGGGCCGGATCGAGAGGATGTGCCGCAAGGGCGAACTGCGCGTCGATGGCGGGCGCGCCAAGGCCTCGATGCGTGTCGAGACCGGGCAGTCGGTGCGCGTGCCGCCGCTGCCCGATACAGATCTGAGGCCGGCCCCGCCGCCCTCGCGCATTTCCGCGGCCGATGCCCGCATGATTCGTGACCGCGTGATCTACCGTGACGATCACGTTCTGGCGCTGAACAAGCCGCACGGCCTCGCGGTGCAGGGCGGCAGCGGCCAGACGCGGCATGTGGACGGGCTGGGCGAGGCGCTGCGTTTCGGATATGATGAAAACCCCCGTCTGGTTCACCGGCTCGACAAGGACACCTCGGGTGTGCTGCTGCTGGCGCGTACCCGGGCGGTGGCGGCGGCGCTGACCGCCGGTTTCCGCCACCGCGAGACGCGCAAGATCTACTGGGCGGCGGTGGCGGGCGTTCCGCATCCGAAGTCGGGCGAAATCAGGACCGGTCTAGTCAAGGCGCCGGGGCGCGGCGCCGGGGGCGAGGGCGAAAGGATGCTGTGCCTGCACCCGCGCGACATCGACGCCACGCCGGGTGCGAAACGCGCGCTTACCGAATATGCGGTGATCGAAGCGGCGGCCAGGCGTGCCGCCTGGGTCGCGCTGAACCCGGTCACGGGGCGCACGCATCAGTTGCGTGCGCACATGGCCGAACTGGGCCATCCCATCGTCGGCGACGGCAAGTATGGCGGCTCCGGGCAGGACAATCCGGGCGACGGCTGGGGCGCTCAGCTGGGCGGCGATGTCAGCCGCAAGCTGCATCTGCACGCCCGGTCGCTGACCCTTGAGCATCCCGTAACCCGCGCGCGGCTGCATCTGAGCGCGCCGATGCCCGAGCACATGGCGCAGACCTGGGGCTTGCTCCAGTGGAACCCGGCCGATGCCCCCGAAGACCCGTTCGAGGGCGTTGCATGAGCAGGGCACGGAGTGGCGCCAAACGGTTCTGGACTTCGGCCGCCGTGGTGGACGCCGGAGGCGGGCACGGCATCGAACTGGACGGGCGCCCTGTCAGAACGCCTGCCCGGGCGCTGCTGGTGCTGCCGACGCGGGCGATGGCCGAAGCGGTGGCCGCCGAATGGCATGCGCAGGGCGATCGTATCGACCCGCTGTCGATGCCGTTGACACGCTCGGCCAATGCCGCGATCGACAAGGTCGGCCCGCAACATGGCGAGGTGGCCGCGATGCTGGCGGCATACGGCGATACCGACCTGCTGTGTTATCGCGCCGAGACGCCGCAGGCCCTGAGCGCACGGCAGGACGCGCAGTGGAATCCGGTGCTGGACTGGGCGGAAACCGCGCTGGGCGCGCGGCTTGCGGTTCATCGCGGCGTGATGCACCGGGCACAGGACGGGGCCGTGCTGGGCCGGTTGTCGGCGCAGGTACATGCGCTGAGCACGTTCCAACTGACCGGGTTTCACGATCTGGTCAGCCTGTCGGGCTCGCTGATCCTGGGTTTTGCCGCGGCGCGGGGCTGGCGCGATCCCGAAGCGGTGTGGCAACTGTCGCGGCTTGACGAGATCTGGCAGCAAGAACAGTGGGGTGCCGACGAAGAGGCCGATACGGCGGCCAGTGTCAGGCGCCAGGCGTTCCTGCACGCCAAGCGGTTCTTCGATCTGTCCTGAATGCACGCGCCCGAACGCCCCGGCACCGTCGCGGCAGGGGCTTCGCCCCGATCCCGATTTGTTTTGTCAAAGCCTTGACGTTTGAGGCTGATTGCGCCCAAACTCGACCCCACTGAAAAAGGCCGCTCCTTTTTCGGACGCAATACCGGCATGGAGTGTGCCGGGCAAACCGCCCCGTATCGAGGCGGAAAATCAGGAAGAGGTAAAAATGAGGAAATCCGTATTTTTGGGCGCTCTCACCGTTGCTGGGCTGGCTGCTGCTGCGGCCGCGGCCGGAACGGTCGATGACGTCAAGGCACGAGGCAAGCTGAACTGCGGCGTCGCGACCGGCGTACCCGGCTTTGCCGCGCCGGACGCAAACGGCGAGTGGGAGGGATTCGACGTGGCCGTGTGCCGGGCCGTCGCGGCCGCCGTGCTGAGCGACCCCAAGGCCGTCGAATTCGTTCCGACCACCGGCAAGACGCGCTTTACCGCGCTGGCCTCGGGCGAGATCGACATGCTGGCCCGCAACACCACCTGGACCTTCTCGCGCGATGTCGATCTGAAGTTCGAATTCGTCGGCGTGAACTATTACGACGGCCAGGGCTTCATGGTTCCCAAGGCGCTGGGCGTGAGCTCGGCCAAGGAACTTGACGGCGCGACCGTCTGTATCCAGACCGGCACCACCACCGAATTGAACCTGGCCGACTTCTTCCGGGTCAACAACATGAGCTACGAGCCGGTTCCGATCGAAACCAACGCCGAAGCGCAACAAC
This sequence comes from Jhaorihella sp., assembly GCA_047975215.1. GTDB lineage: Bacteria > Pseudomonadota > Alphaproteobacteria > Rhodobacterales > Rhodobacteraceae > JAGRMG01. The sequence continues at coordinate 17,511 of JBKEDD010000015.1, forward strand.
AGTATCTGGCGGGCGCCTGCGACGTCTATACCACCGACGCATCCGGCCTGGCCGCCACTCGCGCCACGTTCGAGAACAGCGCCGATCACATCCTGCTGCCCGAGATCATCTCGAAAGAGCCGTTGGCGCCGCTGGTCCGCCACGGCGACAGCGAGTGGGGCGATATCGTCCGCTGGACGCTGAACGCGCTGATCGCCGCAGAGGAATACGGCGTAACCTCGACCAATATCGGCGAGCTTTCGGCCGGTACCGACAACCCTGAAATCAACAGGCTGCTGGGTACCGAGGGCAAGCTGGGCGAAATGCTCGGGCTGGATGCCGACTGGGCCAAGCGCGCCATCATGGCCGGCGGCAACTATGGTGAAATCTTCGCCAAGAATATCGGCGAATCCACTCCGATCGGTCTGGCCCGTGGCCTGAACGCGCAGTGGAAGGATGGCGGCCTGCTGTATTCGCCGCCGTTCCGCTAAGGGAACAGAATGCAAGGGGCGCAGGCAATCTGCGCCCTTTCTTCCTTGCGATAGGGCAAGATGCGCCCGATTCCGGGGGAGCGGGGACCAACCCCGCCCGGGCCAGGATCGGGAAGCAACAGGGATATCTCGGTCATGACGTCACTCACTGACCCGCAGAAGGACCGCTTCCGGCTGTCCATGCTGCTATACGATACGCGCTACAGGTCGGCCACGATCCAGGTCATCGCGCTGATCTTCTTCATGCTGCTGGCCGCATGGCTGATCAGCAATACCGCACAGAACCTCGCCGCCTTGGGCAAGCCGATCGACCTGGGGTTTCTGACAGAACCAGCCAGCTATGACATCAACCAGCGGCTGCTGGACTACGATTCACGCGACTCGCATCTGCGGGCTTCGTTCATCGGGCTGCTGAACACCCTTGTCGTCGCGGCGCTCGGCTGCGCCACGGCGACCGTCATCGGCGTGATCGTCGGCGTGTTGCGGCTGTCGCCGAACTGGCTGGTGGGGCGGCTGATGACCGTCTATGTCGAAGGTTTCCGCAACGTTCCGGTTCTGCTCTGGATCGTGTTCTTCATGGCGATCCTGATCGAAACCCTGCCCGCGCCCAGGGCCTTTCGCGGTGACGATCCGGCCGCGCACATGCTGCTGAGCGACAGCGTGGCGATTACCAACCGTGGCGTCTACGTTCCAGAACCGCTGTTTTCCAACGGTCTGGGCGATCTCCACCTGTTCGGCGCCTCGCCGATGCGCTTTGATGTCAGTCTCGACCTGATCGCGATCATCGTGGTGCTTGGTCTCGGCCTGTGGGCTTCGGCCTGGATCAAGCGCCGGGCAGACGGGATACAGGAGGCCACCGGAGACCGCCCGACGACATGGTATCTTCGCCTTGGCGTCGTGGTGGTGCCGGTGGTCATCCTGCTGCTGCTTCTGGGCTTTCATCTGGGGATGCCCGCGCTCAAGGGCTTCAACTTCCAGGGCGGCACGCATTTGCGCAACTCGCTCATCGCGTTGTGGCTGGCATTGTCGCTTTACACCGCCGCCTTCATCGCCGAGATCGTGCGCGCCGGTATACTCGCGATCTCTGCCGGCCAGACCGAGGCGGCCGCCGCGCTGGGCCTGCGCCCGCGCCGGATCATGAGCCTGGTCATCCTGCCGCAGGCCTTGAGGGTGATCGTTCCGCCGCTGATCTCGCAATATCTGAACCTGACCAAGAACTCGTCGCTGGCGATCGCCGTGGGCTATATGGACATCACGGGGACGCTGGGCGGTATCACCATGAACCAGACCGGGCGCGAACTTGAATGCGTCCTTTTGCTGATGATGATCTATCTGATCATCAGTCTCAGCATTTCGGCGGTGATGAACTGGTACAACGAATCCGTCAAGCTGAGGGAGCGTTGAGATGAGCGGCACGCACGCACATACGGTTGGCTTCACACGCGACACGATGATACCGCAGGCAGACCCGCCGATGACATCCGTCGGTGCCATCGGCTGGGCGCGCAAGAACCTGTTTTCGACCTGGTTCAATGCAATCGTCACAGTGGCGTCGCTGGCGCTGATATTCTATGTCCTGGCGAAAATCATTCCCTGGGCCATATCGCCCACCTGGGATGCCTCCTCGCTCAGCCAGTGCCGCGATATCCTGGCCGTCGCCAACGGCGGGGAGTCCGGCCACGGCGCCTGCTGGGGGGTGATCCGGGAACGCTGGGTTCAGCTGATGTTCGGTTTCTACCCGTCACACCTGTACTGGCGCCCCATCGCGGCATTCATCCTGCTGGGCGTGGCGTTGGCGCCGGTGCTGTTTTCCGACAAGGTGCCGGCAAAACTCCTGTATTTCTCGCTGGCCTATCCCTTCATCTTTCCCTGGTTGCTGTGGGGCGGCACCATCTGGGCGCCGCTGTCCATCGCCGCGGGTTTCGGCGTGGGCTTTCTGGCCTACCGGATGCTCAGCGGCAGGGCCGGGGATCTTCTGAGCATCCTTGTTGGTGTTGTCGCCGCACTGCTCTGGTGGCTGGTACTGTCGGAATATCTCGTCGATGCGCTTGACGGGCTTGCGCCTGTCGGCCTTGAGCCGGTCGAGAGCCGCGATTTCGGCGGGTTCATGCTGTCGATAACCATCGGCGTCGTGGCCATCGCCGCCTCGCTGCCTCTGGGCGTCCTGCTGGCGCTTGGCCGGCGCTCGGACCTGCTGATCGTCAAGTATCTCTGCGTCGGGTTCATCGAGTTCATTCGCGGCGTGCCGCTGATCACGCTCTTGTTCGTGGCCTCGACGCTGCTGAACATCTTCATGCCGCCGGGAACCAACTTCGACATCATTCTGCGCGTGCTTATCATGGTAACGCTGTTTGCCGCCGCCTACATGGCCGAGGTGATCCGCGGCGGCCTGGCGGCATTGCCCAAGGGCCAGTACGAGGGCGCGGACAGCCTGGGCCTGAACTACTGGCAGGCGCAGCGGCTGATCATCATGCCCCAGGCGCTGAAGATCTCGATCCCGGGCATCGTCTCGACCTTCATCGGGGTGTTCAAGGATACCACGCTGGTTTCGATCATCGGGCTGATGGATCCGCTTGGCCTGACCAATGGTATCCGCGCCGATACCAACTGGAACGGCATCGTGTGGGAGCTTTACGGCTTTATTGCCGTGGTCTTCTTCGTCTTCTGTTTCTCCATGTCCCGCTATTCCATGTATCTGGAGCGCAAGCTTCATACCGGCCGCTGAGAAGGAGCGCACCGAATGTCCCAAATGGCTGAAACGCAGGAAATCGACCGGTCCAGAATGACGGTCTCCGACGAGATCGCCATCGAGATAGCCAAGATGAACAAGTGGTACGGATCCTTCCATGTGCTGCGCGACATCGACCTGACGGTGAATCGCGGCGAACGGATCGTTATTGCCGGGCCCTCGGGATCGGGAAAATCGACCCTGATCAGGTGCATCAACGCGTTGGAGGAACATCAGCAGGGCCGGATCGTGGTGGACGGAACCGAACTGTCCAGCGACCTCAAGAACATCGACAAGATCCGCCGCGAGGTCGGCATGGTGTTCCAGCATTTCAACCTGTTCCCGCACCTGTCGATCCTGGAAAACCTGACCCTGGCGCCGATCTGGGTGCGCAAGACGCCGCGCAAGGAGGCCGAGGAAACCGCGATGCATTTCCTCGAAAAGGTGAAGATCCCCGAACAGGCAAAAAAGTACCCCGGGCAATTGTCGGGCGGTCAGCAACAGCGCGTCGCTATTGCCCGGTCACTGTGCATGCGGCCGCGGATCATGCTGTTTGACGAACCGACTTCGGCGCTCGATCCCGAGATGATCGCCGAGGTTCTCGATACCATGATCGAACTGGCGCAAGAGGGCATGACGATGCTGTGCGTGACCCATGAAATGGGTTTTGCCAGGAAGGTGGCGAACCGGGTGATCTTCATGGACGAGGGCCAGATCGTCGAACAGAACGAACCCGAGGAGTTCTTCAACAACCCGCAGAACCCGCGCACGCAACTGTTCCTGAGCCAGATCCTCGGGCACTGAGGCGGGCATCTTCGCGGTGGCCGGGGGCCGGGTATCGCGCCCCGGGCCGCGATCAGTCCGTCAGATCGCGCGGCACCACGAAATCCAGAACCTTGCCGCCCCGCCAGGCGACGCGGTCCCAGCTGTCCACATCGAATTGCACGACCAGCGTCGCGCCGGTGGGATAGTCGAGGAACCGGGGATGTTCGGGCGCTTCGTCCACGATGGCCTGGGCGAATTTCTGGACCGCAGGGTTGTGGCCCAGCATGAGCACGCTGTCGCCGCTGGCCTGCGACAGGACGCGCAGCATCTGGTTGGAGGTCACGCGGTACAGGTTGTCGGTGAACTGGGCCTCGGCGTCGAGTCCCAGGCCGGTGCAGGTTTCCCTGGTGCGCGCCGCCGCCGAACACAGGATCTGGTCGGGCAGCCAGCCGCGTTGGCGCAACCAGTCACCCAGAGCCTTCGCGGATCGTTTGCCGCGCTTGGTCAACAGGCGGTCATGGTCGCTTAGGTCGGGATCGTCCCAGCTTGACTTGGCGTGACGCATCAGGATCAGTGTCTTGGTCATGGGGTGAAACGCTCTCATGTGAAGGGCGGATTGTTCGGGCTGGCGCCCCGCGCCACGGCTGACGGGACAGGCGCGGCGCGCGGCACACCCCGATATCATACACGCGCGCCCCGCGGGGCTGTCCAGATACCTGTGACACCCTGCCACGTCATATGGCGTATCCGCGCCGAGCGCGCCGACAGGGCAAACGGAGGTACAGGGCCGGTCGGTGCAGGAGGCACAGGGCGAAACACCGGGCGGCGCGGGAATGGCGACCGTGCCGGGCAGGTGCAATGCGCCGCGATAGGAAATCATCAGCCCGACCGTGTCATGCACCAGCATGCCGACCGGGCTTGGAAAGGCGCGCCCCGATTCCAGGGCCCAGCCGATGAAGGGCGCATGGGGTGGTCCGCCGAAGGGAAACAGCGCACGGGCCGAAAACCGGCCGGCGAGGCGCCCGATCACTCGGCGCGACCAGCGGTCAACCGGATCGGGTGCGCCATCTCGGGCTTCCGGGGCGGCGGTGAAGAGGGGCCAGAAATCCGGCCCCGTTCCCAGCAGCACCAGCGTCCCGCCCTCCAGCCCGCCTGCCGTCGACCGGCCGACATTGAACGCGCCCATCACCAGCAGCCCTTGGGCCTCGGCTTCGGTTTCGAGGCGGGCGTAGGTCACGGCGGTTCAGTCCGGCCGGATCAGCGACCCGGCGCCATGTTCGGTGAACAGTTCCAGAAGGCAGGCATTGGGCGCGCGCCCGTCGAGGATCACCACGGCACGCGTACCGCCCTCGACCGCGGCAAGGGCGGTTTCGGTCTTGGGGATCATCCCGCCCGAGATCACGCCGTCGCGGGTCATCCGGCGGATATCCTCGGCCCTGAGTTCGGTCATCACCTCGCCCGCGTCGTTCTTGACGCCGGATACATCGGTCAGCAACAGCAACCGGTCGGCCTTCAGCGCGGCGGCGATGGCACCGGCCGCGGTGTCGCCGTTGACGTTGAAGGTCTCGCCCGCCGGGCCCGCACCCAGCGGCGCGATCACCGGGATCATGTCGCTTGCAAACAGCGTGTGCAGAAGGCTCGGGTTCACCTGGGAAGGGGTGCCGACCAGACCCAGCGCAGGGTCGGTCTGGTCGCAGATCATCAGATTGGCGTCCTTTCCCGACAGGCCCACGGCCATGCCGCCCTGACGGTTGATGGCCTGCACGATGCGCTTGTTCACGAGGCCCGACAGGACCATTTCGACGACTTCCATCGTGGCCGCGTCGGTCACGCGCTTGCCGTTCACGAATTCGGACCGGATGTCGAGCTTGTCTAGCATCGCGTTGATCATCGGCCCGCCGCCATGAACGACCACGGGATTGACCCCCACCTGCCGCATCAGAACCACGTCGCGGGCGAAGCTTTCCATGCCCTCGTCGCTGCCCATGGCGTGACCGCCCAGCTTGATGACGATGGTCGCATCGTTATAGCGTTGCAGGTAGGGCAGGGCATTCGAAAGCGTGTGGGCGGTGGCAATCCAGTCGCGTTTCATGTCTCTTTTCTTCATGGCATCCATCCGTTGGCGCGGTGATGCCCCGGAACGCGGGGCCGGCGCAAGCGCAACCTATTCCAGCGTCGCGATGACGGCCCGCAGCGTGGCGATGCCGTCACCGGTTTGCGCCGAGGTCAGCACGATTTCGGGGAAGGCTGCGGGGTGGCGTGCCAGTGCGGCGCGGACCTGTTCCAGAACCCGGTCGCGTGCGCCCGCCTTGACCTTGTCGGCCTTGGTCAGCACGCATTGAAAGGTCACGGCACTGGTATCCAGCAGCCCGAGTATCTCCTCGTCCACCGGTTTTACACCGTGGCGTGCGTCGATCAGCACGAAGGCGCGCCGCAAGGTCTGGCGGCCGCCGAGATACTGTTTCAGAAGCCGTTGCCATTTCTCGACCACCGGCAGCGGCGCATTGGCATAGCCATAGCCGGGCAGGTCCACCAGGTAGTGACTGGCGGCGAGGGTGAAAAAGTTGATCTCCTGCGTGCGCCCCGGGGTATTGGACGCCCGCGCCAGGCCCTTGCGGCCGGTCAGCGCGTTGATCAGGCTCGACTTGCCGACATTCGACCGCCCCGCGAAACAGACCTCTGTGCGGTCGGCGGCGGGCAGGCCGGACATGGCCACCACCCCCTTGAGGAAATCGGTCTGCCCGGCGAAAAGCCTGCGGCCCTTCTCGGCGGTCTCGCCATCGGGTTCTTCGGCGACGGGGAAGGGCAACGTCATCGGTCCGGCACCGAGATCGCATCGCCTTCGCCAAGATAGCCGCCCCGAGTCACGCGCGCATAGACGCCGCAATCCTGGTGCCCGAACCCGTCCTTGAGCGCCCGCAGCGTTTCGGCGTCGCGGATGCCGGTTTCGGGGTTGGCCGTCGTCGCCATGCAGCGGGTGATCGGTTCGGTGATCTCCATCTCCACGGCGCCCAGGCGGATGCGCTGGCCGATCCAGCCCATTTCGGCCCAGGGCTCGGCCCCCTCGATCAGCAGGTTCGCGCGCCAGCGCAGCGGCGAAATCTCGTGACCCAGCCGCGCTGCAACGACGTCATGCGTGGCCAGATTGATGATCGAGACCGACTGGTATTCGGTATCCGTCATCGCCGTATCCCCCGCCCGCACCAGCCGCGCCGGCAGGCCGCGCGCTTCGTTCGAGATCGGCCTTGCCCACGCGATGAAGCGCGCGGCATCGTCCGGGTCGTCCGGCGCGATGGTGATATCGGGCCGCTCGGGGTGGCGCAACGTCAGCCGCGGCCCGTCCGGATCCGTCCGCGCCGAAATGGCCTGCAAGCGCGGCGATTTCGCCCCGATCGAGAACTCGCGGCAGGGCTGCCAGCGGGGATTTTCCGCGTCAAAGCGCGAATGCTCGTGCGCCACCGCCCAGCGCCGGTCGAACGGCAGCGCCCGGCCAGGCGCCAGCGTCACGCCTTCCACCCGTTCGCGGCCGTGGCTCTTGATCGGATGGCGCCAGATTTCCGCGACCCGGGCGTTCATTTCTTCTCGGGCTTCGGATTGCGCTTGAAGCTCTTCTTGATGTTGTCGAACAGGTCGGGCCGTTTGCCGTGTTTGGTCATGATCAGGTATTGCTGGGTAAACGTGATGGTGTTGTTGGCGATCCAGTAGACCACCAGGCCACTGGCAAAGCTCCCCAGCATGAACATGAACACCCAGGGCATCCAGGCAAAGATCATCTGCTGCGTCGGATCGGTGGGCGCGGGGTTCAGTTTCTGTTGCAACCACATCGAGATGCCCAGCAGCAAAGGCAGGATGCCGATGAAGATGGTGGCCATCAGCGTTCCCGGCTCGGGGCCGGCGTTGGGCAGCAGGCCGAACAGGTTCATGATCGAGGTCGGGTCGGGCGCGCTGAGATCGCGGAACGGGCCGAACCATGCGGCGTGGCGCAGGTCGATGGTGACGAAAATCACCTTATAGAGCGAAAAGAAGATCGGGATCTGGATCAGGATGGGCAGGCAGCCCGAGGCCGGGTTTACCTTTTCCTTCTTGTAAAGCTCCATCATGCCTTGCTGCATCTTCTGGCGGTCGCCGCCGGCGGCCTCCTTCAGTTTTTCCATCTGCGGCTGCAGTTCCTTCATCTTGGCCATCGAGACGTAGGACTTGAAGGCCAGCGGGAACACGATCGCCTTGATGATCAGCGTCAGCACGATGATCGACCAGCCCATGTTTCCGACGAGAATCTCGATATTGTGCAGCAGCCAGAACATCGGCTTGGTCAGAAAGAAGAACCAGCCCCAGTCGATGCTGTCCACAAAACCCTGGACGCCGTCCTGCTGGTATTCGCGGATCGTTGCCCATTCCTTGGCACCCGAAAACAGCTGGGTCGTGGCCTGCGCCGTGGCGCCATCGGCCAGCGTCTGCGTCGCCAGCATGGCGGTGGTCTGGTAGATATCGCGGCGCGGGTCGTATCTGGCGACCGACTTGAAGGCGCTGCCGGGCTCGGGCACCAGCGTTGACATCCAGTAGTGATCGGTAAAGCCGATCCAGCCGTTCTGCTCGACCTGCGTGATCTCGGCCGGGCCGCCCCATTGCGCGTTCACGGGATATTCCTGCATGTCGGAATAATCGGTTTCAGTCAGTTCGCCGTCGGCCATGGCGACAAGGCCTTCATGCAGGATGAAGAAGTTCTTGAGGTTCTCCGGCTCTCCGTGGCGGGCGAGGATGCCATAGGGGGCCAGCGTGACCGCCGCGCCGGAGCGGTTTTCGACCGTCTGCGTAATCGTGAACATATAGCGGTCGTCCACTGAGATCTCGCGACGGAAGATCAGCCCGTTGCCATTGTCCCAAAGCAGAGCGACCGGGCTGTCGGGCGTGAGTTCCGTACCCGTGTCAAGCGTCCAGAGCGTATCGGGGCCGGGAACGTCCGCGCCGCCAAGGCCGGTGCCCGGCGACCAGCCGTAGAGCGCGTAGTACGCGCCGGGCTGGCCGGCCGGTGTCAGGACGCGCACGATTTCAGAGCCATCGTCGAGCGTCTCGCGGTAGTTCTTGAGTGACAGATCGTCGATCCGCCCGCCCCGCAGCGAGATGCTGCCGGTCAGGCTGGGCGTGTCCAGCTTGAGGCGCGGCGCATCGGCGGCGGCCTGGTCGGGTTCGGGTATCTGCGCGGTATCGGATGCAGCGGCGGGGGTATCGGCCACGGCCGGCGCGGTGGCGACTTCGCCGCCGCTCTGGGGTTGGCTGACGGTGGCCGGGTTGTCCGGCGCGGGCTCGGGCTCGGGTGGCGGAAAGACAAGGAACCACACCAGAATGACGGCGAAACTGAGCGCGGTCGCGAGAATGAGATTCTTGTTCTGATCGTCCATCGGGGACAGCCACCTTGTGCCTTGGATAACAAGGGTGGGTTCAACAGAGTGCCGCCCCAAAGGTCAAGCGGAATCGGGGAGATTGCGGGCCCTGGCGATGCCCGGTCCGGGCGGCGCCGGCAGGGTTCAGCCGGTATTTCGCCCGATGCGCGGCGTGTCCCCGAGTTTGGCCCGGTGCGCGGCCATCCAGTCCAGCGTCTGCTCGAACGGCATCGGCCGTGCGATGCCGAAACCCTGCACATGGTCGCAGCCCAGTTGCGCCAGCAACGCGTGTTCGCCCACCGTCTCGACGCCCTCGGCCAGGGTTTCCACGCCCAGCCGCTCGGCCAGGGTCAGGATGGCTGCCACCATGCGCTGTTGGTCCGGGTCGCGGTCGGCCTTCATCACGAAGGAACGGTCGATCTTGATGCGCGATACGGAAAACCGCCGGATCGCCGCGATCGAGGCCTGCCCGGTGCCGAAATCGTCAAGATCGATGCGGCAGCCCAGCGCCGACAGCGCCGCGATGTTTTGCGTGACTGTGTCGTCGGGCCGGTCTGAGACAACGGTTTCAAGAATCTCGACGGTAAGCCGGTCGGGGGTCAGGGCGAACCGGTCGAGATCCCAACGGATGCGGTCGGCGAGGCCCGGGTTGCGCAGTTCGTCGGCGCCGAAATTGACGCCGACATTCGGCACCTTCGCACCGGTGCCATCCCAGGCCTTGAGAGCGGTCAGCGCGTGATAAAGCATCACCTGGCCCAGGCGTTCGCTCAGCCCCGCGGCGGCCAGTGCCGGCAGGAACGCGTCGGGCGCGATCAGCCCGTGCAGGGGGTGCTGCCAGCGGGCCAGCGCCTCGAACCCTGTTACCTGCCCGGTATCGGTCGAAATCTGCGGCTGGTACCAAGGCACGATCTCGCCTTGTTCAAGCGCCGCACCGGCGTCATGGCGCAGATCGGCGCGCGCCAGGCGGGGCGACATCATGTCCGGGGCGAAGGCGCGGATCGCCGACTGGCCGTGCAACCGTGCCTCGGCCAGGGCGCCGGCGGCCGCGTCGAACCAGGTCGCGGCATCCGGCCCGGGCGCGCGGCCGCGCAGACAGAACCCGACGGAGCACGAGACATAGACGGCGATCCCGTCCAGGGCCACGGGCTGTTCGACCGCGGCCTGCATTCGCCCTGACAGCTGGATGCAAAGTTCAAGGTCAAGCTGACGCACCGGGCGCAGGCAGACCGCAAAGCCGCTGTCGCCGATCCGGGCAACGGCGTCGTGCTCGCGCAGCGCCGCGCGGATACGTTCGCCGCAGAGTTGCATCACCACATCGACCGCGCCCTGTCCGTGCCGGTCGGCAAGGGCGCGCAAATCGTCCAGTTCAAGCAGAAAGCAGGCCGAGCGAAGCCCCGAACCGTCGGTTTCGGCATGTATGCGCGTCATCGCCGCATCGAACCCGTCGCGCAGCATCAGACCGGCATGCGCATCGCGCGCGGCCGCCGCCCCGGTAGCGGGCGCCCCGACCCCCCCGGCGAGCGCAAACAGCAGCGGCAGCCCCAGCGAGGCGAGCAGCAGCGCCGTTTCCCCGCCCAGCCAGAACGCGCCCAGTGAAACGGCAGGCAGGAAGGCCAGCAGCGGCGGCCCGGTCAGAACCGGTGCAAACTGATGACGGAGCCGGCCCAGCGGGCCGGATAGCGGCAGCGGCATGGCGAAACCTTCCCCTCGGGCAACCAGGCGACGGTGCCCAGGTTAGGTGCGCCGTTTGACCGGAGTGTTAACGCAACCGCGGAATATCCGGCGAATTTTCGTCAGTTGCCTCCGGCTGCGCGTGCAGGCGTAGTTCCAGCCCGGCGAAATCCCACAGCTTCGGATCAAGCAGATGCGACGGCCGCGCGTTCATCAGCGCCCTGAACATCACCTGCCTCCGGCCGGGGCTGTTGCGTTCCCATCCGTCGAGGATGGCCTTGACCTGCTGGCGCTGCAAACCGTCCTGGCTGCCGCACAGATCGCAGGGAATGATCGGATAGTTCATGTCGCGGGCGAATTTCTCGCAATCGGTCTCGGCCACATGCGCCAGCGGGCGCAGCACGAACAGATCGCCTTCTTCGTTTACCAGCTTGGGCGGCATGGTGGCCAGCCGCCCGCCATGAAACAGGTTCATGAAGAAGGTTTCCAGGATATCGTCGCGGTGATGGCCCAGCACTACGGCGCAGCAGCCCTCTTCGCGGGCGATCCGATAAAGATTTCCGCGCCGCAGCCGCGAACACAGGGCGCAATAAGTCCGCCCCTGCGGCACCTTGTCGATGACGATGGAATAGGTGTTCTGATACTCGATCCGGTGCGGCACGCCCATCCGTCCGAGGAACTCGGGCAGGACGGTGGCGGGAAACCCCGGCTGGCCCTGATCCAGGTTGCAGGCCAGCAAATCGACCGGCAGCAGCCCGCGCCACTTGAGTTCGTGCAATGCCGCAAGCAGGGTGTAGGAATCCTTGCCGCCCGAAAGGCAGACTAGCCATTTCTCGCGCCGACCGTCGCGCCGGATCATGCCGTATTGCTCGATCGCTTCGCGGGTCTGGCGAACGATCCGCTTGCGCAGCTTGCGGAACGCAGTGGTCGAAGGCGCGCCCGCGAACAGGGGATGAATTTCGTCTGGATCGTCAAGCATGCGCGTGCGGACCGTGCTGAAACAAGGTGGCGCGGTCATAGCGCGGATGCGCGGCCATTGCCAGCATCCGCCGGGGAAAGCGATTGACTGACCCGGGGGATATGCAAGACTTCGCCCATCCGCCTTCCGACCCGCTTGCACCCGGGCAATCTTGCAATGACCGAAGACACCAGCGACACACCCATCCCGAGGCTGATCCTCACACGGCTGCCGATGGTATTTTCGGTAATGGTCTTCGGCTTTGGCCTTGCCGCCGGGTTCCTGCTGGCGTTTTCGGGCTAGGGGTTGCAGGACAGCGCGGCGCTGATCGTTTCGGTTTTTCTGGTGCTGATCGGCTGCACGCTGATCCTTGGTGCGGCGGTATTCCTGTTTCGCAAGCCGCTGTGGCGGCGGGTGTTCGGGGTGGCGGAATCGCATCTGGAACAGTTTGCCGCGCCCCTGGAGCGGGTGGCGCGGTACGCGGCCGAACGCGACCCGACCGGGGCGGTGAAGGCGGCGGGCGAACTGGTGCATCTGGGGCTGGCGCGTTATGCTTGGCTCAGCACGCGGCGTTGGGTTCTGGCGTCGCTGACCGGGCTGATCGCGGCGATGGCGGCGCTCTCGGGCACCGCGTTGTTGTTTCGCCAGAACCAGCTGATCGAGTCGCAATCGCTGCTCCTGACCGAACAGAACGTTCGCATCGCCGAACAGACCGTGCTTCTGGAACAGCAGGTCGAACTGGCCGAAGCCGCGCGCAACGCCGAACTGGCCGTCGAGATCACCAATATCGCCGCCCTTCTGGGGGCCGCGCTGGATGCGGCCCAGCCCGAGAACGGGACTCCGGGCGATGCCGCCTCGCTGGTGCCGGTGCTGGATCCGGCATCCGATATCAGCCAGTCGCTCAGGATGCGGATCATTTCGGCTTCGCGCGCCTCCAAACCCTACCGGTTTCTCGAACCGCCGCTTCGCGCGCATGACACCACCGACAAGCTGCGAGTGGCCAGTGCGAGGCGGCAGGATGCCCTGCCGCAATTCCACGCCGCGGCCAGGGCCGGATTCCGCTGGGCCGAGCCGCCCGACCGGCTGCGCCTCATCGACCGTCCGGCCAGCCCGGAACGGGCGCATCTGCTGCAGGTGATGGTGGGGTCGGGGCTGCGCGACCTGGAGACGCTGAATTTCTACGGGCTGGATCTGAGTTTCGCCCATGCCGACGATATGTCGGTTCTCGGCGTTTCGATGCAGGGCGCGTCGCTTGCCTATGCCAGCTTTCGCCGCGCCCAGATCATGGGATGCGATTTCGGCGGCGCGGCACTGGAAAACAGCCGCTTTGGCGGTGCGCGCGTGCAGGACACCAGCTTTGCCGCGGTCGATGCGGCGCGGGGCAAGGGGCCGTGGACGGACACGCCGCAGGTGTTCGCGACGGCGCTGGCCGGCGTTTCCTTCAACGACAGCTACTTGCGCAATGTCGATTTCACCGGTGCGCAGATGATGACGGCCGATTTCGATGGCGTCACGCTGGACGGGGCGGACTTCTCGCGCGCCTTCCTCGGCGGCGCCACCTTTCGCGGCGCGGTAATCGTTGCCGCCGAATTTGACGGCGCCGCGCTGCAATCCGTGGATCTGGATGGCGCTTTCGTCATGCGTTCCGATTTCCTTGACCGGCTGGCCGCACAGGCCGCGCCCGGCACTTTCAGGCCCGAACGGTTCGAAATCGCGCCATCGACGGCCGATGCGCTTTATGCGGTCGATTCGGCCTTTCGCGAACTGCCATCCGAACGGCTGGGCGACGGGGCGCCCGGGGTCTGGCGGATAACGCGCGTCGGTGAATTCGAATAGCCCGGGCCGATGCCTATTCGTCCTTGTCCGGCACCGGGTCATAGCCGTCCCCGCCCAGGGGGTGACAGCGACCGACCCGCCGCGCCGCCAGCCAGGCACCGCGGATCGCGCCGTGTTTTTCCAGCGCCTCCAGCGCGTATTGCGAACAGGTCGGCTGATAGCGGCAGTTGAACCCGACCCAGGGCGACAGGATCAGCCGGTAGGCGCGCACCGGCAGCGCGAGGACATGGGCGAGCGGTGTCATCCGCGATCCCGATCATGCAGTTTCGTCAATGCCAATGTAAGATCGCCAAGCAACGCATCAAAGGGGCGGCCGGCGGTTGCCCCGGCGCGGCCGATCAGCACATAATCCCAACCCTCGCGGCCGTGATGCGGCAGGATCGCGCGCGCGGCCTCGCGCAGACGGCGCTTGGCCCGGTTGCGCGCAACCGCGTTGCCGACTTTCCGGGAGCAGGTATAGCCGACGCGGATACCCCGCGCTTCGCCGCAGGGGCGGCGGCGCGCCTGCACGATCATGCCGGGGGTCGCCTGCCGGCGGGCGCGGGCGGCTGCAAGAAACTCGCCGCGCTTGCGCAGCACCGTGACCGTGGGGCGCGCACAAACGGATACCGCCGGGGGCGTATCCCCGGGGCTGGCTGCGCCATCCTGGGGGGCCTCCGGCGGTGTCATGTCGGTTCGGCTCGCCGAGTGCCCTCTTAGGCGCTCAGTTCCTTGCGGCCCCGGGCGCGGCGGGCATTCAGAATCTTGCGCCCGGCCTTGGTGGCCATGCGGGCGCGAAAGCCGTGACGGCGCTTGCGAACCAGGTTCGAGGGTTGATAGGTGCGTTTCATCGCTGCGTCTCCGCTGTTCGGTCGGGTGCGGCGCGCAGTGTCCGGCCCCGCTGGATCTGTTTCAAGGCCCGGTCTGTACTGCGCCTTTGGGGTCAAGTCAAACCCCGCATCGCCGGAATCGCGCCGCGACTGCAACATTTTCCGCCCCGTCTTGCGCAGCCTCCCCTGTCGGCGCCGGGAAATGTTACAATCCCGGCGCGGGGCGGGGAAATCCTCACGAATTGCTTCCCATTCATCAACCGGGCGTGAGCGGGCTGTTGCCCGGGAGGCTTCGCGCGCATGTTGGGCGGGACATGCAGGACAAGGCGAAACCAAGACCGATTCCCTCCGATGCCCCGGAGCCGCGCCCCGGGCTGGCGCGGCATATCCCGCTGGCCGCGATTCTCGCCATCGCGCTGGCCGGGGCCCTGACATTGCACGACTATCTGGATTTCGCCACGCTTCGCGATCACCGCGAGGTGCTGCTGGCGTTTCGCGACAGCCATTTCGCCATCCTGGCGATGGCCTTCATCGCCAGCTATGTCGTGGTTGTCACCTTTTCCCTGCCCGGCGCGGCGGTGGCCTCGGTCACGGGCGGGTTCCTGTTCGGGCTGGCCGCCGGGACGGTCTTCAACGTCGGCGCGGCCACCATCGGGGCGGGCCTGATCTTTCTGGCCGCCCGCACGGGGCTTGGCGCCAGCCTTTCGGCCCGGTTCGCCGCAGCCGAAGGCAAGGCCGCGCGGTTGCGCGCGGGATTACACGAAAACGAGATCAGCGTGCTGTTGCTGA
>JBKEDD010000016.1:0-28987 GCA_047975215.1 Jhaorihella sp.
CGGCGGCAAGGGCATGCGCATCGCCTGGAACGACGAGGAGGCGCGCGAGGGCTTCCAGTCTTCGAAGAACGAGGCCGCCAGCAGTTTCGGCGACGACCGGATCTTCATCGAGAAATTCGTCACGCAGCCGCGCCATATCGAAATTCAGGTGCTCTGCGACGGGCACGGCAACGGCATCTATCTGGGCGAGCGTGAATGTTCGATCCAGCGCCGCAACCAGAAGGTCGTGGAAGAGACCCCGTCGCCCTTCCTGGACGAGGCGACGCGCAAGGCGATGGGCGAACAGGCCGTGGCGCTGGCCAAAGCGGTGGGATACACCAGCGCCGGCACCGTCGAATTCATCGTCGATGGTGAGCGCAACTTCTACTTCCTCGAAATGAACACCCGGCTTCAGGTCGAACACCCGGTCACCGAACTGATTACCGGCGTCGATCTGGTGGAACAGATGATCCGGGTTGCCGACGGCGAGGCGCTGTCGATGTCCCAGGACGATGTCGTCCTGAACGGTTGGGCGATCGAGAACCGGCTTTATGCCGAAGACCCCTATCGCGGCTTTCTGCCCTCCATCGGTCGGCTGACCCGTTACCGCCCGCCAGCCGAGGTGGTGCAGTCCGATCATGTGGTGCGCAACGATACCGGCGTCTACGAGGGCGGCGAGATCTCGATGTACTACGACCCGATGATCGCCAAGCTGTGCACCTGGGCGCCGACGCGCGACGCCGCCATCGAGCACATGCGCAACGCGCTGGACGGGTTCGAGATCGAAGGGATCGGGCACAACCTGCCGTTCCTTTCGGCGGTGATGGATCATCCCCGGTTCGTCGCGGGCGACATCACCACCGCCTTCATTGCCGAGGAGTATCCCGAAGGCTTTGACGGCGTCGAACTCTCGCCGGACACGCTGCGCCGGATCGCCGCCGCGGCGGCGGCGATGAACCGGGTTTCCGAGATCCGGCGGACCCGTGTATCGGGGCGGATGGACAATCACGAACGCCGGGTCGGAACCGAATGGATGGTGTCCTTGCAGGGCGAGGATTTCGCCGTCACCATCGCAGCCGATCCGGGCGGATCGACCGTGACGTTCGCCGACGGCGCCGCGATACGGGTGACGAGCGACTGGACCCCCGGCGACCGGCTGGCGGCGCTGAATGTCGACGGGCAAATGCTGGTCCTCAAGGTCGGCAAGGTATCGGGCGGCTTTCGCATCCGCTCGCGCGGGGCCGATCTGACGGTGCATGTACGCACCCCGCGCCAGGCCGAACTGGCGCGGCTGATGCCCGAGAAACTGGCCGCGGACACATCCAAGCTGCTGCTTTGCCCGATGCCGGGGCTCATCGTCAGGCTCGATGTCGAGCCCGGCCAGGAGGTGCATGAAGGACAGGCGCTATGCACGGTCGAGGCGATGAAGATGGAAAACACCCTGCGCGCAGAAAGAAAGGGCATCGTCGCCAGGATCAATGCCGCCCCCGGCGACAGCCTGGCGGTGGATGATGTCATCATGGAGTTCGAATGACCGGATACGCCCCGCCGGGGCCGCCGCGCACCCGGTCCGGCATCCGGGATGCAGCGCAATGGCAGAAAGCCGACCGATGAGCGAGTGCGAAAAACCGGCCGGCGGATCCGTGAGAGCGCGGGCGCGTTACCTGCGCCGCTCGCGCCGTTCCTCGACTTCGTGCTGGCGGTCGGGCGACTTGTCGATGCTGCGCGTGATCTCGCGGATGCTCCAGGGCGAGGGCTTGCGCAGCCTGATGCTGCCATCCTTGTCCAGAAGCACCAGTTGGAAACCGCGCGGCCGCAGTTTCATCCGCACCGGCAACCTTGCCCCGGGGTCGGTATCGGTCAGCACCACCACGTCGCGTTCGCGCAGCATGTCCGGGCGTTCGGCCAGCAGTTCGATCTGCTCCTGGTATCTGGGGTCCGAGGGGCTGTCGGCAAACACCACGACGGGGCGGCTTATCCATAGGAATTCGCTCAAATCGCTGTCGCCCGCGGGGCGGATCAGCGCCTCGGGCGCACTGTCGGGATCGTCGGCAGCGGTCGCCGCCAGCGGGATAAGCGCCGAAAAAACAAGGGCTAGGATGCGGGTCATGCGGTCTCCTGTCCGGTCAAATATAGGTTCGGCGGTGGGGAATGCGACCGCTGATTTTGTCGGGTGGGCGAAAAATGCGCCCGTTAATCGCATCGTCAGGGGTTGGGCATGATGCTGTGTGCGACCCCCGTGATACGGCCGGGCGGGGCGGCCTTTCGCAAAAGGACGGGCACCGACGATGGAGGTCATCCTGCATGTCGGCGCGCATCGCTGCGCCACGACCACGTTTCAGCACTATCTGCGGTCCAACGCCGCGTGGCTGGGTGCCCGGGGTATCGGGTTCTGGGGGCCGCGCCGGACGCGCGGCGGATTGCTGCGCGGCGTGGTTCCCCGGCCGGGTCCGGCGCCGCGCCGCGACCTGCAAGCGCGCGCAACGGGGCGGGTGCGCATGCGCCTGGGCGTCTGCGCCGCTTCCGGGGTGGAAACGCTGCTGGTCAGCGACGAGAACATGCTGGGTTTCCTGCGCGAGAACCGGGCGGGCGCCGATCTTTACCCGGCAGCGGGCGAACGTATCGCGCGCTTTGCCGCCGCCTTTGGCGGGCGGCTGGGTGCGGTGGTGCTGAACGTGCGCGCGCTCGATCTCTACTGGGCCTCGGCGCTGGGCTACGGGGCGGTGCGCGGCTTTGGCCTGCCAGGCGCGGCGATGCTGGATCGTCTGGCGCACGGGCCGCGCGGCTGGCGCGAGGTGGTAGGCGATATCGCCTGCGCCGTGCCGCAAACGCCTGTCCTGGTGGCGCCGTTCGAACGCTTCGCCGGCCGCCCCGAGGCGCAGCTGGCCGCGATCACCGGCAGGTCCGCGCCGCTGGCGCATGCGCGCGAGCGTCTGAACGCGACCCCGCGCCTGGACGGATTTCGGGCGCGACTGATCCCCGAGGACGCCGCAAGGCTGCCCCCGGGCGAGGGCCGCTGGCAGCCGTTCACGCCCGCGCAGGCCGGGGCGCTTCGCGAACGCTATGCCGACGATCTGATGTGGCTTGGGGCCGGGGCCGGCGGGCTGGCACGGCTGTTGCCGGACGGGCCTTGTGAACAACAGGCGGGGATCAACCCGCAGATGACGATGACAAGAGGAAGACGCGATGACCAACCAAACCGAAACGTGGCGGGCGCTGGCTGAGAAAGAGCTGCGCGGACGCCCGCTTGACGATCTGACCTGGACCACGCTGGAAGGGATCGCGGTCAAGCCGCTTTATACCGAAGACGACACCGCCGGGCTGGACCATATGGGCAATCTGCCGGGGTTCGCGCCGTTCACCCGCGGGGTGAAGGCGACGATGTATGCCGGCCGGCCCTGGACGATCCGCCAGTATGCCGGGTTTTCCACGGCCGAGGAATCCAACGCCTTCTACCGGCGCAACCTGGCAGCGGGGCAGCAGGGCGTTTCGGTGGCCTTCGATCTGGCCACCCACCGCGGCTATGACAGCGACCATCCCCGCGTGATGGGCGACGTGGGCAAGGCGGGTGTCGCCATCGATTCGGTCGAGGACATGAAGATCCTCTTTGACGGCATTCCGCTGGACAAGGTGTCGGTCAGCATGACGATGAACGGGGCGGTGATTCCGATCCTGGCCAGCTTCATCGTCACGGGCGAGGAACAGGGCCACGACAAGTCGGTCTTGTCGGGGACCATCCAGAACGACATTCTCAAGGAATTCATGGTCCGCAATACCTATATCTACCCGCCCGAACCGTCGATGCGGATCATTTCCGACATCATCGAATACACCTCATCGAGCATGCCGAAATTCAATTCGATCTCGATCTCGGGCTATCACATGCAGGAGGCCGGGGCCAATCTGGTGCAGGAACTCGCGTATACGCTGGCGGACGGGCGCGAATACGTGCGCGCGGCGATCGCGGCGGGCATGGACGTGGACAAGTTTGCCGGGCGGCTGTCGTTCTTCTTTGCCATCGGCATGAACTTCTTCATGGAGGCGGCCAAACTGCGCGCCGCGCGGCTGCTCTGGCACCGGATCATGACCGAATTCGGGGCCAGGTCCGACCGTTCCAAGATGTTGCGCACCCATTGCCAGACCTCGGGTGTCTCGTTGCAGGAACAGGATCCCTACAACAACGTCGTGCGCACCGCCTACGAGGCGCTGAGCGCCGTGCTGGGCGGCACCCAGTCGTTGCATACCAACGCTCTGGACGAGGCGATCGCGCTGCCGACCGATTTCAGCGCCCGCATTGCACGCAACACGCAACTCGTCCTTCAGGAAGAAACGGGGATCACCCATGTCGTCGATCCGCTGGCCGGATCCTACTACGTGGAAAGCCTGACGGCACAACTGGCCGACAAGGCATGGGAACTGATTCAGGAGGTAGAGGAGATGGGCGGCATGACCAAGGCGGTTGCCAGCGGCATGCCCAAGCTCCGGATCGAGGAAACCGCCGCCCGCCGCCAGGCGATGATCGACCGCGGACAGGAGGTGATCGTCGGCGTGAACAAGTACCGCAAGGAGCGCGAGGATCCGATCGACATTCTCGATGTGGACAACGTCAAGGTGCGCGATGCCCAGATTGCCCGGCTCGAGCGGATCCGCGCCGAACGCGACGAAGCCGCCTGCGAGGCGGCACTGGAAGAACTGACGCGCCGGGCGCGTGAAGGCGGCAATCTTCTGGAAGCCGCCGTCGAGGCCGCCCGGGCGCGCGCAACTGTCGGAGAGATCAGCATGGCGATGGAAAAACAGTTCGGCCGCCACCGGGCCGAGGTCAGGACGCTGGCCGGGGTCTATGGTGCGGCCTACGAGGGCGACGAGGGCTTTGCCGCGATCCAGGCGGATGTGGAGAAGTTCGCCGAGGAAGAGGGGCGCCGTCCGCGTATGCTGGTGGTCAAGATGGGTCAGGACGGGCATGACCGCGGGGCCAAGGTGATCGCCACCGCGTTTGCCGATATCGGTTTCGATGTCGATGTCGGGCCATTGTTCCAGACGCCGCAGGAGGCAGCCCAGGATGCGGTGGACAACGATGTTCACGTCATTGGCATCTCGTCGCAGGCGGCCGGGCACAAGACCCTTGCGCCGCAGCTTGTGGCGGCGCTGAAGGAAGCGGGGGCCGAGGATATCATCGTGATCTGCGGTGGCGTGATTCCGCAGCAGGATTACGACTTCCTGACAAGGAACGGCGTCAAGGCGATCTTCGGGCCGGGCACCAACATTCCCGAGGCTGCGCAGGACATATTGCGCCTGATCCGCGCGGCACGCGCCTGACACGCGCCTGAACGGGGCGACGGCTGCGCCGAGGGCCGCGGGAGGGGGCGCCCGCCCTGGCCTTCGGCACGCCCCCCCCCACGGGCGCTTTAGCCATGAAGATCCGCGGGGCAGGCTTTGCGCCGACATAGGGGGCGGGGCCGGATCGCAGGCAACTGACAGATGTTGCGAACCTTGGATTCGGGTGGCTAGACTGGGCGCGCGGCGTTGCGGGAGGTACGGGTTGGAACTGGATCACATTGCGGTCGGCGGTGCGACGCTGGACGAGGCGGTGCAGACGGTCGAGGCGGCATTGGGTGTGGCGATGCGCCCGGGCGGGCGGCACGACGTGTTTGCCACCCATAACCGGCTGTTGGGGCTGGCGGACGGGCTCTATCTGGAAGCGATCGCTGCGGACCCCGATGCGCCCGCGCCCTCACGCCCGCGCTGGTTTGATCTGGACCGGTTCTCGGGCCCGGCCCGACTGACAAACTGGATCTGCCGGGTCGACGATCTGGAAGCCGCGCTCGGGCGGCTGCCGCACGGGGCGGGGGGGCCGGTAGAACTCAGCCGCGGCGATCTGCGCTGGTCGATGGCGGTACCGCCGGGGGGCGCGCTGCCGTTCGACAACCTGTTCCCGGCGTTGATCCAATGGCACGGCGCGCTGCATCCGGCCGCGATGCTGCCTGCTTCGGGCTGCGCGCTCAGGCGGCTGGTCGTGGCGCATCCCCGCGCCGCCGCCCTGCAAGAGGCGCTGACGGGCTTTGCCGACACCCGTGTCGTGTTCGAGGCCGGCGCGCCGGCGCTGATGGCCGAGTTCGACACGCCGCACGGGGCGCGGGTGCTGAGATGATCGTGCGCCGCGCCCGGCCCACCGATGCCGGCGCAATCCGCGATATCTGGAACCCGGTGATCCGCGACACCACGATCACGTTCACGACCGAGGAAAAGTCTGCCGAAGGCATTGCCGCCGATATCGCGGCGCGCGGTGAGTGCTTTGTTGTCGCCGAAGCCGATGGCGCGGTAGCGGGTTTCGCGACCTGTTTCGCTTTCCGCTCCGGCCCGGGCTATGTGCGGACCCGCGAACATTCGATCCAGATCGCGCCTTCGCAGCGCGGGCGCGGGCTGGGCCGGGCCCTGATGGGGCGGCTCGAATCCGCGGCGGTGGCTCAAGACGTGCATTCCCTGATCGCCGCGATCAGTGGCTCGAACGCCGGCGCGGTGGCCTTTCACGCGCGAATCGGCTTTGTCGAGGTGGGTCGCATCCGGCAGGCCGGCTTCAAGTCCGGGGTCTGGCTCGACCTGGTGCTGATGCAGAAAATCCTCGCCCCCGGTGCCTAAGCTGCACTGACTTTGCATCGCCGTCGGGCTAGGTTGGCGCCATGTCGGTCTGGACCCGCATAACCGAGGCGCTGTCGGCGCTCAGCAAGGGCGAAAGCCTGAAGGACGTGTTCGACCGTCTGCGCACGCCGCCGGAACGGTCGGTGGCCTTCGCCATCGCGGTGATCGCGCTGGGCGCCAAGATGGCCAAGGCCGACGGCCAGGTGACGCGCGACGAGGTGACGGCGTTTCGCGAGGTGTTCCAGATCGCGCGCGGCGACGAGGCCGGCGCGGCGCGGGTGTTCAACATGGCGCGCACCGATGTCGCCGGCTACCGCGAGTATGCCCGCCGTATCCGGGGCATGTTCGAGAACGATCGCGAAACGCTGGGCGACCTGATGGAGGGGCTGTTTCACATCGCGGTGGCGGATGGGCACTACCATCCTGGCGAAGATGCGTTTCTTGAAGACGTGGCCGGGATCTTCGGCATGGACGACATGGCGTTCCGCGCGCTCAGGGCGCGGTTCGTGCCCGATGCGCACCCCGACCCCTACACCGTTCTCGGTGTCAGCCCGGAGTTGCCGCGCGACCAGATCCGCAAGGCCTGGCGTCAGTTGGTGCGCGCCAACCACCCAGACCGGATGATGGCGCGCGGCGTGCCGCAAGAGGCGGTGCGTCTGGCCGAGAAGCGGCTGATCGACATCAACCGCGCCTGGGACGAGATCGGCGGGTCAGGCTGATGCGGCTGGCGACATACAACGTGGAATGGTTCGCCAACCTTTTTGACGACAACGACGCAATGATCGTCGATGACGGCCCCTCGGGGCGCCAGGACGTGACCCGCGCGGCACAGATCGAGGCGCTGGGCAAGGTGTTCACGGCGCTGGATGCCGATGCGGTCATGGTGATCGAGGCGCCCAATACCGGGCGCCGCCAGAACACCGTGCGCGCGCTCGAGGGGTTCGCCAGGGCATTCGATCTGTGCACGCGGGCCGCCGTCATGGGCTTCGCCAACGAGACGCATCAGGAAATCGCGCTGCTTTTCGACCCTGACACGCTTAGGGCCGAACACGATCCGCGGGGCAACGGCGACAGCGCGGCGCCACGCTTTGACGGCACGTTTCGCATCGACCTGGACATAGACGCGACCGAGGATCTGGTGAGTTTTTCAAAACCGCCGCTGGAACTTGCAGTGAGAACGGCGGCCGGCACGCGGCTGCGGCTGATCGGCGCGCATCTCAAGTCCAAGGCTCCGCACGGGTCTGGCGGGCGCGACGCCATGCTGCGGCTTTCGATCGCCAACCGGCGCAAGCAACTGGCCCAGGCGATCTGGCTGCGCGCCCGGATCAGGGCGCATCTTGAAGCTGGCGAGCCGGTGATCCTTATGGGCGATCTGAACGACGGGCCGGGGCTGGACGAGTTCGAGCATCTGTTCGGGCGTTCGTCGGTCGAAATCCTGCTGGACGATGACATGTACGACCCGCATGCCCGCCAGGCGTTGCAGCCGCGCCCCGGCACGCTGGCGACATCGGCGCGTTTCAGGTTGCCCGAACAGGGGCGCTACCTACAGGCGCTGCTCGACTATGTTATGATTTCCCGGGACCTGATGGCGCGCCGCCCGGCCTGGCGCATCTGGCATCCGTTCGACGATGTGGGGTGCTGGCAGATGCCGGAACTGCGCGAGGCGCTGCTGGTCGCATCGGACCATTTTCCCGTCTCCCTGGAGATCGACATATGACACATCCCCTTCCGCCGGTGCCGTGCAGGCCCTATATTGCCGCCATGACGCATCGTATCGCATTCCTGTTCGTCCTGATGCTTTCGGCCTTCCCCGTCACGGGCCGGGCGCAGGAGGAGCAGGGCAAGTCGCTGATGGAGCGGGGCGCGGAGATGTTCCTTGACGGGCTGCGCCGGGAGATGGAACCCAAGCTTGAGGATCTGCTGGGCATGGCCGAGAAATTCGGCCCCGCCATGAGCAGTTTCATCGAGGAAATGGGACCGGCGTTCATGGACCTGGCCGATCAGGTCAGGGACTGGTCGCGCTATCATCCGCCCGAGATGCTGCCCAATGGCGACATCATCATGCGGCGCAAGCCCGATCCCGATGGCGATACGAGACCGCCGGGCAGCGCGCCGCCCGCGCCGGGAGAGACCGAGATCTGACTTGCGCCGCCCGGCCGGGCGGCGTGCTGCCGGTTACTCCGGTTCGGGCAGGCTGACGCTGACCGTGGCGCCCAGCGACTGCGCCAGCGACATCAGCCGCGCTTCGGCCACTTCGCTGAACAGCGGGCGCGCCTCGGGTGGCAGCGTCAGCGCCAGCACCTTTTTCTTGGGAAACCAGCTGATCTGGCCCATCGGGGCCGCCGGCCGCATCCACAGCATCGCACCAAAGCGCATCGCCTTGCCGAGAACTTCGGCCTCCTTCTGGCTTTTCCCGTCAAGAAGTTCGTAGAACTTGCCGAACCGGTCGGCCGGGCGCTTGTTGCGATAGCGGTGTTGCAGGGCCAGCCCCAGGAAGACCCGTTCGGAATGCTTCAACCCGCCCAGATTGGCGCGTGTTGCGTAGTCGAAACAGACCTCAGCGCGGTAGTCGGGATGCGCGCGCCAACTGACGTCATGCAGCAGGCAGGCGGCCTTGATCAGCCGGACGCGTGATTTCGGGGCCGATTTGAACAGCGGCATGATGAAGTTGAACAGCGTCTTGCCAAAACCCGGTATCCGGGCGTCCTTGGCCTCGGCGAACCAGCAGCTTTCGATCAGCGGATCGCGGTCGCGCAGCCGCTGGGGCATCTGTTCGTAAAGCAGCCCCTCGCGGATACCGTAGCTGGACACCGCGATGTCATGCGGCTTGAAGGTGCGCACCAGCCGGTAGAGAACGTCCATGGCGATCGGCACCAGCGCCATGCGCGCACCCGACACCCCGGCGCGGCCGCGCAGGTCGTCGGGGTCGGATTTCTCGATATAGGCCAGCGTTTCACGCACCGATTTCGTGCTCATGCGGTATTCGTGCAGCACGGTCATGGGATAGCCGCGCCGCGCCATGTCTATGCGCGCGATGGCGCGCCAACTGCCGCCGACCAGGAACAGCCGGTCGCGCTGCTTGCCCATGCGTTCGCGCATCTCCTCGACCACCTGCTTGATATGCGCCCTGCGGCCGCGCCGCCCGCCGCCGACATGCTGAAGCTTGAGCGGACCCAGCGGCGAGG
Source organism: Jhaorihella sp. (assembly GCA_047975215.1). Classification (GTDB taxonomy): domain Bacteria; phylum Pseudomonadota; class Alphaproteobacteria; order Rhodobacterales; family Rhodobacteraceae; genus JAGRMG01. The sequence goes on from JBKEDD010000016.1 coordinate 9,801, forward strand.
TCATGCGCCTGCCAACCCGGTCGCCCGAGATTTCGGCCAGTTCCATCGACGCGCCACCCATGTCGCAGACCAGGCCATAGGCGCCCGGCCAGCCCAGAAGCACCCCCTGCGCCGAAAGCCGCGCCTCCTCCTCTCCGTCGATCACCCAGATCTTAAGCCCGGTTTCGCGCAGCACCTCCTCGCAGAAATCCCGCCCGTCCTCGGCGTCGCGCACCGCCGCCGTGGCCACGGCGGTCAGGGGGGGCAGATCCATGCCGCGGGCGAGATGCTGAAACCGGGTCAGCGCCGCCAGCGCCCGGGCCCGTCCATTCGGGTTCAGACGGCCGGTCTCGGCCAGCCCCTGGCCCAGGGCGCACATGATCTTCTCGTTGTAGAAATAGGCCGGAGAGCGCGCGGCGCCGTCAAACACCACCAGCCGGACCGAGTTCGACCCGACATCGACCACGCCCACCCGCGACAGCGCGCGCGCACTCGGATCATCAAACAGCGGGCGGTGGAACAAGCCCCATTCGGGGGGTGCGGATTCCGGTTGCAGGTTCATGACTTCCCCGTTTGGCGCCGGTGCAGGATGCGGGATAGGGCGGCGGCGGTCAATCGCCGGCCCTCGGCATCATCCGTCGCCATCGTCTTGCCCCAGCAGCCGCGCCGCCAGTCTCGCGGTCACGTCGCGGCCTTCCGCCAGGGCGGTACGGTCCAGCCGTTCCACGATTGCCGCCGCCGACTCGAACGACCGGTCCATGCGCCGCACCAGCCAGGGGATCGTATCCGGTCTGGGCGTCACCTGCCGGTCGGCGAACAGCTTGGCCAGCACCGCGGCAAGCAGCGTGTCATCGGGCGGGGAAAGCGCGACATGCTGCGCGCCCTCGATCCGGCTTTGCAGGTCGGCCAACCCCAGGGCCCAACGATGCGGCGCCCGCCGCCCGGTCAGCAGCAGCGCATGGCCTTCGGCCAGAACCAGGTTGTGCAGATGAAACAGCGCCGCCTGCAACGCCGGGTCGGGCGCGAGGTCCGGCACGTCCTCGACCGCCAGCGGCCCAGAGGCGAGTTCGGGCACATCGCCATGTGTCAGGCTCTGGGCCGCGACGACGCGGGCACCTGTCTGCGCCGCCCAGACATGCGCCAGATGGGTCTTGCCCGATCCCGCCGGGCCGGAAAGCACGAGCTTGCCGCCGGGCCAGCCCCGTTGCGCCGTTACGGTTTCCACCGCCATGCGGTTGGCCGGCGATACGAAGAAATCCTCGCGCCCCAGCGCGGTGCGGCCGGGCAGGTCGAAACTCAGCTGGCGCGGCATGTTACGGGGTGCCCCTCGACGAATTGTCGGGCGCGTCCTGCGCGTTGATGCCCAGATAGAGGCGGCTGTGCAGGTACTGGCTGACGGCGAACCGCGCCAGCACCCCGATGGCGGCAGCCAGCGGCACCGCCACCAGCAGCCCGACAAAGCCGAACAGCGCCCCGAACACCGACATCGCCAGAAGCAGCCAGACCGGGTGCAGCCCGACCGAATGGCCCACCAGCCGCGGGGTCAGGAAATTGCCCTCGGTCACTTGTCCGATGACGAAGATCAGCGCCACCAGCCCGATCTGCACCCAATCCCCCCAGAACTGGAACAGCGCCAGCCCGATCGCCAGCGCCCCGCCGATGAAGGCGCCAAGATAGGGAATGAACGTGACCAGCCCGGCGACAAAGCCGATGACCAGCCCGAATTGCAGCCCGACCGCGATCAGCGCCACGGCGTAATAGGTACCGAGAATGAGACAGACCGTCCCCATGCCGCGGATGAACGAGGCCAGCGTGGCGTCGATCTCGCCGGCCAGGCGGCGGATCACCGGCTGATGGTCGCGCGGCAGCAATTCGTCGATGCGGGCGATCATGCGATCCCAGTCGAGCAGCATGTAGACCGCGACCACCGGCACGATCACCAGCACGAACAGCACGTTGATGACGGAAATGGCCGATTGAAGGGCGGTGGTCAGGATCTGGCCACCGCGTTCCTTGAGGCGGTCGCCAATGGCGGTCAGGGTTTGATGCGCGGTCGAATCCTGGTCCAGAAGGGATGGAAAATGGGTGTCGACAAAGCCGCGCAACTGGCTGAACAGCCGGGGAATGGTCTCGACCAGGTCGATTGCCTGCGCGATCAGCGTCGGGATCACCGACAGCGCCAGCACCATGAACAGAACCAGCGACAGCACCGTGATGACAGCCGTGGCGGCGACCCGCGACAGGCCGAAACGTTCCAGCCGGTCCGCCACCGGGTCGATGAAATAGGCAATCGCGCCGCCCAGCACGAAGGGCAGCAGCACGTCGCCCAGAAACCACAGCACCACCGCGAGAACCACAAGCGCGATGCCCCAATAACGAAGCTGGTCTTTCACGGGAAGTGACATCGAAATCCTATGGCGGCGGCATTGTTGTACACATTGCGCATGCGCGGCGCCCATGCAAGCGCCGATGATCGCACCGGCCGCCCTGCGCCGCGGCCGGTCCGCCGATGGCCGATTGCCTGACCGCCCGCTTTCGCATAGACCGCCGCCAACGCCATCCGAACGAGAGAGTGAACATGCGCCTGTCCCGCTATTTCCTGCCAGTGCTCAGGGAAAACCCGTCCGAGGCCCAGATCGTGAGCCATCGGCTGATGCTGCGCGCCGGCATGATCAAGCAGGCCGCCGCCGGTATCTATTCCTGGCTGCCGCTGGGCTTCAAGGTGCTGCGCAAGCTGGAAAACATCGTGCACGAGGAACAGATCAGGGCCGGTCACATCCCGATGCTGATGCCGACGCTGCAATCGGCCGATCTGTGGCGCGAAAGCGGGCGCTATGACGCCTACGGGCCGGAAATGCTGCGCATCCGCGACCGCCACGACCGCGACATGCTGTATGGCCCCACCAACGAGGAACTGATCACCGACATCTTCCGCGGCCATGTCGGCAGCTACAAGGATCTGCCGCTGACGCTTTATCACGTTCAGTGGAAGTTCCGCGACGAGATCCGGCCGCGCTTCGGGGTCATGCGCGGGCGCGAATTCCTGATGAAGGACGGCTACAATTTCGACCTGACGCGCGAGGATGCGCTGCACGCCTATAACCGCCACCTGGTCAGCTATCTGCGCACCTACGAACGCATGGGGCTTCAGGCGATCCCGATGCGCGCCGATTCGGGCCCGATCGGCGGCGACGACACCCATGAATTCCTGGTGCTGGCCGAGACCGGCGAATCCGAGGTCTTCTATGACAGCGCCGTGACCGACATCCGGCTGGGCGAACGCGAGATCGACTATGACGACGTGGCCCAGTGCCGCGCGGTGATGGAGGAATTCACGGCGCTGTATGCCCGCACCGACGAGACCCACGATGCCGCCCTGTTCGACAAGATCCCCGAGGCGCGCCGCCGCTCGGCGCGCGGCATCGAGGTCGGGCAAATATTCTACTTTGGCACCAAGTACTCCGAACCGATGGGCGCCACCGTGCAGGGGCCGGACGGGGCGCAGGTGCCGGTTCACATGGGCAGCCACGGCATCGGCGTATCGCGTCTGGTCGGCGCCATCATCGAGGCCAGCCACGACGAAAAGGGTATCATCTGGCCCGAGGGGGTGACGCCCTACCACGTCGGCATCGTCAATCTCAAACAGGGCGATGATGGCGCGGATGCGGCCTGCGAACGGCTTTATGGGGCGCTGCAGGCCGCCGGGCTGGAACCGCTTTATGACGACCGCGACGAACGCGCCGGCGGCAAGTTCGCCACCATGGACCTGATCGGCCTGCCCTGGCGGATCACGGTCGGGCCGCGCGGCCTCAAGCACGCCGTGGTGGAACTGACCTCGCGCCGCACCGGCCACAGCGAGGAACTGCCGCCCGAAGCGGCGGTGGCGAAGGTGGTGGAGATCTATGCACGCCACCCCGATTCCGCCGGGATCTGAGGCGCCCGCCCTGCAATGAAAGGCAGCGCCCGAACCTGGGAAGATCGGGCGCTGCCTGCCTTCGCCCGCGCGGCAAGGCCCCGGGGCGCAGAATTGGCCTAGCTGGTCTGCGGCGCCAGCATCAGTTCGCCGGCCGCCTGCCGGCCGGGCAGGGCGCGTACCGCGGGCCGGCCGAGACGGGCCGCCAGTTTGCGAAGCGACGTGCCGAGAAAGCGCAGTGAACACAGCGGTTCGCCGCAGTCGCAGCGCACCAGGACCAGACGCCCGTGCCGGATCGCCAGACCATAGCCCTTGGCGCGCAACGTGTCGGCCAGTTCGACCCAGCTTTCGGCGCGTTCGAGCAGCGGGCACAGCCAGGCCCGTAGCAGGGCCGCGGATTCGCTGTCCATGTCGGGGCTGTCGAACGGTGCGGCCTGCCGTGGGCGGTCCGGCGGGGTTGAAAGATCGGATGCCATCGTGCTCACCTCTGCGATCCTCTGCGTCTGCGGCGGTTCGGGTTCCAATCATGCTGGCCTTGTCGGAGCGGGCAAAAGATTCCGCCGAGTTGCATCAATTTGGCCGTCGATTGTGCCATATCCAGCGACATTTCGGGGCGTCTGCCGGGCATCTTGCGGCAACCGGAAACAGGTACGCCGCCAGGACGCGCCGGACGGTCCGGAAGGCCGGCGATTCGATACTTCGCAAGCTGCGCGAAAGCGCCGCCGCCATCGTCGCGGGCATCGCGCTTGACCGCCCAACCGGCGCAAAATAGGTTGCGCCGAACCTCGTCGCGGAGCAGTCATGGCCGGCGCCCCTCCACCTTTCGCCCCCTACGAATGGATGATCGCCTGGCGCTATCTGCGGGCGCGGCGCGCCGAAGGCGGCGTCAGCGTCATGACGTGGATTTCGCTGATCGGTATCACGCTCGCGGTATTCGCGCTGATTGCCACTCTGGCGGTGCGCTCGGGCTTCCGTTCGGAATTCGTCGGCACCATTCTTGGCGCCAACGCCCATGTCACCGTCTACAGCGCAGGGCAGACGACCTCACAGGGCGGCATCGACCGCACGCTGCGCGACTATGACGCCGTTGCCGAACGGGTGGCGCAGGTGCCCGGCGTGGTCCGGGTGGCGCCGCTGATAAGGGGGCAGGTGATGATCTCGCATCGCGGGCGCAATGCCGGGGCACAGGTGTTCGGGATCGGTGCCGCCGACCTGGCCTCGCTGCCCGCGATCGCGCAGGGCGAACAGGCGGCGGGCGATCTGTCGCGCTTCGAAAGCGGCATCGCGATCGGATCGGGCGTTGCGCGCGAGATCGGGGCAGGGGTCGGCGACCGGGTCAAGCTGATCTCGCCGGACGGCGCGCGAACCCCGATGGGTACAAGTCCGCGCGTCAATGCCTACGAGGTCGTCTATGTGTTCACCGCCGGGCGCTATGATATCGACCGAACCCGCGTCTACATGCCCTTTGGCGAGGCGCAGTCCTATTTCAACCGCGATGGCGTGGCCGATGAACTGGAGGTGATGGTGGCCGAACCCGAAGCGGTGGATGCCATGGCCTTGCCGATTCTGCGGGCGGCCGGCGAGAACGCCCAGGTCTGGACATGGCGCGACGCGAGCGGCGGCTTCCTGCGCGCGCTCGAGGTCGAGGACAACGTTATGTTCGTGATCCTGTCGATCCTGGTGCTGATTGCGGCGATGAACATCGTTTCGGGGCTGATCATGCTGGTCAAGAACAAGGGCCGCGACATCGGCATCCTGCGCACCATCGGCCTGTCCGAAGGCTCGGTGCTGCGGGTGTTCTTCATCTGCGGCGCCTTCACCGGGCTGATCGGCACCCTGTGCGGCGTCATTCTGGGCTGTCTGTTCGCGATCTATATCGACCCGATCTTTTCCTTCGTGAACTACGCCATGGGCGGGGGCGTATGGGATCCGGCGATCCGGGGCATCTACAGCCTGCCGGCCGAACTGCACCTTTCCGATGTCGCCAAGGCAGTGGCGCTTTCGCTGGGCCTGTCCTTCGTCGTCACCATCTTCCCGGCCCGTCGGGCGGCGCGGCTGAACCCGGTCGAGGCGCTGCGCTATGAGTGATGCGGTGCTGTGCCTGTCGGGCATCGAAAAGACCTATAACCGCGGCCAGCCCGGCGAAGTCGGTGTGCTGCGCGGCCTGGATCTGAAGGTGGCGCCGGGCGAAGTGGTGGCGCTGGTGGCGCCTTCGGGCGCGGGCAAGTCCACGCTCTTGCACATTGCCGGGCTTCTGGACACGCCGGACAAGGGCCGCGTGAGCATCGCCGGGCAGGACATGACCGGGCGCGGCGACCGGGCACGCACGGCAGTACGGCGGCGCGATGTCGGCTTTGTCTACCAGTTCCATCACCTGCTGCCCGAGTTCTCGGCCATCGAGAACGTGATCCTGCCGCAACGGGCCAACGGCGTTCCGGCCCCCGAGGCGCTGGCGCGTGCGCGTGATCTTCTGGCCGCCGTCGGGGTTGGCGGGCGCGGCGATCATCGCCCGGCGGCGCTGTCGGGGGGTGAACAGCAGCGCGTCGCGTTCTGCCGGGCGCTGGCCAACCGGCCGCGGCTCTTGCTGGCCGACGAACCCACCGGCAATCTCGACCCGGCGACATCTGACCGGGTCTTTGCCGCCCTGATGGATCTGGTGGCCGCAACCGGCCTGTCGGCGCTGATCGCCACCCACAACCTCGCCCTCGCGGCGCAGATGCATCGGGTGCTAAGGCTGGAACGGGGCCGGCTGGCCGACTGAACATGCCTCCCCTGGGCCGGAAACGACTACACGGCACAGCGCGGCGCGCCGGGCACGCCCCCCTGTACGGCGCCGGGCATCAGGCCAGTTGCGTCACCCAGACCCCGAGGCCCATCAGCGCGATGCCGCCCGCCCGCATCGGCGACAGCGGGTTGACCTGCGCCCCGAGCAGGCCGAAATGGTCGATTGCGGCGGCGCTGACCAGTTGCCCCACAAGCACGAAGAACACCGCGTTGCCGACCCCGAAATGCGGCGCCACGTGTGTAATCGACAGCACGTAGAAGGCGACCAGCAGCCCGGCCAGGAATAGGTGGCGCGGAGCGTTGCCCAGTTCGCCCAGCGGTTGGGTGCCGGTGAAGGCCAGCAGCATCAGCGTGGCCGAAAACGCCACCGCGAACAGCACCGCTGCCGCCGCCGTCGGCGATCCGATCAACTGGCCCAGGGCTGCGTTCAGCGCCGCCAGCACGGGAATGCCGACCCCTGCCGCCAGCATGATCAGCGCGTAGTGGGTCATCTCGGGGTCCTTTCTTCACTGCCGGTTCCGGTGCGATCCCGGGTCTTGATCTGAATCATTGCGGCAATCACCGTGCCGGGCAAGCCTTTGTGCGACGCCGCCGCCGAGAGTTTCCCAACGCATGCGCCAGCTTCTCGCCCCCCTTGCCGCAACCGGCCTGGCGATGATTTCGGCCTGCGCGACCGGCGGTGCGACCGGGGCGGTGCCGTCGGGTGCGTCGCTCTACCGGCAGCACTGCGTATCCTGCCACGGCCCGGATGGGGCGGGCGATGGGCCGGCGGCCGCAGACCTGGCACGACCGCCCGCCGATCTGCGTGTGCTTGCGGCGGCCAATGGCGGCGTGTTTCCGGCCGAAAGGGTGATGGCGACGATCCATGGCTATCCGGGCAAGGATCATGCGGCATTGATGCCCGAATTCGGGCCCATGCTCGACAGCGTGCCGATGATCTGGAACGCGGCGGACGGGCGCGGGATACCGACGCCCTCGGCGCTGGTGGCACTGGCGGAGCATGTCGAAACATTGCAGGATCGGCCAACCCCTGCGCCACAATGAGGAGAGAGCATATGCGAATCGTTTCATGGATCGGGACTGCGGCGCTGGCGGTGCTGGCCTTGCCCGCATCGGCACAGGATGCCGGGAGGGGCGCGGAACTCTACCGCGCGCATTGCGCCACCTGCCACGGGATCGAAGCCACGGGTCAGGGGCCGATGGCCGGCGCGCTGGTGATCAAGCCGGCCGACCTGACCACGCTCGCGGCCCGCAACGGCGGCGAATTTCCCGTCGAACGGGTGGTCATGCGCATCGACGGGCGCGACCCGCTGGTAAGCCACGGCAGCCCGATGCCGGTCTACGGCCATTTCTTCGAGGGACGCGACAAGGGGGTGAAGGCACCCAGCGGCCAGCCGATCATGACCAGCGAACCGATCGTCGATCTGCTGACCTATCTGCAATCGCTCCAGGCAAGCTGACGGAGGCCGGTATGATCCGCAACCCTGTGCCCGCCGCGCCGCTGCTGGCGGTCCTGGCCGCTGCTCTGGCCGCCTGCGCCGCCGATGAAATGCCGGGCCCGGAGGAGGGCGCGGCAATCTATGCCGAAAACTGCACCGCCTGCCACGGCTATCGCGGCGAGGGCGGCGACCTGATCGGCGGCCAAAACGCGCCGGACCTGACCCGGATCGCCGCGCGCAACGACGGGACGTTCCCTCGCGCGCAGGTGCTGAGCCAGATCGACGGCTATCATCGCGGCCAGGTGTCCGGTGCGGTCATGCCGGAATACGGCCTGCTGCTTGATGGCGATCTTGTGCCGGTCGAGGTCGATGGCGTGATGACCCCCACGCCGCGCCCGCTGGCGGCCATTCTGGCGCATCTGGAAAGTATCCAGGTGCCGTGATCCGAGTGGCCCGGGCGGTCGGCCGCCGCTGGGTGCACGGATCAGTCGCAGATGCCGCGCAACTCGGCCTGTTTCCACGGCAGATAGACCTCGCTTTCGCGGCTTTGCGGCAGGTCCGAGACGGGAAACGCGCCTTTCAGCATCGCGTGCAGCCGCCTGGTGCGCGCGGCGTCGGGCGCCAGCGCCCGGCAGCAGACGTATTCCTCGACGATGGCGCCTTGCTGTTCATAGCCATAGCGCAGGAAGTCCGGGGCGCCATCGAGGTCGAACAGGTAGGGGTCGTCGCTGCTGCCGTGCTCGGCGGCGGCGCGCAGCGGGTGATAACCGGTGCGGGCGCGGTTCTGCCATTGCCAGATATGGGTCAACTCGTGGGCCAGCAGCATGGCCTCGATCAGGTATAGCCGGCCGGGATAGGCCGGAAGGTAGTTCTTCACATACCAGTCGCGCGAGAAGTACACCGTGTTGAACAGGGTCACGGCGGCCGGTTTGGTGGTGACGATCTCTTCCTTCGGCGGCGGCAGGATGCGTTCGCGGCAACTCACGCGCGGGCGCGCCTTGCGTTTGAACGTGACGTTGCCGACCGGCGCACCCTCGACCAGCCGCACCTGTGCGAGGTCGAGCGCCGTGCCATGGATACGGCTGGCGAACTCCATCTCGGTTCCGGTCAGCCGGCGGCCACAGCCCGACACCAGCATCAGGATCAGGACCACCCGCAGGATCATGGCTATGGCGCGTAGAATGTGGCGGTGGCGGTCGCCACGGCCTTGCCGCTGCTTTCCTCGTCCATCCCGGCACTGGCAAACACCAGCGCCTTGCCGGCGCGCACCACTTCGGCCCGGCACAGGATCGCGGTGCCGGTGCCGGGGCGCAGGAAACGGGTGTGCAGATCGGTGGTGGCGAAGGTTCTCACGCTGCCATAATGGGCGATGGCGGCAAACACCATCGCGGTATCGGCCAGCGCCGCCAGCGCCTGTCCCGAGACGATGCCGCCCACGCGCATCAGATGTTCGCCCAGCGGCATACGGAACAGCGCGTGACCGGCACTGATTTCGAGCACGGTCAGATCGAGCGACTGCACCCAGGGCGCGAAATGGGCACCGAGAATCTGCTGCGCCGTCTCGGGCGTCAGGGGCTGCGCGATTTCGGGGGGCATGGGCGGCCTGCTGCGGTATCGGGTTGTCCGACCCTATCCGCGCCGGCCGGCAAAGGGCAAGCGCGATCCCGCGTGGCCCCGCCTTTCGCCGTCGCGGCGATCACTTGCGCGGCTTGGCGCGCAAGGTCGGATCGGCGGCGGACGGGTCTTCGGGCCAGGGATGGCGCGGGTAGCGGGCGCGCATCTCCTTGCGCACATCGCCATAGGATCCGGCCCAGAACCCGGGCAGGTCGCGTGTCACCTGTACCGGGCGCTGCGCCGGCGACAGCAATGTGACGATCAGCGGCACACCGGCGCTCGAGGGGTGGCGGGTAAGCCCGAACATCTCTTGCAGGCGCACCGCGATGGCGGGCGCCTCGCCGTCATAGTCGATAGCCACCCTGCGGCCCAGCGGCGTGGTGAAATGCGATGGCGCGCGTCGTTCGATCTGCCGTGTCTGGTCCGGTCGCAGCGCGGCCTGCAACGCCGGGAGCGGGTCGAACCGGCGCCAGTCATCGGCGCTGCGCACGCCTTCCAGCATCGGCAGCAACCAGTCGTCCAGCGTCGCCATCAGCCCGGCTTGCGAAAAGTCCGGCAGGTCGGCGCCTTCGGCGCGGGCCAGTTCGACCCGCGCCGCCAGACGCCGCGCCGGTCCTTCCAGCCGCAGGCCCAGTTCGCGCACGCCCTCAAGCATGGCGCGGGACACAGCGTCGGCGGGCGCCTTGGCCCATGCCCGGTCCTCCAGCACCAGCGCACCGAAGCGTTCCTGCCGCCGTGCCACCACCCGGCGGTCGCGGCGGGACCATTCGCAGATCTCGGCCCATTCGATCCGGTCGGCAAAAAGCGCGCGGATCGCGTCATCGGATATCTGCACTGCCTGCCGGATGCGTGCCTCGCGCGGATCGCCGTCGGTATCGAACGCCACGATCCATTGCGCGCCCGCCAGCGGATCGGCGGCATCCATCACCGCGCCCTTGCCACCCGACAGCACGAAGCGCGGCGCAGCGCCATCGCGGCGCTGGCCGATGCGGTCGGGATAGGCCAGTGCCGCCATCTCGGCCGGGCTCATGTCACCGTTTGCGGCGGGTTTGTGCGCACGCGCCAGCCGCCGGGCCTCGGCGCCGATCCGCTGAACCGCCGCGCGGTTCACCTCCCAGGGATGCTCTCGGGCGAAACGCTGCGCATCGCGCAGTGCCTCAAGCCGCAGCTCCAGGTCGCAGGGGGCGCCGCGCAGCGGGTCGCGTTCGCCCATCAGTGCCGCCAGCGGCGCGGCGCCGGGTCCGGCCAGCGTCAGCATGTGCGCCAGGCGCGGATGCAGCGGCAACGCCGCGAGGTCGCGCCCGTGCCCGGTGATCCGGCCCTTGCCGTCCAGCGCCCCCAGCATCTCCAACAGCGCCCGCGCCTCGGCCATCGCGGGCGCGGGCGGCTGGGTGAGAAACGGCAAGGCGCCCGGCTCGCACCCCCAAAGCGCCAGTTCCAGGGCAAGCCCCGTCAGGTCGGCGGCCTCGATCTCGGCGGGGGGAAAGGCGGCCAGCGCGCCGTCCTCGCCGCGTGTCCAGAGGCGATAGCAGACACCCTCGGCCACCCGCCCGGCGCGGCCGCGCCGCTGCTCGGCCTCGGCGCGGGTCGCTCGTTCCGTCACCAGCCGCGCCATGCCGCTGCCCGGATCGAACCTTGCCCGCCGAGCCAGTCCCATGTCGACGACAACGCGCACGTCCTCGATCGTCAGCGAGGTTTCAGCGATGGCGGTGGCCAGAACCACCTTGCGCCCCGCTTTTTGCGGCGCGATCGCGGCGCGCTGGTCCGCGAAGGGCAGGGCGCCGTATAGCGGGCGCAGTACGCATCCGGGCGGCAGCCGGTGCGCAAGCGCCGCCCCGGCGCGCCGGATCTCGGCCTCGCCCGGCAGGAACACCAGCATGGCGCCGCCCGCGTCGCGCGTCTCGGCCTCGGCCCGCACCACCAGGTCGGCCAGCGCATCGCCGCGCCGTGTCATGGGCCCAAGCGGCCGGTCGAGCCAGCGGGTCTGCACCGCAAATGCACGCCCCTGCGAGGTTATCACCGGCGCCCGCATCAGAGCGCCCACGGGGTCGGCATCCAGCGTCGCCGACATCGCCAGCAGGATCAGGTCGCCGCGCAGGGCGCCGGCCACCTCCAGGCACAGCGCCAGCCCGAGATCGGAATTCAGCGAGCGTTCGTGGAACTCGTCGAAGATCACCGCGCCGATGCCGGGCAGGTCGGGTGCCGATTGCAGCATCCGGGTCAGGATGCCTTCGGTCACGACCTCGATGCGCGTGGCCGGGGATACCCTGGTTGCGCCACGCATCCGGTAGCCGACGGTTTCGCCCGCCGCCTCGCCCAGGGTTTCGGCCATCCGTTCGGCCGCGGCACGGGCGGCCAGGCGGCGGGGTTCCAGCATCAGGATGCGCCCCTCCGTCAGCCCGGCGCGAAGCATCGCAAGCGGAACGCGCGTGGTCTTGCCAGCGCCCGGCGGCGCCTGCAACACGGCGCGCCCGGTCTCGCGCAGGGCGGCGATCAGGCCGGGCAGGGCGGCGTCGATGGGCAGCGGCGTTGTCATCGCCGCCTTATCGGCAATGCCGCGCGCCCCGTCCAGTGCGCCTTGCCCGCGGATCTGGGCAGGGGCGATACTGGACAAGCGGGCCGCGGCACGGCAAGAAGCCGGCGGCAAACGGATTGGTGGCGAAAGCGGATGGCGGATCTTGGCGAACGGATAGCGGCAGGCGACCGGCGCGCGCTGGCACGCGCCATCACGCTTGTCGAAAGCCGGCGCGAGGATCACCGCGCCCAGGCCGCGGACCTGCTTCAACGGCTGCGCGGTTCGGGCCGTCAGGCGCTGCGGATCGGGCTTTCGGGTACGCCGGGGGTCGGCAAGTCCACCTTCATCGACGCCTTCGGCACCATGCTGACCGGGCAGGGGCTGCGGGTGGCGGTGCTGGCGGTCGATCCCAGTTCGGCGCGCTCGGGCGGGTCGATCCTGGGCGACAAGACAAGGATGGACCGGTTGAGCCGCGACCGGCGCGCCTTCATCCGGCCCTCGCCCAGCCAGACGCATCTGGGCGGCGTGGCGCGCCGTACCCGCGAGGCGGTGGCGCTGTGCGAAGCTGCGGGATTCGACGTGGTGATGATCGAGACCGTGGGCGTCGGCCAGTCCGAAACCGTGGTGGCGGAAATGTCGGACCTGTTCGTTCTGCTGCTGGCCCCGGGGGGGGGCGACGAATTGCAGGGCGTAAAGCGCGGGATCATGGAAATCGCCGACATCATCCTGGTCAACAAGGCCGACGGCGATCTGAAACCGGCGGCCACGCGTACATGCAGCGACTATTCGGGCGCGCTGCGGCTGTTGCGCAAGCGTGCGCAGGATCCGCCGGGCTTTCCCAAGGCGATGATGGTTTCGGCCGCCGCCGAAACCGGCCTGCAGCAAGCCTGGGCCGAAATGAATGCGCTGGTGGAGTGGCGCAAACAGAACGGCCACTGGGAGCGCGCGCGCGCGAACCAGGCGCGATACTGGTTTGCGCAGGAGGTGCGCCAGGCCCTGCTTGCGCGGCTGGAAACGCCCGATGCCCGGGCGGGGATGGAGCGTCTGGCGCGCCAGGTTGAAACCGCCGAACTGACCCCCTCGGCGGCTGCGCGGGCCTTTCTGGCCGAATTCGACCTGAACTGAGCGCCGGCCGGCCGCCAGGGGCCGATCCGCGGGCAAGGGCAGAGAAATCCGCGCGACCCGGCTTGACCCGGCCCCCGATTCACCCTAAACGCAGCGCACCAGATTTCGGGCGCAGCCAGCGGCGGCGCCCCTTTGATTTGGCATCCCGGCCCCCGGGCCGCGCCATCCAGAACGAAGGAACATACCCATGTCGCGCCGTTGCGAACTGACCGGAAAAGGGCCGATGTCCGGCAACAATGTCAGCCATGCCCACAACAAGACCCGGCGGCGGTTCCTGCCGAACCTGAACGATGTGACGCTTCAATCCGAAACGCTCGGTCGCGGCGTCAAGCTGCGGATCAGCGCCGCCGCCCTGCGCAGCGTCGATCACCGCGGCGGGCTGGACGCGTTCCTTGCCAAGGCCAAGGATGACGAGCTTTCGGCCAACGCCCTGAAGGTCAAGAAAGAGATCGCCAAGGCTGCCGCCTCGGCCTGATCGTCCCCTTCGGCGGCAACTCCATCTCGGACCCCGTGGCCCCGCCGCGGGGTTTTCGCGCTGGGGCCGTGCCCCCTGCCAGCCGGCTCATGCCCCCGCCTGTGGCGCGGTGCCGCGCCAGGCGCCGCCGCCCCTTGCGGCACTGCGCGGGCGGTCCTAAGATCGCAGGCGGCATGCAACCGGTGGTACCCACATATCTCGCGATCGCGCTGGCGCTGCTCCTGTCGGTGACGGGGCAGACGATGGCGGTCGCGCGTGGCTCGGCCGCCTCGGTCGGGGAAATGGTGCTGTGCACAGGCACCGGCCCGGTGACCGTCTATGTGGACGAGGATGGCCAGCCGACCAAACCGCCCTATGTATGCCCTGAATGCGTGATGCATCTTGTGGTGGCAGCTTTGCCGTCCGATCCCGCGCCGGTCCGGTTGCCGCGTACCGAATGTCCCTTTCCGGTACGCGATGCGCTGGTAGATACCGCGCGGTCGGTCTTTCGCGCCACCGCCCGTTCGCCTCCGGTCTGACTCCTTTTTCCCTACAACTCAGACTACCGATCAAGATCAATACCTTGGAAGAGGGAGAAGGACATGTCCTTCAAGACGTTTCTGGGCGCTGCAGCCGCGGCGCTGATTATGTCCGGTGCGGCAAGCGCCGGTGACATGGCCGACATAACGGTGCGCGACGCCTATGCGCGTGCGTCGACGATGATGTCGGGTTCGGGCGCGGCCTTCATGGTCGTCATGAACGCGAGCGAAGAGGATGACCGCATGGTGTCGGCCGCCTCGGACGTGGCCGAGCGGGTCGAGTTGCACACCCACATCGAAGACGAGAACGGCGTGATGAAGATGGTGCAGGTCGAGGAAGGCTTTGCGATTCCCGCGGGCGGTATGCACGCGCTGGCCCGTGGCGGCGACCACGTCATGTTCCTTGGCCTGAAGCGGCCGCTTGAACAGGGCGACATCGTCAAGCTGGATCTGACCTTCGAGAAAGCCGGCACGATCAGCGTCGAGGTACCTGTGGACCTCGAGCGCAAGCCCGACCAGGCCATGCAGCACATGCAGCACGGCCAGATGAAGCCGAAGGCGGGCGGCTGATCCGCGCGGCGCGCTCAGCAGCGCGCCAGAAGTTCGCCCACCCAGGCCGGGACGGTCCGCGAGGCCGGCCCGGTCCGGGTCTGGGCAAATCGTGCGGCCATCTCGGATGGCTCAAGGTTCAGTTCGACCGTATGCGCGCCCGACGCCGCGGCTTCGGTCACGAAGCCCGCCGCCGGCCAGACCTGCCCCGAAGTACCGATGGCGGCGAACAGGCCGGCACCCGCCAGGTGGGCAGAAATCTCGTCCATGTAATAGGGCATCTCGCCGAACCACACCACGTCCGGGCGTGCCCAGGGGGCGCGGCAGGCCGGGCAGGGTTCGCCCTCGCCCATCGTGTGCGGCGCCCGCCAGCGATGGCCGCAGGCGCCGCACAGGGCCCCGGACAGCTGCCCGTGCATATGCAGCACATCACGCGCCCCGGCACGTTCATGCAGATCATCGACATTCTGGGTCACGATCACCACCTCGCCCGGCCAGCCCGCCTGCAGCCGGGCGAGCGCCAGATGCGCCGCGTTCGGCCGCGCCCGCGCCGCCTTGTCGCGCCGGGCATTGTAGAACTCCTGCACCAGTGCCGGGTTGCGGGCAAAGCCCTCGGGCGTCGCCACATCCGCGATCGGATAGCGCGTCCAGATGCCGCCGGCATCGCGGAACGTACCCAGCCCGCTTTCGGCCGAGATTCCGGCGCCGGTGAGAATCACGATCTTATCCATATGTCCTCCTCGCTGTGCAAAGTCCGAATGCCGTCGCGCGGCCCGACCGGCCGTGGCATCGCAGGCGGTTCGGGAACGCGGCGGATTAAGCACTTCCGAATTCCCGGCGTCTGGTTGCCATGTCTCCCCGTCCCGGCCTTGCCGCGCTGCCGTTGGGCTGAGCAATGGCGCGGATCCGAACACGAACCAGGGCCCATGTCCTGCAATACCTGCCAGCGCCGCCCGCCTTGGCGCCTTGCGCGCGACTCTTGCGTCAGTCGGCGCGCGTGTGATCTTCGATCACCCGCAACTGGCCCGCCAGCCATGGCAGGCGGGCGATTCCCGGCTCGATCATCTGGCTTTGCACCAGCCGGCGCATGGTCTGGGCCACGTCGCGCGGCACCCGGTCGGCCCAGTCGGCCCCTGCGAATAGCGAGATGGTGCGCGCAAACGCCGTCAGCGGCAGCGCGTGCGCTTCTATCTCGTCGTGAAAACGAGCGGCGCGCATATAGCCCAGCGGCGTGGTGATCGCCCAGCCGATGCGCCGCGCCACCATCGCCATGAGTGCCAGGTGGCTGCCGATCTGGAAACGGTCCTCGAACGCCAGCTTCTGACGCGCCAGATGCGCCTCGATCTGGCGGCTTATCAGTTGTTCGCGGGAATAGCGCAACAGCGGCATCCGTGCCAGAGAGCCCATGATATCGGAGCTTTCCGCCACCGATCCGCGTGGCGTGACCAGGATGAACGGGTCGCGGACCAGCGGGTATTCGATCACGCCGTCGTGCATCTCTCCGGTGCTGGCGGCGACCGCGATGTGCAGGCGGCGGGCCTGCATCGCCTCGGATATTTCGAGACTGGGCGCGGTGATCAGCTTGAATCGGCATCGCGTCAGGCTGTCGGCCAGGATCGTCACCAGCCGCGGCGTCAGGTCGTTGTCGAAATCGTCGATCAGTCCGATGGACAGCGTGCTGAGATGCGTCAGATCCATCACCGCGAGTTCGCTCTGCGCCAGCCGCAGTTCGGACAGCACGGTTTCGGTCCGCGCGAGGAACCCCCGCCCTGCCGGGGTCAGCCGCATCGGGCGCCGGCCGTGATCCACCAGGTCCGTGCCCAGCGCGGCCTCGAGGTTGCGCATCTGCTGGGAAACCGCCGGCTGGCTCAGCCCGGTGATCTCGGCCGCCTGCGCCACGGAGCCGGTATTGGCCAGCGCCTCGAATACTTCGAGACCGCGCAGGGTCACGCCTTTCATGAGCATTCCAGCAACCTCCCCGGTTTGCCGCTTATTGAAACCGTGCTGCCTTTAGGTCAAGTAGCGATGTGGCCGGATACGGGCCGTGCCTTTCAAAAATCTGAATACAGCGCCGGGTATTCGGCCCGATCCGCGCGGCGGCGGGGATCGCGCTGCGCGCGATGCCTTCGGCGAGGATATTTGGGGTCAGAAGAAGACGGGGTGCGCGAAGGGGCCCGCGGGTTTTCCGGGCTAGGGTGTATGGGGCGCAAACATCCCGCGGACGCGGACGGTGCGGGGCGCGGAAGGCGCGCGGCGACGCCGGACACGTCCCGCTGATCGGGGGGCGGGGAGCCGGGCCGGGTGTTTGCCGGCAGGGCGCGCAGCGGCGGCGTTGCTATCCGATCACCTGCAGGTGCGCGCGGCCAGATCTCCGAACGCCTGGTAGCGTTCCCACAATTCCGCGTCGCTGCGCCGGTCCGACTGCCGCACGACCTGGGCCTGGTGGGGATCCTTGAACCAGCGGGCGACCTTGCGCCGCTCGGTGCGGTTCAGCGTCGAATTCGCGACCTCCTGGATGCAGCCGCACATCTGCGGCGTCGCAGCGGGCCGGTTGGATTGCCGGCAGGCGCGGTCGATCACGCCCAATCCGGCGCTTGCCGGTTCGGGGGCGACCATCGACAGGGCGGCCGCGCACAGCAAGAACGACAGGAAAACCCTCATTTCGATGCCTCGTTCTGATACGGGGGGTCTTATGCCCCTTTCGGAATTCCGGACAATATGGCGCAAACCAGGGCCGGGTTCAATCGCGCGATGCCGGACCGGCGAGGCGGACCGGGCGACCCGGTGAAAAGGCACCGCCGGCACCGATGTCCGGCCGTTGCCCGAAGCCGCGGAACCGCCGGCATTTCCGAAAGTGTTGCGCCGCCCCGGGGCCCATGTGATCGCGCTTGACGGCTCTTGCGTTCCCATACATATCCCTGCCATGACCGACCTCGCGCATATCCGCAATTTCGCCATCGTCGCCCATATCGACCATGGCAAGTCCACGCTGGCAGACCGGCTGATCCAGGCGACCGGAACGGTGCAGGACCGCGACATGAAGGAGCAGCTGCTTGACGCGATGGATATCGAGCGCGAGCGCGGCATCACCATCAAGGCCAATACCGTGCGCATCGACTACAAGGCCGATGATGGCGAGATCTATGTGCTCAACCTGATCGACACTCCCGGTCATGTCGATTTCGCCTACGAGGTCAGCCGGTCGATGCGGGCTGTCGAAGGCTCGCTGCTGGTGGTGGACAGCACGCAGGGGGTCGAGGCGCAGACCCTGGCCAATGTCTATCAGGCGATCGACGCCAACCACGAGATCGTGCCGGTGCTCAACAAGATCGACCTGCCGGCCAGCGATTGCGACCGCGTCGCCGAACAGATCGAGGACGTGATCGGCATCGACGCGTCCGGCGCCATCCGGGTTTCGGCCAAGACCGGGCAGGGCATCCACGAAACGCTTCAGGCCATCGTGCAGCACCTGCCGGCCCCGAAGGGCAGCCGCGACGCGCCGCTTAAGGCGATGCTGGTGGATAGCTGGTATGACAGCTATCTCGGCGTCATCGTGCTGGTGCGGATCATGGACGGCGTGCTGAAGAAGGGCGAGCGTATCGTGATGATGCAGAACGGTTCGGTCCATCATGTCGACCGGATCGGCGTGTTCCGCCCCGCGATGCAGGTGATCGACGAACTGGGACCGGGCGAGATCGGCTTTCTCACCGCTTCGATCAAGCAGGTCCGCGACACCCGCGTCGGCGATACCATCACGCACGAAAAGAAGGGCTGCGAAGACCCCTTGCCGGGTTTCAAGCCCGCCCAGCCTGTCGTGTTCTGCGGGTTGTTCCCGGTCGATGCCTCGGAATTCGAGGATCTGCGCGATTCGATCGGGAAACTGGCGCTGAACGACGCTTCCTTCAGCTTCGAGATGGAGACCTCGGCGGCGCTGGGTTTCGGCTTTCGCTGCGGTTTCCTGGGTCTCCTGCACCTCGAGGTGATCCGCGACCGGATCGAGCGCGAATACGATATCGACCTGATCACCACCGCGCCCAGCGTGGTCTATCACGTCTTCATGCGCGACGGGAGCATGCGCGAGTTGCACAACCCCGCCGACATGCCCGATCTTGCGCATGTCGATCACCTGGAGGAGCCACGCATCAAGGCCACCATTCTGGTGCCCGACGAGTATCTGGGCGACGTGCTGAAACTGTGCCAGGACCGGCGCGGCATCCAGCTGGACCTGACCTATGCCGGCAGCCGCGCCATGGTGGTCTATGACCTGCCGCTGAAC
>JBKEDD010000017.1:0-53041 GCA_047975215.1 Jhaorihella sp.
AAGAACATCACCGAATACGGCGCCTTCGTCGATCTCGGCGGTGTCGACGGGCTGTTGCACGTCACCGACATGGCATGGCGCCGGGTCAACCACCCGTCGGAAATCCTGTCGATCGGCGAAACCGTCAAGGTGCAGGTCATCAAGATCAACAAGGAAACCCACCGAATCTCGCTGGGCATGAAGCAGCTTCAGGAAGATCCGTGGGATCTGGTGGGCGCCAAGTACCCGCTGGGCACCGTTCACAAGGGCCGCGTCACCAACATCACCGATTACGGCGCCTTCGTGGAACTGGAGCCCGGTGTCGAAGGTCTGGTCCATGTCAGTGAAATGTCCTGGACCAAGAAGAACGTGCATCCCGGCAAGATCGTTTCGACCAGCCAGGAAGTCGATGTCATGGTGCTGGAAATCGACAGCGCCAAACGGCGCGTGTCGCTTGGCCTGAAACAGACCATGCGCAACCCCTGGGAAGTGTTCGCCGAGACCCATCCCGAAGGCACCGAAGTCGAGGGCGAGGTCAAGAACATCACCGAATTCGGTCTGTTCGTTGGCCTGGATGGGGATATCGACGGCATGGTTCACCTCAGCGATCTGTCCTGGGACGAACGCGGTGAGGAGGCGATACAGACCTATCGCAAGGGAGACATGGTCAAGGCGGTGGTATCGGAAGTCGATACCGAGAAGGAGCGTATCTCTCTTTCGATCAAGGCCGTGGGAGGCGACAAGTTCGCCGATGCCGTGGGCGGCGTCAAACGCGGTTCGATCATTACCGTCGAAGTGACCAAGATCGAGGATGGCGGGATCGAGGTGGAATACGAGGGCATGAAGTCCTTCATTCGCCGTTCCGATCTTAGCCGTGACCGGTCCGAGCAGCGCCCCGAGCGGTTCTCGGTCGGCAACAAGGTCGATGTGCGCGTGACCAACGTGGACAGCAAGACCCGACGCCTGGGCCTGTCGATCAAGGCCCGCGAGATCGCCGAAGAGAAGGAAGCCGTGCAGCAATACGGATCGTCCGATTCCGGCGCATCGCTGGGCGACATCCTGGGCGCGGCGCTCAAGCGCGACGAATAGGTCGTCGCGACAAGGCAAGGGATCGACCCCGCGGTATCGCTGCCGCGGGGTCTTTCATGCGCCGGCCGGACGCATCGGACGGCGCCGGGATGGCGGGCGAATCATGCGTGTTCCCGCATGGCGGCGGGCGGTGTCGCGCAGGCCGCCTTGCCGGTCCGGGCGCGCGAAGCCGGGCCAACAAACCCCTGTGCAACCCGCGAAATCGTGCCAAGGGGCTGAAATTTAGGCAGATATTCGAATTGTTCTGGTTTCGCACCGACAAGATTGGCCGTATAGTCCCGGGCTAGACGCAAGCAAGAAAACTGCGCTCCGGGAGGAAAAAAGCCGATGATCCGGTCTGAACTGATACAGAAGATCGCCGACGAAAACCCGCACCTGTACCAGCGTGACGTGGAGAGGATCGTGAACACGGTCTTCGAGGAAGTCACGGGCGCCATGGCGCGCGGCGACCGCGTCGAACTGCGCGGGTTCGGCGCGTTCTCGGTCAAGCAGCGCGATGCACGGATCGGCCGCAACCCCAGAACCGGCGAAACGGTGCATGTCGAGCAAAAGCATGTGCCGTTCTTCAAGACCGGCAAGCTGCTGCGCGACCGGCTGAACGGAAAGTGATCTGATGCGCTATGTACGCTACGCATTCCTGGGCATTCTGGGGGTCGTTCTGGTCTCGGTCTCTCTGGCCAACCGGGCCGTCGTTACCCTGCAACTGATGCCCGAGGATCTCGCGGGGCTGCTGGGGTTCAATTTCGCCATGTCGCTGCCGCTGTTCGTGGTGGTTCTCGGCGGGATTGCCGCCGGTCTGGTGATAGGGTTCGTCTGGGAATGGCTGCGCGAATACAAGCACCGCCGCGACGCCGGGGTGAAGACCCGCGACGTCAACAAGCTCAAGCGCGAAGTGACACGGCTGAAGGATCGCCGGCCCGAGCACAAGGACGAAGTTCTGGCCATTCTCGACGAAGCCGGCTGATCGGGCGATGCCCGGCGATATTCGTGTCAAGATCTGCGGCCTGAGCGCACCGGCGGACGTGTCCGCCGCGGCTGCCGCCGGCGCGGCCTATGCCGGGTTCGTGTTTTTCCCGAAATCGCCGCGTCATCTGTCCGTATCCGGGGCTGCGGCCCTGGCCGCCACGGTGCCGCCGGGCATATGCAAGGTGGCGCTGACGGTCGATGCAACCGATGCCGAGTTGGATCACATCGTCGCCACGGTTCCGATCGACATGCTGCAACTTCACGGGAACGAAAGCCCGGACCGGGTGCGGGCGGTCAAGGCGCGGTTCGGTCTGCCCGTGATGAAGGCTGTGGGCGTGGCCGGCGCTGAGGACCTGGACAGTATCGGGCTCTATTCCGAGGTCGCCGACCAGCTCTTGATCGACGCCAAACCGCCGAAGGGCGCGGACCTGCCGGGCGGCAACGGGCTAGCCTTCGACTGGCGGTTGTTGGCGGCGCGCAAGTACTGGCGTCGGCCCTGGATGCTGGCTGGCGGTTTGACGCCCGGCAACGTGGCCGAGGCGGTCCGGATGACAGGGGCGCGGCAGGTCGATGTGTCGTCCGGCGTCGAAACCGCGCCGGGGGTGACGGATCCGGCGCTGATCCGGGCGTTTGTGGCGGCGGCGGGCGGGCATTAACCGGGCAATTGCCCGAACCGGCCCAGGCTGCGCCATGACCGCAGCGATTCCACCCCGGACGCCTCAGCAATGGTTCTCGCATCTGTCCACCGCCAAGGCGGCGCGTGACGGTGCCGTGGTTCGCCGCAAGCTTCGCGACATGGAGCGGATGGTGGGCCGTGAGGTCTTTCTTGCCGAGAACCGCCGCCGCGGGTTTGCGGCGGTGGAGAACGCCGGGCAGATCATCGTGTTCTGCAACGCCGAACGGGTGCCCTGATGGCCAGCGGCCAACAAACTTTCATGGAAAGTTCACCACCAGACTTTCCATGAAAGTCTGTCTCCGCAAACGCTTTACCATCCTGCTCGGGACGCGTAGTGCTGGGCGGACGCGGAGGGAGGCACCCATGGCCGACGATCTATTCAACAGTTTCATGAACGGCCCCGATGAAAGGGGCAGGTTCGGCATTTTCGGTGGCCGGTTCGTCTCGGAAACGCTGATGCCTCTGATCCTGAGGCTCGAACAGGAATACGAAAGGGCCAAGACCGACGCGGCATTCTGGGACGAGATGCACCATCTCTGGACGCATTATGTCGGCCGGCCCAGTCCGCTGTATTTCGCCGAACGGCTGACGCAGCATCTGGGTGGCGCGAAAATCTATCTCAAGCGCGACGAGTTGAACCATACCGGCGCCCACAAGATCAACAACGTGCTGGGCCAGATCATCCTGGCACGCCGCATGGGCAAGAGCCGCATCATCGCCGAGACCGGCGCTGGCCAGCACGGCGTTGCGACGGCCACGGTCTGCGCCAAGTTCGGGCTGAAATGCGTGGTCTACATGGGGGCGCATGACGTGCGCCGGCAGGCGCCGAACGTGTTCCGGATGCGCCTGCTGGGTGCCGAGGTGATTGCGGTGACATCGGGGCGCGGCACGCTGAAGGACGCGATGAACGACGCGTTGCGCGACTGGGTAACGAATGTGCACGATACCTTCTACTGTATCGGCACCGTGGCCGGTCCGCACCCATACCCGGCGATGGTACGCGACTTCCAGTCGATCATCGGCAGGGAGGCGCGGGAACAGATGCAGGCGGCCGAGGGGCGGTTGCCCGACACCATCATTGCCGCGATCGGCGGCGGGTCGAACGCGATGGGTCTGTTTCACCCCTTCCTCGATGACGAAGGCGTGCGCATCATCGGGGTCGAAGCGGGCGGCAAGGGCGTCAACGAGAAGATGGAGCATTGCGCCTCGCTTACCGGCGGGCGGCCCGGCGTGCTGCATGGCAACCGCACCTACCTGCTTCAGGACGGTGACGGACAGATCCTTGAAGGCCATTCGATCTCGGCCGGGCTCGACTATCCCGGCATCGGGCCCGAGCATGCCTGGCTGCACGAGGTCGGGCGCGCCGAATATGTCTCGATCACCGATGCCGAGGCGCTGGAGGCGTTCCAGCTTTGCTGCGCCACCGAGGGCATAATTCCGGCGCTGGAGCCGTCACATGCTCTTGGCCATGTCATCAAGATCGCCCCCGATCTGCCCGCCGATCACCTGATCTGCATGAACATGTGCGGGCGCGGCGACAAGGACATCTTCACCGTCGCCAGGTATTTGGGGTTCGACATGTCCGACACCGAAGGGCGCGATGCCGACTGAAGGCCGGGGCGGCCCGAACGCGCTATAGCGCGTAGCGGTCCAGCACCTCCATGGGCACGATGTCCAGGGCGCGCTGATGCGTCGCCGCGAGGTTGACCTTCGGTGCGCAGCCCTCGTCATGCGCCTGCAGGAACCGGCTTGCGCACAGGCACCAGTGATCGCCCGGCATCAGGCCGGCAAAGCCGAGGTCGGGGCGGGGCGTGGACAGATCGTTGCCGACATATTTCGAATAGGCGAGGAATTCGTCGGTCATCACGGCGCAGACCGTGTGGCTGCCCTCGTCCTCGTCGCAGGTGTTGCAGTGGCCGTCGCGGAAAAAACCCGTCATCGGTTCGGTCGAACAGGGTTCGAGCGCGCCGCCCAGTACATTGATCGGTTTGGCTTGCTTCATGTCTTCATCCTACAGGCTTTGGGCGATCTTGCGAAAGATCTCGATGTTGTGTTCGTTCACGCCATCCTCGCGGAAGTGCCGGTCGGCCGCGGTGCTGACGATCAGCACGCCGCGCGGGCGGTCGAAATAGAGATACTGGCCATATATGCCGCGGGCGAAGAACTCGCCTTCCTGCGCATCGGCCGGGATCCACCATTGATAGCCATAGCCGGTTTCACCCGGCGCGGTGGGTGCGCTGGGTGCGGTCGAGGCCTCGATCCAGCCGGCGGGCACCACCTGTCTGCCGTCATGTTCGCCCTCCTGCAGGATCATCTGGCCGAAGCGGGCATAATCGCGGGTGGTGAAGTTCAGCCCGCCGAGGACGAAGGCCACGCCGGCGCCGTCGGCGATATAGAGTCCCTCGCGTTCCAGACCCAGTGGGGCAACGATCTTTTCCGACATCAGTTCGGCAATGGGTCGCCCGGTGGCGCCGCGGATCACCATGCCGATAACATGCGTGTCGATCGAGACATATTGCCAGGTTTCGCCCGGCGCTGCGAAGGCCTCGCTGAAGCTGGCGGTGAAGTCGTCCAGCGTGCCGCCCAGCGCGATCACCCGGCCCATCCGCTTGATGTCCGAATTCTCGTCCAGATAGTCTTCGTCGAACACGATACCGCTGGCCATGTTCAGCACATTGCGGATGGTCGCGCCGTCATAGGCCGTGCCCGTCAAACCGGGCGCGTATTTCGTTACCGGATCGTCGAGCGAGGCGATTGCGCCTTCGTCCATCAGCACGCCCAGGAGCGCGGAGAGATAGCTTTTTGCGACTGACCATGAAATGCGGCGGTCATCCGGCCCGGTGCCAAGAAAATACTCCTCATGCCGGATCTCCCCGTCCTTCATCACCAGAAGCGACGTGACCGACCGTTCGTCGATCCATCCGGCCACCTCTGCGGGCAGTTCGGTTTCAGGCCCGTGCGGTAGGGGGCTGACAGGGCCGTCGCCGCGGCTGACGGGCACGGTCAGGAAGGCGGCGTCCATATGCGAGAAGTTGTTCACGATCTTTTCTTCTGAGAACAGGGAATTGACCGCGAGAAGCCTGGTGATCTGCTCGCGTTTCCACAAGCCGACCGCGGCGGCGGCCAGGATCAGGATCACCAGTATCCGGCCCAGCCATTTTCCGAATCTGCGCATATCGTCCTTCCTCTCTGTCTGGGCCAGCAAACAGCCAACCCGGTGTCGACGCAAACGGAACGTGGCGACAGAAGCAGCGGCTATCCAGCCGAATCCAGGGTTCGCAACATCCATCCATCGCCCCCTTGATCGCCTGCGATCCGGTTCGCGCTCTCCCTCGGGGCCGGGCGCAAACCCTTGTCGTGCCCGGATCTCGAAGTGTCGAATTCCGGGTTCGCTTCATTAGCGGAACCTGTCGACCAGCCGCTGCAAGGCCGATCTCTTGTCTTCGTCTTGCGGGTTATCCTCCGGTGGCGGCGTATGCGCCTTTTCGGGTGGTTTTTGCCGCGCGCCGGTGGAAGGGCGCGGCGGGGCCGTGCGCAGGGCAACCGCGTTCAGGAAACCGCCGGTATCGCCCTGGGCAAGCCGTGGTGCGCCATCGGACACGCCGCGCAGAACGTCGTCGAGCCATTCCGCGTCGGCGCGGGCGAAATCGTGCAGCACATAGGCTGCGACCCGGTCCTTGTGGCCGGGGTGGCCGATGCCCATGCGTACGCGCCCATAATCCTCGCCGATATGGGCATGCAGCGAGCGCAGCCCGTTATGCCCGGCATGCCCGCCGCCCTGCTTGACGCGCAGCTTGCCGGGGTTCAGGTCAAGTTCGTCATGAAAAACCACCACGTCGTCGCCGTCGAGCTTGTAATAGCGCATCGCTTCGCCGACCGACTGGCCCGAGAGGTTCATGAAGGTGACGGGCTTGAGAAGGAAAACCCTTTCCCCGCCCAGCCGGCCCTCGGCCAACTGGCCCTGGAACTGCGTCTTCCACGGGCCGAATCCGTGATCGGAGGCAATGCGGTCCATCGCCATGAAGCCGATATTGTGGCGGTTTGAGGCGTATTTTGCCCCCGGATTTCCCAACCCGACAAAGAGCTTCATCGGCCTTGCCCCTGTGCTGCGCTGTCTCTGTCATGCAACAGGATGCGGCTGAACGCCAGTGCCGGGCGCCGGGAAATGCAAAACGGGGCCGTTGCCGGCCCCGTTGCCACGCGTCGATGCGGGGCGGATCAGTCGTCGCCGACCTCGGTCGCCTCGACCTCGTCGGGCGCCACGGTTTCGGCGTCCTCGTCCTCATCGTCGGCCGAGCGCAGGCCGGACGGGGCCGAGATCGTGGCGATCACGAAATCGCGCGATACGGTGGGTTTGGCGCCTTCGGGCAGCTTCACGTCAGAGATCGTCACCGAATCGCCCAGGTTCAGGCCGCTCAGATCGACGGTGACGTGATCGGGAATATCGCCGGCGATCACGTAAAGTTCGACCTCGGGGCGCACCACGGTCAGCACGCCGCCCTTGCGCAGGCCGGGGCAGGCGCCTTCGTTGATGAACTCGACCGGGATGAACAGGCCGATCCGGGTGGTGCGGCGCAGGCGCATCAGGTCCAGATGCGTGGGCAGATCCTTGACCACGTCGCGCTGCACGTCGCGGCAGATGACGCGCACGTCCTCGTGGCCTTCGACCTTCAGGTTGAACAGGGTGGACTTGAACCGGCCCGCCTTGAGTTTCTTCAGCAGTTCGTTGAACGCAACCTTGATCGGCAGCGGATCCGCGTCGCCACCGAACACGATCCCCGGAACCATGCCTTCCCGGCGGGTCTGACGAGCGGCGCCCTTGCCTGTCCCCGTCCGTTCCAGGGCTACGAGATCAGGAATCTCTCCAGCCATATTTTCTCTCCAGATTGGGGCGGGGTTCCTCCAAGGCTGTAACCCCGCGTGAAGCCGCGCGTATAGACCAGTCCGGGGCGGTTGAAAAGCTGTTTTCGCGCGGCCGGGCGTCCTCAGTCGATCTTGGTGCGCAGGTGGCCGCCGGCCGCTGTCAGCCGGTCGTATAGGTCGAACTCCTCGGCCCGGGCGGCGCGCAGCAGGGCACGCGTGTTCGGATCGAGCGGCGCGTCGGCGGGGGGTGAGACGTTTCTTTGTTTCAGCACGATCTCTTCGCCGAATCTATCGTCGAGGAAGGCGCGGAACTGCAAGGGTTTCTCATAGGCAAAGAGGTGATGCACCAGCAGCCTGCCCTCGCCCGAGGTGAGCATCCGGTACTGGCTGCCGATTCCGGCATAGGGGGGCGGTGTCTGCGAAATCACGGCGCGCACGAAGGCATCGAAACTGACGCCGTGGGTGCTGAACTCGCTGCCGCGGCGTTCGCTGCGGCAGCGATAGCGGTACCAGCTGCGGATCTGTTCCTCGGGCTCGCGCATCACCGCCACTCGGTCGGGGCGCAATCCGAACGCGCCGTCAAGGAACGGCGCCACCCTGGCATGAAACCGCGAGGCCGGCATGTGCTTGAACCGTTTGGTGAACACGATGTCAGCGCGGTGTTTCAAGGCCATTTCAATCGCGGTCGTGCCGGTCTTTGGCACCGCGATGAAGGCAAGGGATTGTTCGGCGAAAACCAGCATGGCGGGGTCTCGGGCGGTTTCTCGGGGGGGGGGCGGCGGCGGTTACGGCTGGATGCGGGGCTTGAAGAAGGGGGGCTCTGCCCCCCTGACCCCCCGGAGTTTACGGGCAAGATGAAGGGGGGGCGTTCAGTCCTGCCAGCGGCCTTCGAAATCCTCGGGGATCAGCAGGTTGTGGCGCCCGAGCCCGGCGATCCTGCGTTCGCCGCACAGCGCCATGGTTAGGTCGAGTTCGCGGTGGATCACCTCCAGCGCCCTGGTGACGCCCGCCTGGCCCATGGCGCCCAGCCCGTAGATATAGGCGCGCCCGACATAGGTGCCGGCGGCGCCCATCGCCAGCGCCTTGAGCACGTCCTGGCCCGACCGGATGCCGCTGTCCAGATGTACCTCGATCCTGTCGCCGACCGCGTCCAGGATCGAGGGCAGCATTCTGATCGAGCTCAGCGCGCCGTCGAGCTGGCGGCCGCCATGATTGGAGACGACGATGGCATCGGCGCCCAGGCTGGCGGCCATTCTCGCGTCTTCGGGATCGAGAATGCCCTTGAGGATCACCTTCCCGCCCCATCGTTCCATCAGCTTGCCGACCTTGTCCCAGTCGAGCGAAGGGTCGAACTGTTCCGCCGTCCAGGCACCCAGTTGCGAAGCGTCCGAGACGCCGCTGACATGGCCCACGATATTGCCGAAATTGCGCCGCCTGGCGCCCAGCATCCCGATGCCCCATGCCCATTTCGTCATCAGGTTGGCGATGGTTGCGGGCGTCAGTTTCGGTGGCGCGCTGAGGCCGTTCTTGAGATCCTTGTGGCGCTGGCCGAGGATTTGCAGATCGAGCGTGATGACCAGCGCCGAGCAGCCGGCGGCGCGGGCGCGGTCGATCAGGCGGCCGGTATAGTCGGTATCCTTCATGGTATAGAGCTGGAACCAGAATGGCGCGCCGGTCGCCTCGGCCACTTCCTCGATCGAGTTGATCGACATTGTCGAAAGGGTGAAGGGTACGCCGAAGGCCCGGGCGGCGCGCGCCGCCTTGATCTCACCATCGGCGTGCTGCATGCCGGTCAGCCCGACCGGCGCCAGCGCCACCGGCATCGCCACATCCTGCCCGATCATCCGGGCGGCGGTGCTGCGGCCGGTCATGTCGACGGCGACGCGCTGGCGCAGGCGGATCTTGTCGAAATCGGTGGTGTTCTCGCGGAAGGTCTGTTCGGTCCAGCTGCCACTTTCGGCATAGTCGAAAAACATCCGCGGCACGCGGCGTTCATGGATGCGCTTGAGGTCGCCTATGGTGGTGATGACCGGCATGACGGGTGCCTTTCGCTGTCGTTGGCATGGTTTTGTTACCGATTCGCCGCCGGACCCGCAATGCGCCCGTTGCCGGCCCTGTCATGCCGAATGCGCGCCTTCGGCAAGCCCGCGCACGAATTCCAGCACTTCGGCCGCGGAGTCGCCCGCCGCGATCCGGCTCACGATGGCCGAGCCGACCACGGCGCCGTCTGCGATGCCGGCAATGGCGCGCGACTTCTGCGGCGTGTTGATGCCGAAGCCGACGATCACCGGCAGGTCGGTCTTCGTCTTGATCCGGGCGACCTCGGGCGCGACATCGGCGGCGTCGGCTTCGGCGGCGCCGGTGATGCCGGTGATCGAGACGTAATAGACGAAGCCCGAGGTGTTTTGCAGCACCCGGGGCAGGCGCCCGTCATCGGTTGTCGGCGTCGCCAGCCGGATGAAGTTCAGCCCTGCCGCCTGGGCGGGCAGGCACAGTTCGTCGTCTTCCTCGGGGGGCAGATCGACGACGATCAGCCCGTCGATTCCGGCGTCCCTGGCGTCGGCAAGAAAGCGGTCGACTCCGCGGTTGTAGATCGGATTGTAATAGCCCATCAGCACGATCGGCGTGGTGTCGTCGCCCTTGCGGAACTCGGCGGCCAGGTCGAGCGTGCGTTGCAGGGTCTGGCCAGCCCGCAGCGCCCGTTGTCCGGCCAGCTGGATGGTCGGGCCGTCGGCCATCGGATCGGTGAAGGGCAGGCCCAGTTCGATGATGTCGACACCGGCGCCGGGCAGGCCGCGCACGATTTCGAGCGAGCGGTCGTAGTCGGGATCGCCCGCCATCACATAGGCCACGAACGCCTTGTGGCCCTTGGCGTCGAGTTCTTCGAATTTCCTGTCGATACGGGTCATGGCGGCGCCTTTGCGATGGTTCCGCCCGGGTCTGCCCAAAACGGGTGCGGAAATCAATCCCGGGGATGACCCGGCCCCGGCAGGCCGCGTGAACCTGCGAAGTCCCCGGCCAGGCGGTCTTGAATCGCGTGCCCGAGTGAAACGGCGCGTGCCTGACGGCCGGGCACGGCGCGGGCAAGCCAGGGGTTGACCCGGTTGCGCCACTTCCCATAGATGCGCCGGCATCATCCGGGAAAGGGCGCGACGATGGGTTTCAGGATGGGGATCGTGGGCTTGCCCAATGTCGGCAAGTCGACCTTGTTCAACGCGCTGACCAGAACGGCAGCGGCGCAGGCGGCGAATTTCCCGTTCTGCACCATCGAGCCGAACGTCGGAGAGGTCGCCGTGCCCGACGCGCGGCTTGACCGGCTGGCCGAGGTCGCGAAGTCGAAACAGGTGATTCCGACGCGCATGACTTTCGTCGATATCGCCGGGCTGGTCAAAGGCGCGTCCAGGGGCGAGGGGCTGGGCAACCAGTTTCTGGCCAACATACGCGAGGTCGATGCCATCGCCCATGTGCTGCGCTGTTTCGAGGACGGCGACATCACCCATGTCGAAGGCCGGATCGACCCGGTGGCCGATGCCGATACGATCGAGACCGAACTGATGCTGGCCGATCTGGAAAGCGTCGAGAAGCGGCTTGCCAACATCACGCGCAAGGTGCGCGGCGGCGACAAGGAGGCGGTGCAGCAGGAGCGTCTGCTGAAGGTCGCGCAGGCGGCGCTGGAGGAGGGCCGTCCGGCGCGCACCGTCAGCATCGACGCCGAGGACGCCCGTGCATGGAAGAACCTGCAACTGCTGACCGCCAAGCCGGTGCTGTATGTCTGCAACGTCGCGGAAGGTGATGCGGCCACGGGCAACGAGCATACCGCGCGCGTGGCCGCGATGGCGTCGCAGCAGGGCAACGCGCATGTCGTCATCTCGGCCCGGATCGAGGAAGAGATCAGCCAGCTGGAGCCGGACGAGGCGCAGATGTTCCTCGAGGAGATGGGCCTTCACGAGGCCGGGCTGGACCGGCTGATCCGGGCCGGCTACGGGCTATTGCATCTTGAGACCTATTTTACCGTCGGCCCCAAGGAGGCGCGGGCCTGGACGATCCGGCAGGGTACCAGCGCGCCCAAGGCGGCAGGGGTGATTCATGGCGATTTCGAACGCGGCTTCATCCGCGCCGAAACCATCGCCTATGAGGATTTCGTGAAACTCGGTGGCGAACAGGCTGCCAGGGAGGCGGGCAAGATGCGGGCCGAGGGCAAGGGCTACGTCGTGCGCGACGGCGATGTCATGCACTTTCTGTTCAACACCTGACGCACTGCCGACCGCCCGCGGCTCAGGGGTGGGCGTCGAGATTGCTCAGCGCCTCCAGACGGTCCGGGTCAAGCACGTTGATATGCTTGCGATGGCTTTCCAAAATGTCGCACCTTTCCCAGGTCGAAAGCAGGCGGCTGACGGTGTGCAGGGTCGAGCCGGTCATGTCCGAGATGATCCGGCGGGTGATCGGAAAGGCGATCTCGATCCCGGTTTCGGTCTGTCTGCCGTTCTGGCGGGTCAGGCGCAGCAACGCGCTGGCGACGCGCTGTTCGACCTGCTGGGTTGCCAGTTCCATCACCCGGCTGTTCATTTCCTCGAACCGGTGGCCGACGGTGCGGTGAACCTCGTCGGCAAAGCCGTCATAGCGGGCGGCGAAACCGTCAAACAGCGACAGCGGCCACCACAGCGTCACGCATTCGGTGGCGGCGACGGATGTGGCGGGGTAGGTGCTGCGCCCCAGCGCCGCGGCGATGCCGAACAATTGCCCAGGCGGGATGTGCAGCGAAACGACCCGGTCGCCGGCGGCGTTGATGCGTTCGACGCGGATATGGCCGTCCAGCAGCAGAAAGAACCGCTCGGCGGTCATGCCTTCGCAGAACACCTCGTGCCCCTGCGCAACCAGAAGCGGGTGCGCAAGATCAAGTATCTCGCGGATCTGGCCGTGGCTTAGGCGGCGGAACGGCGGCAGCGGCCCGAGCAGGGATTCGTCGAGGTTCTTCAAGAATTCCGCCCGAAGTTTGTTGCAGGGCAAACTCGCCGTTCCTCGATAGTGCTATTGACGGGCCGATACAACCGGTGGGCACGACGCCCCGCCGGCGGCGATCCGGTGGGATCGCCGCCGGCGGGGGGCGCCCACGGAGGACCGAACTTGGCATTCCCGGTACCGTGGCGATTGGCCAGACTGATGATCGAAACCGGCGCGCCCCTGTGCCACGCCCCGCGGCGCCCCGCCGCCGCGTCGGCATTGCCCCGGAAACGCACGGAATTTCAGATAGTTGCCGATCTTCCCGCCGCAATGGAAATCGCCGCGGGTGCTGATGCAGGTCAAGGAAATATGCTCGGGAAGGGTATATCGACGGCCATGCAGGGCGCGTTCCTGCGGCAGCCTCTGGGGAGGCCGATATGAACACCCCCAATTCGAGACGGGAGTTCCTGCGGGGCGCATTCACTCAAGCGCCGCCGATGCGTCCCTTTGGCGCAGCGCGCGAAACCGGGTTCCGCGAATTGTGCAACGGGTGCGGCGATTGCATTCGGGTCTGCCCGCAGGCGGTACTGGCGGCGGGCGGCGGCGGGCTGGCGGTCTTCGATCCCGCCCGCGGCGCCTGCACGTTCTGCGGCGATTGCATCGCGGTCTGCGAAACCGGGGCGCTGGCCGAGGGGCGGGACTGGGCGTGGCGCGTGCGGGCGGACATGTCCTGCCTGTCGCGGCGCGGTATCCAGTGCCGGGCCTGCCAGGATCACTGTGACGAAGGCGCGATCCGGTTCCGGCTTCAACCCGGCGGCCGCGCCGAGCCGCAATTCGATACCGGCCTTTGCACCGGCTGCGGCGGTTGCCTCGCCCCCTGTCCGGTCGCGGCGATCCGTTTCACCACGAACCCGCAACCCACGGAGACCCGGACATGCTGAACATATGCGGCTGCCTGGTGCATGCCATGCCCGATCATGCCGACAGCGTCATCGCGGCCATAGCGGCCACGCCAGGCGGTGAGGTGCATGCCCATGACAACGGGCGCATCGTCGTCACCGTCGAAGATACGCCAGCGCAAAGCGCCTCGGATCAGATCATGGCCATGCACCAGATCCCCGGCGTTCTGACGATCACCCTGACCTATCACCATTTCGAGGATCTGGACGAAGCCGACCGGCCCCTCGCGCAACCCACGAAACTGAACCGGGAGATACGCCCATGACCCTGCCAACGTCCCGCCGCTCGTTCCTGAAGGCGACCGCCGCCGCCGCGACCGCATCGGCCGCCGGCATTTCCCTGCCCAATGCCGCATCGGCGCAACTGACCGGGCCGGACATCCGCTGGGACAAGGCGGCATGCCGGTTCTGCGGCACCGGCTGTTCGGTTCTGGTCGGCGTGAAGGAAGGTCGCGTCGTCGCCACCCAGGGCGACCCGGACGCGCCGGTCAACCGCGGCCTGAACTGCATCAAGGGCTATTTCCTGTCCAAGATCATGTATGGCAAGGACCGCCTGACCACGCCGCTGCTGCGCAAGTCGAACGGCCAGTATTCCAAGACCGGCGATTTCGAACCGGTCAGCTGGGATGAAGCCTTCGACATCATGGCGCAGAAGTGGAAGGAGGCCATCGCCACTAAGGGGCCGAGCAGCGTCGGCATGTTCGGATCGGGCCAGTGGACGGTATGGGAAGGCTATGCCGCCGCCAAGCTGATGAAGGCGGGCTTCCGCTCCAACAATATCGACCCCAACGCGCGGCACTGCATGGCCTCTGCCGTCGCCGGGTTCATCCGCACCTTCGGCATCGACGAGCCGATGGGCTGCTACGACGATCTGGAGCATGCCGATACGTTCGTACTCTGGGGTTCGAACATGGCCGAGATGCACCCGATCCTGTGGTCGCGCCTGACCGATACCCGCCTGACCAAGCCGGGCTGCGAGGTGCATGTGCTTTCGACCTTCGAACACCGCAGCTTCGAGCTGGCCGATAACGGCATGATCTTCGTGCCGCAGACCGACCTCGCGATCCTGAACTACATCGCCAACTACATCATCCAGACCGGCGCGGTGAACGAGGAGTTCGTTCGCGACCACGTCAATTTCACCAGGACGGCGACCGATATCGGTTATGGCCTGCGCGACAACCACCCGCTGCAGGAGGCGGCGGCGAACGCCAATTCCGGCAAGCTGGAGCCGATGACTTTCGAGGAATACGCCGCGGCGGTCAGCGACTACACGCTTGAGAAAGTTTCAAAGCTGTCCGGTGTGCCGGCCGACAAGCTGGAGCGGCTGGCCAAGCAATATGCCGATCCGAACCGCAAGGTGATGTCGCTCTGGACCATGGGTTTCAACCAGCACACGCGCGGATCCTGGGTCAACTCGCTGATGTACAACGTGCATCTTCTGGTCGGCAAGATCTCGGAGCCCGGCAATTCGCCCTTTTCGCTGACGGGCCAGCCCTCGGCCTGCGGCACGGCGCGCGAGGTCGGCACCTTCGCCCACCGCCTGCCCGCCGACATGGTGGTGATGAACGAAAAGCACCGCGAGATCTGCGAAACGGCGTGGGGCATCCCCGCCGGGACCATCCCGGACAAGCCCGGCTTTCATGCCGTCTTGCAGCACCGCAAGCTGAAGGACGGCGATCTGAACGCCTATTGGGTGCAGTGCACCAACAACCTTCAGGCCGCGCCGAACATGAACGAGGAAGGCTGGCCCGGCTATCGCAACCCGGATAACTTCATCGTCGTTTCCGACCCTTATCCGACGGTCACGGCGATGGCCGCCGACCTTATCCTGCCTACCGCGATGTGGGTGGAAAAGGAAGGCGCCTACGGCAACGCCGAACGCCGCACCCAGTTCTGGCGCGAACAGGTCAGCCCTCCGGGCCAGGCCAGGTCGGACGTGTGGCAGGTGATCGAGTTCTCCAAACGCTTCAGGACCGAGGAGGTCTGGCCGGTCGAACTGCTTGACACCCGGCCCGAGTTGCGCGGCAAGACGCTTTACGAAGTGCTGTTCGCCAACGGCGTGGTCGACAAGTACCCCGTCAGCGAGGTCGCCGAAGGGTTCGGGAACCACGAAAGCGCCGATTTCGGCTTCTACGTCCAGAAGGGTCTGTTCGAGGAATACGCCGCATTCGGGCGCGGTCATGCGCATGATCTGGCCGATTTCGACACCTACCACCAGGCCCGCGGCCTGCGCTGGCCGGTGGTCGACGGCAAGGAGACGCTCTACCGCTTCCGCGAAGGTTATGACCCCTATGTGAAAGAGGGCGAGGGCGTGAAGTTCTATGGCAAGCCGGACGGGCGCGCCAATATCATCTTCGCGCCATACGAACCGGCAGCCGAAAGCCCCGATGCCGAATACGACCTGTGGTTCGTCACCGGCCGGGTGCTGGAGCACTGGCACTCCGGGTCCATGACGCGCCGGGTGCCGGAACTGCACCGGTCGTTCCCGGCGGCGGTGGTGTTCATGCATCCCGACGACGCACGGGACCGCGCTTTGCGCCGGGGCCAGGAAATCATGGTGTCGACACGGCGCGGCGAAGTGCTGAGCCGGGTCGAGACCCGTGGCCGCAACAAGATGCCGCGCGGGGTCGTGTTCATGCCCTGGTTCGACGAGGGCCAGTTGACCAACAAGCTGACGCTGGATGCGACCTGCCCGATCTCGAAAGAGACCGACTTCAAGAAATGCGCCTGCAAGGTCGAACGCGCGTAACCCGGCCAGGCGAGAGTGAAGACCATGTCCGCCAAGAACAAGAAGCAGCCTAGGCAGATGGATCGCCGCCGTTTCCTTCAGGACTCGGCGCGCGGCATCGCCGGTTGCGCCTTGGCGGGCATGGGGCTGGGCTATTTCATCTCGGACGCCCGCGCGCTTCCAGCGCAGGCGTTGCGGCCGCCGGGCGCATTGGCCGAGGATGATTTCCTGGCCGCCTGCATCCGCTGCGGGCTGTGCGTGCGCGACTGCCCCTACAACACGCTGGTTCTGGCGGAACTGGGCCGCGACGGGCCGGCCACCGGCACGCCGTTCTTCAGCGCCCGCGACATTCCCTGCGAAATGTGCGAGGACAGTCCCTGCGTGCTTGCCTGCCCGACCGGCGCGCTGGACCCCGCGCTGACCGATATCGACGACGCGAAGATGGGCGTTGCCGTGCTGATCGACGAGGAAAACTGCCTGAACGCACTGGGCCTGCGCTGCGACGTTTGCTATCGGGTCTGCCCGGTGATCGACGAGGCGATCACGCTGGAGCGCAGCCATAACGAACGCTCGGGCCATCACGCCATCTTCATGCCCACGGTGCATGCCGACAAGTGCACCGGCTGCGGCAAGTGCGAGAAATCCTGCGTCTTGCCCGGCGAGGCCGCGATCAAGGTTCTGCCCGCCCGCATCGCCCGTGCCGAGGCCGCCGATCACTACAAGCTGGGCTGGGAGGACCGAAATCCGCTGGTCGACGATCTGATCGACCTGCCCGACCGCCTGCCCGGCCCGGGCACCGACAACCTGGCGGCGCCGGGCGGCTACCTGCCCGAGGCGATGCCCGATCCGGGCATGGAGGGCGGCTTTACCCCCAGCTTCAAACTTCCGGGGACCAGGCCATGAACGTCAAGACCCGCAACCGCGCCGGCCGCGAGGCCATTGCCAAATTCGGCCTTTGGCGCGCGCATCGCTTCCTGATCCTGCGCCGGGCGTCGCAACTGTTCTTCCTGGCGCTGTTTCTCATCGGTCCGTGGCTGGGCATCTGGTGGGTCAAGGGCAACCTCTCGGGGTCGCTGACCCTTGGTATCCTGCCGCTGACAGACCCGTTCATCGCCGCGCAATCCATGCTTGCCGGACACTGGCCGGAACTGACCGGCCTGGCCGGCGCGCTGATCGTCGCCGCTGCCTATGCGCTGATCGGTGGGCGGGTCTATTGTTCCTGGGTCTGCCCGATCAACCCGGTCACCGACGGCGCGCACTGGCTGCATGACCGGCTGGCCCTCAAGAAGGGCTGGCAGCCCAAACCGGGCACGCGGTACTGGGTGCTGGCGATGGTCGCGGCGGTTTCGGTGCTGACCGGCACCATCGCCTGGGAATTCGTCAATCCGGTCTCGATGCTGCATCGCGGGCTGATCTTCGGCATGGGGTTCGCCTGGGCCTTCGTTCTCGCCGTGTTCGTCTTCGATCTGTTCGTTTCGCGCCGGGGCTGGTGCGGGCATCTCTGCCCGGTGGGCACGTTCTACGGCCTTCTGGGCGCCAAATCCGTGCTGCGCGTCA
The DNA here is from genome assembly GCA_047975215.1 of Jhaorihella sp. Taxonomy (GTDB): domain Bacteria; phylum Pseudomonadota; class Alphaproteobacteria; order Rhodobacterales; family Rhodobacteraceae; genus JAGRMG01. The sequence continues at coordinate 17,762 of JBKEDD010000017.1, forward strand.
GCGCCGCCAGACGCGCCGAGTGCGACGATTGCATGGACTGCTTTGCCGTCTGCCCGGAAATGCACGTCATAACCCCGGCCCTGCGCGGGCAGGCGGGTGAAACGCCGATCATTCTTTCGCATGACTGCACCAATTGCGGGCGCTGCATCGATGTTTGCGCCAAGGACGTATTCACCTTCACCCACCGTTTCGACGCCACGGCCGCAGCCGCCCGTGACGACCGATCCAGATCACAACCTGTATCCGGTGCCAGCCGCGCCGCCTGAGCAAGCAACGGAGTAAGCTCATGAAAAACAAAGTTCTCGTCAGCGCCCTGACCGCCACGGCCCTGTTGGCCGCCGGTTTCGCCCTTGCCCAATCGGCCACCTCGTCCGTGCAGTCGCTGCGCGGCGCGCAGGTCGACGAGTATACCCCGGTCGAGGATGTCTTTCACCAGGACGAAAAACGCTTTGCCCGCAGCTATCGCCAGCAGCCGCCCCTGGTGCCGCATTCGATCGACCAGTACCAGATCGACCTCAAGGCAAACCGCTGCCTGTCATGCCATGACTGGACCAATGCCGGCGAGCGTAACGCGCCGACCCTGTCGATGACGCATTACATGGACCGCAACGGCGCCCAGCTTGACCATATCGCCGGCACGCGATGGTTCTGCAACCAGTGCCATGTGCCGCAGGCCGACGCCCCGGCGCTGGTCGAGAACACGTTCGAGTCGTCGGGCAAGAACTGAAACCCCAGCGACAGACCGCAAGGATCGAAACCATGTCAGACAGAAACACACAGGGCGAACGCCCGGGACTCTTCCGCCGCGTCTGGAATTTCTTCACCCGGCCCGCGGTCGCCGTCGCCGCCGGAACATTGCTGATCGTCGGCGTCGTCCTCGGCGTCCTGTTCTGGGGCGGCTTCAACTGGGCGATGGAGATGACCAACAACGAGGAATTCTGCATAAGCTGCCACGAGATGCGCGACAACGTCTATGCCGAGTACGAGGGTACGGTGCACCAGAGCAACCCTTCGGGCGTCCGCGCCACCTGCCCCGATTGCCATGTGCCAAAGGAATGGGGGCCGAAGGTGGTGCGCAAGATCAAGGCCAGCTACGAACTTTACGGCCATTTCGTAACCGGGGTGATCGACACCCCCGAAAAGTTCGACGCCCATCGTCTGGACATGGCCACCAGCGTCTGGACCGCGATGAAGAAGACCGACTCGCGCGAATGCCGCAACTGCCACAATTTCGAGTTCATGGACTTCACGCTTCAGGAAAACCGGGCGGCGCAGAACCATCAGGCGGCGCTGGACCAGGGCAAGACCTGTATCGACTGTCACCAGGGCGTCGCGCACCGCCTGCCCGAAGGCTATCTTGACGCCTACAAGGATGTCGCCGCCAGGGTGGAGGGACGCTGAGCGGACGGCGGCACCGGCCGCGTCCGCATGGCTACGGCCCGGGCCGCTTGCGTCGGGCGGGCGCTGTTCCGGGCGGGGTACGCTCTTGCGGTTCGCGTGCCAGCATGATCTTGGCAGCGTACTGGCGGCGCCGGGCCAAGACGTGCGGCGCGACATTGAAAGGACGGACCAGGGATGATCGAACGTATCGGAACCGGCACACGCATGAGCCGTATCGTGAAACACAACGGCGTCGCCTATCTGTGCGGCCAGGTCGGGGAGGGCGCCACGGTGGCCGAACAGACCCGCGACTGTCTGGCGCGCGTCGATGCGCTGCTGGATCAGGCCGGATCGTCGCGCGAGGGCATGTTGCAGGCGGTGATCTGGCTGGCCGACATGGCCGATTTCGAAAGCATGAACGCGGTCTGGGATGCGTGGGTGCCGCAGGGCCATGCCCCGGCCCGCGCCTGTGGCGAGGCGAAACTGGCCAGCCCCGATCTGAAGGTTGAAATCATCATCACCGCCGCCTGCGACTGATTGGCGCCGCCCCGGCGGCCCGTCAGCCGCCGCGCAGCGCCCGCGTCCCCTGGGCGTCGATCTCGGGCGGTTCGCCGGTCACGGCCACCCCGAACAGCTGCGCGGCCTGGTGCGCGCTGTAGCGCCCCAGCCGCACGTCTTCGAGCACGGCCTCGGGCGGGCGGGTGAACGGATCGCCATAGCCGCCGCCTCCCGGCGTGCGCACGCAGACCCGGTCGCCGGGGTTCAACGCGATGTCCTGTTCCTTGGAAAGGTGTTGCGGTGTATGTGCCACGCCCGAGCGCCAGACGGTGACCTGGTTGCAGGCGCCGTCCCGCCCGCCCAGAGCGCCCTGTGGTCCGAAGCGGCCGTGATCCATCACGAAACTGGCCCGTGCCGTGCCGCGCCTGAGTTCCACCTCGTAATCCAGCCCGAAGCCGCCGCGATGGTGCCCGGCCCCGCCCGAGCCTTCGTGCAGCGCATATCGCCGGTAGAGCACCGGAAACGCCTGTTCCATTATCTCCACCGGCGGCGCCTTGGAGATGCCGATGGTGGAACATCCGTTGGACAGCCCGTCGTGATCGGCATTGCCGCCATAGCCGCCACCGGAAATCTGGTACATGACATAGCCGCGCCCGCGCGCCGGGTCGTCGCCGCCCAGCGCGAAATTGCCGCTGGTTCCCGCCGGTGCAGCCGTCACGCGGCCGGGCAGGGGGGCGATCAGGGCGGCGAACACGGCCTCGGCAATGCGCTGGCTGACTTCCGCCGCGCAGCCCGACACCGGACGGGGGTATTGCGCGTCAAGGAATGTGCCTTCGATACCGGTGACATGCAGCGGCGCGAAGGCACCTGCTGAAATCGGCACTTCGGGAAAGATATGGCGCATGGCCAGATAGACCGAACTCAGCGTCGTTGCGCGCACCGAATTCATCGGCCCGGCGCAGGGCGGGCTCGAACCGGCGAAATCGAACACCAGCCCGTCGCCCTGCCGCGTTACGCGCAACCGGATATCAAGCGGTTCGTTGACGACGCCGTCACTGTCGATGCGGGCGATGGCGTCATAGCTGCCTTCCGGTATTTCGGCGATGAAGGCGCGCATCTGGGTGGCGGCGCGCTCGTGCAGTGCGGCGATGGCGCCGGCCACCGTTTCGTCGCCGTAGCGGTCCAGCAGTTCGTTCAGGCGGCGTTCGCCCACCAGCAACGCGGCCGCCTGCGCCTTGACATCGCCGATGCGCTGTTCGGCAACCCGGATGTTGGAGGAGATGATGGCCATGATCTCAGTGTCCAGCCTGCCCTGCTTGAACAGCCGGACGGGGGGCAGGCGCAGACCCTCCTGTTCCACGGCCGTCGCGCTGGCCGAGAAGCCGCCCGGCACGGCGCCGCCGGTATCGGGCCAGTGGCCGGTGTTGGACAGCCAGCAGAAGATTTCGCCGTTCCGATAGAACGGGCGGGCAAAGCGCACGTCCATCAGATGCGTACCGCCAAGGTAGGGGTCGTTGACGATGTAGATGTCGTCGGGTTGCGGTGGCGCGGCGCGGCCCTCGGCGATCATCCCGATCAGGGTGGCGGTCGAATACTGCATGGTACCGACAAAGACCGGCAGACCGCCCGCACCCTGGGCAATAAGCGATCCGTCGGCTGCCGAATAGATGCCGTCCGAGCGGTCGTTGGCCTCGGCGATCACGGGCGAGAACGCGGCGCGCGAAAAGCTGAGATCCATTTCGTCGCAGACCTGTTGCAGGCCGGCCTGTATGACCGTCAGCGTGATCGGGTCGAGTGGTGCGCGGACGGTCATGCGCCAGCCCCGATCTCGATCAGGATGTTGCCGTCGCAGTCGCCCCGTGCCCGGTCGCCGGGTTCGATCAGCACTGTGCTGTCCATCTGTTCGATCACCGCGGGCCCGGTCAGCGTGAAACCGTCCGGCAGGTGGTCGCGCCAGTAGACCGGCGTGTCATGCCATCGCCCCCCCAGATGCACGCGGCGCCGGCCGCGCATCGCTTCGGCCACCGTGGCCTTGCGCCCGCCCGGGTCGATCAGCGCCGAAAGGTCCATTTCCGGCCGCGTCCCGATCACCGAACAGTTGGCGTTGACCAGGCTGGCGCGGATATCGGAGAGTTCCACGCGGAAGCGTTCGAAATAGGCCGCCGCGAACAGCCGGTGCAGGGTTTCGCGATCGATGTCCGGCCGCTCCAGCGGTACCCGCAGCAGGTGGGTCTGGCCCACGAACTGCATGTCCACGCTATAGAGCCGGCGCAGCCCGCTGATCGCGATCTTCTCGTTGCCGATCAGCGCCTCGCCCTCGCGGGTCTGTTCGGCAAAGACCCGATGCAGGCGCGTTTCGTCCAGCGTGTCCAGCGGCGTGGCGATGGTGGTGACGAAATCGTGCCGCAGGTCGGCCACCACGCAGCCAAGCGCGTTGGTGATACCGGGCCGGGCCGGTACGAGAACCCGCGGGATGCCCAGTTCGCGGGCCAGCGCGCAGGCGTGCAGCGGCCCGGCGCCGCCGAAGGCGAACAGCGCGAAATCGCGCGGATCGGCACCCAGCGAGATCGACACCATGCGGATGGCACCGGCCATCTTCAGGTTCGCAACCCGGATCACCGCCGCCGCGGCGCCCACCGCGTCCAGCCCCAGCGGCGCGCCGAGATCGCGGGCAAAGACCGCATTCACCTCGTCGGGCGCCACGCCGCCCCCGCGGCCGGGTTGCCGCGCATCCAGCCGCCCGAGGATCAGGTTGGCATCCGAGATGGTCGGGCGCGAACCGCCCAGCCCGTAGCAGATCGGCCCCGGATCGGCGCCGGCGCTTTCGGGGCCGACCTCGAGAAGTCCGGCAGGGTTGACCCGCGCGATCGATCCGCCGCCGGCACCGACGGTGCGCACATCGACCATCGGCACATGGATCGGCATGGCGTATTCGATCTCGATCTCGTTGCTGACGGTGGGTTCGGCGCACCGGATCAGCGCGACGTCGCTCGAGGTGCCGCCCATGTCGTAGGTGATGAGGTTGGCGATGCCTGCCCGCCGCCCGGTATAGGCTGCCGCCATTACCCCCGAGGCGGGCCCCGACATCACGGTCTTTGCCGCCTCAAGCGCGACGCGCGAGGACGATACCATGCCGCCGTTGCCGTTCATCACCAGCAATTCGCCGACGTATCCGCCGCGCTTCAACTCATCCACCAGCCGACGGATGTAGCGGTCGAGCAGCGGCTGGACTGCGGCATTGGCGGCTGCGGTCACGCCGCGTTCGAATTCGCGGCTTTCCGACAGCAGGGCATGGCCCATGGTGATATGCTCGTTCGGCCAGAGTTCGCGCAATATCTCGGCCGCACGCAGTTCGTGCGCCGGATTGGCGTAGGCGTGCAGGAAATGCACGACGACCGCCTCGCAGCCCTGCGCGACAAGGCGCTGCCCGGCCTCGCGCACCGCGTCTTCGTCAAGCGCCGTGACCAACTGGCCGTCGCAATCCATCCGTTCGGGCACTTCAAGGCGCAGATCGCGCGGAATCAGCGGTTTGAACACACCCGTCATGCCATAGGGTTGCGGGCGGGTGCGGCGGCCCAGCTCCAGCACGTCGCGAAACCCCAAGGTGGTGATCAGCCCGGTTTTCGCCAGCTTGCGCTCAAGCACCGCGTTGGTCGTCGTGGTGGTGCCATGCACGATCAGATCCAGCGCGGCCAGATCGCATCCCGCCGCCTTCAGCGCGTTCAGAACGCCGAAGGCCTGATTGTCCAGCGTGCTTGGCACCTTGGCCAGCCGCACCCGGCCGGTGGCCTGATCCAGCTCCACAAGGTCGGTGAAGGTGCCACCGACATCGACGCCGACCACCGCGCCGGGCATTCTGTTCGCCATGCTCGCCCCCGGCAAATTCGTTGGCATGCAAAAGAGTTCCCGAACCCGCCCGCCTTGTCAACGCGCGTGGCGGGGATGCGGGGCGATTGCGCTTTCCATGGCGGGCGCGTCCCGTATTATCGGGCGCCATGAGTGCCGGAACGTCAGAGCGGATCGCAAGGCGGGCGTGGCCGGCCCCCGGCTGGGCGCTGGCCGTTCTGCCCGCGCCCGCCCATGCGCACGCATCCGATCAGGGGCTGGTCCTGCTGCTGCCGACCGATGCCTATGTCGCCGCCGGGTCGCTGGTCGTGGCGCTGACCGTGCTGCTGCTTGGGGTCTTGCCCGACGATACGGCAAGCCGCCTGTTCCGCCCCGTCCGGCTGTGGCGGCGGGGGCCGCCGCGGGCATGGCATGTGACCAGCGTTCTATCCTGCGTGCTGTTCCTGGCGCTGATCTGGGCCGGGCTGGCAGGGCCGCACGATCCGCTGAAGAATCCGCTGCCGCTGTTTGTCTGGACGGTGTTCTGGGCCGGTTTCGTGGCGATTCAGGGACTGTTCGGCAACCTCTGGGCCTGGGTCAACCCGTGGTCGGGGCCGGCGGCGGCGCTGCGCCGGCTTGGCTTGCGGCCCGTCCTGGGGTTGCCGGCGCGGCTTGGCCATGTGCCGGCCCTCCTGTCGTTCCTGGGTTTTGCCGCCTTCCTGCTGGCCGACCCGGCACCGGCCGATCCGCACCGCCTTGCGCGGGTCGCGGGCCTCTACTGGGCCGCGACGCTGCTGGCGGTTCTGATGTTCGGGCCGCGCTGGCTGCGGCGGGGCGAGTGTTTCACGGTGTTCCTGTCAAACTACGCGCGGATCGGCGTGTTCGGACGGCGCGGCGGGCGGCTGCGCGCCGGTCTGCCGGGCTGGAAACTGCTGGCGGGGCGTGCGCCGCCCCTGGGGCTCGCATTGTTCATGATCGCCATGCTGGCCACGGGCAGTTTCGACGGGCTGAACGAAACGTTCTGGTGGCTGGGCGTGCTGGGGGTCAATCCGCTGGAGTTTCCCGGCCGCTCGGCGGTGGTGGTGCAGAACGTCACCGGTCTCGGGCTGGCCAACGCGGCGCTTGCGGCGGTGTTTTTGCTGGCGGTCTGGCTGGGGCTGAAGCTGGCCCGCTCAGGCATGGCGGCGCCATTTGCGGTGCGCCTGTTCGCGCCGACGCTGCTGCCGATCGCGCTGGGCTATCATATCGCCCACTACCTGACCGCCATTCTTGTCGACGGGCAATATGCGCTGCTTGCGCTGTCCGATCCGCTCGGACGGGGCGACGACCTGCTGGGGCTGGGCGAATTCTATGTCACCACCGGCTTCTTCAACACCCCGGCCAGCGTGCGCGCGATCTGGCTGAGCCAGGCCGGGGCGGTCGTGGCGGGGCATGTGTTGTCGGTGATGCTGGCGCACGCAAATGCGGTCCGCGCCTTCGGGTCGGGGCGGCGCGCCGCGCTCAGCCAGGCGCCGCTGGCGCTGTTCATGGTGGCCTATACGGTGTTCGGGCTGTGGTTGCTGGCCTCGCCGCGCGGATTGTGAGGGGATGTCAAGAAACTGGACAAGACGCGGCATCGTTTGCACAGTACCGACGATGCAGGCCCGCCAGCGGCCGTTCACCGCCTTTCCAGCATGGGGGAATTTCCGATGACCACGAACAGCAAGCCGTCAGCCACCACCCGCCGTGGTGCACTGAAAGCCCTTGGCCTCGCCGGTGCCGGCGCGGCGGCGGCGACCAGCCTGCCGCTTTGGGCGCGCTATGCGCAGGCCCAATCGTCCGAACCGATCCGCATCGGTTTTCAGGTACACCGCACCGGCATCGGCGCCGCCTATGGGCGCTGGTACGACCGGACCACCATGGCGGCGGTCAAGCAGATCAACGATGCCGGCGGCATCAACGGCCGCATGGTCGAGATCGTCGCCGAAGACGACGGCACCGACCCCAAGCGCGGCGCCGAGGTGGTCGAGAAATTCGCCACCCAGCACAATTGCGACATCGGTTTCGGCACGCTGTTTTCGCATGTGGTGATGGGATCTGCGCCGCGCGCCGGTGAATTGAAGCTGCCCTATTTCGTGGTTTCCGAAGGTCACCACGTCGCCAGCGGCGCGCTGAACCGCTGGACCCTGCAGCCGGGCATTACCGATGTCAAAAGCCAGGTTCTGTCGATGGCGCCCTGGGTCCTGCAGAACCTCGGCAAGAAGGTGACGATGGTGTTTCCCGACTATGCGTTCGGCCACGATCACCGCGACTATTTTACACAGGCGGTCAACGCCAATGGCGGCGAGGTCATCGCGCAGGTGGCGATTCCGCCGACCGAAACCACCTTTACCAAGTACTTTCCCAAGATCCCGCGCGAGACCGAGGTGCTGTATCACGTCATGGTCGGCCCCGCGGTGCTGACCTTCGTCAAGGAACTGGGCGAGTTCTTCGGGCCGTCGGGTCCGCAGATGTTCGGCTTTATCGACAGTCTGGAAGCGGTGGACATCTCCAGCCCCGGGCTGGAGTTCCTTGACGGGACATATTTCTGGGAAGGCATGCCGCGCTATGCCCAGGCCGGGCAGAGCGACTTTGACAAGCACTACCGCGCCGCCGTCGGCGTCGATGCCACCGGCGCCAGCGTCAGCGACCCCAAGGACGTTTCCACCTATGCCCACATGTTCGGGTGCTGGGAGACGCTCTATGTCGTCAAGGCCGGGATGGAAGCGGCCGGCTATAGCGGCCCCGAGGATCGCGCCGCGCTGATCGAGGCGGTCGAGGCGATGACCGACATGGCAGAATCGAACGAACACCCCCAGGGCGCCAAACGCTTCAACGGCAAGACGCATCAGGTGTTCGGACAGCAATACATCAGCCAGCTGCAGGGCGGCAAACTGATCGTTCAACACACCACGTCCATCGAGGACACGCTCTACCCCGACGAGGTGGATTACACGACGCATCCGCTGTGAGGCAGGGCGCCTGACGGGGCCGCGCCGGCCCCGTCGTGCCGTTCGGAACCGGCGGAGGTGCATACATGACAGACACCCGGGGCAAGACCGCCGCTGCGCGGGACCGGGACGGTTCCGCGGACGGAGCGCACGAAGAGGCGCTGCGCCGGGTCTTGCAGGTCATCAGCCGTTCGCGCGACGACGAGGCGCCGGTTTTCGATGCCATCCTCGAAACCGCGGCCGAGCTGTGCGAGGCGCCCTTTGCCGGACTTTATCTGTTGGACGAGGCCACCGGCGACACCGTGCTGGTCGCAAGCCGTGGCGCGCGGTCTGCCTATCTGGCGACGGCGCGGAAACGTTGGGACAGGAACGACAAGACCTCGGTGCCGACGTCGATCCGCACCGGCAAGGTGGTGAACGCGCCCGACCTGGCCGATACCGACCTCTACCGCCAGGGTCACACCCAGCGCGTCGAGGCGGTCGATGTCGAGGGCATCCGGTCGTTCCTGGCGGTTCCGATGATCCGCGAAGGCCGGGCGATCGGCGCACTGGGCATCTACCGCCGCGAGGTCCGCCCCTTCGGGCGGCGCCATGTCGCGCTGATCGAAACCTTCGCGGAACAGGCGGTGATCGCCATCGAGAACGCCCGCCAGTTCCGCGAGGTGGAGGAGCGGCTGGAGCGGGAAAAAGCATCGCGCGAGATATTGCAAGCGATCAGCGCATCGCGAACCGATCCGGCGCCGGTGTTCGATGCGATACTGCGAAATGCCGCGCGGCTTTCCGGCGCGCCGTTGGCGAATCTGTGCCTTGCCAACGCCGCCCGCAGCCATTGGCATCTGGTCGCGCATTTCGGTGACGGGTTGCGCCACCTGACCGCGGGAACGACCGCCACACCCTTGGATAGCGAATTGGCCCCGGCCGTTGCGATACGATCGGCGCGTGTCGTCCATATCGAGGACCTGAGCGAGACCGACCTCGACCGGCAGGGCGATCGTGGTCGTATCGCCATGGTCGAAGCGGAGGGTATGCGAACGGTCCTTTGCGTTCCGCTTCTTGGCGATACCGAAGCTATCGGGTGCATCACGCTGTTCCGGCGCGAGGTGAAGGGGTTTTCCGACGACGAGATCGCCCTGGTCGAAACCTTTGCCGCGCAGGCGGTGATCGCCATCGAGAACGCCCGACAGTTCCGCGCCCTGCAGGAGCGCACCGCCGAGGTGGAGAGCCTGAATGCCGGGCTCGAGTCCCGCGTGGCCGAACAGGTCGAGGAACTGGAGCGCATGGGCCGACTGAAACGGTTCCTGTCGCCGCAGGTGGCGAATGCGGTGCTGTCCTCGGGCGGCGACAGGCTGCTGGGCAGCCACCGTGCACTGATCGCCATCCTGTTCGCCGACATCCGGGGCTTTACCGCCTTTTGCGAAAGCGCCGAACCGGAAGAGGCGGTCGAACTGCTGCAAACCTACCACGAGGAAATGGGCAGGCTGATCCACGCCGCCGGTGCCGGGTTCGACCACCGTTCCGGCGATGGCATCATGGTGATCTTCAACGATCCGATCCCCTGCGACGACCCGGCCGGATCGGCCCTGCGCATGGCGCTGGCGATGCGCGACCGCATGGCCGGTCTGTGCCGCGACTGGCGCAAGATGGGGCACAGGCTGGGCTTCGGGGTCGGCATTTCGCTGGGCTACGCCACGGTCGGCATGGTCGGCTTCGAAGGCCGTTACGACTACACGGCCAGCGGCACCTCCGTCAATCTGGCGGCACGGCTATGCGATCTGGCCGGGGATCGCGAAATCCTGCTCAGCCCGCGCGCCGCGGCGGCGGTCGACGGGATCGTCGAACTGCAAAGCGCGGGCAGCGTGACGCTCAAGGGGATTCACGCCCCGGTCGATGTCGTCCGGGTTCCCGCGCCGGGCTGATGGCGCCGCGGGGGCGGCCCTATTGGTGCGGCAACGATGCGCAATCGACCTGCGAGGCGGGCGGGAAAGCGAGGCCGTCAAGCACGGCACGCTGGCCGCAGAACATCATCTTGCAATCGTGGCCCGGGTCGCCAAGCCTGATGCCGCGATCCGGCGTGAGCGCGATTTGCAGGCGGCAGGGACGGCCATACCGGCTTTCCTCCCAGAGCCAGCCGCCGGCTATGCTCCGGGCTCGGCCCTCTGCGCCGCAACTGTGCCCGCCGCCCTGCCAGCTTTCCAGCGTGAACGCGGCGCTGCCATCGGGGGCAGGCCGCAGCCGTAGTTCGCTGTTCCCGGTATCATAGCAGAACTCGCCCGATCCGGTCGGCACTGGCGCCGCGGCCTGGCGCGCCGTGCAGGGAATGCGCGACAGCCGGTATCCCGGCCCGGCGATGTCGTCGATGCGCATGAATCCGTCCTCGGCCACGAAGTCGTAGGTGATCCGCGCGGGTTGGCCGAAACTGGTGAAGGTCGCTGTCACCGACTGGTTCCCGGCGCCGCCCGCGTGGCTGAGGACGAGGGTGCGCGCGATTTCGCCCGCGTCGAAATCGTTGCCGGGGATGTCGGGCGCGAAATCGAGACAGGCGGTCGCGATATCGCCGCCATGGCTGTCATTGGCGGCCAGAAAGGCAACCATCCGCTGTGTGAAGAACTGCGCGCGCCGCGCCGGATCGGACAGATACTCCAGCCCCTGCGCACCGTGGGCCCCCGCCCCCGCGCGCGACAGGTATATCCAGCGCACGATTTCTTCGGGCGTCTGCCCCAGTCCGGGCCTGGCGAATGCGGCCGCGACAATGAAAACCCCCAGACAAAACCGCAATACCGCCATTGCTGCCTCCCGCGCCGGTGATCCCTGGCCCGGCTGCATCACATTTTCACAAGGCGGCAGGCGCGGCAACACCGCCGCAGCGCGGTGGAAAACGAACCGGTTGCCAGACAGCCCCTTGCCGAATACCCCGTTCCTGCGCCATCGTTCGGCGCAATGGAAATCGGCCCCTATCTGTTTCTCGCCACGCTTGAAGGCGCTGTCACGGCCGCCGTGCTCGCGCTGACCGCCGTCGGCCTGTCGCTGGTCTTCGGCGTCATGCGGGTGGTCAATGTCGCCCATGGCGAATTCTTCATGCTGGGCGCGGTGCTGGCCTGGTGGGTGGCGCACACGCTCGGCGGGCACCCCGGCCTTGGCTTTGCCGCGGCGCTGGTGATCGCGCCGCTGCTGGTGGGTCTGGTCGCGGTGGCCGCCGACATGACTGTGCTGAAGCGCATCGAATACGACCCCGAACGTACCATCGTCGCCACCATCGGCATCCTCTACATCATCCAGCAAGTCACGCTGATGACCTATGGCCCGGATGCGCGGCCGGTCGAGGCGCCCTTCAACACCCGCCTTGCAATACCGTGGTTGCGGTTGGGCGAGGACGGGTTGCAACTTTACTGGCCCTGGGGCCTGGCCACGACAAGCTACAAGCTGGCCGTGATCGGTGCCGCCGGCGCGGTGCTGCTGGGTGTATGGCTGCTGATGGCGCGTTCCCGCATCGGGCTGTTGATGCGTGCAACCCAGCTTGACCGCGAGATGGCGCTGGCCTTCGCCATTCCCGTCGAGCGCATCTATGCCATCGTGTTCGGCCTGGGCGCCGGGCTGGCCGCGCTGGCGGCGGTTCTGATCGTCCCGATCAGCCAGGCGCATTACCTGATGGGCGGCGATCCTCTGCTGCTGTCCTTCATCGTCGTCATCATCGGCGGTCTGGGCAGCCTGCCCGGCACCGTGGTCGCGGCCGTCCTGATCGGGCTGTCCGATGGCATCATCTCGGTCTTCTTCTCGCCGACGCTGGCAAAGATCCTGGCCACGCTGCTGGTGGCGCTGGTGCTGGTGTTCCGGCCGCAGGGCCTGTTCGGGGTGCGGCGGGCATGAGCGGAACGGGCAAGACGATGGTACTGCACGGTACGGTGCTGGCGGGCCTGTTCGTGCTTCAATTCGTGCTGCCGGCCTATCACCACGGCAATCTGGCGCGGGTGATGGTGCTGGCGAGCTATGCCATGGGCTACAACATCCTGTTCGGCTATACCGGCCTGCTCAGCCTTGGCCATGCTCTGTTCTTCGCTTCCGGCATGTACGGCATGGGCCTTGTGGTACAGCACCTGGGGGCGCCACCGCTGCCGGCGCTGGCCGCCGGGCTGCTGGCGGGCGTCGCGGTTTCCGCCGCCCTGGGGGCGCTGGCGCTGCGCACCGCGGGGGTGGCGTTCATGATCGTGACGCTGATGTTCGCGCAGGCGGGGTATCTCATGGTGCTGTATTTCGGGCAGTACACCCGGGGCGACGAGGGCTTTGTCATCCGGCAGGCGCAGCGGGTTCTGTGGGGGGTCGATCTGTCCGACCCCGCCAACCGCTATTTCGCCGCGCTGGCGCTGTTCGCCGCCTGCCTGTTGTCGGTGCTTTGGATGGTGCATTCGCGGTTCGGCCGTGTCCTCGTCGCGATCCGCGAGAACGAGGAACGTGCCCGTATGCTGGGCTATGACGTGTTCGCGCACAAGCTGGCCGCGGTGATCCTGTCCGGCACCATGTCGGCGCTGGCCGGGGCCTGCTACGGGCTGCTGTTCGGCTATGTCGGGGCGAGTTTCGCATCGGTCCAGTATTCGATCTTTCCGCTCCTTTGGGTGCTCCTGGGCGGCGCGGGCACGGTGCTGGGGCCGTTGATCGGCACGCTTTTCATGTTCTACCTGATCGACCTTTCCAGCCAGGTCACCACTGCCTACATGCTGATCGCGGGCGTGGTGCTGGTGGCGCTGACGCTGTTTGCCCCGCAGGGGCTGGCCGGCGAGGTGCGGGCTCGGCTTTGGCGGTGGCTGCCGTGACTCTGCTTGCCACACGCGGCCTGTCCAGGAGTTTCGCGGGGCTGAAGGCCGTCGAAGGTGTTGATTTCGACCTGCCCGAGGGGCAGATCCGCGCCCTGATCGGGCCTAACGGGGCGGGCAAGACCACGTTTGTCGGCATGCTGTGCGGGCGCATCGCGCCGACGGCGGGGTCCGTGACCTTCCGGGGCGCCGACATCTCGCACCTGCCGGCGCACAAACGCATCAATCTGGGCATGGCCTATACGTTCCAGATCACGTCGGTATTCGCCCGCCTCAGCGTTGCGGAAAACGTCGCGCTGGCGGCGCGGCGGCGGCATCGTGGCCGCGCCAAGGTGGCGCGGGCGGTTCGCCTGGCGCTTGAGCGGGTCGGGCTGGGCGAAAGCCCCGAACAGGACGCCGGCGATCTAAGCTATGGCCACCAGCGCCTGCTTGAGATTGCCATGGGCCTGGTGCAGGAACCGCGCCTGCTGATCCTGGACGAACCGACTCAGGGGCTGGCCGACAGCGAGATCGCCGATTTCAAGGCGCTGATCCGCGCACTGTCGGCCACCGCCACGATCCTGCTGATCGAACACAACATGAGCGTGGTGATGGAAACCGCCGACATGGTTACGGTGCTGAATTTCGGCGAGATCCTTGCCGAGGGCACCCCGGCCGAGATCCATGCCGACCCGGCGGTGCAGGCCGCCTATCTGGGGACCGGCTGAGCATGTGGCGAACAGGTGGAAATCGCGCCCACGCATCGGGCGGACGACGGGACGGTGCGATGCTGGAACTCGACGCGATCTGTGCCGCCTATGGCAACGCGCTGATCCTGCGTGAACTGTCGCTGCACGTCGCGCCAGGCGAAATCGTCTGTCTTCTGGGCCGCAACGGGGCGGGCAAGACAACGACCATGAAGGCGATCATGGGGCACCTGCCGCTGATTTCGGGGCAGGTGCGGATGGGTGGGCACAGCATCAGCGATCTGCCCCCGCACCGGGTACCTCGCGCCGGTATCGGCTATGTGCCGCAGGGCCGGCGGCTGTTCGGGGAACTGACGGTGGCGCAGAATCTCGAGATCGGCCTGCTGGCGCGCGGTTCGGGCAGCCGGGTTCTCGAAGATGTTTTCGGGTTGTTCCCGCGGCTGCGCGAACGGCTGGATCAGCGCGCCGAAACCCTTTCGGGCGGGGAGCAGCAGATGCTGGCCACCGCCCGGGCCCTGTGCCTTGAACCGGATATCCTGCTGCTGGACGAACCCACCGAAGGGTTGCAGCCCTCGATGATCGAGGCGATCCGGCAGGTGGTGCTCCTGATGCGCGGGCGCGGAGTTGGCGTGCTGCTGGTGGAACAGCGCATCGATGCGGTGCTGTCGCTGGCCGACCGGGTGGTGTTCATCGAGAATGGCCGCGCCCTTGAAACGTTGGACGCCGCCGAATTGCGGGCCGATCATTCGCCGATCGAACGGTATCTCGGGGTATAGGCGCGCCGCGCGGGCCATCCCGGGGGGCGGGTTCAAAGAAGACGCGCCAGCAAGGCCAGGAAGGTACGGCGTTCCGGCCCGGACAGTGGCGCCAGCGTATCGCGGGAAAGCTGCTGCGCCTTGTCCGCCAGCCCTTCGAAAACGGTTCTTCCCGCCGGGGTGGGGGCCAGTTGCACGCGCCGCTGGTCGCCGGGGTCGGGCGCCGAAACGACAAGCCCGCGCCGCCGCAGCCGGTCCACCACGCCCTTGATCGTGGCGGCATCCATCGACGTGGCCCGGCCCAGCGCGTTTTGCGATGCCTGCCCCAATTCGCACAGGCGGGCCAGCGCCGCGAACTGGGTCGGGGTGAGATCGGGAATGGCGGAAGCGAACAGGGCCAGGTGGCGCTGGTTGGCGCGGCGCAGCAGGAACCCGACCTGATGGTCGAGAACATAGGCGGGCGTGGTGGAGATCCGGGTGCTGGTCATGGCGGCGGTCCTCGCATCGGCAGTTGACAGGGGCGGGTGCCCTGTCTCAAAATCCGAGTGTATACCAACAATCGGAACAGCGCCAAGGAACCGGGGCCAACAGACGGGGTGTGGACGTGTATCATCGGCCCGAAACGCTGCAAGACGCGCTGGCATTGCTGGACGGCCAGGCTGCGACGGTGGCGGCGGGCTGCACCGACCTGTTCCCCGCGACCGATGCACAGGCACTGACCGGCACGGTTCTCGACATCTCCGCCATTGCCGGTCTGCGCGGGATCGAGGGCACCGCCGAAGGCTGGCGCATCGGCGCCGCGACCACCTGGAGCGACATCCTGCGCGCATCCCTGCCGCCCGCCTTCGACATGCTCAAACAGGCCGCCCGCGAGGTCGGTTCGGTCCAGATCCAGAATGCCGGTACGATCGGCGGCAACATCTGTAACGCCTCGCCGGCCGCGGACGGCGTGCCGCCGCTGCTGGCGCTGGATGCTTGTGTTGAACTGGCCTCGGCGACCGGCACGCGGCGGCTGGCGCTGGCCGAGTTCCTGACCGGCGCGCGGCGCACCGCGTTGCGGCCCGGCGAGATGGTGACGGCAATCGAGGTGCCGCGCGCTTCGGGCGCGGGGCGCAGCCGGTTTCTCAAGCTCGGGGCGCGGAAATACCTGGTCATTTCCATCGCCTCGGTGGCGGTGCGACTGGTGGAGCGGGCGGGCCGGGTCGAAAGCGCGGCGCTGGCGGTCGGGGCGTGCAGCCCCGTGGCGCTACGCTTGCCCGGGCTTGAGCAACGCCTGCGGCAACGGGCGTTGGCCGACCTGCCCGATGCGGTGGACGATGGCGAGGTTGCCGCGGCGCTGTCGCCGAGTTCGGATATCCGCGCCGATTCCGGCTACCGCCTCGCAGCGGCGGGGGATCTGCTGCGCCGCGCACTGAGCGATGTCGCGGCCGGAGCGCGGGCATGAAGGACGCGCAGGCCATGCAACTGGTCGTGAACGGCACCGCACACGAGGTCGCTGCGGCGCCGGGGCGCCGGTTGTCGGCCGTGCTGCGCGAGGATCTCGGCCTGACCGGCACCAAGGTCGGCTGCGACGCCGGCGATTGCGGCGCCTGCACGGTTCTGGTGGGGGGCGAACCTGTCTGCGCCTGCCTGACCCCGGTCGCGCAGGTGTCGGGGGCGCGCATCACCACGGTCGAGGGGCTGGCCGATGGCGGTTTGCGGGCGGCGTTCCTGCGCCACGGCGCGGCGCAATGCGGCATCTGCACGCCGGGAATGCTGATGGCGGCCGCGGCCCTGCTGTCGCGCGTTGCGCGGCCCGACCGGGCGGCGGTCGAGGATGCGCTGGGCGGCGTGCTTTGCCGATGCACCGGCTATGCCGCGATCGTCGCGGCGGTGCTGGATGCGGCCAGTTCCGACAGCGCGCCCGCACCCGTGCCCGGCATCGGCGCCGCGGTCGGCGCGCCGATCCCGCGGCTGGACGGGATGGCCAAGGTGACGGGGACCGAGAGCTTCGGTGCCGATCACCTGCCCCGTGGCGCGCTTCTGGTCCGGGCGGTCCGTTCGCCGCACGCTCGCGCCCGGTTCAGTTTCGGCGACCTGTCGGGCTGGGCGGCCGCGGCGCCGGGCAAGGTGCATGTGCTGACTGCCGCCGACATTCCCGGGGAAAACCGCTTCAGCACCATCCCCGCCTTTCGCGATCAACCGGCACTGGCCGAAACCCATGTGCGCATGCGCGGCGAGGCGGTGGCGCTGGTAGCCGGCCCGGCGCCGGTGATCGAGGCGCTGGATCTGGGCGCTTTCCCCGTCGAATGGACGCCCGACGCGCCGCTGGAGGACGTGGTATCGGCGCGCCTGCCGGGCGCGGCGCGAATTCACACCGGCCGCGACGGGAATATCCTGATCGAAGGCCGGGTCCGCTGTGGTGATGTGGAAGGCGCGCTGCGCGATGCACCGATCACTGCCGAGGCAAGCGTGCAGACCGCCCATGTCGAACATGCCTATATCGAACCCGAGGCCGGGGCGGCCTGGATGGAGGGCGAGGTGCTGGCGATCCGGGCCTGCACCCAGGCGCCCGTGATGGATCGCGACGATACCGCCCGCGTCCTGGGCCTGCCGCCAGAGCGGGTCCGCATTGTTCCGGCGGCCACCGGCGGGGGGTTCGGTTCCAAGCTCGACCTGTCGCTGCAACCCTTGCTGGGGCTGGTGACGCTGAGCACCGGGCAGCCCTCGCGCATGGTCTATTCGCGCCGCGAAAGCATGGCCTCGACCACCAAGCGCCATCCCGCGAAGATGACGGCGCGCGCTGGCGCGGATCGCGAGGGCCGCTTGTCGGCGATGCAGTTCGATGGCGACTTCGACACCGGCGCCTATTCCAGCTGGGGGCCGACCGTGGCGGTGCGCGTGCCGGTGCACGCATCCGGGCCCTATCGCGTGGCGAACTACCACGCGCAGGCGCGGGCGGTGCATACCAACGGGCCGGTGTCGGGTGCATTCCGCGGTTTCGGCGTACCGCAGGCGGCGATCCTGCAAGAAACGCTGTTTGACGATCTCGCGCTTGCCGCCGGGATCGACCGGCTCGAATTCCGCCGCATCAACGCCCTGCGCGACGGTGATCGCAGCGTTTGTGGCCAGCAGCTTTTCGGGGTCGGCATCGGCGAATGTCTCGACGCGCTGGCAGAGCCCTGGGCCAGGGCGCTGGCCGATGCCGCGCATGCCAATGCCGGGGGTGGGCCGGTTCGGCGCGGTGTCGGTGTCGCATCGTGCTGGTACGGATGTGGCAACACGGCACTGCCCAACCCGTCGACCTTCCGGGTCGGGATCACGCCCGAGGGCCGGTTGCGGCTGCATCAGGGGGCGATGGATATCGGGCAGGGGGCGAACACGGTGATAACCCAGATCTGCGCCGATGCGCTTGGGGTGCCGGTCGATGCGTTCGAACTGGTCGGTCCCGATACCGCGCTGACGCCCGATTGCGGCAAGACCTCGGCCTCGCGCCAGACCTTCATAACCGGCAAGGCGGCGTTTCTCGCCGGGGCGGCGCTGCGGGCAAGGATACTCAAGCTGACGAATATGGGCGAGGACGCCCGCATCGTGCCGCTGCCCGGTTCGGTCCGCGTCAGCGATGGCCGCCAAAGCCGCGATATCACGCTGGCCGGCCTGCCGGGCGACGCCAACGGGTATGTGCTGGCAGCCGAGGAAAGCTATGACCCGCCGACCGCGGCGCTGGACGAGAACGGGCAGGGCAAGCCCTATGCCGTCTACGGGTACGGTGCGCAGGTGGCCGAAGTCGAGGTCGATACCCGGCTTGGCACGGTCAGGGTGCGCCGGATCACCGCCGCCCATGATGTGGGCCGCGCCATCAACCCGGCTCTTGCCAGGGGCCAGATCGAGGGCGGTATCGCGCAGGGTCTGGGCATGGCCCTGATGGAGGAATACCTGCCGGGGCGCACCGACAACCTGCACGACTACCTTATCCCGACCGTGGGCGACATGCCCGAGATCCGCTCGATCCTGATCGAGAAGGCTGACCCGGAGGGGCCATACGGGGCAAAGGGGTTGGGCGAGCATGTGCTGATTCCGACCGCGCCGGCGATCCTGAACGCCATCCGTCACGCCACCGGCGCGCGCATCGCGCGCCTGCCGGCATTGCCGCACCGGGTGCTTGCGGCGATACGTCAGGCGCAGGCGCACCCAAGGGAAAACGAGCCATGACCGGGAAACGCCGCGAGCGCGAGGAAAAGATCCGCTGCGATGCCTGCCCGGTGATGTGCTATATCGCCGAAGGCAAGGTCGGGGCCTGCGACCGCTATGCCAACAGCGGCGGGCGCATCCTGCGCTGCGATCCGCTGACCGTCCTTGACCGGCGCATCGCCGCGGGTGGCGAGATCAGGCCTTTCCTGAAATCGCACTGGGACGGTGGCATTCTGGGCGACGACGACCTGTTCGTGACCGCGGTCGGGGCCGGCACGACCTATCCCGACTACAAGCCCGCGCCGTTCATCGTCAGCCGCGAGGTCGAGGGCGTCGATTTCGTTACCGTCGTGACCGAGGCGATCTTTTCCTATTGTGGCGTCAAGGTGAAGATCGACACAGATCGCCATCTTGGCCGTGAGGGCGCGGTGGTGCGCGCTGGCGGCGAGGCGGTGGGCCTGATGATGACCTCGGAATACGGCAGTCAGATGATGAGCCTTGGCGGCGTCGATCATCTGACCGGCGGGTCGAAACCCGAGGGCCGCGCCACCTGCGATGCGCTGATGCGGCTGTGCAACCGCGAGGCGGTGGAACTGCGCGTCGATGGCGGCGCTACGGTGATCGTGCAGGCCGGCGAGGCGCCAATCGTCGATGGCCAACGCGAGGAGCGGATGCGCGTCGGCTGCGGTTCTGCCACCATCGGCATGTTCGCCGCGCAATGGCAGGGGCTGGTGGACGAGGTGGTCGTGGTCGACGATCACATTACCGGCGTGGTCAGCGAACATCAGGCCGGCAAGGTGCTGGGCTGGCCCGAGACCGGCATCCGCATCAAGGGCCGCCGGTCCACGCCCGGGCGCTATTTCCAGGTGGCCGAACCGGGGCTGGGCTGGGGCGGAACCGACATTACCGACCCGCTGACCATACTGGCCGAGTGGAACCCCAAGAAGGGCGCGCGGCCGGGATTGCGCCTGCTGATGGTGTCCACCACGGGCGAACAATGGGCCTACTACGTTCTGGACGACGACCTTGTACCGCAACCGGCCGACCTGCCCGAGAGGCTGCTCGCCTCGGTCGATCTGATTGCCGAGAATTGCGAACCGGCGCTGTGCACGGTGCTGTTCATGGGCGGTGCGGGCGGTTCGCTGCGCTCGGGTGTCACGAAGAACCCGGTGCGGCTGACCCGCTCGGTCCAGGGGCTGAAGACTACCGTGACCTGCGGCGGCGCACCCGCCTATGTCTGGCCCGGCGGCGGCATTACCCTGATGGCGGATGTCACGAAGATGCCGGACAATTCATTCGGTCATGTGCCGACCCCGGCCATTGTTGCGCCGCTGGAATTCACGCTGAGCCGCGAAGACTACCGCGCCCTGGGCGGCCATGACGACCGGGTGCGCAGCATCGAGGACATTCTGGAACATGGCGGCGAATACGGCGCCGATACGCGTGCCGTGGCGCCTGCCCGGGGACGGGACTGAGATGGAGGGCGCGCAGGCCGCGTTTCTGCCCGGCGGGCGGCGTTTGCACCTGCATCACGGGCCGATCGACCTGATCGTGCAGGCCGAGGGACCGGGGCGGAGTGCGGCTCTGCGCCGCGCAGCCGCGCGTTTCACGACGATCTTGCAGGAACTGGTGGGCGAACTGGATGTGCTGCGCCTGCCGGTGACGTGGCAAGGCGTTTGGAAACGCCTTGCTGCCAAGTCTTGTGAAAACGACTTGGAGAGTGTTCCGCATGGCGTGGTGGCCCGCCGAATGTATGCCGCTGTCAGCCCTTTCGCACCGCAGTTCATTACTCCGATGGCGGCGGTGGCGGGTGCGGTGGCCGATGAGGTGTTGCGCGCGATGGGTACCGACGGGCTCAAGCGGGCCTGGGTCAACAATGGCGGCGATGTGGCGTTGTTTCTGGCGCCCGGCCAGTGCCTTCGCGGGGCAGTGGCGGATGCGCCGCACGGTGATTTGCTGATCCTGGCGGCCAGCCCGGTGCGCGGCGTGGCGAGTTCGGGCTGGCGCGGGCGCAGTCATTCGCTCGGCATCGCCGATACGGTGACGGTGCTGGCGGCATCGGCGGCGCGGGCGGATGCGGCGGCGACAATGATCGCCAATGCGGTCGATCTGCCCGGGCATCGCGCGATCGTCCGTGTTCCGGCCCGCGAGCTTGCGCCCGACAGCGACCTTGGCGAGCGCCTGGTCACTGTGGATGTCGGGCCTCTCGGCGCGGACGAGATCGACGCGGCGTTGGGGCGTGGCGCCGAGTTCGCCGAAATCTGCCTGAAGCGCGGCCTGATCCGCGCCGCCCGTTTGACCCTTGCCGGGCAAAGCCGCGTCGCCGGTAGCCCGACATCCCTGACCGCGTTCGCAAAGGAGCGTTGCGATGCCTGATTTCACCCTGCGCAAGATGGTGACGATCATTGAGGAGATCCGCCACGAGGGCGGACCGCCGCCGGAACGGCCGCGCCGCCGCGCGGCGGTGCTGGCGGTGGTCGCGAATCCCTTTGCCGGCAGCTTTTGCGAAGATCTGATGCCGGCGATGGAGGATCTCAAGCCCCTGGGGCTGGAGATGACCGACCGCCTGATTGCCGCGATGGGCGGGGTCGATGGCATCGACGGGTATGGCAAGGCCGGGCTGGCCGGCGAGGGCGGCGAGCTTGAGCATACCGCGCTCTGGCACGTCCCCGGCGGTTACGCCATGCGGGCGCGGCTGGGTGAGGCCCGCGCGATCGTGCCGTCGTCGATGAAGGTGGCCGGTGTCGGTGCCCGCATCGACATACCGCTGGGCCATGTCAACGCCGCCTATGTGCGCAGCCATTTCGACGCCATGGAGGTGGGCGTGCCGGATGCGCCGCGCGCCGGCGAGTTGGTCTTCGCGCTGGCGATGAGCCGTGGCGGGCGCATCCATCACCGCATGGGCGGGCTGGCCGCCGAGGATGTGGAAGGCCGCGACGGATTGCGCTGAGGCGCCGCTTCGCCGGGGTAGGTGCCGATGCAAGGGACGAGTCGGCGCCTGCTGGCGCGGCCCTGGTCAGCCTCGGCGCTGGAACAGGATCATCACCAGCGCCAGCAGCGACGAGCCGAGCATGAGCAGGAGCGACACCGCGTTCAGCAGCGGGGTCGAGCCTTCCTTGAGCCGGTCGAACATGGCGATGGTCAGCGGCGCGTCGGAGCCAACCAGCATCAGCGTCGTGTTGAAGTTCTCGAAACTCATCAGGAATGCCACCACGAAGGCGCCGATCAGGGCGGGTGCGAGATAGGGCAGCGTGACCGTCCGGACCGCCGTCAGCCGCCCGGCGCCGAGATTGAGCGCCGCCTCTTCCAGCGTCGTGTCGAATTTCTGAAGCCGGGCCGAGATGACCAGCGTGGCGATGGTGGCGATGAACGAGAACTGCCCGAGGATCACCAGCACCAGCCCCGGCCGCAGCATCTGGATGTCGATCTGCGCCGCGTCCCAGGCGCCATTGGCGATGGTCGAGGAAAAGACCAGGATCGAGATGCCCAGCACGATGCCGGGAATGACCAGCGGCAGCAGCATCAGCACGTATAGCAGCCCCTTGCCTGGAAACCGGTAGCGGTTGAACAGGAAGGCGTTGGAAAGGCCGACCGCCACCGACAGCGCCGACACCGCCACCGCCACGATGCCGGACGTGGCGATGGCGCGCAGGATGGCGCGTTCGTGGAACACGCCGATCATCGGGCGTTCCTGCCCGAAGAACCAGGCCCAGGTAAAGCCCTCCCAGGGCAGCGACGGGAACTGGCTGTCGTTGAAGGCGAAGACCGCAACCACCGCCAGCGGCAGCGCCAGGTAGACGAAGAACGCGATCACATAGGCGCCGTAGGCGAGGCGCAGGGCACGGGGCTGGGCAATGGTGGGGATCATCTGTTCATCCCAACGTTTCGCGCAGGGTCTGCCCGGTCAGCCGCAGCGTCGCCCAGACGATTGCCGAACTGAGAATCAGCAGCATGAAGCCGAACGCGGCCCCCAGCTCCCAGTTGAAGCGGACGATGAACTGCGCATAGATGAGTTCGGTGAACCACAGGCTGTCCTTGCCGCCGAGCATGGTCGGAGTCAGGTAATTGCCGAGCGAGAGCATGAACACCACGATACAGCCCGAGACGATGCCCGGCATGGCATGCGGGATAACGATCTCGCGCAGCACCGAGAGGCCGTTGCCGCCAAGGTCGTAACCGGCCTCGATCACGGCATCATCGAGGCTTTCCAGCGTCGTGACGAGCGGCACGACCATGAACAGCATCGAGGTATAGACCAGCCCGACCATGATCGCGGTGTCGTTGTAAAGCATCTCGACCGGTCGGTCTGCCAGCCCGGCCCATTGCAGCAGGCTGGAAAACACGCCGGTTTCGCGCAACAGGATTATCCAGCCGAAGGTGCGCACCAGTTCGGAAACCCAGAACGGCACCAGGCACAGCAGGAACAGCGCCGATTGCAGCCGTCCCTTGGCGATCTTGGCGATATAGTAGCTGACCGGGAATGCGATCAGGAGGGTGACGAAGGTTGCCAGGATCGACATGACCGCGGTGCGCAGGAAGGTCCACAGATAAAGCGTTTCGGTAAAGAACGTGCCGTAATTGGCAAGGCTGGTCGCATATTCGCCGACTCCGACCCGTTCCTTGATCGAGACAAGGAACATGTCGATATGCGGGATCACGATCAGCAGCGTCAGCCAAAGCACGAGCGGTGTCAGCAGCAGGAAAAAACCCAGTCTGGTGCCCCCCTGCATGTCAGCCGCCCGCCGCAAAACAGTTGCCCTGATCGCCCGACCAGCCGATATGAACCGTATCGCCCTTGCCGGTCTGCGCGAATTCGCCCGATTGCGGCAGCGTCACCTCGATTTCCTCGCCGCCACCGGGGTCGGCCACGAGGATGCGGCTGGCCGCGCCGTTGAACAGCAGGCTCGTGACGCGGCCCGAGATGCGGTTTTCGAAACGCGCGAGTTCGCCTTCGTCATGTGCCAGGCGGATCGCTTCGGGGCGCACATAGATATCGGCCGTATCGCCGGGGTTCAGCGCCCTGCCATGCGATGCGCCGCGCAACAGCATGCCGTTTTCGGTCCGGATTTCCAGTTCTTCGCCCGCCGTGCGTTCGACCCGGCCGCGCCAGCGGTTGCTGTCGCCGACGAACCCGGCGACAAAGGCGGTCCGGGGCCGGTAATACAGGTCGCGTGCGCTGCCAAGCTGTTCGAACACGCCCCGGTTCATGACCGCGATCTGATCGGACATTACCAGCGCCTCGGACTGGTCGTGGGTGATGTAGACGAATGTCGTGTCGAAGGCCGATTGCAGCGCCTTCAGTTCGATCTTCATGTGTTCGCGCAGCTTGAGATCGAGCGCGCCCAGCGGTTCGTCGAGCAGCAGCACGTCGGGTTCCAGAACCATGCAGCGGGCGATGGCGACGCGCTGTTTCTGACCGCCCGATAGTTCATCCACCTTGCGCATGCCGATGCCGGGCAGGCCGATCCGTTCAAGTGCCTCGTCGACCTTGCGAGCGATTTCCGGGCGGGGCAGGCCGGCGCGGCGCAGCCCGTATCCGATGTTTTCGGCCACATCCATCATCGGAAACAGCGCGAGATGCTGAAACACCATGTTGACCGGCCGCTTGTTGGGCGCAACGCCCAGCATCGAGCGGCCCTTGATGCGGATATCGCCGCCCGACGGTTCGAGAAAGCCAGCGACCATGCGCATGATCGTGGTCTTGCCGCATCCCGAGGGGCCGAGAATGGAAAAGAACGAACCGGCCGCGACGGAAAAGGTCACGTCATCGACGGCAGTGACGTCGCCGAACCGGCGGGTCAGGCCGGTGCATTCGAGATCGGGGGTCATGGACATGTCGAATTCCGCCGCGTTGTCTTGCCTGTCTGGTTTTCATGTCTAGCAGGATTGCAGCGCCGGTCCAGTGGCACGCCAGGGCAAGGACCGCCAACCGCCTGATCGCCCATGCGATTCGGGGTGCGTGACACGCCCGCGCTCCGGCCGCGGGCGCGGTATTGGCGGTCTCGCTCTGGCTGTCGCCGCCCGGTTGGGGCCGAGCATTTCGCTGTTTCGTTTCGCGCGCCCATGGCCATACTGTCATTCACGACCGGCAATAGTGGCAAGGGAAAGCGCGGCGGCATGGCGAGAGCGAAAAACATCCTTTTCATCATGTTCGACCAGCTGCGCTGGGATTACCTGAGCTGTTCGGGCCATCCGCACCTGCACACGCCCAATATCGACCGTCTGGCGGAAAGGGGCGTGCGCTTCAGCCGGGCCTATATCCAGTCGCCGATCTGTGGCTCGTCGCGCATGTCCACCTATACCGGGCGCTATGTGCATTCCCACGGCGCCAGCTGGAACAACATCCCGCTGAAGGTGGGCGAGATGACGATGGGCGATCATCTTCGCAAGGCGGGCATGGGCTGCTGGCTGGTCGGCAAGACGCATATGCGCGCCGATGCCGAAGGCATGGAACGGCTGGGGCTGGAACCCGACAGCCTGATCGGGGCGCGGGTGGCCGAATGCGGTTTCGACGTGTTCGAGCGCGACGACGGAATGCTGCCCGAGGGGCCGGACGGCTCATACGACCCCGATGGCGCGAAGCAATACAACGCGTACCTGCGCGCCAAGGGCTATGACAGCGACAATCCCTGGCACGACTTCGCCAATTCCGGGCTGGACGGCGATGGCAACGTATTGTCGGGCTGGTTTCTCAAACACGCCCCCGAGTCTGCCAATATCGACGAATTCGACAGCGAAACCCCCTATCTGACGCGCCGTGGAATGGACTTCATTGAACAGGCAAGCGACCCGTGGTGCTGTCATCTGTCCTATATCAAGCCACACTGGCCCTATATCGTGCCCGAACCCTATGCCTCGATGTACGGGCCCGAACATGTGCTGCCGGTGGTGCGCTCGGACAGCGAAAGGCAGAACGCGCATCCCGTGCTCAAGGCGTTCATGGATACGAAGATCGGCCAGACCTTTTCGCGCCAGGACGTGCGCGAGGCGGTGATTCCCGCCTACATGGGCCTGATCAAGCAGATAGACGACCAGATGGGCGTGCTGTTCAACTGGCTAGAAGACACCGGGCGCGACCGAGACACCATGATCGTGCTGACCTCGGATCACGGCGATTTTCTCGGCGATCACTGGATGGGCGAAAAGACGTTCTTTCAGGACGCCTCGACCAAGGTGCCGCTGATCGTCTACGACCCGTCGCCGCAGGCCGATGCCACCCGCGGTACGGTCTGCGATGCGCTGGTGGAAAGCATCGACCTCGTCCCGACCTTCATCGAAGTGGCCGGCGGCACGGTGCCGGACCATATCGTCGAAGGCGAATCGCTGCTGCCGATCCTGCACGGGCAGGCAACCGACACACGACGCAGCCACGTCATCTGCGAATACGACTATTCCGGATCGCCCGTCGCCACCATGCTGAACGCCAATGTGCGCGATGCGGTGATGTTCATGATCGCCGACAGGAAATGGAAACTGGTCCATTGCGAAGGCGGCTTCCGCCCGCTGCTTTTCGACCTGGAGAACGATCCGCAGGAACTGACCGACCTGGGCGGCAGCGCGGCGCATGAAGATACGATCGCGCGGCTGTACGAGAGCCTGTTCGCCTGGTCGCGCCGGCCTTCGCAGCGCACGACGCGGTCGCAACAGCAATTGCTGGACATGCGAACCAAGAGCCGGGGCCGCGGCGTGGTGATCGGCGTATATGACGAGAACGACACGCCTTTGGATCTGACCGTGAAATACCGTGGCCGCAAGGCACGGCCGTGGCGCGACCTGACCGGCAAAAGCGACTGACGCGACGCTACGTTGCGGGGCCGATTTTGACCGCTTGGAAAAATCCGAAATGCGGGCCACTATGCCGTCATCCGTAACCGGAAATCCAAGCCAAGGGAGAGTAACGAATGACCAGCAAACACCTGATAGCGGCCCCGATCCTGGGTCTGGCCCTGGCCGGGCTGGCACAGGGCGCGGGCGCCGATACGTTGCGCCTGCTGACGTGGGGCGGCTATGCGCCCGACAATGTCGTCGAGATGTTCGAGAAGGAAACCGGCCATACCGTCGAGGTCACGAAGTCCAACAACGAGGAAATGATCGCCAAGCTGCGCGCCACCGGCGGGGGCGGTTTCGATCTGGCCCAGCCCAGCCAGGACCGCATTGCCGGGCCTCAGGCCGAGTTCGGGATCTACAAGCCCATCAACCTGGCCATGATCGACGAAGGCCAGTTCATCCCGTCCATGCTGGCCGCCACCATCGCCAACACGACCGTTGACGGCGCCGCCTATGGCGTACCCCATATCTGGGGCACATCCGGGCTGGTGCTGGATACCTCCAAGGCCGGCATGGTCAAGGACTACACAGACCTGTGTGACGATGCCGTGGCCGGCAAGGTCAGCTACAGGCTCAAGCGTCCGACGCTGATCGGTTTTGCCTTTGCCATGGGGCTCGATCCGTTCGCCGCCTATGGCGACGAGGCCGCCTATAAGGACATCATGGAACAGGTCGAGGCCAAGCTGGTCGAGTGCAAGCCGAACGTGAAGACCTACTGGAGCGGCGGCGACGAGTTGATGAACCTGCTGCGTTCGGGCGAGGTGGTCGCGGCGATGGCCTGGGATACCGGCGGCTGGAAGCTGAATGCCGACAACCCGGACATCACGTTCGTCGCGCCCGCCTCGGGCGCGCTGGGCTGGATCGACACCTTCGCCCTGCCTGCCAAGGGACAGGCGGACGAGGCGGCATATGCCTGGATCAACTTCGTGATGCGCCCTGAGGTGGCGGCGATGATAACCGAAGCCGCGGGCAACTTCACCGCATCCAAGGGCGCCGACCAATTCGCCTCGGATGCCCTCAAGGCACAGTTCCAGAACAGCTTCCCGCCAGAAGCCGTGGACAACATCAAGTGGTATCCGCCGGTTCCCGCCGGGCTTGAAGCCATCGAAGGCGGAATTCTGGATCGCGTGAAAGCGGCCAACTAGTCACGAGGATTCGTGGTTCGATACATCGAAATCCGGGCGCAACAGAGTTTTGCGCCCGGCCTCGGGGGCGGTCGGTCGAGGCGTTGGATTTCGGATTCCCGAAACGATCGGCTGTTTGCGCTTCAGAATTGCACGAGGCGCGCACAGGTCGGCAAAGCGATGCGGCCGCCGCTCGGGACGGTGCTTCAGTTCAGGAACGACAGCCAGAACCAGATCGTCAGGCTCGATCCGCCCGTTGCGATCAGCACCGATGATGCGGCCACCCGCCGGGCGCGGCCGTACATGTTTGCGAAGAGATAGGCGTTGAAGCCCGGCGCCATCGCCGCGGTCAGCACGCCCGAGCGGAACAGATCCTGGGGCAGGCCGACGCCCTTGCCCAACACCCACACCAGCGAGGGATGCAGCATCAGCGACACCGCGCAGACGAAAGCGATGGTGCGCAGATCGCCTTCGGGGCGATATTGCACCAGCACTCCGCCCAGTGCGAACAATGCGCCCGGCAGGGCGGCGCGGATGATCAGGCCCAGCGCGTCGTCGGCCGCCTGCGGCAGCGCCAGCCCGGTGATGTTGAACGCGAACCCAAGGGCGATGCCGAGGATCAGAACGTTGCTGAACATCGCCCGCAACACCGAACCCAGCATGCGTGCGCTGCTCTGGCCGCGGCCCCGGATCACCTCCATCACCGTGATGCCCACCATGTAGCAGAACGGCGAATGAAACGCGATGATGGCGTAGTTGCCGGTCAGGCTGTCGGGTCCGTAGGCCCGTTCGGTGATCGGCAGTCCCAGCAGTACCGAGTTGGAGAACAAGCAGCAGAAACCGATGGCTGCGCAGTCTTCCCAGTCGCGCCTGAACAGCCAGCGCGCACCCGCCATGCCGGCGGCAAAGCACAGGAAGGCGCCGGTATAGAAACTGGCCAGAAGGCGCGGGTCGAACCCGGCATTCAGGTCGAGCCTGGCAATGGCGGAGAACAGCAGGCAGGGGATGGCAAAGTTTTGCGTGAACCGCATCAGCCCGTCGATGTGATCTTCGCTGAACCAACCCGCGCGCGTCGCGCCATAGCCGGCACCGATCACCAGAAAGACCGGCAGAATGACGTCGATCAGGGTCTGGAACATTGCGGTCCATTCTCATGGCCTTGCCCGTGGCCGCGCACGCCGCCCGCCCGTGTTGCGCCGAGGTGTGTGCGCCCGAGGTCGGCGGCAGGCGGCGTTCGGGGCACCGAAAGGGCGGCGGGCATCGGATCAGACCGCAAAGCGCAGCGTCATCCCGTCATGGGCCGGGATCACGTTGTCGGGGGTTTCAGCTGCGAGCGTGGCATAATCCAGGTCGATATGCATGTTGGTCAGCACGGCCTGTTTCGGGGCTGCGCGCGTGATCCAGTGCAGCGTTTGTTCAAGATGCGAATGCGTCGGATGCGGGCTGCGGCGCAGTGCGTCGACGATCCAGCAATCGAGGTCTTGCAGTTCGCGCCACGAGACGTCGGGTATTTCGACCGCGTCGGGCAGGTAGGCCAGCCCGCCGATGCGGAAACCCAGCGAATCGATCGAACCGTGCCCGACCGTGAAGGGCCGGAATGAAATCGCGCCACCGGGGCCGGGCACCTCGAACGGGCCGCTGATGGTCTTCATGTCCAGGATCGGAGGGTAGGGCGAACCCTCGGGCTGGACGAACGCATAGCCGAACTTGGACAGGAGCGCGTTCTGGGTGTCGCCATCGGCCCAGACCGGGATGCGGGCGCGCATGTTGAACACGATCATGCGAAGATCGTCGATGCCGTGCACATGATCGGCATGGCTGTGGGTATAGACCACCCCGTCAAGCCGTCCCGTGCCGGTGTCGAGCAACTGGCTTCTCAGGTCGGGCGACGTGTCGATCAGCACCGTCGTGGTGCCGTCCTCGCCGATCCGTTCCACCAGCAGCGAACAGCGGCGCCGGACGTTGCGGGGGTTTTCCGGGTCGCAGGCGCCCCAATGCCCGCCAAGCCGGGGCACCCCGCCGGACGAGCCGCAGCCCAGGATGGTAAAGCGCATCTCGGCCATCAGCCGGCGCCCTTCCAGCGTGCCGCCTTGGCGAACAGGCGGTCGAAATTGGCCTGGGTGAGGGCCGCGAAGGCGGTATAGTCCATGCCGAACAGTTCGGCACCGACCTTCGCGGTATGTGCGACGAAGGCCGGTTCGTTGCGTTTGCCCCGGTGCGGCGGCGGTGCCAGATAGGGGGCGTCGGTTTCGACCAGGATGCGCTCGGGCGGCGCGGCGGCAAAGATGTCTCGCAACGCCCCGCTCGTGGGGAAGGCGGCGATGCCCGACATCGAAAGATAGAACCCAAGATCGAGCGCCGCCCGCGCCAGGGCGGGCGAGGACGAGAAGCAGTGCATCACGCAGTCGAAGGCCCCGGCGCGGTGTTCCTCGGTGAGGATACGGGCTATGTCCTCGTCGGCGTCGCGGGAATGGATGATCAGGGGCAGACCGGTCGCACGCGCCGCCTCGATATGGATGCGAAGCGAGCGTTGCTGAATTGCGGCCGTGTCGGCGGTATAGTGGTAATCCAGACCGGTTTCGCCCAGGCCCACGAACTTCGGATGCGCCGCCAATTCGCACAATTCCCCGAGCGTGGCCAGAGGTTCGCTTGCGGCGCTCATCGGGTGGGTGCCCGCGGCGAAAAAGACGGCCGGATGCGCCTCGGCGATGGCGCGCACCTGCGGTTCGTTGCGCAGCCGGGTGCAGATCGTCACCATCCGGGTGACGCCGGCATCGGCGGCACGGGCCACGACATCGCCAATCCGGCCCTCGAAATCGGGAAAATCCAGATGGCAATGGCTGTCGGTGATCTGTGGTGCGCTCTCGCGTGTGTTCGTCATCTGTCCTGCCGGCGGGTTGTCCGGCCTGCGGTTTCCTGCATTCTGAAAACCGTATCTAGGACGAGCGCGGCAGGGTCAAGGTTGACAGCCCGCCCGTGGCGGGCGCGGGCGGTGATCGCGGCGGCAGCGTCGGCCCAGGCGCGGCCCTGGGCCGGCCCCGGCGCCAGCCGGGTGAAAGCCTGGGCCTCGCCCGGCGCGGCCTCGGGGGACGGGGCATGGCCGGTGGCGCCGGTGCGGGCCAGGCGCGACAGGGCGATGTCGATCAGGTCGAGCAGCAGGTCGAACCGCGCGGCGCCCCCCTTCTGGGCGGCTGCATCGGCCAGCGCCAGGGCGCGCGGCCGGTCGAGCCGGGGCAGCGAATCCAGTACCGCCACCAGATCTGCATAAAGTCGCAGCCCGTCGAGGTTGAGCAGCCGCAACGCATCGCCCACCGACCCCGCCGCCAGCGCCGCCAGCATCTCGGGCCGTTCGGGCAGATCGGCACCCGTCTGCGCCAGCGCGGCCTGCATGTCCTGCGGCGACAGCGGCGCCAGCCGCAACGCCCGGCAGCGCGACCGGATCGTCGGCAGCAACTGCGCCGGCTGATGCGAAACCAGCAGAAGCGTGGTCCGCGCGGGCGGTTCCTCGAGCATCTTCAACAGCGCGTTGGCGGCGGTCGGGTTCATCTCGTCGGCGCAATCGACGATCACCACCCGGTGCCCGCCATCGGTCGCCGTCAGGCCGAAGAACCGGTTCAGGGCGCGAACATCCTCGGCCACGATCTCGGCGCGCAGGCGGCCGGTCTTTTCGTTCACCGTGCGGATGATCGTGGCCAGCCCGGGGTCGGCCCCCGCGCGCAGCCGCCGCGCGACCGGGTGTTCGGGGTCGATATCCAGTGTCGCGGGCGGTGGCGGGGCGCCGAACAACCCGCCCTCATCGGCGGGCGGGGTGGCCAGCAGGAAACGCGCGAT
This sequence comes from Jhaorihella sp., assembly GCA_047975215.1. Taxonomy (GTDB): domain Bacteria; phylum Pseudomonadota; class Alphaproteobacteria; order Rhodobacterales; family Rhodobacteraceae; genus JAGRMG01. The sequence continues at coordinate 49,632 of JBKEDD010000017.1, forward strand.
GCGCCAGGCCAGCGTTGCCTTGCCGGTACCGCGCGGCCCGGTCAGCAGCCAGCCGTGATGCAGCCGCCCAGCCGCCCACGCGGTCATGAACGCGGTTTCGGCCATGGACTGGCCGAACAGGCGGCCGGTTTCGCGCGGATGCGGTGCGCCCGCGATCCGGTCGGGCGCGGCTGGGGCTTCGGCCACGCTCATTGCAGGGCCGGGGCGACGATGCGGTGGACATCCGCGGCGACCGCCTCGATGCCGCGGTTGCCGTCAACGACGCGGAACCGGGCCGGAAACTCGGCGGCCAGGGCCAGAAACCCCGTGCGCATCCGGCGTTGCAGGTCGGGGCCGAAATCCTCGAACCGTTCTTCCTGCCCGCCCCGGCCGCGCGCCCGGTTCAGCCCCGTCGCCGGGTCCATGTCGATAAGGACAGTCAGGTTGGGTTCACATCCGATCATCAGGTCGTGCAGCCGGTCGACGATGCCGCGCAGATCGCCGCGCGACACGCCCTGATAGACTCGGGTACTATCGGCGAAACGGTCGCAGATCACGACCCTGCCGTTCGCCAGCGCCGGCCGGATCGTGCGTTCCAGATGATCGCGCCGGGCAGCGGTGAACAGCAGGATCTCGGTTTCCGCCGACCATCGCTCGGGCTCGCCCTCAAGCACCAGCCGGCGGATTTCCTCAGCCCCGGGCGAGCCGCCGGGTTCGCGGGTCAGCACCACGTCGCGGCCTGCCGCGCGCAGCGTTTCGGCCAGCAGCCGCGCTTGGGTGGACTTACCCGACCCGTCGATGCCCTCGAACGTGACAAAGCGGCCTGGGGCAGTCACATTGATCCCTTCGGACCGTTGGCCAGCCGCGTCAGCAGCACATTGGCCGCGGTCTTGACCCGCACCCCGAATCCGCCGGCGGCTACGTCCCCGGCGGCGACGAGGGGATGGCGGATCTCCGGCAGCCCGTCGGGCTTGACCACCAGTTCGGCCAGTTGCTGACCCCGGGCGACCGGCGCCTGGATCGGGCTTGAATAGACGACCTCGGCCGGGATCCGGTCGCCGGCAAGCGCGGGCAGCAGGATCTTCAGATCCTGCGCCGGAACCAGTTCTACCGATGGCCGCCCGCCCATCCAGACCGGGGCCGTCGCGATGGGCGTTCCGGCCCTGGCAACGGTCTTTTCGGCAAATTGGCGAAACGACCAGTTAGCGAGGGCGCTTGCCTCCTCTGCTCGGGCCTCTGCACTGTCCAGCCCCGAGATCACGAAGACCACCCGCCGGTCGCCCTGCCTGGCCGATCCGACAAGGCCGTAGCCGGCCTCGGAGGTGTGGCCGGTCTTCAGCCCGTCGGCGCCGATGCCCAGCGACAGCAGGGGGTTGCGGTTGAACCGGTTGGCAGGCGACCGGTTCTGATAGTCAAATTCCGTCTGTGAGAAATAGCCGTAATATTCGGGGAATTCCTGTATCAGATGCTGCGCCAGAAGTGCCAGGTCGCGAACGCTCATGCGGTGGTTGGGATCGGGCCAGCCCGAGGCGTTGGCAAAGGTCGAATTGGTCATCCCCAGACGATGCGCCATGGTTGTCATCTGCCGCGCGAATGCGTCTTCGGATCCGGCCAGTCCTTCGGCCACGACAACCGTTGCGTCATTGCCCGACGACACGATGATGCCCTGGATGAGTTCGGCTGTCGTGGGCCGGTCCTGTTCGTTCAGGAACATGGTGGAGCCACCCATCTGCCTGGCCCTGGTCGAGACGGTGAATTCGGTTCCCATGTCGATCCGCCCGTCCCGCAGCGCGTCAAACAGCATGTAGAGGGTCATGAGCTTGGACATGGAGGCCGGGGGCAGCGGCTGGTCGGGGTTCTTGGCCAAGAGTTCGATTCCCGTGCCGATATCCAGCACATAGGCCGCGCGGGCGCTGGTTTCGTAGGCAAGCGCGCCGGGGCCCGAAAGCAACAGGGCGATGAAGGCGGCGACGGCAAGGCGAAGGCTCGAAAGCACCGGTGCGGACTCCTCTTGGTTCGATCAGTTGGTTACGAAATAGGCGTCGGAGAACCCCGCCGCCTTGACCTTCTTCAGCAGCGACGATCGTTCCGAGTTCGTTTGCGACGGGCCGACGACGACGCGCCAGAACGGTTTGCCGTTTGTCGACTGCTCGAACACCGTCGGGATCATGCCGGCGCTGCGCATCTGATCGGCGGTGCGCTTGGCGTTGGCCTCGACGCTGAAGATGCCGATCTGGATATAGGGCTTGTCCAGCGTGGATGCCTTGGGTTTCGGCTTTGCGGCGGGCGGCGCGGTGGCGGCCGGCGGCGGGGTAGGCTCGGCCGCGTCGATGGCGGCCGCGGCGCCGGCGACCGGGTCCAGCGCGGTTTCGCTGATTTCGCCCCCATCCTCCAGCGTGGCGGTCTCTTGCGAAGGTTCGGGCGGCTGTTCCACGGCTTCGCGGCGCAGCGCGGTCACGTTCAGTTGCACCGGCGCGCCGGCCAGCATGCCCAGCGCCGCGGCGGCGTCCGAGGAGGCCTGGATGCGCGGGCCGGGAATTTCCCGTTCGCGCCGGAACAGCGCGCCGATCACGAACTTGTTGTTGGCGGTATTGCGGATGATAACGCGTTCGGGTTCGCCGACATCGGGATGCGCCACCCATACCCCGCCCAGCGACGGCCGCCCGTCCCACAGCCCGGCCTCGGTGACCTGGAAGACATCGGGCGCCTCCACGTCGCGCTCGACCAGCTTGGTGCTCTGGCCGTCGCCGGTGGCTTTCTCGGCCTTGTCCCGGGGTTGCAGAAAGGACATCTGCGCCCCTTCCTCGCAGCCCGCCAGAATGCCCAGCGCAAGGGCCAACGCCACCGCGGGCCTGGTCGCCAGGGTGCCGCTTGTCACCTTCGTTCTTGCCATGTTCCGTCCCTTGCCCGTTCGCGCCTGCCTGGCGCTATGCTGCCGGTTGTCCGGTCGTATTGTCCTCGGGGGCGGCATCCGCCCTTCGGCGCGCATCATAACGTGGCCGGTTTGGCATGGAAAGTCCGCCGCCCGCGGCTCGGCAAAAAACCCCGGCCAATGGCCCTGAACCGGCGTCGCGGTGCGGGCCGGGCCTGTGCGCGGCCCCGACGAAAGTGGCGGCATTGCGGTCATGACCGGGAAATCCGGGGGCGGGGTACGCCAACATCCCGGGGACGTGTTGCCGTCATGCGCTAGGTGTTCAGTCCCGGCATCTGGTGGATCGGATTTAGGATGAATCGATCAGGCTCTGATGTCCAGATTTTGCAAATGTATTCGTAGGGCGTGAGACCGCTGAGCGTCTTCAAGCGTCGTGCGAAGTTGTAAGCATCCAGGAAGTCGGCAAGATGGCTGCGAAGCTGATCGTGGCCGTCATAGTGATACCGTTTAACCGTGGCCTCTTTGATGGTGCGGTTCATCCTCTCGACTTGGCCATTGG
>JBKEDD010000003.1:0-2341 GCA_047975215.1 Jhaorihella sp.
GATCATGCTCTTGATCCCCGCGTAGGTCATGCTCCCGTAGCCACCCATGTCGGTCTTCGTTCCCTCGCCGTCGGTGCGACGGTTCTCGCCGCCGTTGGCCCCGGTGTACATGACGCTGCCGTCGTTGTTCTTCTTTGCCCACGGGGCCTTGTTGAACTCGCTGTCGAGGTTCTGGCACCGGCCGACGAACACGAGCGCCTTCTTGAACGCGGGGTCTTCCTTCTCCACGCCCGCGGTTTTGAGTGCTTCCAGGAAGAACGCGGTGTTCGACAGGTCCGGTCGCGACTTGTCGCCCGCGTAGCCCGCGCCGCCGTAGTAGTCGCTGTCTTCCTGTTTGCCGCGGCTCTCATCCCACTGGTACTCGCGGAGATACTTCGCCGCGTTCTTGATCGCGGTCTTGTACTTCTCGCCCTTGTCCGCCGCGTCCAGCGCCATCACCCGCAGTTCGGCCGCCTGTGCAAGGTGGTCGGAATTGCCTTCCGGATCCAGTTGCCGGACATCCGAGACCTGCATGGCATTGCCGACGAGAAACCAGTCGTTGCGCCAGAGCTTTGGCAGCTGCCCGCCAACGCGCCAGGTCGCGGGATAGACGATGGAGGTGTAGCTGACCGCGTCACGGGTCACGTCCAGAAGCTCTCGGTTGCGCTGTATGGGGGCTACACCGCATCGGGCGAGCTACCAGTGCGCCCCAAGGGGGTCATTTTGGGACGCCGATAGGGGGTCAAGATTGCGTGCCGATTGACATGACACCTGTCGGGGCCCTGTTCGGACATTGACTACAAATCCACGTAACAAGCCTATACGACGTGCTGAGATGGTGTCGGTTTTCGGGTCGAGGCGGATATGAAATTTTCGCTACGTTTTCTGTGCATTAGGAAGTCAGGGCGCAGCCATGTGCCCATCGCGTTCCGCACTATCCGAACGCACCCGCGAAGGTCTGGCCGCAGCCCGCAAGCGTGGCCGTGTGGGTGGCAGGCCCCCTGCCCTGTCGCCCGAACAGCGCGCCGAAGTGCGCCGGCTGCGCGATCAGGATCAGCGCGGCATCGCCGAACTGGCGCGGCTGTTCCAGGTCAGCCAGAACACCATCCGGCGAGCGTAGCGACAAGGATTGTGCCGACCGGACGACGGGATCGGAACAGGCAAAACAGGCTTTGTAAACATTCCGCATTTCCTGCCACTTCCCTTTGTCGATTTCAGAAGTGTCGCTGAGGGAGCGAGACCACAGGAACCGAGCGACCAACGCTGACCTGTCCCCCCCCGGTCGTCCCACGTTCAGAACGAGAGTCTGCGTTTCATTTAGGTATTCGTGTTCGTCTTCTGGCGCAGAAGAGGATAGGCGCACAAATGTTGTTTTGTGCGCTGTGCCGTGCTATGTTACAGGCATGCCCAGACTCTCAATCGACATCACCCCCGAAGAACATCAGAAGCTGAAGGCCATCGCTGCGCTGAAAGGCGAGAGCATCAAGGATTTCGTGCTGAAGCGCACCCTTGGGGATGCCCCTGCCCTTGACGACATGAGTGAGGCCGAGGCGGTTGCGGCCTTGGCTGACTTTCTGAAGCCCAGGATTGAGCAGGCGGAGCGCGGCGAGTTTTCCAAGAAGTCGCTTGTAGACATTCGGCGTGAAGCACACCAGCAGGCCGGACTGTAGCCTTTCCCCATGTCGTTCTATGCCCTCACGCTCGCCGCTGAAACGGATTTGCGGGACATCTGGCGCTATACTTACAAAACGTGGGGCTTTGACCTGGCTGAGAAGTACTTCGACCAGATCGAAGCCTGTTGCGAGGCCGTGGGTGACGAGCGGGCAAGATCGAAGGTGCTTGAGGGACTGCAAGAAGACGTCCACATCCACCGCTGCCAACACCACTTCATCGTTTGGCTGGCCAGAACCCGCCCGATCATTATCGCCATCCTGCATGAGCGGATGGATTTCGTGCGGCGGCTGAAGAGCCGACTGTAGCCCCTATCTCGTCGCTTCAAAACAGTCTTTTCGCCCAACTCAAATGAGTATATACTCATTTGAGTAAAAGATCATTTGCACAAGGAGCGGCTAGTTTGCCAATTATCTCGATACTGAATCCAAAGGGCGGCTCTGGCAAAACCACCATCACGGCGAACCTCGCCCGCTCGCTGCATGAACGCGGCCATAGGGTTCTAATAGTCGACTCCGATCCGCAAGGTAGCGCCCGAGACTGGCACGCGGCTGACGAAGAAAACCCCCTGCCTCTCGTGGCTTTGGACCGCGCCAACAATGTCAAAAGCCTGCCGGATGTCGCCGCCACCTACGACTTCGTCGTAGTGGATGGTGCAGCCAAACTTGAGGACATGATTGCCGCAAGCATC
>JBKEDD010000018.1:0-1572 GCA_047975215.1 Jhaorihella sp.
ATTGGCGCGATCAGAAGGCCGCGCATCACCACCGACCCCGGCAGCGCCACCCGCGCCAGTCCCTGCGCGGCAAGGAAGCCCAGGACCAGCGCCACGGCGGAGGACGCCGCGGCGACCATCAGCGAATTGACCAGCGCTGCCATCAGGTCGCGGTCGCCCAGGACCTCTGCGTACCATTTCAGCACCGGCCCGTTGAAGGGCGGCACCGGCAGGCGCCCGTCCTGAAACGAGAACAGCACCAGCGCGCCGACCGGCAGGAAGATGAAGCCGTAGGCGAGCGCGAGATATATCCATCCAAGCGCGCGCATCAGACCCGGTCCATCTTCAGCCAGCGGGCCGAGGCCGCATAGGCCAGCGTCACCAGCGCCATCAGCACCACCGACAGTGCCGAGGCCATGGGAAAGTCCCCCCGCCGCCCCAGTTGCAGCATGATCAGCTGCGGCAGGGTCAGCTCGTTATTCCCGCCAAGGATCTGCGGCGTGATGTAATCGCCGATACAGAGGACGAAGGTCAGGAAAGCCCCCGTCATCACGCCGGGCAGCGTCAAGGGCAGGATCACCAGCCGGATTACCTGCCAGCCAGAGGCGCCAAGATCGGCCGCCGCGCGGGCGTAGTTCGGCGACAGCTGCACAAGGTTGGAATAGATCGTCAGCGTCAGCAGCATCACGAAGAAATGGACGAAGCCGATCACTGTGGCCGTTCTTGTCGCCATGATCTGCACGGGTTCGTCGATGATCCCTGCCCCGATCAGCGCCTGCATCACCACGCCGTTCGCGCCCAGGACCAGCGCCCAGGAATAGCTGCGCACGACATAGGACGTCCAGAACGGCAGCACCGCCAGCATCAGCGCCAGCCTTTGCCAGCGCGCGGGCACCCGCATGGCGATGATCCACGCCAGCGGCCATGCCAGCACCACCGAAATCACCGTCACCACCAGCGTGATTTCCAGCGAAACGCGGATGCCCTTCAGAAAGGACGGGTCGGTGAAGATGCGGGCGTAGTTTTCGATCCCCGGCCCCGCCACGACCTGCCGCCCCTCCAGATGGCCGAGGCTGAGCCAGACCATGCCCGCGAAGGGCAGGACGAAGAAGGCCAGCGTCCAGAGAAGCGCGGGCGCGACAAGGGCCGCGGCGCGGCGGCGTTCTGCCTGTTCGATGCTCATCACCGGGCTTCCCGTCAGGCGGCTGGCCCGAAAGCCGGCCGCGTTGGCGTCACTGTTGCAGCATGTCGGTCCACATTGACTGCATGTCGGCGTCAAGATCGGCATCCGGCACCGGGTAAAGCTGCGCGCGGCTCAGGTAGTCGGCCTGCTGGTCCCAGCGCAGGACGGCTTTCTGGCTGTCGTCCAGCACCTCCCCCGCCTTCGTGTTCACCGGCATCCCCCAATAGCAGGACGATGTCGCCAGCCGCGCCTGCCCTTCGGGCGAGACGATGTAGTTCACGAACTCCTTCGCCAGATCGGGGTTCTTCGAATCCGTCAGGAACGCGATCGACTGCGCCCAGAGAAGCGCACGCTGCTGCGGGATCGGCCAGTCCAGATCGGGGTTTTCGGCATGCAACACGGCGGGCAGC
>JBKEDD010000019.1:0-13538 GCA_047975215.1 Jhaorihella sp.
GAACCTCCTTGAGGAAATCGGTCGCGCTCAACTCCTCTTCGCCGCGCGCCTTGCGCTGTGCGTTCACCGCGGTGCGCAGAAAGGTCATGTTGCCCACACCGGGGATTTCCACGGGGTACTGAAAGGCCAGGAACAGCCCCGCCGCGGCGCGCTCCTCGGGCTCCAGCGCCAGCAGGTCACGGCCATCCAGCGACGCGCTGCCCCCCGTCACGACATAGCCGCCCTTGCCCGACAGCACATAGGACAACGTCGATTTTCCCGACCCGTTCGGCCCCATGATCGCATGGACCGTGCCGGCATCGACGGTCAGGTCGACACCCTTGAGGATCTGCTTGTCCTCGGCTTCAAGTTTGACGTGCAGGTTATTGATCTTCAACATTTCCGTTTCCACTTCGCTTTCTCGTTTCCAGATCGCGCCGGCGCGGCGCCGATCCCGCATCGCACACGCCTTTCATGCTTTCGCGCCGCCTTCACCTTCGCCATGGCGAAATTGCGCCCCCGGGTCCGGCATTCGGCCGCGTCTTCCACCACCACGACAGGCACAGGCATTCGAACCCGACAACCATCAGCACGACGGCCGCCGCCGCGCCGTCCGAATGCGCCTGCCCGGCCATCAGGAACGGTATGAGCCCCACCGGCACAAGCGCGACCAACCCCAGCCACGCGCCGTGCCCCAGCCAGCGCAGCAAAGGCGTATCGGACAGTTCCAGCACCGCCCGGCGCCTTCTGGGGCGCAACCTGCCCGAGACCCGCCCCCATCGCATCAGCCCACCGACCCTTCCAGCGAGATGGCGACAAGTTGCTGCGCCTCCATGGCGAACTCCATCGGCAATGCCTGCAACACGTCGCGGCAGAACCCGTTGACGACCAGCGCAACAGCCTCTTCCTCGTCCATGCCGCGCGAGCGGCAATAAAACAGCTGATCCTCGTCGACCTTCGATGTCGTCGCCTCATGCTCGACACGGGCGGAATTGTTGCGCACTTCGATATAGGGCACCGTGTGCGCACCGCATTCGGACCCGATCAGAAGGCTGTCGCACTGGGTATAGTTGCGCGCGTTCTTCGCCCTGGGGTGCATCGAGACAAGCCCGCGATAGGTATTCTGCGCATGTCCCGCGCTGATCCCCTTGCTGACGATGCGCGAGCGCGTGTTCTTGCCCAGATGCACCATCTTGGTGCCGGTATCGGCCTGTTGCCAGTTGTTGGTGATGGCGATCGAATAGAACTCGCCCTGGGCATCGTCACCACGCAGGATGCAGGAGGGATACTTCCAGGTCACGGCCGAACCGGTTTCCACCTGCGTCCACATCACCTTGGCCCGGTCGCCCCGGCAATCGGCGCGCTTGGTCACGAAATTGTAGATGCCGCCCCTGCCGTTCTCGTCGCCGGGATACCAGTTCTGCACGGTGGAATATTTCACCTCGGCATCGTCCAGAACGACGATCTCGACCACCGCCGCGTGAAGCTGCGCGGTGTCACGCTTGGGCGCCGTGCAGCCCTCGAGGTAGCTGACATAGGACCCCTTGTCGGCGATGATCAGCGTGCGCTCGAACTGGCCGGTGTTCTCGGCGTTGATGCGGAAATAGGTCGAAAGCTCCATCGGGCAGCGCACGCCCGGGGGCACATAGACGAAAGAGCCGTCCGAAAACACGGCACTGTTCAGAGTGGCGTAGAAATTGTCTGTCACCGGCACCACCGAGCCGAGATATTTCTTCACCAGCTCGGGATGTTCGCGAATCGCCTCCGAGATCGAACAGAAGATCACGCCGGCCTTCCTGAGTTCCGCCTGGAAGGTGGTGCCGACCGAAACGGAATCGAACACCGCATCCACCGCAACGCGCCGCTCGCCCTGGCGATCCTCGCCGGCCCCGCCCAGGCGGGCATCGGCGGGGGCCGCGTCGGCACCTTCCACTCCGGCCAGAATCATCTGCTCCTTCAGGGGGATACCAAGCTTTTCGTATGTCGCCAGCAGCTTGGGATCGACCTCGTCGAGCGATTTCGGCTTGACCGCCATGCTCTTGGGCCGGGCGTAGTAATACTGATCCTGAAAGTCGATTTCGGGATAGTCCACCATGGCCCAGTCCGGCTCGGTCATCTTCAGCCAGCGCGCATAGGCCTCAAGCCGCCAGTCGGTCATCCACTGCGGCTCACCGTTCTTGGAGGATATCAGCCTGACGATATCTTCGGTCAGCCCCTTGGGGGCGTAATCCGTCTCGATCTCGGTTTCCCAGCCGTACTTGTAGGCACCGCCAACCTCGCGCACGGCATCCACCGTGTCCTTGTCGACGCCTTCCTTTACTTCGTTGCGGTCCAGTGCGGCCATATCGTCTCTCTCCTGACCTCACGCCGCGCGGGCGCGATGTTTCTTCTGCTTGTCAAGCCAGGCCTGCGCAAAGCGCAGCACCTCGGCTTCGGTCGTCTCGCGGCCCAGTGACACGCGGATCGCACTCGCGGCCACGGCCTCGTCATATCCCATCGCAATCAGCACACGGCTGGCGCGAACCTTGCCGCTCGAACAGGCCGAACCGGCGCTGATCGCGAAACCGGCCAGGTCCATCTGCATCACCTGGGTCTCGGCCTTCCAGCCCGGCGTGGCCATGCACAGCGTGTTGGGCAGCCGCTCCACGTCTTTTCCGATAAAAATAGTCTGATCCGCGCCCGCCTCAAGGACCTCCTGAAGGAGATCGCGCAGATGCGACACCTTATCCCAGACCCCCGCCTCCAGATCGCGCGCCGCCGCCTCGGCCGCGGCGCCAAAGCCGGCGATCGCGATCAGGTTCTCGGTCCCGGCGCGCCGGCCCATCTCCTGGCCGCCGCCGCGAATCCGCGCCGTCACGTCCTGCCCCCGGCGCAGCACCAGCGCGCCCACACCCTTCGGCCCGCCCATCTTGTGCGCCGATATCAGCGCCATGCCGGCGCCGCACCAGTTGAATGCCACCGCCAGCTTGCCGAAGGCCTGGGTCGCATCGCTCACCGCCAGGCCGGCGGGCAGGTCCTGCACGATCCCGGTTTCGGAATTGGCCATCTGCAAGACCGAACCCGGCGCATCCGCCACCGCGACGCGCCCGTTCGCATCGACCGGCAATTCCTCTCCCGCCCATGCCCTCACGGCATCATGTTCGATCGCCGATCCGGCCAGCCCGCGGCCGGCACAGGCCAGGGCCGCGGCCTCCGTCGTTCCCGAGGTGAAGACCACATCGGCCCCCTCGGCACCGAACGCCGCCGCGACCTGCGCGCGTGCCCGCTCCACCAGCGCCCGCGCCGCACGTCCCTCGGCATGAACCGACGAGGGATTGCCCGCGACATCCATCGCCGCGATCATCGCTGCGCGCGCCTCGGGGCGCAGCGGTACCGTGGCGTTGTGATCCAGATAGACCCGCCTATCCATGCCGCCACCGCTCACGGGGCGCCGCGCCATCGCCTTCTTTCTGGTGACAAGTACTCCGGGGGTGAGGCCGCAGGCCGAGGGGGCGGCGCCCCCTGCTCCCTTTGCGTATGCAGCGCCCGGTCATTCCGAATCCACCACTGAAAACAGCGTCGGCACGGCCGGGCACGGCGCCAGTTCATTCTCGATCACGTCCGAAAGCCGGGTCTGGTGCAGGAACACGTAGACATGTGCGCTCAGCCCTTCCCAGAGCCGGTTGGTCAGCGACTGCGCCCGGCTGCCCGAGGATGCCCCCGAGGCGCCGGCGCCCTTGTGCATGGCATCGACGGTCTCGTCCACCGCCGTCAGCACGTCCACCACCCGGATCGTCGCGGCCGGACGCGCCAGGCGATAGCCGCCGCCGGGGCCGCGCACCGATTCCACCAGGTCTGCGCGGCGCAGCTTGACGAACAGCTGTTCGAGATAGGGCAGCGAAATGTTCTGCCGCTGGGCGATTCCGCCAAGCGTCACGAGCGTATCGGCCGGCTGCAAGGCGATGTCCGCCAGCGCCACCATCGCGTATCTGCCTTTCGTCGACAGCTTCATGTTCCGGCCCTCAACTCCCGACCCCGATTCCTGCATCTGCGCCAGAACATTGACCTCGTGCGCGTCAATGCGTATGTGCGCTCTGACGGTGGCCGCCCGTGGCGCGCACCCCGTTTAGAATTATTCTAAGGTGTCTTAGCGAATCTGTCAAGAATATCGCCGTCCACCCGCGGAAATAACAGAACACAGGAATCGAACCGCTCATGCCCGAGGTCATCTTTCCCGGTCCCGAAGGCCGCCTCGAAGGCCGCTACCACCCGCAGAAGGAAAAGGACGCGCCGATCGCCATCGTGCTGCATCCGCATCCGCAATTCGGCGGCACCATGAACAACAAGGTGGTCTACAACCTGCACTACGCCTTCTACAACATGGGCTTTACCGTATTGCGGTTCAATTTCCGCGGCGTCGGGCGGTCCCAGGGCGAATACGACCAGGGCATCGGCGAACTGTCCGATGCCGCCAGCGCGCTCGACTACCTGCAATCCATGAACAACAACTCCAAGCACTGCTGGGTCGCGGGGTTCTCCTTCGGGGCGTGGATCGGCATGCAACTGCTGATGCGCAGACCCGAGATCACAGGTTTCATCAGCGTATCGCCCCCCGCCAACATGTATGATTTCTCTTTTCTCGCCCCCTGCCCGTCCTCGGGCCTGGTCATCAACGGCAGCGCCGACAGGGTCGCGCCGCCCGACGACACGGTATCGCTGGTCGGCAAACTGCACGAACAGCGCGGCATCACCATCACCCATGAAGAGGTCGAGGGCGCCGACCATTTCTTTCAGGGGGCGCACATGGATACGCTGGTGGGCAGCGTCACCGGCTATGTCAGACGCCGCCTGACCGAAACCACCCGCTGATGGGCACGATCGAGACTCTGGCCGCGAAGCTGGCCGAAGATACGCTGACGGTCATGGATGCCACCGGCGAGGACCGCCTGTATGTCGAGGTCGGCTCGGTTCTGGCCACCGCCTCGCAATCGCTCGAAGAGGCCTTCCTTACAGAGGTCCGCGTGCGTCTGGCCGAACGTACCGCGCGGCGCTTTCTGAACCTGCGCGCCGCCAAGGCCAAGGCCAGCGCCGGGGCAGACGGCCGGCCCGCGCCGGCCCCGAAGCCCGGGCAATAGCGCCCCCGGCGGCCGCTGTCGTTCAGTCGCGGCTGGTCAGGAAAGGTTGCATGGCGGCCCGCAGATCGTCGGGAATTGCGACCGCGCGGCGGCTGTCCAGATCCATCAGCGCCGATTTCCAGGCGCTGCGGAACACAACGCTGCCGTCGGCGCGCGTGATGGTGTTGTCAAATGTCGCCGACTTGGTGCCAATGGCCGAAATGCCGGTCTCCACGGCGATCGCCTCGCCCGCATGCAGTTCGGCCAGGTAGTCGCTGACCATGTGCACGGCGGCAAACGAATAGCGCCGCCCGCGATTTGCCCGCCCCGGCGGCCAGCCCATCGCCGTAATCAGCGCCATACCGGCGCGATTGCAGAAATAGACATAGCCGGACACGTTGAGATGCCCCAGTTCATCGCAATCACGGGTGCCCACGACAAAGCGCATTGGTTCCATTCGGCCTTTCCCCCTTTGCCTGGCGATATTTCTGTATACATTTGTATACCGCCTTTCTTGGCGCCGCGAAATGCGCTACACCACGCCCGATTCCGTTCATCCTTCCAACAAGGGACCGCGCCCAATGACCAAAATCAAGGTGGATAATCCGGTCGTCGAACTGGACGGCGACGAGATGACCCGGATCATCTGGGACTTCATCAAGCAGAAACTGATCCTGCCCTATCTCGACATCGATCTGAAGTATTTCGACCTTGCGATCCAGGTGCGCGACGAAACCGACGACCGGAGCACCGTCGACGCGGCCAACGCGATCCGCCAATACGGTGTCGGCGTCAAATGCGCCACGATCACTCCCGACGAGGCGCGGGTCGAGGAATTCGGGCTGAAGCGCATGTATCCCAGCCCCAACGGCACCATCCGCAACATTCTGGGCGGCGTGATCTTCCGCGCGCCCATCGTGTGCCGCAATGTCCCCCGCCTCGTGCCGGGATGGACACAGCCCGTGGTGATCGGCCGCCACGCCTTCGGCGATCAGTACAAGGCAACCGATTTCCGGTTTCCCGGCCCCGGCAAGGTGACGCTCCGGTTCGAAGGCGCGGATGGCGAGGTGATCGAACGCGAGGTGTTCGACGCGCCGTCCGCCGGCGTGACGATGGCAATGTACAATCTCGATGCCTCGATCATCGACTTCGCGCGGGCCTCGATGAACTACGCGCTTAACCGCGGGTGGCCGCTCTACCTCTCGACCAAGAATACCATCATCAAAGCCTATGACGGCCGCTTCAAGGATCTGTTCCAGCAGGTGTTCGACGCCGAATTCGCCGACCGGTTCAAAGCCGCCGGGATCTGGTACGAACACAGGCTGATCGACGACATGGTCGCCTCGGCGCTGAAGTGGTCGGGCGGATATGTCTGGGCCTGCAAGAACTACGATGGCGACGTACAGTCCGACACCATCGCGCAGGGCTACGGCTCGCTCGGTCTGATGACCAGCGTGCTGATGTCGCCCGACGGCCGCACCGTGGAATCCGAGGCCGCGCACGGCACCGTTACCCGGCACTACCGCCAGCACCAGAAGGGCGAGGCCACCTCGACAAACTCCATCGCCTCGATCTACGCATGGACCGGCGGACTCAGGCACCGCGCCAAACTCGACGACAACGCCGCGCTGATGGATTTCGCGGTGACGCTGGAAAAGGTGGTGGTCGATACCGTCGAGGCCGGGTTCATGACCAAGGATCTGGCCTTGCTGGTCGGCCCCGATCAGGGCTGGCTGACCACCACGGGGTTTCTGGAAAAGATCGACGCCAACCTCGGCGCCGCATTGTCGGGGTAAACGGCAACGTATTGGCGGGCTGGACAAGATCCTGCCCTGCGGGCATGGGGAAGGCGAAAGGAACCGCCCCATGCCCGTCCACTACGTCTATCTCGTTCTCGCCATCGTCACCGAAACCATCGGCACCACGGCGTTGCAGGCCAGCCAGCAGTTTTCCCGTCTTTGGCCGTCGCTTCTTGTTGTCGTGGCCTACGGAGCCTCCTTCTACTTCATGTCCTTCGCGCTCAAGGCGATGCCGGTGGGGGTGGTCTATGCAATCTGGTCGGGTCTCGGCATCGTGCTGATCGCTGCCATCGGCCTGGTCGTATTCGGCCAGCGCCTCGATCTGCCGGCCATCCTGGGCCTTCTTCTGATCATTGCCGGAATCCTGGTCATTCACCTGTTCTCGGCATCCGCCGGGCATTAGGCGCAACCGGCTTCGGCCGCGTTTTGCACTGGCATTCGCGGCGCCCGCGCGGTATGCGCCGGGCCGAACCCCCTTTCAAGGCTGATCCAATGGACCTGCGGAACATCGCAATCATCGCCCATGTCGACCACGGCAAAACCACGCTGGTGGACGAACTTCTCAAACAATCCGGCGCCTTCCGCGAGAACCAGGCGGTCGCCGAGCGGGCGATGGATTCCAACGATCTGGAGCGCGAACGCGGCATCACCATCCTGGCCAAGGCCACCAGCGTCGAGTGGAAGGGCACGCGCATCAACATCGTCGATACGCCCGGCCACGCCGATTTCGGCGGCGAGGTGGAACGCATCCTCAGCATGGTCGACGGCGTGGTGCTGCTGGTCGACGCCGCCGAAGGGCCAATGCCGCAGACCAAGTTCGTCACCTCCAAGGCGCTGGCACTGGGTCTGCGCCCCATCGTGGTGCTGAACAAGGTGGACAAGCCCGATGCCGAGCCCGACCGCGCGCTGGACGAGTGCTTTGACCTGTTTGCCAATCTGGGCGCCGACGATGACCAGCTTGATTTCCCGCATCTCTATGCCTCTGGCCGGTCGGGTTGGGCCGATGCCGATCTGGACGGACCGCGCAAGGATCTCTCGGCGCTGTTCGACCTGGTGGTGGCCCACGTTCCCGCCCCCGCCCAGATCGGCCGTCGCGGCGAACCCTTCCGCATGCTGGCCACCACCCTGGGCGCCGATCCGTTCATAGGGCGGATCCTGACGGGCCGGGTGGAAAGCGGCACGCTGAAGGCCGGCCAGACCGTCAAGGCGCTGGCCCGCGACGGCAGCCAGGTCGAAAGCTTCCGCGCCACCCGCATCATGGCCTTCCGCGGGCTGAGCCAGCAGCCCATCGAACTGGCCGAGGCCGGCGACATCGTCACCATCGCCGGCATGTCCAGCGCCACGGTCGCCGACACGCTGTGCGACCCCTCCGTCAGCGAAGCCATTCAGGCCAAGCCCATCGACCCGCCCACCATCACCGTGACCTTCGGCATCAACGATTCGCCGCTGGCCGGGCGCGACGGCAAGAAGGTGCAAAGCCGGGTGATCCGCGACCGGTTGCTGAAAGAGGCCGAATCCAACGTCGCCATCCGCGTCAGCGACACGCCGGGCGGGGACGCGTTCGAGGTCGCCGGGCGGGGCGAATTGCAAATTGGCGTGCTGATCGAGAACATGCGCCGCGAGGGGTTCGATCTGTCGATTTCGCGCCCGCAGGTGCTGTTTCGCGAGGAAGGTGGCGAGACGCTGGAACCCGTCGAGGAAGTCACCATCGACGTGGATGACGAATTTGCCGGCGCGGTGATCGAGAAGATCACCGGCGCCCGCAAGGGCGATCTGGCCGAGATGAAGCCCGCGGGCGCCGGCAAGACGCGAATCGTCGCGCTGGTGCCCTCGCGCGGGCTGATCGGCTATCACGGCGAGTTCCTGACCGACACGCGCGGCACCGGCGTCCTGAACCGGGTGTTTCACGGATGGGCGCCCTACAAGGGGCCGATCCAGGGCCGCCGCGCGGGGGTTCTGATCTCGATGGAGGCGGGGCAGTCGGTGGCCTATGCGTTGTGGAACCTCGAAGAACGCGGGCGCCTGTTCATCGGCGCGCAGGAACAGATCTACGAGGGCATGATCATCGGCGAACATTCCCGCGAAAACGACCTGGAAGTGAACCCGCTGAAGGGCAAGAAGCTGACCAACGTGCGCGCTTCGGGCACCGACGAGGCCGTGCGCCTGACGACGCCGGTTACAATGACGCTGGAACAGGCCATCGCCTATATCGACGACGACGAACTGGTCGAGGTGACGCCGAACGCGATCCGGCTGCGTAAACGGCATCTGGATCCGCACGAACGCAAGCGCGCGGCCCGCGCGGCGGGCTGAGCGCGGCCCGGCGGCACCGAAGGGCGGCAGGCAAGGGCTTTATCCCGGGCCAGACTTGGCTTAGGCATTGCATGGCAAACCGCGCCAGGGGCACGTCGGTTCACGGCGCCGGGCGGTGGACCGGCGCGAGGCAGGATCGGGAATGAAAACCAGATGACACGAGTCATTCGATGGCTGTTGCGCATCGCCGCCGCTCTGGTCGTGCTGGTGGTTCTGGCCGTCCTGCTGGTCTATTATTTCGCCTCACAGTCGCTACCGGACTACGACGGCACCGTCGAGGTTGCGGGACTGTCCGCACCCGTCGAGATCGTCCGCGACCAGGCCGATGTTCCGCATATCTTCGCCGAGAACGATGCCGACGTGTTCTTCGGTCTCGGCTATGCCCACGCCCAGGACCGGCTGTGGCAGATGACGTTCATGCGCCGTGCGGTTCAGGGCCGCCTGTCCGAGGTATTCGGCGCCCGCACCCTGCGCACCGACAGGCTTCTGCGCCGGCTCGACCTCTACCGCCTCGCACAACGCTCGGTCGAGGCCCAGACACCCGAGGCGCTTGCAGCACTGAACGCCTATTCGGCCGGGGTCAACGCCAGGCTGGCCGAGATCAACGACCGCGCGCTGGGCCGCGGCGCGCCCGAGATGTTCTTGTTCAACGCACCCGTGGCACCGTGGCAGCCCGCGGATTCGCTGGCCATGGTCAAGCTGATGGGGCTGCAGCTTTCGGGTCATCTCGACAACGAGGTGCTGCGTGCGCGCGCCTCGCTTATGCTGGACGATTCCGCGCGGCTGGACGACATCCTGCCCGACGCGCCGGGCAACGGCATCGCGGCCTTGCCGGAATACGCAGACCTGTTCCCCGGATTGCCGCGCTATGCAGCCGCATCGCAACACGCCCCGCCGCCCTGGCCGTTCCCGCATCGCGGGCTGGCGGGCGCCTCGAACGCCTGGGCGGCGGCGCCCTCGCGCTCGGCATCGGGCGGCACGCTGCTGGCCAATGACCCGCACCTGGGCTTTTCCGCCCCCGGCACATGGTATCTTGCCCGCCTGGAACTGGCAAAGGGCGGCGTGATCGGCGCCACCATCCCCGGCATTCCGGCGGTCCTGACCGGGCGCAGCGCGCGGTTGGGCTGGGGGGTCACGTCGTCCTATCTCGACGATCAGGATTCCTATATCGAAAAGCTGAACCCGGACAACCCCGAGGAATACCTGACCCCCCAGGGTTACAAGCCGTTCGAGTCCCGCCCCTCCATCATCGAGATCAAGGGGGCGGCGCCGATCACCCTGACGCTGCGCTGGACGGAAAACGGCCCCGTGCTGCCCGGCAGCCTGTACGATCTGGAAACCGTGACCCCGCCCGGCCATGTCGCGGCGCTGGCCTGGACGGTGCTGGACCCTGCCGATACCACCTATTCCGCGGCGCTCGCAATGATGGGCGCGCAGGATGTGCGCGAGGCGATCGCCGCGGCCGAAGGCTATGTCGCGCCCTCCCAGAACCTGATGTTGGTGGATCAGTCCGGCATCGCCATGAAGACCATCGGCGCCATGCCAAGGCGCGACCCGCGCCACCAGACGCAAGGGCGCATGCCCAGCCAGGGCTGGCGGGTCGAGAACCGCTGGATGGGCCGCCTGCCCTATACCGCCAACCCCGAATTCGTCAGCCCGCGCGGCGGCATTCTGGGCAACACCAACAACAAGATACTGCAACGCCCCTTCCCCAACCATGTCTCGTTTCTTTGGGGCGATACCCAGCGCATCAACCGCTGGCAGAAACTCATGCAATCGCGCCAGGTACATACCCGCGACAGTTTCATCGAGGCCCAGCTCGACCGTGTCAGCTTTACCGCCCGCTCGCTGCTGCCGCTGGTGGGCGCCGATCTGTGGTTCACCGGCCAGGCCGCCCCCGATGGCACGCCCGAACGCCAGCGTCAGATCGCGCTGTCGCTGCTGGCGGACTGGAACGGCGAGATGAACGAACACCTGCCCGAACCGCTGATCTACGCCGCCTGGATGCGGGCGCTGCAAAAGCGCCTGATCGAGGACGAGCTTGGCCCGCTGGCCACGGAATTTCCCCATGTCCAGCCGCTGTTCCTGGAACGTGTCTTTCGCGATGTCGATGGCGCATCGGTCTGGTGCGACGTGCATCAGAGCGCGCCGGTCGAGACCTGCACCGAGATGGCCCGGCTGGCGCTTGACGATGCGCTGGTCTGGATCGCAGAGAAATACGGCAGCGCGCTGGAAACCCTGCGCTGGGGCGATGCGCATCAGGCCGTTCACGACCATCAGGTGCTGGGCGAGGTGCCGGTGCTGCGCTATTTCGTCAATATCCGGCAATCCACAAGCGGCGGCGACAACACGCTGCTGCGCGGGCGTACCTCGGGCAAGGATCCCGACCCGTTCCAGAACGTGCATGGTGCCGGTTTTCGCGGCGTCTACGATTTCGCCGACCCCGACAGTTCCGTGTTCATCATCGCAACCGGGCAGTCGGGGCATTTCCTGTCGCGCCACTATGACGATCAGGCGCAGCTATGGCGGCGCGGCGAGTACATTCCGATGTCGCTCGACGCCGGGCTGGCGCGGGCGGCGGCGGTCGGCATCACGCATCTTGTGCCAGCGCCCTGAGCGCCGCCGCCGCTACCCCGTCGGGCGAACGCGGCGGGCATCCAGTGCCCGCAAGTCGGCCCAGATCGGCAGATGGTCCGAAGCAATATGCGCCGGACGCGCCGAATGGACCCCATGGCCCGCCACCGTAAGCCCGTCCGACAGCGCGATACGGTCCAGCGCACCCACGGGGCGGGCTGAGGGAAAGCTCGGGTGCGGCGGCAGAAACCGCATTCGCGGCGCCCAGCGGTCCATCACCGGCGCCTTCGACCAGTCGTTGAAATCGCCCGCCCAGACCGTCGGCATCGGCGGCAGGTCGGCCAGCGCGCGGCACAGATGCAGCACCTGCTGCTGACGGTAATACGCGATCAGCCCGAGATGGAGACCGATGACGCGCAGCGGGCCGATCGGTGTCTCGAACTCGACCCGCACGGCGCCGCGCGGCTCCAGCCCGGGCAGCACGATATGCCCCTGCGCCGTCTCGCGCAGCCCGTCGCCGCGCCAGATCACTGCATTGCCGTGCCAGCCCAGAGACCCCGCGCCACCCAGGTCCACGATCTGCCAGCCGGCCTCTTGCAACACGAAATGGGGCAGCGCGGCCGGGCGCGGCGGCAGCCGCTTGTCAGCCTCCTGCAACACCACGATACGCGCCTTCATGCCGTCCAGCACCTGCAGGATGCGGCGCGGCTGCCGGCGCAGATCCAGCCCGACGCATTTCTGGATGTTGTAGCTGGCCAGGCGCAGGCCGGAAATCGCGCTCATGTCGCAGGCTGCCTTGTCGTGATACGACCCCTGTTATCGGTCAGATGCGGTATCGGGTGCAAGCCAAACAGATGCCTTGACCGCACCTTTGACGATCCGTGACCAAGCGCGACGCAACCGCTTGACTCGGCCGGCATCCGCGCATCCCTTGGGCGGATGAACGAAAAGCGCGCCATCGACGGATTCGGAGCCACCTCGCTGGCCGGGTTCGCGGTGCTTCTGGCCTTCAACCAGGTCGTGATCAAGGTGACCGGAGAAGGCTTCGGCCCGGTTTTCCAGGCCGGGCTGCGCTCGGTCGGGGGGCTGGCGATCCTGCTGATCTGGGTCCGCTATCGCGGGCTGTCGCTTGCCCTGCCGCGCCGCGCCGCACTTTGGGGTGTGGTGGCGGGGCTGTTCTTCACCTTCGAGTTCGTTTTTCTCTACATGGCGCTCGATCAAACCACCGTGGCCCGCGCCTCGATTCTGTTCTACACGATGCCGGTCTGGCTGGCGCTGGCGGCGCATCTGTTCCTTCCCGGCGAAAGGCTGAGCGGGCCGCGAATCCTCGGGCTGGCGCTGGCGATGGGCGGGGTGGTGATCGCGCTTGCCGACCGGGCGCCGGGCGGCGCGGCCTCGCTGTCGGGCGACATCATGGCGCTGGGGGCGGCGCTGGGCTGGGCCGGGATCGCGCTGACCGTACGCATGACATCGCTGGGCACGGCGCGCCCGCTGGTGCAACTGTTCTTCCAACTCGCCGTTTCGGCGCCGATCCTGCTGGCCCTGGCACCGTTCTTCGGGCCGCTGCTGAATGATCCGAAGCCGGTTCACTGGGCGGGCCTGGGGTTTCAGATCGTCGCCATCGCCTCGCTGGGATACCTGTTCTGGTTCAGGCTGATGACGATCTATCGCGCCAGCACCGTCGCGGCCTTCAGCTTGCTGTCGCCGATCTTTGCCGTGTTCTTCGGCTCGGCGATACTGGGCGAACGGATCGCGTTGTCGATCTGGCTGGCGCTGTCGC
>JBKEDD010000020.1:0-2356 GCA_047975215.1 Jhaorihella sp.
GCGCTTGAAAGCCTTTACTGCATGACGAAGGGCGCGGTCCTGCAACTCGCCCGCTCCATCGCCATCGAATACCGCGACAAGGGCATCCGTGCCAACGCCGTCTGCCCCGGTTTCGTCAAGACCGCCCACGGCCTGCGCGAGATAGATGAACTCGACGGGCTGGGCCAGAACTGGAACGAGGCCGACCTTCACGGTGTGCAGGGCCGCCTTTGCGAACCCGAAGAGGTGGCAGCGGCCGCGCTCTGGCTGGCCTCGGACGAGGCGAGCTTTGTCAACGGAACCGCGCTTTACGTCGATAACGGCTGGTACGCCAAGGGTTGAACGAGAAGACACACAACAGGGGAACCATGATGAAGACACTGACTTTCACCGCACTTGCCGCGCTAGGCTTGGGGCTGTCCGCCCCGGCCTCGGCGTTCGAACCGGAATCGACCGACACCATCAAGCTGATGGTTGCCGACTGGACCTCGATGCTGGTCGATACGCAGATCCTGAACATTATCCTGTCGACCTATGGCTATGACGTCGAAAACGTCATCGCCGATGACAGCGCCCGCTATCCGGGCTTTGAATCAGGCGACCTGACGATCGCGCTGGAAACCTGGCAAACAACGCAGGACGCAGCCTTCACCAAGTCGGTTGCGACCGGCAAGGTGCTGGACATGGGCGAACTTGGCCCGCAGGCCAAGGAAGACTGGTGGTATCCCTCCTACATGGAGGAAAAATGCCCCGGCCTGCCCAACTGGGAGGCGCTGAAGGACCTGGCCTGCGCCGAGGCATTCTCTGCCCCCGAGACCGCGCCGAAGGGCCGGTATCTGAGCGGGCCGGTCAGTTGGGGTGGGTTTGACGAAGAGCGGGTCGAGGCCCTTGGCCTGCCGTTCGAGGTGGTCCATGCCGGGACCGATGCCTCGATGTTCGCGGAACTTCAGTCCGCCTATGAACGCCAGGCGCCGATCATGCTTTGGGTCTACAAGCCGCACTGGGCGCCCTCGGTCTTTGACGGCAAGTTTGTCGAGTTCCCGAAATATGAGGCCGCCTGCTATGAAGACGCCTCCTGGGGGCCGAACCCGGACATGAAGTACGACTGCGGCAAGCCCGAAGGCTGGATCAAGAAGATGGCCTGGGCAGAGGGCGAAGCGAAATGGCCCTGCGCCTATGACATCGTGCGCAACTTCACGATGGACAGCGATGAGGTCGGCCAGCTTGTCTATCAGGTCGATGTCGAGGGCCAAAGCGTCGAGGATGTCGCGATGCAATGGGCCAAGGACAACGAGGCGAAATGGCGCGGCTGGGCCGCCTGCGCCGAGAAGTGACAGGGCAGGGGCCGGTGCTTTCGCATCGGCCCCGTCCTGAACGCGCATGATGGCCGAAACCCATATCGAAGAAGCGGCACCCGCCGGGTCCAGACGCTGGCTCTGGCTGCTGATCGGGGCGGCGTTGCTGATCCTTGCCGCGCCGCTCTTCCCCGTTTTTCTGACGGATGTGCCGGACTGGCTGATCGCGCCGCTCTCTGACTGGGTGGGCCGGGCGCTGGAATGGTTTGCGCGGGATGCGGGCATCGGCGGCGTCACGGTGGCCCAGATCACGCGCGCCATCGCGGCCGGTGCCGAAAAGCCGATCGAATGGCTGAGCATGTTGTTGGCCGAGGGCTGGGTTTCCGGCGCGGGTTTCAACAAGGTGCAACTAGCGCCCCCGCTTAGCTGGCTGGGCGTGATGCTGGCGACGGCGCTGCTGGCATGGCGGCTGTCGGGGCGCGGCCTTGCGGCGCTGACCCTGCTTGCCGGTTCGTACCTTGCCTTCTTCGGCCTCTGGGCCTCGGCCATGATCACGCTGGCCTCGGTCCTGCTCAGTGTCCTGACGGCGCTTGCGCTGGGGCTGGCCATCGGCATCCGCGCCTATCGCTCTCCGGGGACCGAGGCGGCGGTGCGCGCGATCATGAACGTCATGCAGACGGTGCCGATCTTCTCCTACCTTTTGCCGACGCTGCTTCTGTTCGGCTACGGGCCGAGTGCGGCCCTGTTCGCGACCGTCGTCTATGCCCTGCCGCCAATGGTTCATGCGACCGTGCTGGCGCTGCGCTCGGTTCCGGCGGAATCGCTGGAACTGGCGCGCATGACCGGCTGCAACAGGGTCCAGACGCTGTGGAAGGTGGAGCTTCCGGTGGCGGTGCCGCGCCTTGCGATCGGGCTGAACCAGGTCGTGATGATGACGCTGAACATGGTCATCATCGCCTCGATGATCGGGGCCGGGGGCCTTGGCTATGACGTGCTGCGCGCTCTGCGTCGGCTCGACTTCGGCACCGGGTTTGAGGCCGGGATGGGCATCGTGGCGCTGGCCGTGGTGCTGGACCGGCTGA
>JBKEDD010000021.1:0-7435 GCA_047975215.1 Jhaorihella sp.
TTCACTGTTCTGGAACAACTGGACGAAATACCCCTATTCGCTCACCAGTTGGTCGATGCGGCCGCTCGGCGTCCAGGTGCTCGCCCTGGCCTATCGCTCCGGCGAGGCCTGGAACGAGACTGGCTGGTCGAACCCTGATTTCGACGCGAAGCTGAACGAAGCACTTGCTACTGTCGACGTCGAGAAACGCAAAGTTATCATGAAGGACGTCGAGCAGTTGCTGCAGGACTCCGGCATCATCATCCAGCCGTACTGGCGCAAGATCTTCTGTCATCACGCACCGAAGGTGAAGGGGTACGTCCAGCACCCGACGCAGGAACTGAACCTGGGAAAGGTCTGGATCGCCGCCGCGTAAGGACCAGAAAGGTGTATGTCGCGTTATCCTTTAGAGTAAGTGGTGTTTTGATCCCACCTTGATCAATAGAGGCGTTTGTTTTTCGGCTTCCAGCGTTTGGCGAGTTTGAGAACTTCGAGGCGGGGTTCGTCGCTATTGGGGATATTTGGGTCGAAGTCACCGCAGTGCCAGGTTTTGAGATCGGTGTGTTCTGGGTGTTTGGGGTCGCCCAAGGCCTGCAGGGACTCTCTGTAATCGGGTGCCCCGCCTATGTCCTCCGGCGGGCAGCGGCCAGCGATTCCCGTGAGGCGTGGATAGAGTCGCCGGGGGCTGGATCACTGATCGTGCCGATGTTGACTTGTGGGCCCAATTGTCGCCGAAGTGGTAGAGGTAGTTGACCAACGCCGCATGCCGGAAGGGCCAACCATGACCTCCATCCTACAAAACTCCTCCATATGTTGCTCTATAGTAACCGCCCGATTGAAGCCGTCGGCCCTGCTAACGTATCGCGGCGTAGACCGCTCGGCGCAGGTTAATGCGATGCCGGACTCGATCTTCGGAATCATGGTTCAGAAAAACGACGGCCATCGAAGCCGCCGGATCACACCAAAAATTAGCCCCCGACGCACCCGGCCAAAAAAACTCCCCGATGCCACCGGGCAGCGTGGGTTCTGGTCGGGTCCGCACGGCAAGGCCAAGTCCGAAGGACAAACCGTTCCGGGGCCATGGCGCTGCCGGTCCAAGGCTATGCGTATAGGCGCCGAATGTAACATTGGCGGGTAGCTGGGGCAGGAGCATTCGCGAAAAGACACTAGCTGCCAGTAGCCGCTCATTGCCGAGGGCACCTTTGCCCAGCATCATCAGCGCAAATTTCATGTAGTCGCTGGCCGTCGAGAACAAACCTGCTCCGCCAGATTCCCAAACAATTCCGCGATCAAGCGGCGGGGCAAGGGCGCGCTGCACGTCCGAACCGGGAAGTTGCACGACCTGTTCGGGGCTAGGCCGGAAGCCTGTTGCGCGCATTCCAAGCGGGATGAAGATCAGGTCGTCAAGGACACGCGCAAGTGGGTAGCCTGAAATCCGTTCCACAATAGTGCCTAGCAGATCGGTTGACATACCATACTCGAAAGCCGCGCCTGGGTGATTCATCAGGGGAAGCCTTGCGATCCTTGCGGAGATGACGGTGTTGGGGGCACCGTAGTCTACCACATCAGCCGCCTGATACAGCCTGTGGATGGTCTGATCGCCGAACTTGCCATAGGTAACACCTGCCGTGTGCCGCATCAGGTCAAGAACCGTCACAGCACGGTCCGGCCGCACAGTCACTCCATCGGACCCCAGAACCCCCCGACTGCCAAAATCCGCGATGAAGTCGGCAACAGGCGCGGCCAGATGCAGCAGCCCCCGCGAAGCCAGCATCATTGCCGCAAAGCTGGTAATGGGTTTGGTCATCGACGCAATCCAGAAGCGACTGTCCGCCGTAACGGGCGCGCCTGTCGCGCCGCCATGCCGCCCGAAGGCACGGCTATATCTGAGGTGCCCGTCGATGCTGATCAGCAGCGCTCCCGTCGCCAGCCGCCCCTCTTTCCTTTCGCCGTCGATCCATTCGTCGATCAACTCAGACCTGAATCTCTGCACCAGCAAACCCGTCATCGCAGCAACTCCGGCAAAAATGTCGCCACGTCAGGCACCGCGTAGAAGACAAAGATCATCGCCAGGAAGGCAGCTACGAAAGGCAATGTCCCATATGAAATCTGGCCCAGCGTGGCCTTGCCGCCCGCGACACCTGCCAGCACATACAGGATCATGCCCACCGGCGGCGTGATCAGGCCGATTTCGACGAGCATGACCAGAATGATCCCGAACCACAGCGGATCCCAGCCAGCGGCAAGCACGACGGGCAGGATGATCGGCAGGGTGATCAGGATCATGCTGATCGGCTCGACGAACATTCCCAGCAGCAGGTAAAGCGCGACGATGGCCAGAAACAGGCCGAGGTTGGACAGGTTGAGCGAATCCACGAAACCGATCAACGCCTGCGGCATGGACATGAAATCGAACGCGAAGCTCATCACTGCAGCGCCGACGGCGATCATCAGCAGGAAGGATGTCGCAAGCGCTGCCTCTTCCAGCGCGGCGACAAGATCGCCGATCCTGAACGTCCCTTTGACGACACTGACCAGAATGGCCCCAAGCACGCCGATCGCGCCGGCCTCGGTCGGTGTCGCCACGCCTGCGTAAAGCGAGCCAAGCACGATGGCCATCAGCAGCACGAAGGGCAGAACGCCGCGTAGTGCGCCGAGTTTTTCGGTAGTCGAATAGCCGACGCCCACAGGCGCGGCGTTCCGGTCAAGGATCAGCCAGATCGCGATCACCGCAGAAAAGGCCGCAATCATCAGCAGGCCAGGCAGGATACCGGCGATGAAAAGCTGCGTCACCGGCACTCCGGCCAGCGGCCCATAGATGATCATCGCGATGCTGGGCGGGATCAGAATACCAAGTGTACCACCGGCAGCCAGAGTGCCGAAGGTCAATTCGGTCCGATAGCCTTCGGCGATCATCTCCGGCGCGGCGACCCGTCCCATCGTTGCAGCCGTAGCGATACTGGAACCCGAAACGGCTGCAAAGATGCCCGAGGCCACGACCGAAGCATGGGCCAGCCCGCCCCGGATGCGGCCCATGCAAACCTTTGTGGCCATGAACATCTCGGTTGAGGCATTGCTGCGCGCAAGGACCGAGCCCATCAGGACGAACATCGGGATCGCTGCAAGCTCGAATATATTGACGGCCTCCCAGCCGCGCTCGCCGATATAGTTCAGGCTTGAGGGTGGAAACCATAGCACCATGGCCGCGATACCAGCCGAAAGCAGGCTGTAGACGACAGGCAGGCCGCTGAGAAGCAGCAGAAACAATGTCGCGATCAGCACGACGGAGCGTAAGCCCAATCCGGTATCGCTGACGGCAAAAAAGATCAGAGCAACCACCGCAAGGATGGACAAGGCCAAAGCCGCGACCGACCACCCCTGATCCAGCAGGGCGATCAGCAGAACCGATCCGCAGATCAGTGCCACCCCGACATGCGGCGCCTGCCGGACGGGTAAAAGCCCCGCCGCATCCGCCAGAACGGCAATCAGGATCGCTGCAAACAGCACCGCGCCGACCACGTCCGCCATGCCGGAGGCCTGACGGTTCTCACGGGCCAGCACGCAGGCCAGACCCGAAAGCCCCAACACTGCGGAAAGCTGAGGAAGCCAGACCGGCGTGTTCAGCAGGCTCCAACTGCGAGTGCCACCGCGGTAATTCTGCGCCAGCAGATCAGTAAAGCGCCAAAGCGTGATCAGCACAGCGGCCAATGCGACCCATTTCAGCGCAGCTTCAAGGTTGCGCCGATATTCCGGGCGCAGCCGGTCCAGGATCAATGCGATGCGGACATGGGCGCCGCGGCTTTCGGCAAAGGCCGCGCCGATGAAGGTGATCGCGACGACAAGATAGGTGGTGACTTCGGTGACCCAGATCGTCGCGGACCCCAGAACGCTGCGGGTGAACACCTCGAAGCAGATCGCGACGACCATGAAGGCCACGGCCAGCATGGCCAGAACACGCGAAGCCTTGCCGATCAGATAAGCAACTCGCGAGGGCGATTTGTCCGCCCCCGTTTCCTGTTTGATAGTATCCGCGCTGCTCACTTGGTCGCGTCCCGTGCGATGGCAAGCGTTGACTCGGCGTCCAGGCCGACCCGCGCCATATCCTCGCGCCAGGCACCCAGAACCGGCGTTTCGAAACGGCCCTCATAAACCTCGGCATTCTGTTCGGGGGTGATCTCGGTGAACTCCACACCCTTGTCGCGCCACATGGTTGGCAAAGCCTCGGCGCGTTCGCGCCAGCGGGCTTCGAAATCCTGCTCGATGACGGCGAATTCGGTGGTCAGGATTTGCTGCAATTCAGGCGAAAGCGCTGCCCAGGCATCGTTATTGACCAGTACCGGCGCTGGCAGGACGCTGCCCAGCTTCCAGTTGGCGGCATGGGTGATGACTGCATCGAAACCCGCACCATAAGCCCAGCAACTGTCGGTGATGACGGCATCAATCACGCCGCGTTCCAGCGCCGGCAGCACCTCGCCCGCGCTGAGCGATACGGTCGTCGCGCCAAGCTCGGCGCCGATCAGGGCCGTGCCGCGATTGTTTACCCGGATCTTCAGTCCGCCCCATTCCTCCAGCGTCGTCATCGGCTCGGTTGAAAAGACGGTTTGCGGGCAGAAGGCGGTCTGCATCAGCTCGGTCGAATTATAGTCGTCGACAAAAAGCTGCTGCACCTCGGCACCATAAGGCGAGGCAGTCAGCGCCTTCATGTCATCGTAGCTTTCGGAAATGCCGGGCAGTGATGGCACCGTGAACAGCGGTTGCGTTCCGGTGTAATAGGCCGGCAGTGGCATCGACATCTGCACGATCCCGTCACGCACGCCTTCCAGCAGGCGGTTGCCGGCGACCAGCGACGATGTGGATGTGATCACCAGCTTTCCATTAGTCGCGGCCTTGATCCTGTCTGGAATTTCCTGCGCCGCCTCTTGATAGATCGTGCCGTTCAGACTGAGATATGACAGCGTCCATTCAATCGGTTCGCCTTCCTGAGCGTTGGCAGCGACAGCAAAGGCAATCACCAGACCGGCTGGCGCCCAGAATGTGGTGTTCTTCATGTTTTCCTCGTTTCTCCATGTATCCGACGCCTCACACTGCTATTGCACGTGCCGGACACTCCTCCCTGAAGCCGAGTATGAACGCAATTGAACACGGCGCTTGCGTTTGCGTTTATTAAATTTTGTGGATGCGTCCACCGTGACAGGGCTAGGATACACGTCATGAACCCGGTCGCGCCCTATATCGAAAACCACTCACTGCCGTTTATCGCGTCGACCGTCGATGTGGCGCAGCATGAACGCACCGAATATTGGCGGTCGGTTTTCAATGGTCTTTGGGGCGCGGTCGATATCCATGAAGCCGGGCAGGGGCTGCTTGGAGGTTCACTTTTCAGCCGGAAAAGCGGCGGCCTTACCTTCAACCGTATCAGCTTTGGTCATCAGCAGTTCGAGCGTTCGCACCGGCATATCAAGCGTTTGGATGCGCCATTCTATTCGCTGACCTTTCCCGAACACGGCGAAGCCATTGGCTGCGTTGGAAGTTCGGTCGAAAAGCTTCGGCCCGGCCATGTCTACCTGCTGAACACCGGCCTTCCCTCGAAGCTGGTGGTGGACAGGGAATATGCCACCTTCAACATCCTGATCCCGACGCCCGCACTGGAACGTCGCTTGGGTCGGCAGGTCGATCTTTATTCCCGTGCAATCGAGCAGCCGACATCGGTACTGGAGGTGGCGCGCAAGATTATCGCCGAACTTTCTGTTGCCGATGCAACAGGCGACACCCGGGGCAGCGAATTCCTGTCCGAGCAACTGTTGGATATGATCGTCTACTATCTGTCTGTTGGCGGCGGGATGTCCGAGGATTCGCTGGCTCGAAAGGCCGCCCGCGAGAAGATATCCGCATATATCTACCGTAACTATCGCGACCCGGCGCTGTCGCCGACCAGTATCGCCGAGGTTTTTGGGATATCCAGAAGTTATCTCTACAAACTGTTTTCAGACGAACTTCCGGTCATGGAACAGATCAAGGTCAGGCGCTTGCACGAGGCCCACCAGCTGCTGTCCAACAGGCCAGCCGGACAGACACTGACCCGGATCGCCATGAATTGCGGTTTCAGCTCTTCCAGCGAATTCTCCAGGGTGTTCAAGGCCCGTTTCGGCTACCCGCCGAGCAGGCTTTAGCGGGTTGCCGAGATGGTTGCTGATACGGAGTGCTTTCCCTGCTTCTGGTCCGAGCAGCAGCAGACCCCCAAATGGTCTTTGGGATTCATCTTGTGAATCCAGCGTGATAGATGGGCGCATTGAGCAGACCGATACCCCCGCTCTACAAGACCTGTAACTGGCTGGCCTACACCGAGGCACTGCATTGGCCGGGTTCGCTGACTATCTGGTTCGGCCATAGCTTAGGAAGCCGCACCGACCGGAAAGCGTAGGCGTCGTCCGGTGGACTTGTCTCGGAAGAATGCCGGTTTCTTGAGAGCATGAGAGCGATCAGCGTCCGCTCCCTACTCCGCCGCCTCGGCCTTCGGTTCCGCCAGCGCCACGATGTCGAACATGATCCGGTTCAGCTCAAAATCCTTGGGCGTGTAGACGCGGGCGACGCCCATCCTGGTCAGCCGGACCGCGTCCTCGTCGGGGATGATGCCGCCGACGACGACGGGGATGTGGGAGAGGTCGGCGCTGCGCATCCGCTCCATCAACTCCTCGATCAGCGGCAGGTGGCTGCCCGAGAGGATCGAAAGGCCGACGACATGGGCGTTCTGGTCCAGTGCCGCATCGACGATCTGTTCCGGCGTCAGGCGGAGGCCCTCATAGGTGATGTCCATGCCGCAGTCGCGTGCGCGGGCGGCGATCTGTTCGGCGCCGGTGGAATGGCCGTCGCGTCCGGGCTTGCCGACAAGGAACTTCAACCGGCGGCCAAGGCGGGTGGAGACGGCATCGACGGCGGTGCGGATTTCGTCCAGACCCTCGGTCCGGTTCGACGGGCTGGCGGAGACGCCTGTCGGGCCGCGATATTCGCCGTGGACCTGACGCATGACACCGGCCCATTCGCCGGTGGTGACGCCCGCCTTCGCGCAGGCGATGGAGGCGGGCATGACGTTGCGGCCCGCCCTGGCATCGGCTCGGAGCGTTGTCAGGGCGGCCTCAGCGGCGCCTTCATCCCGGTTCGCTCGCCAGTCGGTCAGGCGGGCGATCTGGTCCTGTTCGACCGCCGGGTCGACGGTCAGGATGGCGCCGGAGCCGCCGAGGGGTGACTCGGCGGTCTCGGTGAAGGCGTTGACCCCGACGACGGTCTGCTCGCCGGCTTCGATGCGGCGGGTGCGTGCCGCCATCGATGCCACGAGGCGCGACTTGAGCACGTCGACGGCCTGGAAGGCGCCACCGTGCGCCAACACGTCGTCGAGTTCGGCCTGGGCGGCCTCGCGCAGGGCGGCGGTGCGGGCTTCGATCACGTGTGAGCCGTCGAA
>JBKEDD010000022.1:0-6766 GCA_047975215.1 Jhaorihella sp.
ATATCTCGGCGGCCCCGGCGCTGCTCGACAAGATACCCGCGCCTGCACGCCTGCTCGCCGACAAGGGCTACGATGCCAACAGCCTGCGCCGTCGTCTTGCCGCAACCAAAACCGAAGCCGTCATACCCTCAACCCGCTCCCGGAAAACTCCCATACCCTATGACGCCGAAGCGTATATCGGCAGAAACCTGATCGAGCGCGCCTTCTGCCGCCTCAAGGACTGGCGCCGCATTGCCACCCGCTATGACAAGCTCGCCCGCAACTTCCAATCCGCCGTCGCCATCGCCGCAACTATTCTCTGGTGGACCTGATTGAGTCTCAACCCTACATATCCCCCAAACTCAGGACGCGGTCGCGCTTTCACCGCGAAACCGTACAAAACGAGTCATCATACCCCGAAAATCTCGATTACGCCACTGTTTTGCCACATTTTTTGCCACATTTCGCCAGAACTCGCCTCAAAAACCCGGAAATTTCGCGCGCAAACGGAGAGTTTGCGCCAAAGCGGGTAAACAATAGGGAAAGAAGGCCCTGATTGACGTCATGGCCGGCACAATACGCCCTGCGCAGCGAATCACTTGAAGCCGCAAGCCATAACCCCTGCAGGCGGTTGGCCCGCGGTTTCCCGCCCGTTCGCCTGCCCGGAGGCTCAGGCTTCGCACCCTTCCTGCTCGTGCAAAACTCTTGTAAGAATCGGGAAATAAAACAGCCGTTCAATTCACCCCGCCGATCCCACTGAAAAGGATGTCCCATGGATTTCGCGCTGACCGAGGAACAGAGCGCCATATTCGACATGGCCCATGCCTTCGGGCAGGAAAAGATCGCGCCCTACGCCCGTCAGTGGGAAGCCGAGGGAACGATTCCAAAGGAACTTTGGCCACAGGTTGGCGAACTGGGGTTCGGCGGGCTTTACGTATCCGAGGAATACGGCGGGTCGGGGCTGAGCCGGCTTGATGCGACGCTGGTGTTCGAGGCGCTGGCGATGGCCTGCCCCGCGGTCGGTTCGTTCCTTTCGATCCACAACATGTGTGGCGGCATGATCGACAAGTTCGCCAGCGAAGAAAGCAAGGCCAGATGGCTGCCCGATCTGTGTTCCATGACGAAGGTATTCTCGTATTGCCTGACCGAACCGGGCAGCGGATCGGATGCCGCCGCCCTGCGCACCCGCGCCGAGCGCAGCAATGAAGGCTATCGCCTGAACGGCACCAAGGCGTTCATTTCGGGGGGATCCTATTCGGACGCCTATGTAACCATGGTGCGCACCGGTGAGGACGGGCCAAGGGGAATCTCAACCGTCGTGGTCGAGGACGGCGCCAACGGGCTGAGTTTCGGCGCGCTGGAACAGAAGATGGGCTGGCTCGCCCAGCCGACGGCCCAGGTCCAGTTCGACGATTGTCTCGTTCCCGCCGACAATCTGATCGGCGAGGAGGGCAAGGGGTTCGTCTATGCGATGAACGGGCTTGACGGCGGCCGTCTGAACATCTCCGCCGGTGCGCTGGGCGGTGCGCAGGCCGCGCTTGACCTGACGCTGACCTATATGGGCGAGCGCAGTGCATTCGGTAAGACGATCGACCAGTTCCAGGGGCTGCAGTTCCGGCTGGCGGAATTCGAGACCCGGCTTCAGGCCGCCCGGACCTTCCTTCGCCAGGCGGCCTGGAAGCTCGACTCAGGGGCGCCCGATGCCACCAAGTTCTGCGCCATGGCCAAGCTGATGGTCACGGACACGGCCTTTGATGTCGCCAACGGCTGCCTGCAACTGTTTGGCGGTTATGGCTATCTCGCCGACTACGGGATCGAGAAGATCGTGCGCGACCTGCGGGTGCACCAGATTCTCGAAGGCACCAACGAGATCATGCGCGTGATCGTCGCGCGCCAGATGCTCGCGGCACGCTGATCAGATGGCCGATATCGACATCCGCGTCACCGGCCGGGCGGGCCGTATCACCTTTACCCGGCCCCAGGCGCTCAATGCCATGTCCTACGACATGTGCATGGCGATCGACGCCGAAATGCGCCTGTGGCGCGAGGACGACGCCATCGACCTGGTGGTGATCGACGCCGAGGGCGACAAGGCGTTCTGCGCCGGTGGCGACGTTGCCGAGTTGTACGAAACCGGACGGGCCGGCGAGTTCGGCTATGGCCGCGCGTTCTGGCGCGACGAGTATCGTCTGAACGCGTATATCGCGGAATACCCCAAGCCGGTGGTCAGCTTCATGCAGGGCTTTACCATGGGCGGGGGCGTCGGTATCGGCTGCCACGGGTCGCACCGGGTGGTGGATGCCTCCTCGCGCATCGCCATGCCGGAATGCGGCATCGGCCTGGTGCCCGATGTCGGCGGGTCGTTGCTGCTGGCGCGCGCGCCGGGCTGGCTGGGGGTGTATCTGGGCATCACGGCGGCGCGGATGGACCCGGGCGATGCGATCCTTGCGGGCTTTGCCGATCACTACATCGCACGCAAAAACTGGTCGGACCTGATCGAGATGCTGGAGGCGAGCGGCGACGCCTCGCATGTCACGCGTCACGCCCAGGCGGCGCCGCAAGGGACGATGAGCCCGCTGCTGCCCGCGATCGACCGTTATTTCGGCGCCCCGACGCTGGGCGAAATCCTGGCCGGGTTGCGTGCGGCAGACAGCCAATTTGCCCGTGACTCACTGAAGGCGATGGCACGGAATTCCCCGCTTTCAATGGCCTGCACGCTGGAGATGATCCAGCGGCTGCGAACGCCGCGGGCAACGATTCGCGATGCGCTGAAGCGCGAGTACCGATTTACCTGGCGGGCCATGGAACGGGGCGACTTCCTTGAAGGCGTGCGGGCGCAGATCATCGACAAGGACCGTCAGCCCATGTGGCAATTCGACGATATGGAGGTACCGTCCGACGCGGTGGCCGCCATGCTGGCGCCGCTGGGTGCGGACGGGCTGACATTCGCAGAGGAGGCATAGGCGATGAAGATCGGATTTATCGGACTGGGCAACATGGGCGCGCCGATGGCCGCCAATCTGGCGAAGGCGGGGCATCGGGTGATCGGCTTTGACACGGCCGATGTGAAAATCGAGGGCGTGGGCATGGCCGCAAGCGCGGCAGAGGCCGCCCGCGAGGCCGAGGTCGTCATCACGATGCTGCCCAACGGTGCGATCCTGCGCAGCGTGGCGGACGAGATCATCCCGGCGATGGGCGCGGGCGCGGCCTTTGTCGATTGCTCTACCGTCGATGTCGACAGCGCGAGAGACGTGGCGCAACAGGCTGAAAAGGCGGGATTACTGGCGGTGGACGCACCGGTTTCCGGCGGCGTCGGCGGGGCGACGGCGGGTACGCTGACCTTCATGGCCGGCGGCTCTGATGCAGGTTTTGCCAGGGCCGAACCGCTGTTTGCGATCATGGGTCAGAAGGCGGTGCATTGCGGCCCGTCGGGCAATGGTCAGGCGGCCAAGATCTGCAACAACATGATCCTCGGCGTGACGATGATCGCCACATGCGAGGCCTTCGCGCTGGCCGACAAGCTGGGGCTGGACCGGCAGAAGATGTTTGACGTTGTCAGCACCTCTTCGGGCTATTCCTGGACCATGAACGCCTATTGCCCGGCGCCCGGCGTCGGGCCGCAATCGCCGGCCGACAACGGCTACAAGCCCGGTTTCGCGGCCGAACTGATGCTAAAGGACCTGCGCCTCAGCCAGCAGGCGGCGCAAAGCGCCGATGCCGACACGCCTATGGGCGCGCTGGCGCAGACGCTTTACGCTGCCTTCGTGGAACAGGAAGACGGCAGGGGCCGCGATTTCAGCGCCATGCTGCCCCGGTTCGAAAAGCGCAGTCGCGGTTAGGCCGGATTGTCGTTTCAGGAAATTTATCGCGTTCATCGAAACCTCCCTGGACTGATAATAATCCGCACCCTGCCCGGCATGTGCCCCTCCCAACGGCGATGGAGGTCGATGCGACAGACCGCATCGACGGCCGGGGGCCGTTATCCGGCCGGCAACAGCCTGATCAACACCGTTCTCGGGCCGCGCGCCCTATTCCGCCGCGACCTTGCCCGCGCGCAACATCTGCTTGAGATAGCGCCCGGTGTGGCTGCGCGGATCGTCGGCAACCGTCTCGGGCGTGCCGGTGGCGACGATTTCCCCGCCGCCATCGCCGCCTTCGGGGCCGATGTCGATGATGTGATCGGCCGTCTTGACCACATCGAGGTTGTGTTCGATCACCACCACCGAGTTGCCCTGCTCGACCAGTTCATGCAGCACCTCGAGCAGTTTCTTGACATCCTCGAAATGCAGCCCCGTGGTCGGTTCGTCGAGAATGTAAAGTGTGCGCCCGGTCGACCGGCGGCTGAGTTCCTTTGATAGCTTCACGCGCTGCGCCTCGCCGCCCGAAAGCGTGGTGGCGGGCTGGCCGACCTTGATATAGCCAAGCCCCACGCGCATCAGCGCATCCATCTTCTCGCGGATCGACGGTACCGCCTTGAAGAACTCCTGCGCGTCCTCGACCGTCATGTCAAGAACATCGGCTATACTCTTGCCCTTGAACATTATTTCAAGCGTTTCACGATTGTACCGCGCGCCCTTGCAGGTCTCGCAGGTGACGTAGACATCGGGCAGGAAGTGCATCTCGATCTTGATCAGCCCGTCGCCCTGGCAGGCCTCGCAGCGCCCGCCCTTGACGTTGAAGGAAAACCGCCCCGGCTTGTAGCCGCGCGCCTTGGCCTCGGGCAGACCGGCGAACCAGTCGCGGATCGGGGTGAAGGCGCCGGTATAGGTGGCCGGGTTCGACCGTGGCGTGCGCCCGATCGGGCGCTGGTCGATATCGATGACCTTGTCGAGATGCTCCAGCCCCTTGATGGTTTCGCAGGGCGCGGGCGTCTGGCGCGCCCCGTTCAGCCGCATCGAGGCGGTCTTGAACAGCGTTTCGATGGTCAGGGTCGACTTGCCGCCGCCAGAAACACCGGTGACACAGACGAACTGCCCCAGCGGGAAGGCAACGGTCACGTCATTCAGGTTGTTGCCACAAGCCTTTACGACAGTTACTTTTTTCCCGTTTCCCTTGCGGCGCGCGGCAGGCACCGCGATCTCGCGCTTGCCGCTGAGATACTGGCCGGTGATCGACGCCGGATCGGCCGCCACCTGCTCCGGCGTGCCGTGGCTGACCACCTGGCCGCCATGCACACCCGCGCCGGGGCCGATGTCGAAAACGTAGTCGGCCTCGCGGATCGCTTCCTCGTCATGTTCGACCACGATCACCGTGTTGCCCTGGTCGCGCAGGTTCTTGAGCGTCGTCAGCAGGCGGGAATTGTCGCGCTGGTGCAGCCCGATGGAGGGCTCGTCCAGAACGTAAAGCACGCCGGTCAGCCCCGATCCGATCTGGCTGGCCAGCCGGATGCGCTGGCTTTCGCCGCCCGACAGCGTGCCGCTGGCGCGGCTCAGCGTCAGGTATTCCAGCCCGACATTGTTGAGAAAGCCAAGACGTTCGCGGATCTCCTTTAGGATGGCGCGGGCGATCTCGTTCTTCTGGGCCGACAGGCTGGCGGGCACGCCTTCGATCCAGGCATGTGCCTCGCGGATCGACATCTGCACCACCTGGCCCACATGCAACAGCTTGTCCGGCCCGCCGCTGGCGGGGCCGATCCTGACCGCCAGCGCCTCGGGGCGCAGCCGGTGGCCCGCGCAGACCTGGCAGGGACGGTTGTTCTGGTAGCGTTCGAACTCCTCTCGGACCCAGTTGCTGTCGGTCTCGCGATAGCGCCGCTCCATGTTGGGGATGACACCCTCGAACGCCCGCGTCACCTGATAGACGCGCCCGCCCTCGTCGTAACGGAACGCAATCTCCTCCTCGCCCGATCCGTACAGAAACACCTGCTGCACATGCGCCGGCAGATCCTTCCAGCGGGTCTGCATGTCGAAACCGTAGTGCCGGGCGATGGCCTCGATGGTCTGCTTGAAATAGGGCGACTTGCCCTTGCGCCAGGGCGCCAGGGCCCCGTCATAGATACGCAGCGTGGCGTCGGGCACGACCAGGCGCTCGTCGAAGAACAATTCCACCCCCAGGCCGTCGCAATCCGGGCAGGCCCCGAACGGGGCGTTGAAGGAAAACAGCCGCGGTTCGATCTCGGGAATGGTGAAGCCGCTGACCGGGCAGGCGAAATTCTCGCTGAATGTGATTCGTTCGGGATTACCTTCACGCGGGGCGGTCTCAAGCACTGCGATGCCGTCGGCCAGATCAAGCGCCGTGCGGAAGCTGTCTGCCAGCCGTGTCTCAAGCCCCTCTTTCACCACCAGCCGGTCAACCACCACGTCAATGTCATGACGGAACTTCTTGTCCAGCTTGGGGGGGGTGTCCAGATCGTGGAATTCTCCGTTCACCTTGACCCGCTGAAAGCCCTGCTTACGCAATTCCAGAAATTCCTTGCGATACTCGCCCTTGCGGTCGCGCACGATGGGGGCGAGCAAATAGGCGCGGGTGCCTTCCGGCATTGTCATCACGCGGTCCACCATATCCTGCACCTGCTGTGCCTCGATAGGCAGGCCGGTCGCGGGGCTGTAGGGGGTGCCTGCACGGGCAAACAGCAACCGCAGATAGTCATAGATCTCGGTTACCGTGCCGACGGTTGAGCGGGGGTTCTTGGAGGTCGTCTTTTGTTCGATGGAAATCGCCGGGCTCAGGCCGCTGATATGATCCACATCGGGCTTTTCCATCATGTCGAGAAATTGCCGTGCATAGGCCGACAGCGATTCGACATAGCGGCGCTGACCCTCGGCATAGATCGTGTCAAAGGCGAGGC
>JBKEDD010000023.1:0-2037 GCA_047975215.1 Jhaorihella sp.
CAGATGCGCGACCTGGCCGTGGACCACTTCTCGGCTGCCACCGGTTCGCCCTGGCTGCCCCGTACTGGATCCAAGGTCTCGCATCGCGGCCTAACCTCCGCCGTGGTGGACAGCCGGGCCTATCTCTCGGCCAAGCGTCGCAAGGAGACCGAGGTGCACTGCCCCGAAGGCACGCGGATCGCCTTCTCGGGCGGGGACTATCAGGCCTATGATCTGATCTGGTCCGTCCTCGACGCCACGCACGCGAAATACCCCGACATGGTGTTGCTGCACGGCGGCACGCCCAAGGGTGCTGAGATGATAGCGGCCCGCTGGGCAGATACCCGTGGCGTCACCCAGGTGGTCTTCAAGCCCGACTGGAAGAGCCACGGCAAGGCCGCTCCCTTCAAGCGCAACGACAAGATGCTCGAGACCATGCCGCAGGGTCTGATCGCCACCCCCGGTTCGGGCATAACCGAGAACATCGTCGACAAGGCCCGCAAGCTCGGGATTCGCATCAAGAGGATCGGGGCTTAGGCCCCGGTTCTACCATGACATCAGTCAGGGCGCCTGTGCGGTTCGCTCTAAGAGTTTACAGAGGTGCCAGTTCTGCGGGATTTGGTCCGACAGACTGCTGAGTGTGTGGATGAGTGTTTCTAGCTGGTCGCTGTCGCGGGCCTTCCTGAAGCCTCGTGACGCTCTCGTCGTCCCGCGATCAGCGGGATGTTTGCCGAAAGGCACCCCATGTCGGCCAGGAAACTGACCAATCCGACGATCGTCTTGAACTCGCGCAACTTGAAGACGCTACGGCTCGTGACAAGCATCTTCGCGTCCTGGCCATCCTCCGTCACCGCGTGCACGACCAAGGAGCCATACCAACTGTTGTGGCGCTTCTCGGCAGTCTGGTTGCAGATCACCTCGATGAGGTAGCCACTTGTGAGCAGATCGCGCAGGCCATCCTCGGTGACCACATTCGGTGTTGCGCCGTCCAACTGCTTATCATCTTCACTTATGCCGACACGTATCGGGATTGGAGCGGGCCCGAGCTTCTACGTGATCTTCCGGGTCGCAAGCGTCGTTGCTCAGTTTCGCGATGCCATACGGGACATCCTCGAAGTTCGCAACGCGGCCGGGGTTGAAATCGTCGGGGATCGATGCGCGTGTCTTCGCCCTGGTATTTCACCTTCTCCAGCCTGTTAGATCACTTTCTGCTTGAGGCCCCTGGGTGACTCGACCGAGGAACTGAACACGGGCCGGTGTTGCGTTGCGACGGGTCGTGGTGTGTATCGAAAGATCAGGTGTGACTGTGCAAGGATCGCTTCGGCATTCTTGGCTGTCGGCTGTTCACCCAGTTTCCTTCGCGGCCACCGCACTTCTCCGGGTGTCTGAGTTGCATGACATGCTGGTCGCAGCTGTCGTCCCGCCCACAAAGGTTGTCGCCGATCTTTTTCCCCTGACCCTGCGGGTCATTCCGCGCGGACCAAAAAGACCGTCGCCTGCCCCTCTCCGCTGCGCTTCGCCTTCGGTGTGCCCGGGCCTTGGCCAGCTGCAAGGTGACCATCATTGCAACGCAAACAAGGAGAAGAGCAATGACCACGAACTGCATCAAATTCACCAGCGCCGACATCGAAACCGCTAAGGGCGTCGGCTCCATCTCGACCCTGACCTTCGACCTCGACATCACGGTCGAACCCGTCGCAAGCGCCAACCCGATGGCCCCCACGCACCGCGTCCTCGGCCGTTCCCCGCGCGGCAAGCTGGTCGAGTGCGGTGGCATCTGGAAGAAGCAGAACAAGGAGACCGGCGCCGACTACTACACGCTGACCATCCGCGACCACGGCTTCAACGCAAACCTCGGCAAGGCCGCCAACCAGGACGATCTGTCCCTGCAGGCGATCATCCCCTGGGGTCCCAAAGACGCCGCCTAAGCCAACAGCCAGGCCGCTCCGGCGGTCTGGCTGCACCAAGCTTCGAGGTTTTTGCACGCGTGCAAAATCACCTCGCGGCTCAGGTTGCTGTCCGTATTTTCAATCGGTGTAGCCCATATTGTGCGCCGGA
>JBKEDD010000024.1:0-13856 GCA_047975215.1 Jhaorihella sp.
CAGGATCAGCGCGCCGAAGAACACGAGATAGTAGGCCAGCAGCTTGCCGTTCAGCTTCACCCCGAACAGCGAATCGCCGAACCTGAACGCCGGGCTCAGTGTGCGCGGGGTCTGAAAGGTCAGCCCGTCCTCGCCCCCCGTCAGCCCCGAAAGCTGGCTGACCAGCACCGCCACGGCGCTGGCCACAGCCAGCGTGATCATGGCAAAGAAGATCGCCCGCACCCGCAGGGAGAACAGCCCGATCAGCAGCGCCAGCGCGGCGGCCACCAGCGCACCGGCGCCCGCACCTACGATCAGCGCATCAAAGCCGCGCCCCATATGGGTCGACGCCAGCGCGACGCCATAGGCGCCGATACCGAAGAACATGGTATGGGCGAAACTGACGATGCCGCCATAGCCCAGCATCAGGTCATAGCTGGCCACCAGCACCACGAAAACGCAGATGCGCGCCGCCGTGTCCACCGTGCGCACCCCGGGAAACAGGAACGGCGCCAGCGCCAGCACCACCAGAATCGCGCCCAAGACAAGCGCCAGCACGGTGCTGCGCGGCAGATCGCCGGAAAGAACCGCCTTCATCATTTCGCCTTCACCACCGGGATCATGCCCATCGGCCGCCACATAAGGATCGCCACCATCAGGCCGATATTGGAAATCAGCGCCGCCTTGGGTTCGAGAAACGCCACATAGTTCTGCATGAGCCCGACCAGCAGCGCGCCGATGAAACAGCCCTCGACGCTGCCCAGCCCGCCGATGATGACGACGATGAAGATCAGGATCATCGCCTGGTTGCCCATATGCGCGGTAATCACCTCCTGATAGAGTCCCCACATCACGCCCCCGAGACCGGCCAGCGCCGATCCGGCGACGAAGACGCCGACAAAGACCAGCCGCAGCCGGTATCCCAGCGCCTGCACCATCTCGCCGTTCTGTACCCCGGCGCGCACGATCAGGCCGATCCTGGTGCGCCGCAGCACAAAGCGCATGGCGGCAAACACCGCCAGCCCGACCACCACCGCCACCAGCCGGTATTTCTCCAGCGCCGCGCCCGCGAAGGTGATGGCGCCCTTCAGCGCCTCGGGCCGGGCAATGTAAATCTCCTCGGGCCCCCAGAGCACGATAATCAGCTGCTCGGCCACGATCAGCCCGCCCATCGTCACCAGGATCTGCTTGAGATGGTGGCCATAGACCGGCCTGACGATCACCCTCTCGAAGGCCCAGCCCATCGCCCCCGTCGCCAGCATCGCGCCAATCACCGCGACCAGCAGCGCGGCGAGGTTCAGCGCCAGCGACGGCGCTCCGGTCATCTGCCCCAGCATCAGCAGAACCGTCACCCCGACGAAGGCGCCGACCGAGACAAAGGCGCCATGGCCGAAATTGATCACGTCCATCAGCCCGAAGACCAGCGTCAGCCCCGACGCCATGATGAAGATCATCATCCCCATCGCCAGCCCGCTGACGGTCAGCGTCAGCCAGCTCGACATGCTGGGAATGGCCAGAAACCCCAGAACCGACAACACCGGCACCAGAGCCAGCGGCAGCCAGGGCGCCAGACGGTGGCCCAGACTCGCACGCGCCATCTTCGGGGCATGGCCGGGGGCACCCGTCATCGCCGGCATCCTGCTTCTTTCTGGTTGCAAATACTCAATTCCGGCATCCGTCCCCCGCGCCTCAGCGCGCCTCCATGCTCAGGCCCATCAGCCGTTCCTGCAAGGCATCGTCACGCGCCAGTTCGGCCATCGCGCCCGACCATACCACGCACCCGTCATCCATGACGCCCGCGCTGTCTCCCAGCGCGCGGGCCACCGCGAAATTCTGTTCCACCAGCAGGATCGAGGCGCCTTCGGATTTGAGTTCGCGCAACGCCCGCGCCATGGTGGCGACGATCGCCGGCGCCAGCCCCTTGGTCGGCTCGTCGATCAGGTAGAGCCGGCGCTTCTCGATCATCGCACGCGCGATCGAGAGCATCTGCTACTGCCCGCCCGACAGGTTGCCTGCCTGCGAACTCCAGAAGGTCTTCAGCGGCGGAAACACCGAGAATACCCAGTCCAGCCGGGCGGGATCGATGGGACCGGCGACAGCGGCCAGTACCATGTTCTCCTCGACCGTCAGGTCGGTGAAAATCCCCATGTCCTCGGGCACGAAGCCGACCCCGAGACGCGCGATGGCGGGGGTCGGCATCGCCGTGATGTCGCGACCGTCCAGCGTGATCCTGCCCTTGTGGGCGCGCCAGTGCCCCATGACGGTGCGCAGCGTCGTCGTCTTGCCCACGCCGTTGCGCCCCAGCAGCATCGTCACCCGGCCGCGCGGTACCTCCAGGTCGACACCCCGCAGGATGTGATAGCGCGCGATGTTGGTGAACACGCCTTCCAGGCGCAGCATCGGCTCAGACATCTTCCAGATCCCTGCCCATATACGCCTCCTGCACCACGTCGCTGGCGATCACCTCGGCGGGCTCGCCATCGGCGGCCAGGGCGCCGTTGTGCAGCACGATGATGCGGTCGGCAAGCCGCGCGATCACATCCATCTTGTGTTCGACCAGCAGTACCGTGCGGTCGCTCTGCCGCTTCAGTTCGGCGATCAAATCCAGCACCACCGGCGCCTCGTCAACGCTCATGCCCGCGGTGGGTTCGTCGAACATGTAGACCGCCGGATCCAGCGCGATCAGAAGCGCCACCTCGAGCTTGCGCTGGTTGCCATGGCTCAGTTCGGACACGATCTGCCCGGCCAGATGCGCCAGACGCACCCGCTCCAGCACCTCAAGCGCCCGATCGGTGAGTTCGCCATGGCTGGCGGCCATCGACCACAGGTTGAAACCCTGATGCGCGTGGCACTGCACCACCAGACGGACGTTTTCAAGCACCGTGAGGTTGGGAAACAGGTTGGTCAGCTGGAAGGCACGCCCGATGCCGGCACGGGTCCGCGCCGCGACCGACAACCCGCCGATATCGCGCCCGCGCAGGCGCACCGACCCTGCCGTTGCCGCGATCTGGCCGGATATCAGGTTGAAATAGGTGGTCTTGCCGGCGCCGTTGGGGCCGACGATGGCGGTCAGCTGGCCGGTGTGAAAGTCGCATGTCACCGCATCGACGGCGACATGGCCGCCGAAACGGACGCTCAGGCCCTGCGTTGCAAGGATCGGCCTCGACATCGGCGGCACTCCCCCGTCGGGGCC
Source organism: Jhaorihella sp. (assembly GCA_047975215.1). Classification (GTDB taxonomy): domain Bacteria; phylum Pseudomonadota; class Alphaproteobacteria; order Rhodobacterales; family Rhodobacteraceae; genus JAGRMG01. The sequence continues at coordinate 3,173 of JBKEDD010000024.1, forward strand.
GGACATCCGCCCCCATCTTCTGACTGACAATATCCCGGGGGAGTCGCGCCAGCGGCGCGACGGGGGCAGCGCCCCCGCCCCCCGGCGATCTCACTTGTTGCGGATCGGGATCGGCAGATCCTCGATGCCCAGTTCGCGCACCAGTTCCGGTATCGCCCACTCGACATCGGGGTCCACGCGGATCCTGAAGTGATACATGGATTGCAACGCCTGGTGATCCTCGGGGCGGAACACCATCTTGCCCTTGGGCGTCATGAACTCCATGCCTTCCATCGCCGAAATCAGCGCCTCGGTGTCGGTACCGCCGGCCTTCCTGATCGCCTCGACCGCGGCGATGCCCGCCGACATGCCCCCGGCGGTGAAGAAATCGGGCGGCGCGCCGAAACGTTCCTGGTGGGTCTTGACCAGCCAGTCGTTCACCTCGTTGCTGGGGATATCGTGATAGTAATAGGTCGCCCCCTCCATGCCGGGGAATTCCTTGTAGGCCGCCATCGCCGCCAGGATGTTGCCGCCGGTGGCCATCTCGATGCCGAACCGGCCCGGCTCCATGGCGTTGATCTTGCCCATCGGGTTGCCGCCGCCGGCCCAGATCACGAACAGCTTCTTCCTGCCGTCCAGATCCTTCATGGCGTTGAAGATGCGCTCGGCGACGGCGGTGAAATCGGTGGTATCGGCGGGCACGTATTCCTCGACCGCGATGCTCGCCCCGGTGCCCGAGAGCGCCTCCTTGAAGGCTGCGATGCCGTCGCGGCCGAAGGCATAGTCCTGCGCCAGGGTGGCGATGTGGACATCCTCGCCCGCCAGCGCGATGGCGTTCGACACCGCGTCCTGGGACGAATTGCGCCCGGTGCGGAAGATATAGCGGTTCCAGTTCTCGCCGGTGATGCTGTCGGCGACGGCGGGTTCCACGATCAGGATCTTCTCGTATTCCTGTGCAACGGGCAGCATCGCCAGCGCCACGCCGGAACTGACCGGGCCGATGGCCAGGTCGACCTCGTCGTCGCCATAGGCTTCCTCCAGCAGCGCCTTGCCGTTCTCGGGTTTGAGCTGCGTGTCCTTGGCGATCACGACGATCTTTTCGCCGTTGATCTCCATGGTGCCGCCGGTGGCGTATTCCAGCCCCAGCATCAACCCGTCATGGGATTGCTTGGCATAGGCCTCGTAGGGGCCCGTCTTGCCGTAGATATGGGCGATCTTGATATCTGCATGGGCCGCCGATGCCAGCGCCAGCGCCGACACCATGCCCGCGACAAACGTGCGTTTCACTTGGTTTCTCCCTGATCTGCGCCGCCACGGGACGGGGCGCGATGGTCCTAGGTTTCCTCAGGCTACTTGCGACATGGCGCCGGGGTCAATTGCGTGGAAATACGCATGCCGTCGCGGCGGCGGCCCCGCGGCGCTAGCCGCCGCTGCTTGCCGCCAGCGCGCGGGCCGATTTCGCCAACAGCAGCGCGTCGATGCCCACGGCGACGAACCGCGCACCCCAGTCCAGATAGGCCGGGGTCCGGTCGTCCAGGCACATGATGCCGGCGGGCTTTCCGGCGGCTGCGACGCGGCCAAGGATGTCGCGGATCGCGTCCTGCACCGGGGGCGCGGAACTGTTGCCGGCATGGCCCATGTCGGCGGCCAGATCGGCGGGGCCGACAAACACGCCATCAACCCCTTCGACGCCGAGAATGTCATCCAGCGCCGCGTGACCGGCGCGGCTTTCGACCTGGACCAGAAGGCAGATTTCGCCGTTGGCGGTGGTGACGTAGTCGGGCACCGCCCCGAACCGGCTGGCGCGGGCGCTTGACGCGCCGACGCCGCGGATGCCGCGGGGCGGATAGGTGCAGGCGCGCACCAACGCACGGGCCTGGGCGGCGCTTTCCACCATCGGCACCAGCACTGTCTGCGCCCCGACATCCAGCACCTGCTTGATGATCCACGCCTCTCCCGCCGGCGGGCGCACCATCACCTCGGAGGCGCACGATTGCAGCACCGCGAGCTGGTCGCGGATCGAGCGGATATCGTTGGGCGCGTGTTCGCCGTCGATGCACAACCAGTCGAAGCCGGCGGTGCCCATGATCTCGGCGGTGTTGGCGTCGGCCAGGCTGAGCCAGCACCCGAACAGGGTTTCACCGGCGGCGAGGCGCTGTTTCAGGCGGTTGACGGGGGCGGGCATGGGCACTCCTTCATGTTCATGCGAACGCGATTCCGACCGATCCGAAAGCTCCGAAATCGGCGGATATCCCGGCGCCCGGCGGCGCCTCGACGGGGCGGACGAACGACCCGGACAGGACGATATCGCCGGCCTCGATGCGTTGTCCATAGGCCGCCAGGCGCCGGACCAGCCACAGGACGGATGTTACCGGATCGTTCAGCACGCCCGCGCCAAGCCCGGTTTCCTCGACGATGCCGTCACGCGCGACGATGGCGCCGGTCCAGCGCAGGTCATGGGCGCCGGGGGCATGACGCGCATCGCCCAGCACCATGCCGGCATTGGCGGCATTGTCGGCAATCGTGTCGGCAACCGTGCGCGCCCGCCCGGTCGCGGGGTCGGCGCGCAGGATCCGCGTGTCGAGGATCTCAAGACTCGGCGCAACGCTTTGCGTCGCGGCGATCACGTCCTCGCGGGTACAGTCCGCGCCGTCCAGCGGCGTAGCCATCAGGAAGGCGATCTCGGCCTCGATGCGCGGCTGGATGAACCGCCCGGCAGGCACGGTCGAACCGTCGCCAAACACCATGTCATCCAGCAGCACGCCGCTGTCGGGGGTATCGATTCCCAGCGCGTCCTGCATGGCGCGGCTGGTCAGGCCGATCTTCCAGCCGATCCGGCGCCGCCCGGCGGCCAGCTTGCGCGCCACCAATGCCGCCTGTACCGCATAGGCGTCGTCCATGCCCATGCCCGGATGGCGCAGCGACAGCAGGCCGATCTGCCGCCCGGTCGCTTCGGCGCGAACGAGCGCGTCCGCCGCCGCTTCGATCTGATCGGGCGTCATTCGTCGGCCACCGTGTTGCGCAGGATGCCGATGCCTTCGGCCTCGACCTCGACCACGTCGCCCGGTTGCAGATATCTTGGCGGATCGAACCGCGCGCCCGCGCCCGTCGGCGTGCCGGTGACGATGATGTCGCCGGGAACCAGCGTCGTGAAGGTCGAGATGTATTCGATCTGGCGGCGGATCGGAAACAGCATCCGGCCGGTGCGGTCGTCCTGGCGCAACGCGCCGTTGACCCGCGTCGTCAGGCGGATATCGTCGATTTGCGAAGGCGACGTGAAGGGCACCAGATACGGCCCCATGGCGCCGGATGCGTCCCAGTTCTTGCCCTGCGTGACGTTGAATTTGGCATGCCGCACCCAGTCGCGCAGGGTGCCTTCGTTGCACAGCGTCAGCGCGGAGATGTGATCGTGGGCGCGGGCGGCCGGGATACGGCGCCCGCCGGGGCCTATCACCACCGCGATTTCGCCCTCGTAATCCAGTTGCGGGGTTTCGGGGGGCCGGATCAGCGGCCGGTCGTGGCCGGTGAACGAGCGCGCGAAGCGGATGAACAGCGACATGTTGGGCGGTGCGTCCTGCCCGTCGCGGTATTCGGCGTTGCGGTCGGGAAAGTTGACACCGACGCAGACGATCTTTTCCGGGTTCGCAATGGGGATGTCGTAGCGAAAACTGCCGTTGGGGTGCGTCACGGGGCGACCCTGCGCGGCGATGGCCAGATCGTGAAGCCCGCCCGCGGCGATCACGTCGCGCAGGCCGGGCCATTGGCGAAAGTCAGGTGAAAGCGCGATCATGCCACCGTCGGCGAGCGCCCCGTAATAGCTGTGCCCGCCGACGCTGTAGCTGGCGAAGCGGGTCATGGGGCCAGCCTTGCGGCGATCTCGCTGATAACGTCATGGGCCATCATCACGTCCTTTCGGGTGGTGTCGAACTGGCCGGCCTGGAACCTAATGGCCAGTTTGCCATCAACCCTTGTCTGGGTCAGGTAGATGCGGCCGTCGTCGTTGATTGCCTCGACAAGCGCCAGGTTCAGCGCGTCGAGATCGGCGGCGCCCTCCGGTGCGAACCTGAAGGTAAACAGCGACCACATGGGCGGCGTCACGATCTCGAATCCGCCGGCGGCGGCCAGCCTGTCGTGCAGTTCCTCGGCCCAGCGGATATGGTTGCGCAGGCGCTGGCGCAGCCCTTCCAGCCCGTAGGCGCGGATCACGAACCACAGCTTGAGTGCCCGGAACCGGCGGCCCAGCGGGATCGACCATTCGGAATAGTTGACGATGCCTTCGGCGCCATGCGTCCTGAGGTATTCCGGGCTGATCGCCAGCGTGCGCACCAGATCGTCGGGGTTGCGCAGGAAGTGCGCCGAACAGTCGAACTGAACGCCGAGCCATTTGTGCGGGTTGAACACGATGCTGTCGGCGCGTTCGGCCCCTGCCCACATGGGCCGGAATTCGGGGCAGATCATGGCCGAGCCCGCCCAGGCGGCATCGACATGGGTGTAAAGCCCGTGCCGCCGCGCCACGTCGATGCAGGCCGCCACCGGATCGGTCGCCCCGGTACCGGTGCCGCCGACGCACAGGATCAGGCCGGCCGGCGTCAGCCCCGCCGCCTTGTCGGCCAGGATCGCCGCCTCCAGCGCATCGGGGTCGATGCCACGCGCACGCCCCGCGATGGGGATGCGCACGAGGTTTTCCTGCCCGATCCCCGCGATCCAGATGGCGCGGTCGATGGAACTGTGAACTTCGCAGGAGGCATAGACGCGGACCGGCGCCCGGCCGGCCAGACCGGCGCTGTTGCCCGCCCAGTCCAGCGCCTTTTCCCGCATGGTCAGAACCGCCGCCAGCGTGGCGCTGGACGCGCTGTCCTGGATCACCCCGGCGAAGCCTTCGGGCAGACCGAGCGCCTGGAGCAGCCAGTCCATCATCCGGGTTTCCATCTCGGTCGCCGCGGGCGAGGTCTGCCAGAGCATGCATTGCGGCGCGATGGCGGCGACCAGGAATTCCGCGAGAACCGAAGGCGGCGACGTGTTCGAGTTGAAATAGGCGAAGAACCGGGGATGCTGCCAATGGGTGATGCCCGGCATCACGATGCGTTCGAAATCGGCGAACACGTCCTCCATGTCCTGCGGGGTTTCCGGCGGCGCGGCGGGCAGCGCGTTCAGGATGTCGCCGGGCCGCGTCTGCGCCCGCACCGGCAGTTCGCCCACGGTTGCGTGATAGTCACGCGCCCATTCCGCCACGCGCCGGCCCCAGGGGGCGAAGTCGTCCCAGTTCATCGCGCGCCCCTACCGAACCGGAAAGATCACGTTGGTCTGGCCGGTGCCCGAGGACGGGAAATAGGGGCTGACCACCTCGCATTCGCCATCATAGGCATCCCAGCCCAGCGCACCGTACAGCATGGCAGTGTCGTGCATCGCCCCCTCACCCGAGCAGTTGCGGGCATAGTCGGGCAGCATCCTGAGGAAGGTGGCGTGATCGCCCTTCTGCCACATGTCCAGAACGTGCAGATCCATCTGGCGGTTGAACTCGGAAGAGATGGTGAAGGTACCGTTATTGGCGGCGTAATCCCTGTTGGCCCAGATCCTGTGGGAGAGCGAGCCGGACGCGACCAGCAGCACCTTGCTGTCGGAGGCCTCGATCGCCTCGCGGATCGCCTCTCCGACGATGCGGCTTTCCTCGTGGTCGTGGACGGTGCACCAGGCGGCGACCGACACCACCTTCATGTCGTGTTCGCGGCTCATGAAGCGCATCGGCACCAGGGTTCCGTATTCCAGCCCCAGACTGTCGAGGCGATGGGACAGCGTGAACACCCCCTTGTCGGAGGCGCGCTCGGCTATGGCGTCGCCCAGGGCGGGATTGCCGTCATAGGCGTAGGGCAGATCCTGGATGAACTGCGGAAATTCGTTGGAGGTGAAGACGCCCTCGAAGCGGGTGTTCGAATTGACGTGAAAGCCCGCGTTGACGATCCAGTGGGTATCGCAGATCACCACGGTATCGGCGCCCAGCGCCCGCGCGCGGCGCGCGATCTCGTAATGCCCGTCGATGGCCGGCTGTCGGGTGCCTTTCAGCCGCCCCTCCTGTTCCGACATCAGCATGGTCGGCACATGGGTACATTTCGCGGCCAGAACCAGTTCTCCCATTTCGTCCTCCTGGATTGATCCCATCGAGCGCCTGCGGCGCGTTGTATTTGCCTCGCCTTCGGCTCGGGTGCCTCCGGCGGGGATATTTCCGGTCAGAAGAAGCCGGTGCGTCCTCAGGCCCCGAGTCGGGGTATCGGATGCGCACCCGTGGCAAAGCCGATATGTTTCTGCTCCATGTAGAATTCAAACGACCAGTCGCCGCCGTCGCGCCCGATGCCCGATGCCTTGACGCCGCCGAAGGGGGTGGGCAGGTGGCGGACGTTTTCCGAGTTCACCCAGATCATGCCCGCCTCGAGCCGGTCGGTAAAGCGCAAGGCGCGGGTCAGGTCGCCCGTCCAGAGATAGGCGCTCAGCCCGTAGGGGGTGTCGTTGGCGATTTGCAGCGCCTCGTCCTCGGTGGCGAAGGGGATGGATGTCAGGACGGGTCCGAAAATTTCCTCCTGCGCGATGCGCATGCCGTTATGGGCGCCGGTAAGCAGCGTCGGGCGCACGAATAGGCCCGTCTTGCCCACGCGGGTACCGCCCGCCGCGACGGTGGCGCCATCGGCGAGGGCGATATCGAAATAGCCGGTGACCTTGTCGAAGTGTTCGCGGGCGATCAGCGGGCCGATTTCGGTCGCAGGGTCGAGCGGATGCCCGACCCGGATGTTCTCGATGCGCGCGATCAGCCTGGTTTCGAATTCCTCGCGGATCGTGTCCTGGACCAGCAGGCGCGATGAGGAGGTGCAGCGTTCGCCGTTGATCGAGTAGATCATGTAGATCACCGCGTCGAGCGCGCGGTCGAGATCGGCATCCTCGAACACGACGACGGGATTCTTGCCGCCCAGTTCGAGGTGCATCCGCTTGAGCGTGTCAGCACCCTGCCTGGTGATCAGGCTGCCGGTGCGGCTTTCTCCGACGAAGGCGATGGCGCGGATCGCCGGGTGTTCGGTCAGCGCCCGGCCGGCGTCTTCTCCGAATCCGTTGACAAGGTTCCACACGCCCGGCGGCAGCCCGGCCTCGTGCGCGATCTCGGCCAGGATGCGGGCGGTAAGCGGGCTGAACTCGGCCGGTTTGTGGACCACCGTGCAGCCCGCGGCCAGCGCCGGAGCGATCTTCCAGGTGGACAGCATGAACGGCGTGTTCCAGGGCGTGATGACGCCCACGGGGCCGATCGGAACGCGGGTGGTGACGTTCATGAGGCCGGGCGAGCGCAATTGCCTTCCGTCGCGCGCCGATGCCACCTGATCGGCGAAATAGCGGAAATTCTGGGCCCCGCGCAGCGCCGCCTTGGACATGAAGCGCAACGCCTGGCCGGTATCCCAGCATTCGCAGAGCGCGATTTCCTCGGCCCGCGCCTCGATGCCCTCGGCGATGCGGACCAGGATGTTCCTGCGTTCGCGTGCGGGCATGTCGCGCCAGGGCGCGAACGCATCGGCCGCGGCGTTTGCTGCCGCGTCGATATCGCCCGCGTCGCCGTGCGCCACGGCGCAGATGCGGCTTTCGTCAACCGGGGAAAGCGTGTGGAACACGGCGCCGGATGCGGCCGCGCGGTTTTGTCCGGCGATAAGGTTCTGGATACCGGCATCGCGGAACCGCGCGAGATAGCCATCCAGTTTTTCAAGGTTCGCGCCGAGGTCGGTCATGACGGTTCCGCCCGTTTCAGGTGGTCGCGGACGGTGCCGCATTTGGGTGAAAGCGCGGGGTCGATGTCGCGCATCTCGAAGCTGAGCGCGATGGAATGCGCCGCCATCGCCGGGGCCAGGAATGTTCGGGCGGCCTCGAACACATGCGCTGTCGCGGCCTTGCGTGTCGCCAGGTCGCGCCCTGCCCGCAGACGCAGCGTGATATCGACATAACCGTGCGCGGGGTCGCCGTCGGCCATCGCCACGTGATCGGCCCGCAGCGCGCGCACCCGGACCCCGGCCATGGGCAGCGCCCCGGTTTCGATGGCCGCCCGACGCAGAGCTTCGCAGAACGCGGCCATGTCCACGCGCTGCTCCATGTTGGCGGAGTAGTCCACGATCAGATGCGCCATTGCCCTCACCGTTTTAATTAACATGTTTAGTATTTTTTCGGGCCGCCGTCAAGCCTCGGCCGGCGCGATCGTGGATTGCGCTTTGCGCCACGGACGGGCAAAACGGTGCAATGACCCGATCGCTGCCAAAGACTAATCGCTCGCTGGCCATCTCGCTTCTGCGGGGGCGCGAGCGCGTGATGGGGCCGATCCGCGCCATGCTGGCAGATGCCGGCATCACCGAACAGCAATGGCGCGTGCTGCGCGTGTTGCAGGAATCCGGGCCGCTGGAACCGACACGCATCGCCGAACGCGCCTGTCTGCTGCTGCCCAGCCTGACGCGCATCCTGCAGAAGCTGGAAGAAAAGCGGATGATTCGCCGCCGCCGCGACCCCGGCGACCGGCGCAAGCAGATCGTGGACATCACGGAAGCGGGCGATGCGGTCATCGCCGCCAATCTGGATACCTCGATTGCCCTGATGCAGAAGATCCGCGACCAGATGGGCAGCGACCGGTTCGAGGCGCTGCTGGATCTGCTGAACGAACTGGAGCGGGCGACCGACTGAGGCGGGTTGCGGCGCAAACCGGTGCCGCGATATCCCTTCGCGTCTGCCTGACGTGCCGGCACTGCCATGGCGCAGGCATCGGCCCCGGCGGGCGTGTCGATTTAACACGGCATGGCATGGAAAGGTGACGAAAGGTCGCGGATCGGGTATGATTCGACCATTTCGTTGTTGTCACATTGAGGGATTATTCCATGCCGACACCCGTCGCTTTGACCGGAGACCGGAGTATTGATGCGCTGTTGTGGGGCTGGAAATGGGACAGACCGAACCTTACCGTGTCGTTTCCGCAAACGATCAATGAATACACGGGATACCGTTTCATCGAGAATTTTCAGCCGTTTACGGAGTTTCAGGCCAACCAGATCATCAATTTCGGCCTCAACAACCTGAGCGTCTTCAGCGGGCTGAGTTTTTCGGGCGTTTCCAGTTTCGGCGATCTGCGTTTTGCCCAGGCGTCGCGGATCGACTATGGCCCGATGCATTCGCAGAACGGCCTGCACATTCCCGGCGGCCGCGGATCGGCCGAGGCCAATCCGCCCGATCCGCAGTTTTCCGGCGCCTTCACCAGTGGCGACAACTGGTTCACGGTCGGAGAATACGTGACCCCGGTGCTGGGCAGTTTCCAGTATGCCGCCGGCCTGCTGCACGAGAACGGACATGCGCTGGGCCTCAAGCATGGCCATGCCGAACAGCCTTCGTTCGATCCCGCGCGCGCGGGCACCGTCTTTCCGACGCTGCCCGCGGATGAGGATTCGCAGGAATACTCGGTCATGACCTACCGCACCTATGTCGGGCACGACCTCGACAAGGGGATCACGGAACAGGAGGAATACCCCTGGTCCTACATGATCAACGATGTCCGCGCGTTGCAGCATCTCTATGGCGCGAATTTCGGGCCGGGCAGCAACGAAACCGACAGTGTCTATGAATTCGATCCGGCAACCGGCGAAATGTCGGTGGACGGGTTCGGATTCGGCGCCTCCTATAACAGTAAGGTGCTGCTGACGCTCTGGGACGGCGGCGGGACCGACCTGTTCGATTTCGCAAATTTCGACAACGACCAGTCGATCGATCTCAGGCCGGGAGCCTTCAGCACGTTCTCGACCGCGCAACTGGCCGACCTGTCCAGGGGGCAGACCGGCCCGGCGCATTTCGCGCGCGGCAACATCGCCAACCCCCTGCTGTATGAAGGCGACCTGCGCTCGCTGATCGAGAATGTCCGCACCGGCAGCGGCAACGATATCATCGTCGGCAATTCCGTGGCCAACTGGTTCCGGGGCGGGGACGGCGACGACACGCTGGAAGGCGCGGACGGCGACGACTGGCTGACCGGAGATGCCGGCAATGACGACATCCGCGGCGGCGCCGGCAGCGACACCGCCGCGTTCGGCGCCAACATCGCCGACGTAAGCGCCTCGCTCAGCGGCGGCGTGTTCACGATCACCTCGCGCGACGGCACGGACGCGGTTCGCGGCGTCGAGAGCTTCGCGTTTCTGGACGGCACGCTGACGCTGGCAGAAATGACCGACAAGGCCGGTGGCGACCGCCCGGGCGGCACCCCCGGCGACGACGTCCTGACCGGCGGGCCGGGCAACGATCTGCTCGAGGGGCTGGGCGGCAACGACCGTCTGGTCGGGCTGGGTGGCGACGACACGCTGCGCGGCGGCGACGGTAACGACACGCTGAACGGCGGCGATGGCGACGACCTGATCGAGGGCGGCGAGACCGATGCCGACAAGCGCGACGTGATCTATGGCGGGGCGGGCAACGATTCAGTCGATGGCGGGCACGGCAACGACGAGATCTTCGGCCAGGGCGGCAACGACACGCTGGCGGGCGGCTTCGGAGCCGACACCGTGCAGGGCCAGGACGGGAACGACGTGATCACGGGTTCCGCCTTTGGTGACATCGTGTTCGGCAACGCGGGCGATGATTTCGTGAACGGCGGCTTCGGGCATGACCTGATCAACGGCGGCAGCGGGGCGGACAAGTTCTTTCATGTCGGCGGCAG
>JBKEDD010000004.1:0-45852 GCA_047975215.1 Jhaorihella sp.
ATGAGATTGAAGCCGGGAAAGACCGATACGCCGGAACTAAGAACAGTCGCATTGGACACAACGATTGCCTTCGTTGCCTGATCGACAAGAAAGGCGATCAGCGCAGCAAGCAGACCGACGAAGAGGCAAGTTCTCATCAGCTTATCCCAGCCAGACGTCGAGGAACAACATGATCACAAGACCAACGGCGAGGCCGAGCGTCGCCCTGTTCTGATGGCCGGATCGGTGGGTTTCCGGTATGATCTCGTGGCTGATGACGTAGAGCATCGCACCTGCTGCGAAGGCGAGACCCCAGGGCAGCAGCGGTTGCGAAAGACTGATAATCCCTGCGCCGAGAAGTCCACCGACGGGCTCGACGAGACCGGTCAGAGCGGCGATGCCCCAGGCCCTCGCCGAGCAACGAAACCGCCACCGCCAGACCTTCGGGGGCATTCTGTAATCCAATACCGATCGCAAGTGGCAACCCGCCCGACAAACCGTCAGCCCCGAACCCGACGCCGACGGCAAGCCCTTCGGGAAAATTGTGGATAGTGATCGCGATGATGAAAAGCCAGACGCGCCGCAGCGATGCGGCGTCGGGACCTTCCCGCCCCGTCTTGAAATGTTCATGCGGTAGCCGTTCGTTCATCAGAGCGATCGCGCCCATGCCAAGCAGGATCGCAACACATACGATGGCCGCCGGGAGAGCACCGTTGTCGAACTGTCCTTCAGCTGCGTCGAGAGCCGGGATGATCAGCGAGAAGAACGAAGCCGCGAGCATGACACCCGCCGCGAAGCCAAGCAGCAGATCGCGCGTGGCCCGGGACGGGATGCGCCCAAAAAGAACGGGGACCGCCCCGACCGCGGTCAGCGATCCGGCGGCCAGGCTTCCAAGAAAGCCAAGCGCTATGGGGGAGAGGGGTTCCAATTGTTAAGGTTCTGCCGCGAGTTCAGTCAGGAGCCGAGTAGCTGGTGTAGACCTCGGTCGATCCGTCTTCGTGGATCAGGAAGACATCGTAAGCCTCCCGGTCGTCCTCCGGTCCCATGCCGGGCGACCCGTAGGGCATTCCCGGCACCGCCAGGCCTACCGCGTCTGGCCGGTCCTCCAGCAGGCGTTGGATGTCAGCCGCCGGCACGTGGCCCTCGATCACATAGCCGTCGACCAAAGCCGTATGGCAGGAGACCATGCGCTGCGGCACGCCATTGTCGAGTTTGAAGCGCACAAGAGATCCTCCGAACATGTCCTCGCCCATCGGCGCGAAGCCATTCTCCTCGAGGTGCTTCATCCAGGACAGGCAACAGCCGCAGCCGTTTGTCTTCCGGACGTCGATCTGAATCGCCTCTGCGACGGCCTGCGCCGCAGGAAGCAAGGCAAATGCGATGGCAAGGGCGGGAGTAAATCGTTTCATGGATCAAAGCCTTTCGGTTGTCGTCTGTGCAAATTCGCTGGCGAGCCTCTCAGCAAGAAGTGAACGCGCCTCACGCAGTCGCTCAAGCGCGGCCGTGTCGTCCGCTTCACGCTCGGCCGCCTCTGCCAATCGGTCGTCAGAGAGAGGGTCGGTTGGGCGACCGTCCACCAGCACTTCGTAATGTAGGTTGGGGCCTGTCGCGGTACCCGTCGCACCGACCCGCCCGATCATATCTCCGGCCATCACGCGTTGCCCTTGTGTGAGCCCGTCCGGTACGGCGCTCAGATGCGCATAGCGCGTCAGGGTGTCGGAGCCATGAGCGATCTCGACGACCCGGCCATACCCACCGCGTCGGCCGATGAAGCTAACGCGGCCCGGCGCCGTCGCCTGTACCGGCGTGCCGCGCGCCGCCGCGAAGTCGACTCCTGTGTGCATCCGTACATTGCCGTAGACCGGATGGGTGCGGCGCCCGAACACAGAACTCAGCCGTGCACCTTCGACCGGTTGCGCAAACACGCGCAGGACTTCTCCGTCGACATAGATCGTCGCTTGGCCGCTGCCGTCGTTCGGCCAGACGATTTCATAGACCGAGCCATCGATATCCAGTGCGGCAAAGGCAAGCTCGGGCTGACCAATCCTCTTGTTCCCGTCTCGGGCCTCGCGCCAAAGGAGGCGCATCGTCTCGCCACCCGCAAGATCACGACGGAAATCCACGGTGCCGCCCAGCATCTGCGCCAGGTCCACCGCAAAACGGGCGGGGATGTCTGCCGTGTTCAGGGCGGCGAAAATCGAGCTCTCGATCACCGCCTCGCCGGCGAAAGTCACCAATTCGGGATCCGGGTCCAACACGCGGGCGGCAAGCTGTTCGCCGAAGACCGCCTCTATCCGGACACCGTCTTCGACGGCGAGCTCTACACGACGCGGGTTGTCGTCCGTTGTGGAAACCACCGTAATGATGTGACCCGGACGCAGACGGCGCAGATCGTATTCCGTGCCAATCGCCAAGGCGATTTCGGCGCGATCCGAAGCATCCAGCCCCGCATCGGAAAGGACCGCATCAAGCGTCTCGCCGGACGCAATCTCCCGCGACCAGGTGACCAACGGGGGCTCGATAGATGGCAAGGAGGTATCAGCGGGGGAAACGGTCAGGAGCGGCCGGGGTCTGAACTCGAATGCGATATCCGCCTGGGCGAGTGTAGGGCGGACCGAATTGGTTTCGGTAATCCGAGGCGGCGCAAGCGGATTGGGAGTCCAGAGGGTCGCTTCAGCAATCGCAGGGGGCACCGGTTCTTTGGACAGAACGCCAGAGATGGCGATGGCGGTCACCGAAAATGCGCCTGCGACCGCAACGGCCGCCAAGACAGTTCTTATCTTCATGTTGCCCCCTCTACGTCTTCTGTCAGTGCGCGCTGGATCTTCGGCACCGCGAATTCTCTTTGCTCGTGATAGTCGATCATGGTGACGAGCTCACCCTCGGCATCGAACAGGAATACGCTTGCCGTATGGTTCATCGTATAGCCGCCGCCCTCAGTCGGGACGCGCTCAAATGAGGCACGAAACCCTTCTGCAGCGCGGGCAATTTGGTCTTCCGGCCCCGTCCAGCCACGAATGACCGGATGAAAATAGCCGACATATTCGGCCATGGCCTCGACCGTGTCCCGCTCCGGGTCGACCGTGATGAAGACCACGTTCATCTCTGATGCTTCGTCGCCCAGTTCCTCAAGCCAGCCGGAAATATCCGATAGGGTCGTCGGGCAGACGTCCGGGCAGTAGGTGAACCCGAAAAACACCATTGTGGGACGACCGATCAGGTTGCCAGGCCCTACCTCATTTTCCTCGTGGTCGGTCAGCCGGAACTCCATCGCCGATAGGGGCAGGGGCCGCTGCCCTTTTGGTTCAGGCGCACCGGGCCCGTCCACCCGCCACCAGCCCACGAAGAGCGTCAGGCCAAGAACGCCGGCACCGGCTGCGCCGTATAGAAGGAGCTGCCGACGTTGCATCAGCCCTCCGGTCCACGCGCGGCGATTCCGAGGATTGGGACCTCGACCGTCACCTTGCCGCCATCCGAGAAGGTCAGTGTCAGCGGGAAATTCTCGCCTTCGGTCATCGGCTCTTGCAGCTTCATGAGCATGGCGTGCAACCCGCCCGGCTCCAATGCCACGCTTTGGCCGGGCTCAATCGTGATCTCGCCTGCAGGCGCCATGGAACTGACGCCATCGGAGTTGGTTTTCGACTCATGGATCTCGGGCATCATTGCCAGCGGTGTCGCAAGTCCGGTCAGCGTAACGGCGTCTTCACCCGTGTTGCGCACGGTCATATAGGCGGCACCTGGCCTGTTGACGCCGATCGAGGCGCGGGACCACGCATTCTCGACCACGACATCCTCCGAACCGGCCAGTGCGGGGGCCGACAGCCCTGCAACCGTCAAAAGCACGGCCAATGCATTGGTATATCTCAACTTCTTCACCACTCGTTTCTCCTGCCTCCGCAAATCAGCTTTGGCTTGCCGCAACTTCCACTGCCACCAGCCTCTGCAATTCGGCCTCACCGAACGGATCGAGAGGCTTGCCGTTCACGAAGAACGTGGGCGTTTGGCGGACCCCGACTGTCTCGACATCGGCGCGGTCCTGGTTGAGCACCGCCACAACACCGGGGGCCAGCATCTGTGTCCGGGCAGCTTCGACATCCAGACCTCCGCTTGCTGCAATCTCAAGGATCAATCCGGGTGCCGGGGTCCCGTGAGACGCCCATCTGGGCTGCTCTCGCAAGACTGCCTCGAGCACAGGTTCAAACACGTCCTGCATGCGCGCCGCCTCGAGCACACGGATCGCTTCTACCGACGCCTCGCCGTGAAAAGGCGTATAGCGGATTACAACGCGCACCGCGTCTCCGTGCTCCGCCATGATATCCTCGACGACCGGATAGAAAGCGCGGCATGCCTCGCAGGCCGGGTCGAAGAATTCAACGATGGTTACGGGCGCATCCTCGGGCCCGAGGATCGGGGAATAGGGTCGGATCAGCGCGTCGGCCATTTCAGGGTCGATGGGATCGG
This sequence comes from Jhaorihella sp., assembly GCA_047975215.1. GTDB lineage: Bacteria > Pseudomonadota > Alphaproteobacteria > Rhodobacterales > Rhodobacteraceae > JAGRMG01. Next base: position 4,441 of record JBKEDD010000004.1, read on the forward strand.
ACGCGGCAATCGGGTCGGGGCGGGTGGCATACCAGGCGGCACCGCCGAAACCGGCGACCCCGAGCGCGAGAACGGACAGGATGAGGCCGCGTCGTTTCATTTTTGTGTTTCCTTCAGTGAGAGAGCCGACAGCAGACCGATCATCGCGAAGGCGACGAGCGCCATCAAAGGAATCGGAATGCCGAAGACCAGTTGATTGTCGTCGGTACAGGATGGGCCGGTCGCCGTGCAGGGCTGGATACGCTCGGGGATAACGCCGACATAGAGGCCCAAGTGCCAAAGCGCGACGGCGGCACCGCCCAAAGCCAGCGCGATCCCGTAGCGACCCACGCGCCGATCCTGCCACCACAGCCCAAGCCCGAGGATGATGGCCAAGGGGAACATGAAGGCACGCTGGAACCAGCAGAGCACGCAAGGTGTCTGCCCCAGAACCTCGCCGATGAAGAGCACGGCAAGCGACGCGGTGAGCGCGATGATCCAGGCCAGGCCAAGGGCCGTCTCTCCGGAAAGTCGGGTCATGACGATCAGATCCTCTGTCTCAGATCGGCGAGGATCTCTTCGGCGGGCGTGCCGTAGGGCCAGGAGTCCGCGAAGCCTGCTTGCGTGTCGAAAAGGAAAAGATGCGACGTGTGACCCATCGTGTATCCGCCCGGCGCAGTCGCCTGCTCGATCCGCTCAAAGAATATCGGAAAGGTTTCGGATGTCGCGGCGATCTGCTCCGGTGTACCGGTCAGCCCGATGATCCCTGCGTCGAACAGGGGCACATACTCGGCAAGTGCAGTCGGCGTATCCCGCTCCGGATCAATCGTTATGAAAATCGGCTGAACCATTGCTGCCTCATCGCCCAGGCCCTCCATCACGGCCGCGACTTCGGACAGTGTTGTCGGACAGACGTCGGGGCAATTGGTGAAGCCAAAGAAGACCAGCATCCAGCGCCCTGCGAAATCTTCGTCCGTTTGGACCATGCCGCGATGATCGGTCAGTTCGAAATCAGCAAGAAACGGTGGTTCACTCTCGGTGCGGGCAAGATCGGCACGGTAGTCGGACCATAGCAACAGCCAGATGAAAACGAACGCCGCCGCGCCCGCCAACACCCACAATACCTTCTGAAGACCTGAAAGCCTCACGCCGCTCCGCCCGAACCTGATTCTATATTTTGTGTGCGTTTACATCCTCTAGCTACTGTAGGTTCAAGCGTGATTGTCATCGATCGGCCAACAATCACCGATCTGTGAAACTCGGGTGAAGCTTGTGATGCGCACCGCATAAAGCTACACCCACTGTAGGTAATGTGGGGAGCGGAAATGCTGACGATTGGGACGCTGGCGAAGAAGACCGGAACAAAGGTGCAGACCATCCGGTATTACGAGCAGATCGGACTTATGCCTGAGCCCGGCAGGACCGAGGGGGGCCAACGACGCTATGGCGACGCCGAACTCGACCGCTTGTCATTCGTCCGGCACGCACGGCAACTGGGGTTCTCGTTGGACGCGATCCGTGAGCTCCTCGATCTCAGCGATCATCCGGGAAAGTCCTGCGCTGAGGCGGATGCAATAGCCCGTCGGCAACTCAAACAGGTCGAGCAACGATTGGCGCGGCTCGAGGCGCTGCGGACGGAATTGAAGCGGATGGTGCATGAGTGCAGCGGCGGACAGACTTCTGATTGCCGTGTGCTCGAGGTACTGCGCGACCATTCCGAATGCCTGACCGACCATGAAGAGATCGGCGCCTGAGCAATTTCGACGACCTTTGATCGGAACGCAAAAAGCCCGGTGTTAGTTACTCATTGGCAATTCACTAATTTGGATACCCGGCATGGCGGAGCAGAGAAACGCAACGGAAAGACGCACACTCTGGATCGTGCTGGGTCTCAACATCGGGCTGGCAGTCGCTTTCTTCGCCTCGGGCGCATTCGGCGAGTCAAGCGCGCTTATCGCCAATGGCCTCGACAATCTGTCGGACAGTTTCGTCTACGCGATCAGCCTCTTCGCGCTGTCCCGCTCCGCCAAGTGGAAGCGCGGAGCGGCGAACGTTTCGGGCGGCCTGCTGATCCTCTTCGCCCTTGGAATCCTGTATGACGCGTGGCGCCGCTACGTCGGCGGATCGGATCCTCTTGGCACGATCATGATTGTCATGGCGCTGGTAGCGGCGGCCATCAACGCACTTTGCGTCTGGCTGCTGGCACGGCTTCGCAATCCAGACGTAAACATCCGAGCGGCGAATACGTTCAGCTGGAACGACTTCGCGGCCAATCTCGGAATCGTCGTCGCAGGCGGGCTCGTAGCCTGGCTCGGAACGAATTGGCCGGACCTTGTCGTGGGCGTGATTGTCGCCGGCATCGCGGCCTGGGGTGGCGTCGGAATCCTGAGAGACGCGCATGGTGAACACCACAAGGCGGTGCACAATGACGATCAGGTAACCAAGGACTCGGCCTGAAATCGGGGCTTGAAGCTACAGTGACTGTAGCAACTACATATTCTCGTGAACGATTCGAGGAGGTATCCCGTGAACCCCGCCGACCCTCATTTGGCCAAAACCCGGCTGCTGGATTTTGACGCGACCTCAATTGCAAAACTGATCGAGGAGCGCGGCTGGGCAGACCTTCCCAGCGACGACCGAATTGGGGCCATCTACGATTTCGTCAGGAACGAGATTACCTTCGGCTACAACCGCGCCGACGACATTCCGGCGTCCGAGGTCCTCGCAGATGGCCACGGGCAGTGCAACACCAAGGGCACGCTCCTCATGGCCCTGCTGCGTGGCGTGGGAGTTCGCTGCCGACTGCACGGGTTCACAATCCACAAGGCGCTTCAGAGAGGCGTCGTTCCGGAACTCGTCTATCCCCTCGCGCCGTCCGAAATCCTCCACTCCTGGGTAGAGGTGGACTTGGGCGACGGATGGGTCAATCACCGCCAGAACTTCGGATTTGTGCGCGACTTGCTCTATCGCCACGTCATCCGTCACTGGATGAATGCCAGGGTTCGCCGCATCCGCCGCGGAATCTTGCCGCCGGTCCCCGGATTCGATCGGCCGAACCACCGCCATGAGGAGACGAACCGTGCCGCATGATCACGGCCACGCCCACATCGATCCTCAATCCGGTGATCGTCGCGTCTCCATCGCCATCTGGGCCAACGGCCTCCTGACGGTCGCGCAGATCGTCGGCGGGATCCTTTCCGGCAGCCTCGCGCTGATCGCGGATGCCCTCCACAATTTCTCGGACATGGCGTCGCTGGTGATCGCCTTCTTCGCGCGTAAGATCGCTCGCCGCCCGGCGGACAAGCGCATGACCTTCGGCTATGGGCGGGTAGAAATCGTCGCAGCGCTCATCAACTACACGACACTTATCCTGATCGGCTTCTACCTGATCTACGAGGGTGGCATGCGCATGATCGACCCACCAGAGGTACAGGGCTGGACGGTGGTGATCCTGGGCGGTGTGGCACTGGTCGTCGACACGTTGACGGCGCTGCTCACCTATTCGATGCAGAAAGGCAGCGTGAACATCCGTGCGCTCTTCCTGCACAACCTATCGGACGCTTTGGCCTCCGTGGCGGTCATCATCGGCGGCTCGCTCATCCTCCTCTACAACATGCGGTGGGTCGACCCGGCGATCACCATCGGCATCGCTCTCTACATCCTCTACCTCGCATTTACCGAGATCGGCGGTCCGATTCGGACGCTGATGCTCGGCAGTCCACCGGACATCGATAATGAAACCGTCGTTCAGGCGATGCGGGGTGTGGATGGTGTCGCGGACGTTCATCACGTGCATCTGTGGCAGATGCAGGAGCACGAGGCGGCTCTGGACTGCCACGTCGTGCTGACAGCGGACGGCTGGGGTCAAATCGAAAAGATCAAGGCCGCGATCAAGGACCGGCTGAAGGACGATTTCAGCATCGGTCATTCGAGTCTGGAATTTGAGCACGAAGACCGCGCACACGAAAACGCTGACCTTTACGGTCACGGCAAACCGGAAAAAGAGGAGGAAAACCATGTTCACCGAGACACTGACAGCTCATGACGACACGATTGGCCTCGCCTGCGAGGGCAAGCTCAGCGAAAGCGACCTGAAACGGATGCACGCCCTGCTTCATGAGCGCCTGCAAGAGACAAGTAAGCCCGGCCTGGTTCTCGATCTCACGAGGTTCGAAGGCTACGATGGGCCGTCCGCTCTGCTCGAAGATCTGAAAATCGACACAGCCCATAGGAATGACTTCCGCCGCGTCGCTGTGGTGGGCGAAGGGGCTTTGTTGGAGTGGGGAACCAGGTTCGCCGACGTGCTGACCACGGCAGAACTCCGTTAGTTCGACCCGGCGGAAATGAAGGCGGCAATCGCCTGGGCAAGTGAAAGGTAGAGTAGCTTTCAATCAGATGCCTTCGCAGAAGACAGCATCTGTTCGAAACCATAAACAAAAGAACTACAGCAGTTGCGAGACCCAAGAGCAATCCGAAAGTTCTGAACATGGTCGCTCCTTTCGCAAAGGAGTAACTTTGGTACGGTGGCACTGCCCTTGCCGGGGCATTATCAAATCGTAATGTTTTAGCGGCTCAGGGCGCCAGTTGGTTAACATAAACTTCATTATGCGTACAAACGCTATTTCGTGTCATGGTGTATTGACGGCAACCACCACTCGCCCTAGTAGCATCCGCAACACCAAGTACCCGGAACTGCATGCAAATTGGTCCTCTATCTCTAAGCACCGATTTTCGACTTTTCTGCTCCCTCACCTCCGAATGTAACATATATCGCGTGGCGATATTTCGTGCATCGTGCCCGTTTCGCGGGCATGAACTTGCGGGACCGTGTAGCATTGAACATACAGGACTTGAGACGCGCCCGCGGCCTCAGCCAGGAAGCGCTTGCTCATCAGGCCAACGTAAGCCGCGGTCACATGGGCAGGCTCGAGAACTCGAAATTTGCGGCCTCCCTCGACCTTCTCGAACGCATCGCCAAGGCGCTCAATGTCGATCCCGAAGAGCTCTTCGCGAGGCGTTAATCCGCTTCCTGAGGCTTTGATCCCGCCGCAATTTCAAAAGTCAAAACGGCAAGAACGGTACGAGTAGCGCGGGTACATGGCGAAGAAAAAGACAGGCTGGCCCTTCCAGGAAGGGTTTATCATCGACGGAATGAACGAAACCCATGTGTTTACCGACTACCGCTGGGATGATGGAAGCGTGAGCCGCCGCCAGTTTGTGGATCCATGCAGTTACGACCATACACTTGTCGTAGTACGGACAGTTTCACTCAAGCTTCCGGACAGCCACGATTAGTAGGAGAACCACTCCGAGTGGCGCATGTTGCCCTCGTAGTCGCCGTATTCGACCATGATGCTGCGGGAATAGAAGTACCAAAGGCCACCGCCGCTTGGATAGGCGATCTCCTGACCGCTTTCCGAGATGAATGTCGCGGGCCAGGGCGTGTGGGATCCGTAGACCCGCTGGATGTAACTGCAGGTCCGATTCTCGCGATCGCAGGAGCGGATCGACCAATCCCACTGTCGCGGCTCGTCGCGCGGCTCGTAGGAGCGCCCGGTGAACCAGATCACATGGGTCCGATTCAGCCACTCGTATTCAGGCAAGTTGGTGTCGAGCTCGCCCTCCCCGCCCGGCCCGCCCAGCTCGACCGGCACATGGGCAAAGGTGCAGACCCCGAAGGGCGGCAGGCTCGGCCAGGGCGTGATGCGGCGGATCATGGTGCGATAGGCCCGTGCACAGACTGCGCTCGGGGGGAAGCCGCCAGCCATGCAGAGCATGATGGCGCAGTCGATGTCATAGGCCTGCGCCTTCTCAGGGGCTCCGAACATCGCCATCACCCCCATCACCGCTACCTTCAACTGCCGCTTCATGTCGCTCTCCCGCAAAAGTTGCGCAGACTATCGCGCAATATGTATTTATATGCAATATGTCGTATTGACTCCATATGACTTTATGGCCTTAGTGTCGTGAAGTAGAAGGGCTCTCGTGGGGAGAGTCCGAACATGCCGATAGCGCGCAACCAGATCCTGATCACCATCGATGGTGTCAAAGACCTGTCCGAACAGGGCATAGCGTTCCGCTGCCGGTATGAACTCGTGGGGTTCACGGACGATGGCAAGCCGCGCTACCAGTGCATCTACCTGCGCGAGGGCGAGCCGGAAGCCATTCTGGTCTCGACCCGGATCACCCCGCACGGGCCAGAGCCGCGGTATTTCAACATATGGCCGGGGCTCTTCAAACATCATCTCGAGTTCGGTGACGGGCGCGATCTGCGCTTTGGTCCTGACTACAGCATCACCCTCGAGGAGCGCGGCTGACGTCATCGCTTTCGGGCGTGATGGGGCGGCCCGGACCTCTGGCTGGACGTTTCATGGCGCGCGGCCTGCGTGGGTGGGGCTGAGTGATAGCGCTGAGGCCGGGGTGGTTCTTGCCTCGCTGGATGCCACACCGCCGTCTGGCCGCGACGACATCCTCTCCCTGATCCGCACGACTGCTGACCGGCACCAGGGGAACCGTGCCCTGCGGCAGGTCGGCCTCGATGAGGACGACTGGCTGGTCCTTTTCCAAGCGCTGGTCGAGGCCGAAAGCAGCTACAATCCGACTGCCGTGAGCCCCAAGGGTGCCTACGGTCTTGGCCAGCTGATGCCAGACACGGCCCGCAGCCTCGGAGTCGATCCGCGCGATCCCTCCCAGAACCTCGACGGCGCCGCGCGCTACCTGCTCGCACAACTCGGAGCGTTCAAGGACATCGACCTGGCGCTGGCAGCCTATAATGCCGGGCCACACCGCGTGGTCGAATATTCCGGTGTCCCGCCTTTCACCGAGACCCGCGACTACATCGCGCGCATCCATCGGATCCGGTCCCGGCTGGCAGGCACACCTGTTTCCACGCCGGACACTCACGTCGCGGACCGGGTTCCAGTCCGCGCGCCGGTCCTCATTGAACTTCAGTAAAACAAGGGAACTTCGCATGCTTCGACATCGCCTCAGCCGCCTCTTGCCTGTCGCCACAACCCTGGCGGCTTTCGCAACACCCGCTCTCGCGCAGGACTTGTCGCCGATCCAGACCATGCTGGAAACCGTCGAGGCCGCGCTCACCGGTCCGATCGGAATTGCGGTCGCCACGCTCGCCGTCATCGGCACCGGCTTCATGTGCATGATGGGGCGTCTCAACTGGGGCTGGTTCGCCTCGGTCATCATCGGGATCGTGCTGATCTTCTCGGCCGGCACCATCGTTGACGGTTTCTCGTGACATTCCGGCAAAATAGCGTCCTACGAGGGACCCGAACGCGTTGTGCTTCGCAAACGCTGCCTCGGGTCCCTCTCCGGACACACATTTCCTTCTAAGCCGGAATATCACCCTATGGCAGAACGATCCCCCCTCTTTCTGGGCCTCGCCCGACCGCCCAAGTATCTGGGCCTCCCTGTCGGATACCTCGTGGTGCTGGCGACCGGGGTCGTTCTGCCGTTCATCTGGACGAAGTCTATGGTCTTCTTCCTGATCGGTATCATCGCCTATCCGATCCTCTGGTTTGTCGCCGACCGCGAGCCGCATTTCTTCGAGGTCTTGCGCGTCTCCTACGGTTCGGTGCGCCCGACGAAGAACCGCACCCTGCATGGAGGGGACAGCTTTGGCGCTTGATACGGGCACACTTTCCACTCACGGAACCGCTCTGCTTCAGGCTGGCGGCGGGGCGTTCGCGCGGGAGAGTTATCTCGCGGAACACCTGCCGTATTTTGCCCTTGCCGATGACGATGTCATGGTGCTCCGCGAGGGCGACCTCATGGCGAGCCTGCGCCTTGATGGCCTCAATCCGATGACCAGCGAAGACGCCCGGCTCGACGCGCTCAAACGCGCGGTTGCCGCCATCGTCGCTCAGACCGGCAATGCCTTCGGCTTCTACATCCACCGGATCTCCGTGCCGCAGGATCTCGGAATGCGCCCCATCGAGGGAGACAGCTTCGCCGCCGCGATCGACGCGCGCTGGCAGGACCATGTGAAAGACCTGCGCCCGGCCAAGCGACAACTCTATCTCAGCGTCATTCGGCGGCCTGATATCTCGGCGCGCATTCCGCTTCTGCGGGCGCTGGCCCGTAAGGCCTGGGTCAAGGACCGCGCGACGCGCCTGCAGGAGCTGAACGAGGTCATGGGCTTCTTCGAGGTGGCACTTGCCTCGGCCAATCCCGTGCGGCTGACCCGCAAGGGAGGCGAATGGCTGGGCTATCTCAACACGCTGAACGCCGGCAGCTTCTCCCCGATCGCCTTCGGGCAAAGCGCCTTGCCCCTCTCACATACCTTGAGCAATTGCCGCGCGACCTTCGATGGCGACGTCGTCACCCTGACCGACGCCGTGACTGGGCGGGTCAAATACGGCGCGCTCTTTTCGATGAAGACCTACCCGGCATTAACCGATGTGACGCTGCTCGACGCGCTCGACCTGCCGCTCGACATCGTGCTGACGAACTCCTTCAGCCCGATCCCGAACAACATCATGGCCGAACGCATCCAGCGGATCATCCGCCAGATGCATGCCTCCGACGATGCCGCCGTTTCCCTGCGCGAGCAACTCGGGCAAGCCGCCGACGATCAGGAAGCTGGCCGCATCGCCTTTGGCGACCATCACCTCTCGATCGCCGTCTATGCACCAGACCGCGACACGCTCGAACGGGCCGCCGCCCAGATCAAGCGCGTGGGCCAGGAGATCATGTCGGTGATCGTGCGCGAGAATATGGCATTGAAAGCCGCCTACTTCGCGCAGTCCCCCGGCAATTTCGGCTACCGGGCGCGGAAGACGCCGATCTCCTCGATCAACTTCGCGGATTTCGCGGCCCTGCATGGCAGCGTCGAAGGGCGTGGGCCCGACCAATCCCCCTGGGGCCAAACCATCTCGGTCCTGCCCACCGTCGGCACCTCGGGCTATCGCTTTAATTTCCACGAGGCGGGCAGCCCAGGCAAAGAACCCACCGTCGGCCACACCCTCGTCTTGGGACGGACAGGCACCGGCAAGACGCTGACCACCGCCTTCCTCGCAGCCCAAGCACAGCGGGTCGGCGCGCGGCTCTTTTTCTTCGACAAAGATCGCGGTCTTGAGATGGCCGTCCGCGCCCTTGGCGGTCGCTATAACGAAATCCGAGCCGGTGTGCCGACAGGTTTGAACCCGCTCGCCACCGAGACCGATGAGCGCGGCCGTGCCTGGCTCTCAGACTGGCTCGCGACCCTTCTCACACGAAATGGCAGGCTCTCGGGCGAGCAATCTCGCCATATCCAGAGCGCCGTCGGCCAGAATGCAGATGCGGGCGCAGCGCTGCAGCGCTTCGCCAGCTTCGAGACCCTGTTTCAGTCGCTGGATGACGATGGCGAGCTGCAGAGCCGCGTTGCCGAATGGGCGCCGGGCGGACGCTATGGCTGGGTCTTCGACGAACCCGAACGCGGTGCAGGTCTCAAGCTCACGGGCGATATCCTCGGGTTTGACATGACCGAGATCCTCGACATGACCACCGAGCGGATGGCGGTGCTCTCCTATATCTTCCGCCAGATCGAACGCGTGGTCGAGGATCGCCGCCCCACCATCATCGTGCTCGACGAAGCTTGGAAGCTTCTCGACGATCCCTACTTCGGGGCGCGGCTGGAAAACTGGCTGGTGACGCTTCGGAAGATGAACTGCGTCGTCATCATGATGACGCAGTATCCGAGCCAGTTGCGGGACAGCCGCGTCGGCAAGACCATCGTCGAGACGGTGCCGACCCAGATCCTCTTCCCGAACGACCGCGCCACCGTCTCGGATTACGACTTCCTGCGTGTGAACGCCAAGGAAGCCGCCCTCCTCGTCCAGCCCACCATCGGCCAGCGCATCGCGCTTGTGCGCTCGGCGGGCGACAGCGTCTTCGTCGATGCCGACCTCTCCGCGCTCGGAGACCTCCTCCCCATCCTTGGCGGCGGCGCCACCGGCGAGGCCCGCGTGCCCGCCGATTGGCGCGCCAATCCCGATTTCTGGAGACATGTGATATGAATTTCAAACCCCTTCTCGCGCTTTGCGCCGCCGCAAGCCTGCTGTCCGCTTGCGAGAAATACACCGAGAAAACCTCGCCCTGCTTCGGACGCAATGGCGAGCCGCAGGTGACGCGGTCCGCGTTTTCGGTCTCGACCATGGGCGCAGCGGCTCACGCAACGGCCAAGCCCGACTGCTCCTTCGAACCCCAGCCCCGTCCGGAATGAGCCGCACTGCGATCATATCCGCTGGGCTCTGCCTCGGCCTAGGCGCCCTGCCCGCGCTCGCCCAGGGCGTGCCGACGCAGGATAATTCCGCGATCGGTCGTGCCATCGCGCGGGTGACGGCGCTGGTCGAAGATCTGGGCGTCCAGCAGGACAAGGATCGGACAGAGTCGACCCTGGCGGACGTGCAGGTCGACCAGCTGCGCGTCCTCGAAGAGATGACCGCCGCCATCACCGGGCCGGGCTTCGATATCCGTGCGCTCGAGGGCAATGCGGATTTCGGGGTGGCGGCGGTCTACCCGAACACCGATCCAAGCCCCATGAACAGCCGTCTCTTCGGCGAAGGCCGTGAGACCGTCGAGATGATGATCGTCGAGGTCGCGGGCGAGTTCGCAGGCGCCCCCGGTGTGGCCCGCGCCGGTCTCTCGGCCACCCAGTGGCGCTGCCTCTTCCAGGCCCTGATCAAGCAGGAGAGCCGCTTCAACGTCGCCGCCGAAAGCCCGGTCGGCGCCTATGGCCTGACTCAGCTCATGCCCGGCACCGCCTCCGATCTCGGCGTCGACCGCTATGACGTGAAAGACAACCTCCGCGGCGGCGCGCGTTACATCACCACGCAACTGAACCGCTTCGGCAATATCCCGCACGCGCTTGCGGCCTATAACGCTGGCCCAGGCCGGGTCATCGAATATGGCGGCGTGCCGCCCTTTGCCGAGACCCAAGGCTACGTGCGCAACATCTCGAAGTTTTACAACGAATACCTCGCCGTTGTGGGCGGCGCCGATGCGCTTGGCACGCTCTCACCCTCGGACTTTGCGCTCGCCGAATATGCCAGCATCTCCGAGGCGGGTGTCTATTACGCCGCCGACAGCTCGGCCACGACCGAACAGGTCATCAATCGTCTGCGCGCGATCATCCTCCAGATCGATGCTCAGCCCAATGCCAAGGCGGCCTGGGAGCTCAACACTTACGCCAAGGCCGAGATTGGCCGCATCCTCAACCTCCGCGTCCGGCTGATGGCCGCCAACCAGCAGCGCGAGGCGGCCTACGCGCAGCACCTCGTCGCCGATCGGCTGGCCGAGCGCGACTTCATGCAGATGGGAGTTCCCGAATGAGACGATTTTTTCTGGTGACTAGCGCGGTCGTCGCGCTCGGGCTCTCTGAACCGGCCTCGGCTCAAGGCGTTCCGACTTTTGATGGTTCGCAGCTTGGCCAGCTTGTCGCGCAACTCGAGCACATGGCGGAGGACCTGAACGTCCAGATGCAGCAACTCGCCACCATGCGGCTGGAGCTTGAGACCCAGCTGTCGCAATTGACGAACCTCGAGGCGCAACTGACCTCGCTCATCGAGGGCAGCGGGCTCGGCGAACTCTTTGCCACGGTCGAAGAATTCCGCGCGCTGCGCGGCAAGTTGGTCGCGCCCCTCAATACAGCGCAATCCTTGGCGAGCGGCGATTTTTTGAGCGGCTTCAATCCCGGCGCCGAGCTTTCGGCCTCGGTCGAGCGGGTGCTTTCGGGCAGCGGCTTCACGTCGGAACGTCTGAGCACGCTCTCGGGCTCCGATGAGCCCGCCGACAACCGCATCGCCACCTCGGCCGGGGCCAGCGCCATGCTGTCGGTCGCCGCGCAGGAAAGCCACGAGGAAGCCGGACAGAGCCTCGAACGGCTCGAAACCATGGTCGGGCTCATCGACGATCAAGACGGGCTGAAGGCGGCCGTCGATCTCAACACCCGCGTCACCGCCGAGCTTGGCATCATCCTGACCCAGATCTGGCGGCTGGAAGCGGCGCAAGGCGTCAGCGCCGGCCAGCTTGGCGTCGTCGATGCCGCGACCCTCGCGGATGAGCGCAAGTTCCGCTCGATGGCGGTGGATCCATGAGGAAGTTCATGACCCACAACTTGGCGCCAATTCGGTCTCTTGGTCTCGCCGCACTTGTCGTGGCCGCCCTGCCCAGTGCCGCGCTGGCCCAGACCCCGAGCACGAAACCTTCCGGCGACACGCCCTTCAACTCGATGGCCATCGCGACGGACGAGGCCGACGCATGCCGTGTCCTGAAACCGCCTGCCGATCTGGCCGAGACCGCCTATCTCCGCAACGGCTACCGCGCAATCCTGCGCATCCTGATCGCCGAAGAAGCGCTCGCTTCGGAAACCTGCACTTGCCTGTTGGGCGACTTCACCTGGGATCAGGCGCTCACCGCCCTGCCCCGGTTCCAGACTTCGGACAACCCGCGCTTGCCGTTCAAGGTGCTGGACCTTTACGCCAAAGCCGACGCGCTCGAGGCGCAAGTTGTGGAGGCCTGTGCGGAATAGATGGGCGTTATTCGCGACATCCTGAGCCAGGTCGACGCCGCGGTGGATACCGTGGCGCAGGACGGCTTTGTCTCCTCGGCGGCCTCGGTCGGTAATGTCATCTCGGCGGGCGCGACGCTCCTTGTCGTCCTCCTCGGCATCAACGCGGTCATGCAACTCCGCCCCCTGCCCTTCGGCACCGGCTTTGCCTTCGGGATGAAGGTGGCGCTCGTCGGGATCTTCGCGCAGAGCTGGGACAATTTCAGCGTCATCTATGGCATCGTCACCCAGGTCCCCGACTCTATCGGCGCATCCATCTTGGCCCTCACCGGTTCGGGCGACGAAGCTGGCGTTTATGAAAGCCTCGACAACATGGTCGCCCGCATCACCGCCTATGGCGACACGATCGGCGACCGCGCCGGCTGGGTCTTCGGCGCGGTCCTGGGTGCCATCTTCTTCGTCCTTTCCGCCGTTTTCGCCGCCGTCACCGCCGGGATCATCGCCTTCGCCCGCATCGTCTTCGCATTGATGATCGTCATCGCGCCCTTCATGATCGTGACCTCGCTGTTCAAGCCGACCCAGTCCCTCTTCGAGGCCTGGACCCGCGCCACCATCGGCTATGCCCTCATGCCCGTCGCGGCCGCCGGGGCCGCGGGCATCATCGTGGCGATCGCCGAAGCGATCGGGGACGCCTCCGCCGATCCGGGCGATGTCGAGACCGTGAGCCTCATCCTGCCCTTTCTCGTGATCCTCATTCTCAGCGCCGGGGTCATGGCCTCGGTTCCCTATATCGCCTCCAACCTCACCGGCGTTGTCGGCATTGCCTCGAATGCCGTGGGCCTGACCGGGCTCGCGCGGCAGGGGTTCGTGAACACGCGCGAGTATGGCACGGGCGCGACCTCGCGCCTCGTCACCGGCAAATCCCCCCATGAGCTGAACCAGATGGTCAATGCAGGCGTGGTGAAGACCGGCGAGATGATCCGGCAAAGCCCCGGCGCGCTTCTTTCCGCCGCCAAGGCCTTCCGCAAACCCTGATGTGAAAGTCGACGACTTTGAAGAAACTTGTAACCAGTTCCGCAGCAAGTGACCGCGACGCTTTTGAGGCGGATTTCATCTACGGGCCAAGGCGGCGCGAGCGCTTCGCGTGGTTCGTCGCGGCGGCAGGCGTTCTGGTCGGCGTGACCGGCATGGTCGCGGGCGCGAGCCTCTTTCCACTCAAATCGACCGAGACCTTCGTGGTCGTGGTCGACAAGGAAACCGGCGAGATGGACCGGGTCGCCGCTGTGCAGGCACTGACGCTTTCCGAGAGCGACGCCATCATCCAGGCCAATCTTGTGGCCTATGTGGATGATCGAGAGACCTATGACTTGACCGATGGCGAGCAGCGCATCAACTCGGTGCTCGACCGCTCGGATGGCGACGCCGCCCGCACGCTGCGCGATCTCTGGTCCTCGACCAACGAAGACTACCCGATCACTGTCTATGGCCGCGACGCCAAGATCGAGGTGGTGATCAAGACGGTGAACCAGATCGAGCGCGGCGTGGCCCAGGTCCTTTTCACCCGCACGCTGCGCCGCCCCCGCGACACCCGCACCGTCACCCGGTCTTACGTGGCCACCGTCGCCTACGACTTCCAACCCGAAACCCGCCAGCGCCTTCAGGATGTCTGGGCAAACCCCTTGGGCTTCGTGGTGACCTCCTACCGCGTCGACGCCGAGACCCTGGAGAACTGACCCCCATGAAATCCCTGCCCGCGCTCTTCTTGGCGCTTGCCATGCCCGTTGCCGCATCCGCGGAAGCCACGCCACAAGGCGGCCCGCTCGATATCCGCATCCGCACCGCCGTCTATAATGAAAACCAGGTCTACCGGATCGAAACTGACTTGCGGCATTCGACGACGATTCATTTCGGGGCCGGGGAGAGGTTCGAGGCGGTGATTGTCGGCGACACCGAAAGCTTCCAGGTCGATCCGATCCCCGAGCTTGGCAATGTGCTCACGATCAAACCGCATGTGGCCAATGCCTCCACCAACATGACGGTGATCACCAACCGCCGCACCTATTCCTTCCACCTGCGCGAGGGCTCGATCCCGAACCGCACCGGCATGTTCTTCGAGGTGCGCTTCCGCTACCCTGACGAGGAGCGCCGCGCGGCAGGTGCCTCCCAGCCAAAGGGGTTTGAGGCCCCGCGCAACTACAACTACCGGGTCTCGGGCGAAGGCGACTTCCGCCCCAGCCATATCTACGACGACGGGCGCTACACGTATTTCGTGTTCCCGGAGAACGGTCGCCAACCCGCCCTATTCAAGGCCGATGACCAGGGCCGTGAGCGCACGGTCAACTGGACCCAGCAAGGCAACACGGTCCGAGTGCTCGGGGTGAACACCTATTGGACGCTGCGCATTGGCGATGAGGCGATCTGCGCCTGGCGCGACGAGAGCGCCATCTACGTGAGCAACTGACCATGGCCGATCAAACCCCTCCTGATCTCCAAGACCGCCTCGACCAGTTCAGCCAGCGCGGCAAATCCAAACGCCGCGGCAACAGCCTCGGGGTTGGTGCGCTCGCCGCCGCCCTCGCCCTTGGCGGCGCCGGGGTCGCGTATTTCCTGGCGACCGGCCTGCAGGAAGGTGACAGCGCACTTGAGACCTCCGATGTCGAAACCTTCCAGGACCGCCGCCCCGGCACTGGCGGGCGGCTGGAGTTCCCACCCGACGAAACGGAGCAAAGGGTCAACGACGCGCTGATCGCCGTCGAGGAAGCGCTCGACGTGCCCGCGGCCCCTGCCCCAGAACCAAGCGCCGAGGTGCTGGCCGAGATCGCCAAGCTCCGCGAAGCCCTCGCCGCCAGCCAGGCCGCCCGCAACTCGGAAATCCAGTCCGCCGTTGCCGACCTGCGCGAAGCCTTCGATGAACAGAAGGCTGCATTGGAAGCACTTATCGCTGAGAAAGAGGCCGAGCTTGCCAACATGCAGCGCCAGACCGAGACCCGCATCGAAGGGCTGCAGGCCATGCTGGATGCCGAACGGGCGCAGCGCGAAGGGCTCGAGGCCGAGCTCGACCGCGAAGGGTTGATCGCCGATCAGCGCCTTCTCGAAGAACGCCGCCGTCAGGAAGAGGAACAACGCCAGCGCGAAGCCGAACGGGTTGCCGAGGAGCTTTTGACCGCGCAGATCAAATCCCCCGCCGTGGTCTACGCCGATGGTCCACGTGGTGGCCAAAGTGGCGCGGCGGTGGCCGATCCTGCTGCTGTTGGCACCGGGGGCCCAGTCCTGTCAGGAAACGAGCAGTTCCTGCAAAGCGCGCGACCGCTCGAGGTGCAGGAAGCCGCCCGCCTCACCCATCCCGATCGCACGCTGACCCAAGGGTCCGTCATTCAGGCCGCGCTCCAGACCGCCATCAACAGCGATCTGCCGGGCTCCGTGGTCGCGGTCGTCTCCGAGCCGGTTCCGGCGTTTTCCGGGGACCGGATCCTGATCCCTCGGGGCTCCCGCCTTTTTGGCCAATACCGCTCGGGCATCGAGATGCACCAGAAGCGCATCCTGATCCTCTGGACCCGGGTCCTGACCCCGGACGGCACCTCGATGGAAATCGGCGCCGTGGGCGGGGATCAACTCGGCCGCTCGGGCCTCACAGGTCTTGTCGATACCAAGTTCGCCGAGCGTTTCGGCGGAGCGGCACTGATTTCCGTGATCGGGGCGGCACCGGCCGTCGCGGCGGAAAGCGCCAACAATGAAACCACCAACATTGTCCTGGGCGATGTCGGCAGCGACCTACAGGACGCGGTCGGGTCCGTCATCGCTGACCAGGTGTCGATCGCGCCGACGATCTATGTCGATCAGGGTGCCTCGGTTACCGTGCTCGTAGACCGGGATGTGGTGATCTATTGACCCGGACAGAAAGCCCAGCCTCCTACCTCGAGCGTTATCTCGACCCGTTCCGCGACCTTCTGCGGCGCGACGACGTGGCCGAGATCGCGATCAACCCGGATGGCAAGGTCTGGCTCGAGGCGGCGGGTGACGCCACCATGCGCCACGAGGGTCAGACTGTGGATCGCACCACCGCCCTCAACATGGCTCAGACCATCGTCGGCGATGCCAAGGCCCGCGTCTCTGAAAAGAACCCCCTCGTCTCCGGCAAGGTGGAATATGCGGGCCGCCCCCTCCGGGTTCAGGTCGCCGTCCCGCCCGCCATAGATCGCGGCGCTTCGATCACCATCCGCCTCTTCGCCTCCGGCAGCGTCCGGGATTTCGCCCCCGCCTATCTCTTCGGCAAGGCCGTCTCGCTGGATGCGCTCCGCGCCGAGAAAATGAAGAACATCGCCAGTCTCGCCGAAGAGAACCTCGAGGCCGCGCTGCAAACCCTGGTGGAGGCGCGGCTCAATGTCCTGATCAGTGGCGGCACCTCGACCGGCAAGACCACCTTCGCCCGGCACCTTCTGACGCATGTAAACGAACACGAACGGCTGATCACCATCGAAGATGCCTTTGAGCTTTTCCCCGGCCAGCCGAACACCGTCGCCCTCCTGGCCGACCGCGGTTCCGGCTCGCAACGCAGTGCCAACGCCCTCCTGCAGGCCTCCCTACGCATGCGCCCCGACCGCATCATCGTCGGCGAGTTGCGCGGCGCCGAGGCCCTGACCTATCTCGAGGCCATCAACACCGGCCATGGCGGGTCGGTCACCACCATCCACGCCGAAACCGCCGAGCTCGCCATCGACCGGCTGGCTATCATGGTGCTGCAAGCCGGCACACCGCTGACATTCGCCGAGGTGCGGGAATACATCCGGAAATCCATCGATGTGATCGTGCAACTGGGGCGGGCGGAGGGGAAGCGGGGGATTACGGAGTTCTACCTGCCGGGGAGCTAATGGGATGATGAACGCAAGGTTTCTGAATAGCCCGCACTGTTCAGCCCAATTATGACTAGAGTTTGCTCCATTTTGTTGGAATAGGCGTCGGGAGCTGAAGCAATATGGCCCTATTCTTGGTGGCAAGCGAGAATCGGAACGCCTCAGGTCCTACGCGCCGGCGAACGAGCCCGCTCCTTCCGGATGCCATCTATGACACCTGCCGGGCGGTCGCGCAGGAACTGCGCGGCAGAAACTCTGTCGGAACAATGACTAGGTTGCGTTCTCTCTCGACGTTACGTTCGCAGATGCTGCTAAGGAGAAGTCTAGCGCCGATTCTTCCGACCTCGCCCAGATCCCAGGTGACAACACCGATGGGCGGCGCCGAGAGCCTGACAAGATCGTTGTCGCTCGCTGCTACGACGGAGATGTCCTGCGGAATCTCCAGACCGGAATTGCGAATCGCCGTCAATATTCCGGGCATCATATCCATCCCACCCGCAACGACGGCAGTCGGCGGTTTTTTCTGCCCCAAAAGTGCGGACAGCTCGGAAAAAGCGTACTCGGGGAGGTAGCTCATGTTGCGTATCAGCCGGGCGTCAGGTTCGACACCGTTTTCGCGCAGTGCCGTGAGATATCCCTTCAGACGGGCACGTGCCGGGAACGTGTTGTCCGAGCCGGTTATCAGCGCTATGCGCTTGTGTCCCAGCTGGACCAGATAATTGACGGCCTGTCGCGTGCCGGATTCATGGTTTGCGACAACGGCATCCGCCCAAGCAGGTCCTTCACGATCAATGAGTACAATGGGCAAGCGGCTATCGCGTAGTGTCTGGAGGTACGGTAGATCCACTTCAGTCGTCAGGCTAAGCAAGAGACCATCTATCTGGGCATCGGCAAACCGGCGTACTAGCTTTTCCTCCCGGTCCACCTGCCCCTCGCTGCTTCCGACGACAAAGCTGTAGTCAGCGTCGAACAAGGCATTCTGGGCAGACTTCGCGAACGCTGCAAGGGCCGGTATGGAAATGTCCCGGATGATGCAGCCGATCGTCATCGACTTCTGCTGGCGCATGCTTCGGGCCAGAAGGTTGGGCTGATAGCCCAATTGCGCAATAGCCGCTTCTACCTTTTCCCGGATTGCCTTGTCCACCGCCGGATGCTTGTTTAATACCCGCGACACAGTGCCAACTGCGACTCCGGCCTCTTTCGCAACGGATTTTATCGTGAGTTTCTGTGTCATCTGGACCGGATTTTGAGTGTCTGAGGAAACGTTTCACATCCTATCGCCCTGTGTGCGGCAAAGGCCAGCGGATTTCGAACAGACGACCATCCTCAATCGATCAGGCCGGGAAGCCAGAGGGACAGGCCGGGAACGAAGATCAGCACGGCCAGAATGACGACTTCCAGCGCGAAGAACCACATGACGCCCCGGAAAATGGTCGTCAGCTGTATCCGGTCACCGACCACTGATTTTATGACGAACACGTTCAGTCCGACCGGCGGCGTGATCAGGGCCATTTCAAGCAGTTTCGCGATAAGGATACCGACCCAGATGAGGTTGATCCCCATCGTCTCGAATATCGGGATCAGGACCGGAAGGGTCAGCAGCATTATTCCGATTGGGTCGAGAAACATCCCGAGCACGACATATACCCCCGCGACGATGAGTATGACACCGACCGGTCCCAGTCCGCTGGCGAGGATGGCGTCGCCGACCATCGCCGTCACCCCGGACAAGGCGAGGAAACGCTGAAGAATGGCGGCGCAGGCGGCGATGATGAAAACCGCGGCACAGATTTGCAGACAGTCCCGTCCGGCTTCGATCAAGGACCGAAAGTCAATCCGTCGCTGAGCAACCGATATCAGAAGGGTCAGGAAGGCGCCGACCGCTCCCGCTTCGGTTGGAGAGAAGGCGCCCAAGACCATGCCTCCGACGACACCGACGACCACGAGGACGACAGGCCCAAGTCGCAGCAGCACCGCGAAGCGTTCGGCCCAGGAATAGATCCGAGTATCGCGAGGCGCGAGTTTCGGCTTGAACCAGGCCCGCAGAATGACGAGCAGGCAGAATGCGGCCGCAGTCAGGAGCCCCGGTATCGTTGCCGCAAGAAAGAGTTTGGCCACCGAGACCTCGGCAAACAGCGCGAAGAGAAGGAGGGCAACACTCGGCGGAATCAGCGAACCGAGTAGTCCGGCCGCCGCAAGGGTGCCTGCGGCCATACCGGGATCGTATTTACGGTCCAGCATTTCAGGGATCGCGATACGTCCCATCGCGGCAGCACATGCGACGCTCGACCCGGTCACCGTGGCAAACCCTGCCGCCCCGACGATGGACGCGACGGCAAGCCCGCCCGGCAGCCAGTTCAGCCACACCCTGGCGGCATGGAACAGGTCGCCAGTCAGACCGGCGCGCGACGCGATATTTCCCATTAGGATAAACATCGGGATCGCGGACAAGGTCCAGTGGGCCACGAAGTTGTAGGGGACCGCTTTCAGGACGGATTCGGCACCGCTCCAGCCCACGAAGCTGTAAATGCCTGCCACGCCGACAAGTCCTAGCGTGACGGCGATCGGAACACGTATCGCGAGAAGAAGGAGGATCGAGGCTCCTCCGGTTCCCAGAGCGAGAGTCGGTGTCATCTGTCGGAGTCCTCGCTACTATAGGGTTCCTTGCGGGCCAATCGAAGGGCGGAAACGCGGCCGTACAGACGGATAAGCACCGCAAACGCCATGCATCCGCACCCTATCGGGATCATGTAGTAGGTCGGCCAGATGACGACCGCGTCGACGCCCATGACGAAGGAGCCGATCTCTCTCTTCTCTTCGGCGACTTCCCAGCCGACAGTCGCAAACATTGCGAAAAAAAAGGTACTCAGCAGGTGAGCGGCGATGTCGGTAAAGCGCAGGAACCACTTCGGTACAATCTGTTCGATGAGATCGGCCTTGATGTGATTGTCGCTTCTTTCGACCACGGCCAGCGGCAGAAAGGCAATCACCGGCATGTACCAATAGGACACGATCTCGGTCGTCCCGAAAAGTGGCGCAAAGCCCGCGTATTTGACCGCAACATCAGCGACCACGTGAAGCATCATGATGATGAGGACCGCGACACAGGCAAGCTCGATCAATCCGGCGATCCGGTCCAGAACCCGCATTACGCGGGTTCCAGTGGTCGCTTCTGTCGAGACAGAGTCCGGAATATCGGCGCCGGATTGTTTCAAACCGGCTGTCATTTTACAATCCGTATGTGCTCAGTTCGATGCGCGATATCACATCCTCGATGAACAGCGCGGCGGCCTTGTCCTTGTCGGCGAGCGCATCGGCAGCTCGCAGTTTGTCTTCCCATTTCTGGTAGAGTTCCTGATAGGTTCCGACGATGTCCGCGGCGCCTTCGATGCCGAGAGATTCCTCCATCATGGTCGGCAGTTCGGCTAGATCGGCTTCGTTGAACCTCTTGAAGCTCTCGACAACGTCATCCCCGAGGGGCTGAACAGTGACGCCGTGCTCACCCGCCTGGTCAATGACTTCGCTGTCCGCAGATACGTAGCCCCAGGTCGCATCGAATCCGCCCTGCGCTGCCGCTTCGATAAGAAGCTTGCGCTGCTCGACACTGAGTTCGCGGTAGAAATCCATGTTCGCCGCGACCAGTATTGCCGCGATATACGTACCAAGCGGTCCCTGATTCAGGTATTTGGACGCATCCCATAGGCTTTGCGAGCGCAGAGCGCTTGGTGCCACGATGGCTCCGTCCAGAATACCCCGGTTCAGGCCATCGAACATCTCGGAGGTCGGCACGTTGACCGGGACGGCGCCCACGGTACGCAGCCAGCGGTCCCACACACTGCCGGCCGCGCGGATGCGCTTGCCTTCCAACGCCGCAAGGGAATCCACAGGGTCTTTCGAAATCAGGGAATAGACGCCGGTGGAATGACCGCCGAGATAGACGATGTTTTGCTTGCGGTATTCCTCCTGGCAGGGTGCGCAGGCGAGCATGGAAAGCTCGGTCACCGCGGCAGACGCCGCCAACGGTTCCGATCCGATCAGGGCGAGGTTCGACACCAGTGTCCCGTAGCGGAAGGCCGCCGGGTAGTACCCCATCACGACATAGCCGGTTTCGGTTCCCCTGCCCTTCAGGCCGTCCAGCGTTTCGGCCGCACCGAACAGCGCCCCGCCGAAGATCGGGTCGACGATCACGGTCCCGCCCGACGCTTCCTTCAGCGCATCGACCATTGGCAAGATGCTGTCCTGCGCGATCGGATGCCGGGGCGGTGCAAAAAGGTTGTACTTGAACTTGAGCTGCTCTTGGGCCGACGCCGCGCCCGAGATCAGTATTGCCGTTGTGACGGCTACGACAGTCTTCAGTTTCATGAGTTTTCCTCCCATTGATCACAAGTGTCTGCGGTCTTCATTCGTCCAGCGAAAACGCTGTGCTGTTGCGCATGACCAATCCCCACATTTCTTCCGCCTGGGGATTATCGATTTCCTCCAACAGATGGGCCAGCAGGCCGGGCACCCGCGCGATGAGCGACAAGGCACGGGCCATGACCGGCTTCCAGCCGATGTCGGAAATCACCGCCCCGACCGCTCCTGCTGCGTTCAGCGGGACGAACTTGCCCCGCTCTTCGGACAGCAGAAGCTGCGTCCGCTCCAGCAACCTGCAGTGGCCGAGGCAGAGGCCGTTGGCTTCCGCGATCTCGAACAGCTTGGTCGAACGCGGATCGCCGTTCTTGTGTAGCGGATGTCCCAGCCCGGCGATCGGTTCGCGGAAATCGCGCCAACGGGCGACCGCTTCGGCCGCCAGCATTTCAGTCCGGTCGGGGGCAAGGTTGGTCGTACCTCCGGTCGCGGCCTGAAGCCATTCCGCCGCGTTCTGCGTGGTGCCGAGAAAATGGTTTCCTGCTCCCAGTATCCCCGCAGCCACCGCGCCCTGAAGGGCTTCGGGGGCCCCGAGCTGCGTCATCCGGGACGCGATGACCGAGGGCATGAGCCCATGATCCGACAACATGACGAGGATCGCGTTGGTGGTTTCCTTCACTTCCCGCGAAGGCATTTCGCCGGTGATTTCCAGCAGGCACATGTCGGTGAAATCGATGTTGCCCATGAGCTCACGGGTGAGACTGCGGCCACGGACAAAGATCTCGTCATTTGTTGAATAACCGATCTTGCTTTCGATCATCTTCTCTCCTCCGGCACATTAATGAAACGTTTCACGAAGTTGTTTTCCCTGTCAAGCTTCAACGGTCACATTCTCGGTCCGGTGTTTCTGACCGGTCGTCCCGAAGCCCTTGCATGGAGACCGGATAGTGCGCGCCGGAACCGGCCTGACCGCCGTTGTCAGGTCCTTCAGTGTCCTGTGGCGACTGGACCAGAGCAAAGGGAATATCGATTGACCCGAATATCCCGTCCCATTCGGCAGCCGGGCGTTTCAGAATGCGCGCCCCGATGACGCTGTTGATTTCGGCGGCATGGGTTTGCCGCTCCGGATAGCTGCCAAGGCGCGGATCGTCCGCGAATGGCAGATCAAGGATACCGACAAGTGCGGTCCAGAACTTGTCCTCGACCGCCGCGATGGTGATGTAGGCACCGTCGGACGTTTCGAATATACCGTAGGCCGGGCGCGAAAGGATCGCGAGCTTCGCTTCACGTGCATCCAAGGCTTCCGGACCACTGAACAACCCCATGCGAGGGGTCATCCAGTAGGCCGTCGAGTTCGAGATGGAGACATCGAGAAACTGGCCAAGTCCGGTTTCCTGGCGCTGGATATATGCGGCCATGATACTGGTGACGGCAAACATGCTGCCCGCCAGATCGGCAACTGGCAGCCCAAAGTCGTAGCCGGGCGCACCGTCCGGCTGCCCAGAGATTGCCAGAACCCCGGCCCGCGCAAGATAGTTGATATCATGGCCGGGCCTCTGCGCGTCTGGCCCAGTCTGCCCGTATCCCGTGATCGCGGCGTAGATCAGTCGCGGATTTAAATCGAGAAGCGTCTCATGGTCGATACCCAGACGTGCCGCGACACCCGGGCGATATGCTTCGATCAGTACATCGGCCTGCGCAACGATTCCCTTGAAAGCGTCGCGCCCCATTTCGGACTTCAGGTCGATTTCCTGGCGGTCTTTGCCTTTATTCAGGACTTTGTACAAAGTTGGCGAAAGGCTGAGCGCACCGTCTCCGCCAGGACGTTCGATCTTGACGACCGAGGCCCCGAGGTCGCCGAGGATTTTCGCGGCATAGGGCCCAGGCAGAAGCTCGCTCAGGTCGACGACGCGCAGTCCGTGAAGCGGCTGGGTCATGATGGCCTCACAGGAACGCGGACATGCCGAGGATCTCGCGGCCGATCAGCAGTGTCTGAATCTCGGAGGTGCCTTCAGGGATCAGGGCGCCGCGGGTGTCGCGGAATATCCGTTCGATCGGATAGTCGGTGCTGTATCCCATTCCGCCGTGTACCTGCAGAGCCATGCTGGCGACCTCGTGCGCGGCCTCTGCAGCATAGAGCTTGGCAATCGAACAGGCCGTGCGCGAAGGCGCGCCGCTGTCGAGATCGCAGGCCGCCCTGTACCCCAGCATCCGCGCGGCCTCGGTACGGACGGTCATGTCCACGATCAGTCGCTGCACCAGCTGGAAACTGCCGATCGGCCTGCCGAACTGTTTCCGGGTCTTGGCATATTCGGTCGAAAGGTCGAGGGCGGCCTGCGCCGCTCCGACCGCGCCCATCGACACGTTGAGGCGCCCGAAGTTCAGGCCCGTCAGGATCGCCCGCAGCCCCTCGCCCTCCTGCCCCAGAAGGTTCTCTTTCGGAATGACGGTGTCGTCGAAGGTCAGGGCAGATGTCGCCGTGGACCGCACGAACATCGTCTTGACGCGCTCGGTGTGGAAATCGCACTCCTCGCGATCGATGATGAACAGGCTCAGTTTGCCATCGCAGGTCGCACTGTGGGTCTTCGCGACGAGAATGCCGAAGTCGCCCCAGATACCGTTCGTGATCCATAACTTCGAGCCGTTGATGACGTAGCTGTCCCCGTCTTGAACGGCACGGCACTCGAGCCCCGCGACGTTCGAACCGTGGTTGGGTTCGGTGATCGCGACCCAGGTCTTTTTCTCCGAGGCCAGCAGAGGCTTTAAATAGCGCTGCTTCTGGTCTTCGGTGCCGAACCGGTCCAGCAGCATGCCAACAATGTTGATCGTGTTCAGAACCACCCGTAGGGACAGCCACTGGTAACCCGCCTCTTCCATCACGAGAGCGAAGTCGGAATAGGACATCTCCAGCCCGCCGCCCGCTTCCGACAGCGGGCCCCCGACGCAACCGAACTGCGCCAGCCCCGGAAGCACGTCCCACGCGAATTCCTCGCGCTTCTCGCACTCCGCGACGAGGGGCGCGATATTTGCATCCATGTACCGCCGCAGGTTGTCCTTCAGCATGTGCTGTTCGGAACTCAGAGAAAAATCCATTCGGGCCTCCTGTGGCTGGTCATCGGTTGGACGGCACCGGGCGCAAGGCGGCCCGAAAGGTGCAGGGAACACGTCACTTCGCGTGGTGCCGGGGCCCCCGCCGTCTTCAGTCGCCGGCACATAGCGTCACCCCTGTCCTGCGTGCCTCTTCCCGCCGCTCCGGCGAGATGTTGGCTGACGAAAGTACGGCTTCAGAATGCTCGCCCAGGACGGGTGCGCGTCGCGGGTCCGGGGCCGGGGTCCGCGCGAATTTGACCGGTGTCCCGGCGATAGCGACGCGGCGGTCAATGCCGGGATGGGGGACATGCCAGAGCATGTCGCGGGCGCGGACATGGGCGTCTTCGGCCAGATCGCCGGCATGGTTGACCGGGCCGAAGGGGACCCGTCCGCCCAGCAGACCCGCTATTTCCTTCTTCGACCGGACGCGGGTCCATCGCTCGATGATCTCGCGGACCTGTTCGCGATTGCGCAAACGGTCCTCGTTCCTCGCGTAGTCGGGGTGCTGCCCCAGTTCGGGATGGCCCATCAACTCGGTCAGGTCTCTCCAGAAGTGGTCTTTCGGACAGGCAATCGTGATCTGCCCGTCCGACGCTGCGAATACGCCGAACGGCGACAGCAGCGGATGAAGATTGCCTTCAGGGCCCGGGATCTCGCCGGTGTAGGAATGCTGGTAGACGATACGCTCCGTCAGGGAGAGCACCGCATCCATCATAGCGACGTCCAGAAACTGTCCCTGGCCCGACCGCCTTGTTTCGTGCAGCGCCGAGACGATCCCGAAGGCGGCGAAGAGGGCCGGGGCGATGTCCCCGATGCCGGGCCCTGCCTTGTGCAACTCGGCGGTTTCGGTCCCGTTGATACTGATGAAACCGCCTGTCGCCTGGGCAACGACGTCATAGGACGGCCACGACTGATAGGGGCTTTCTCCGGTTCTTGGGTCCCCGAACCCGCGGATCGCGGCATATACCAGTCGCGGATTTGCCTGCGCAAGCGTCTCGTAGGCCAGACCGAGCCTTTCCATGACCCCCGGGCGGAAGTTTTCGACCACAACGTCCGCGCCACGCACGAGGTCCACGAATATGTCACGTCCAAGCGCTGACTTCAGATCGAGCGCGAGACTCAGTTTGTTCCGGTTCGTGCTCTGGAAGTAGCCGCCGTAATGCTGCGAGCCCTCGACATGCGGGCCAAAGTCGCGCGTGGGATCGCCCGTGACCGGTTCGACCTTGATGACCTCGGCGCCCTGATCGGCCAGAAGCATCGTGCAGAACGGGCCAGCCAGCATCTGCGTCAGGTCGAGAACCCGGATATCGGACAGGGCACCGGTCATGCGGGCCTGCCTGACCCGTGGCTGTGAACGGCATCACAGGAGCGACCTGCCGAGGTCCGCGACCGGGACGAGAGTACGCCTACCGATCGTCTCATTGGCCGGGCTTTCCAAGCAGCTTGTCCGAAATGATCCGCAACTGGATTTCGGAAGTCCCCTCGAAGATCCGGGTGAGACGCGCGTCACGCCAGTAGCGCTCGGCCGGATAGAGCGTGGTATAGCCCGCTCCACCAAGGATCTGCATGGCCTCGCTCGTCACCCGTTCCGCCATTTCGGCGGCGAAGTACTTGGCCATCCCCGCTTCGAGATCGCACCGTTCACCCGCGTCCAGCTTGACGCAGAGATCGCGCATCAGGTGGCGGGCCGCCTCGATGCTGGTCGCCATGTCGGCAATCTTGAACCGGATCACCTGAAACTCCGCGATCGGCTGGCCGAACTGCACCCTTTCCTTGGCGTACGAGATGGCCAGGTCGAGCGCGGCGGCGGCAAGGCCGATTGACCGCGCTGCCGTGTGGGCTCGCGCGGATTCGAGCCACCGGCTCACGACGTAGAAGCCTTCACCCCGGTTGCCGACGAGCGCTGATTTCGGGATCCTGCATCCATCGAAGCTCAGCTCGAGGGTCTTCCAGCCGTGGTAGCCGATCTTCGGGATCGGGCTTCCCTTCACACCGGCGGGCAACTGCCCCCTCGGTTTCTCGATGAAGAAGGCGCTCAGACCCTTGTGTCGCAGCGACGGGTCAGGCTCGGACCTTGCGATGACCAGAAGGTAGTCCGCGCCGTCCGCGAAGGTGCACCAGTACTTGTTCCCGGTGATAACCCACTCGTCTCCGTCCAGTTCGGCGCGGCAACGGATACTGCCCAGGTCCGAGCCGGAGTCCGGTTCCGACATAGCCAGAGCGCCCAGCAGCTCGCCACGGGCCACCCGGGGCAGCAGTTCTGCCTTCTGCTCGTCCGACATCGAGTAGGAGCCGGCTAGCCCGTTGCCCCGCGCGATCAGGCTTGCGACACTCATCCAGCCGCGTGCCAGTTCTTCGGCAATGATGCAGTATTCAAACCGGCTCAGCCCGAGGCCGCCGTAGGCTTCGGGGATGAGAATGCCGAAGTACCCGGCCTCGGCCATCTTCTGTTTCAGATCGTCGGGTATCTCGCCCTTCTCGGGGTCCAGCCGGTTGGCGACGGGCGTCACTTCCCTGCGGGTAAACTCCCGGGCACTCTCCTGGATCATGCGCCGCTCTTCGGTCATGTAACCGGCAAGAACCTCGTCCAAACTCATGCCACGTCCGCCCGGTGTTCGCGGCCGAGGATCGCCGATGCCGCCCGTTCCTGACCATTCCCTGCCAAACCGATCAGATGATACGTTTCATGGTCCGCTCGAAAAACGACCGGTCGTGGCACCGGCCAAGCGGTCGGGCGACCGGCGCGGTGCCGGCACGTCGTTGCACTACGTGTCATCACTGGGCCGCCCCGTCCCGGCATTTGACGAGTATCTTCCAGTGGCTTACCATCACCTGTTCTCCGCGCTGGTTGATCGCGTCGCGCCGGAGCATGACGACACCTTTGTCCCCGCTCGAAGACAGCGTCAGCGACTCCACCGTGACCAGAATGTGCAGGGTGTCCCCGATGAACGTCGGCTTGGACCAGCGGCATTCGAGATTGAGCAGACCGACCAGAGCCGGGCCCATCCGCATAATCAGAGGGAGGCGCGTCGTCAGGCCCGAGGTGATGGCAAGGACAAGCAGACCGTGGGCGATGCGCTGCCCGTACTGGGACCCCAAGGCATAGTCCGCATCGACATGCAGGCTGTTATAGTCTGCCGACAGGCCGGCGAAAGCTACAATGTCGGCCTCCGTGATGGTCCGGGCCGGGGTCCGGAACTGATCGCCTTCGCGCAGGTCCTCGAAATAGATGGTGGAGTCGTCGATTATCACTCGGTCAGTCATGGGTCTGGCTTTCCTCGAAGTCTTTTTCGATCATGTTTCGCAGTTCGTCCTTGATGACGCGGCCGGTCAGGTTTCTCGGCAGCTGCCCAAGCAGGACAAGTCTCCGCGGCAGCTGAAACCGGCTCAGGCTGTCGCTGCAGAAGGTCTGCAAATCCGCAAGGTCCAGCCGCGCTCCGGGCTTCAGCACGATTGCGGCGCAGATCACCTCGGTGAACTGCCGGTCCGGCAGGCCGATGCAGGCAACCTCCGCCACGGCCGGATGACGTTCGATGACGCTTTCCACCTGAGCCGCGGGCACGTTTATCCCGCCGGACTTGATGACGTCCCGCTTGCGGCCCACGAGGTACAGGAAGCCTTCGTCGTCGAACCGGCCGAGATCGCCGACCCCCACCATGCCGTTGAGCGAGGTTTCCGCCGTGAGTTCGGGCTCGCGCCAGTACCCGCTGAAATTCAGATGGCTTCGGACCGCGATCTCGCCGGTCTCTCCCGGGTTCACCGGCGCACCATCTTCGCCGACGAGGCAGATTTCGACACCGAAGAAGGGCCGCCCGATGCAATTGCCCTCAGATTTCCTGAGGATGTCGCGACCGCCGTAATTCGCGTACGGGCCCGTCTCGGTCGAGCCTGCGTATATCCCGAGAACGGGCCCGAACCGGTCTGTCACCGCCTCGCGCAAGTCCATCGGCACGGGTCCGGCGCCTGACTGCAGGGTCCGCAGGGCGACGTCATTCAGCGCGCCAATGCCCGGATGATCCATGACCCGCTGCAGGATCGACGGGATCATGAAGGTCGACGTGATGCCTTCGCGCCCGATCAGATCGAGGATGCGGTCCTCGTCGACCTCCTTCTCGAGATAGGCGGTCGCCCCGAGGTACAGCGGCAGCAGTGTGTAGCCATATCCCGCCGACAGGCAGACCGGCATCACGCAGAGCATGCGGTCGTTCGGACGGAAGCCCTGTTCCAGCGCGCGCTCCTCCATGCCCCATTTGGAGCGCAGCGCACCTTTCGGCCTGCCTGTCGTTCCGGACGTGTGAAGAAGCGACATTGAATGGCTTCGGATCATGTCACATGGCCCGTCGTCTTCCCGGGACACCGCCCGGTCCAGCGGGATCGCACCCGAGGGAAGCGGCAGCCCGGCGTTGTCACCGATCACCAGAACATGCTCGACCGACCCCGCGATCTGCGGCAGCAATTCCAGATGTGCCGTATCGACGATCAGGGTCCGGCTGTCGCAGTTCTCGACGATATAGCGCATGTCTTCGACACGAAGCCGGTAATTGATCGGCGCGGGAATAGCCCCGACACCCAGGATCGCGAGATAGGCGACCAGCATATCCGGATGATTGCTTGCCAGCAGGGTCACAATTTCATTCTGCCGGACCCGCAACTTGTCGAGACCACGCATGAGCCGCCGGACACGGGAGGCCAGCGCCCCGTAGGACATGGTGCGACCATCAAAGACGATGGCATCGCGTCTGGGCATGCGCTGCGCGTTCAGCATCACCTGCCGGGTGAAGCTGACCGGCGGCTCCCAGTTTCGAAGCTGCTGCGCCAGGAGGTCAGGCATAGCGTCCGCCTGTTACGTGCAGCGTCTCGCCGGTGATGTAGCCTGCCCGCTCGGACGCAAGGAACGTCGCGGCGGAGGCAATGTCGTCAACATCTCCGACTCGCGGGAGCGGCGTCGCCGCAATGGCCCGCTCGGCGATCTGGTCATAGTGCGGCAGCGCGGCGATACCTTCGGTCTTGATGAAGCCGGGCGCGATCACATTTGCGGTCACGTTGAACTTGCCCGATTCGAGCGCCATCGCCCGTGTAAAACCGATCAGCCCTGCTTTTGCGGCCGAATAGTTGGCCTGTCCGGGGTTGCCGAGATGCGCCCGTGACGAAATGCTGATGATCCGACCGAAGCGCGCGCCGATCATGTGCGGGATGCAGGCGCGGGTGCACAGGAAGGCGCCCTTCATGATGACATCCACGACGGAATCCCAATCGCCCTCGGACATTTTCGAGATGTAGGAGTCCTTCGGAAACCCTGCGTTGTTGACGAGAACGTCCAGACGGCCGAACCTGTCCACCGCAGCAGCAGCCATCGCGTCGCAGTCTTTCTGCTGAGTCACGTCGGCGATCACTCCAAAGGTTTCGCCACCATTTCCCGACAATCTTTCGGCTGTGGAGGTGACAGAAGGGCTGACATCCCCGATCACGACCTTCATGCCTTCGCGGACGAAGGCCTGGGCAATGCCTGCACCGATACCGCGAGCCGCCCCCGTGATGACCGCCACGCGCCCTTCGAGCCCAAGATCCATGTCCAACTCCTCTCGTGAACCGTTTCATAAACCGTAGAAACTTGCCGGGAGTTCGTCCACCCAAAAATGCAAGCATACCGGACGTCAAGCGAGAAATTAACGCTAAGTTACTAT
The DNA here is from genome assembly GCA_047975215.1 of Jhaorihella sp. GTDB lineage: Bacteria > Pseudomonadota > Alphaproteobacteria > Rhodobacterales > Rhodobacteraceae > JAGRMG01. The sequence continues at coordinate 34,896 of JBKEDD010000004.1, forward strand.
TATTAAATATTATTTTATGCCTTTGGAAAATGATCTGGACCAATGATTTCGAGTTCTGAAAGAGGTGGCATCCTTCCTGTCGGGCAGATGCCAGTCCAGTCTGAATAGCTTGGCAGGGTAGTTTCGTCACCAGCAGACCGGACCCAACCGCCTACCCCGCCCGGTCGTAGGAGACGCGCAGGAGAGCGCCGTCCGGCCTCCCGAGTATCGGCAAAATTCGGTGAAAAGTAAGTGAAATTAGCGTCACTTTGGGTCAAGCTGCCTGTTGAATATCGGAGGTCTCGCCACCCTCTTTCGGCATCACGATCCAAAATATTGCACTTCAAAATCAAAACAAGGCAAATATGAAACGGTTCATTGCTGAGCTTGCCGACTCCGCGAATCTCGTGCTACCCAAACATGAGCGATCAGGGAGGACAGTCATGCGCGCACTAGTTTGTGAGGAATGGTGCCATTACAGCAAACTGAAAATAATGGAGGTGGCACCCCCGGCGATTCGCGCTGACTGCCTGCGGATACGGGTTCATTTTTCCACCGTCAGTTTTGGTCAGACTCTGCTGGTCGCTGGCACCTATCAGCGAAAACCGCCGCGGCCCTTCTCGCCCGGGACCGAGGTTGCCGGGGTGGTGTCCGAGGTCGGACCGGGCGTGACCAGATTCGCGGTGGGTGACCGGGTGGTGGCCGGCGTCGATTGGGGCGGCTATGCCGAGGAGGTGATCGCCACGGTCGAAACCACCTGGCCGGTGCCCGATACTGTCGGACTTGATACCGCTGTCAGCGTGCCTCTGACCTACGGGACTGCCTGGGCGGCACTGTTCTGGCGCGCAAAACTGGCGGCAGGACAGACGCTAGTGGTCTTTGGTGCTGCCGGCGGCGTCGGTCACGCAGCGGTCGAACTGGGCGCAGCCATGGGTGTCAAGGTGATCGCGGTAGCCAGTTCCGGCGCACGGCTGAACCACGCCAGGACCAGCGGTGCCCGTATCTGCATCGAGAACGGCCCCGATCTGGGCAAGCGCATCCTGGCAGCTAATAACGGCCAGCCTGTCGATGTGGTATTCGACCCGGTTGGGGGTGAGTTGTTCGGCCAGGGGCTGAAATGCACTGCCCCCGAAGGTAAGGTGGTTGTCGTGGGCTTTGCCAGTGGCACCATCCCCCCTGTTCCCGCCAATATCCTGCTAGTCAAGAACATCGAGGTGATCGGCCTGAACTTCAGTTACTATATAGGCTGGAGCCCGGTGGACGAGCGCAAGCGCTATGCGCCGCGGCTGGCGGAAACCATGACCGCCCTGTTCGAACTGATCCTGGCCGGCAAGGTGAGGCCTGTCGCCTCGGAGGTCTATCCGCTGGAGCAGACAGTCGAGGCATTCGACAAGCTGCTAGCCCGCCGCATTCAAGGACGGGCACTGATCAGCCTCGGAGCATGACAATGGGCAATCCGCTCCAATCCCCATTCCGTGGCGTTACGGTACTTGATCTCAGCCAAGGGATCGCCGGCCCCTATTGCACCGCGATCCTCGCCGAACAGGGCGCACGGGTGATCAAGGTCGAACCGCCGGGCGGCGATTGGTCGCGCCGGATGGGCGCAGCTTTTGGCAATCAAACCACCACCTATACCACCTTCAACGTCGGCAAGCAGTCAATCTGCATTGACGCCGGTAATCCCGAAGGGGCCGCCCTGATCCGGCAACTTGCTGTTAACTGCGATCTGGTGGTCCAAAACTTCCGTCCCGGCGTGGTCGAACGCCTCGGCCTCGATTACGCGCGGCTGGCGGCAGAGGTGCCGGGGATACTCTATATTTCGATCTCAGGCTTTGGGTCCGAAGGTCCAGAGGCGCGGCGACCGGCGACCGACTCGGTGATGCAGGCCAGCACCGGGTTGATGCATCTGAATGCCGATGGTGGGGTGCCACGCAAGATCCCGCTGCCAATCGCCGATATCGCCACCGCGATCTATGCCGCCCAAGCCGCGGCCGCCGCACTCTATCGTCGAGCGATCTCGGGGCAGAGCGGGCATATAGAGATTAGTCTGCTGCAAGCCTGCGCCGCAGTTCAGGCTTGGCCGATAATCGAGAGCCACGCGCATCCAGACCTTGCCGGCCTCGCCCCAAGCGCACCGAACGGGGTCTTTGCGACGGCGGATGGCCACATTTCGCTCAGTTGTCTCGACGATGCGATGTTCGCACGGATCTGTCAGGCGCTTGGGATGCCGCAATGGGCCAGCAATCAGATCTGGAACACCCCTGCTGGTCGATTGCAGGACATTGCTGAGCTGAATCATAGCGTCGAGCAGATCACACGGACCCGCTTGACTGCCCATTGGACCGCGGCGTTGCGTCAACACGATGTGCTCCACTCGCCGGTGCGCACGCTGGCGGATTTCCTCACTGCACCGCAAACCCAGGCCACAGGGATATTTGCGACGCTGACACAGCCGGGATATGGTTCCTACTCCTTTCCGCACCACCCGTTGGGCGATCTGCAACAACTGGGTCCGGCACCTGGCTGCGGCGCACAATCGGCAGAGGTTCTGCTCGCAGCAGGGTTGACCGCAGCAGAGATCGACCGGCTTCTGGTGGCGGGGATCATCCAAGGGTCCTAAATCGGCTGACCTCATCGCAAACATCAAAGGAGGGGAGAGATGAGCAATTCGAACGGCCCAACCGAGTGCTTTTGTGGCCGCAACCACCGGGGGCAACTGGATTTCCATCAGATGTGCGCGGCCTTCGGACTGACGCCCCGGACGCTGCGCTACTACGAGTATCTCGAACTGATCACGTCCGATCATTGCGGTCGGAACCGCTATTACGATGACCGAGCCCAGGCACGGATCAAGCTGATCCTTCGCGGCAAGAGCTTCGGGATGCGGCTTGAAATGTTGCGCCAATGGCTCGACCTTTACCAAATACGTGGTCAACAGGAGCAGATGCGACGTTGGCTGTCGATCAGCCGCAAGCTGCGCATGGACCTGGAACGCAGCCAACTGGCACTGGAACAAGCCCTAAGCGATTTGGATCAAGCCGACAACGAAGCGATGGCCCTGCTGGGACAATAATGTCGGCCAAGACAGATCGGGCTGCAAAGACCGTCAGTATTTTCCGCTGGTTGTAATCCCTGATGGGCAACAATCCCTCGCAGGTTGGACACACCCGGCAGTGGCGAACCCAAAGATCCAGCTGCCGCTCGATAATGATCTTCTGAACCTCTTTGGGGTCTGCTCCGGCTGGGGGAAGAATGACAGGTTGGTGAGGCACTCGCAAAGGAACTCAGCGGCTTCGGTGTCACCGGATCGAACCAGTCGGGAGACCTCTCGCGTCTTGTAGACGGCACGATAGAGCGGTGGGGCCGCGTCGATGGTCTGGTGAATTCCGCCGGGCACGGCCCCAAAGGCGAAATCCTCGAGATCAAGGACGAAGACTGGCACTCGAGCCTGGACGTCTATCTCCTGAACGTAATCCGCCCGACCCGCCTGGTCACGCCGATCAGGGCGGATCAAGGCGGCGGCGCGATCATCAATATCTCGACCTTCACGGCGTTCGGGCCCGACCCATTCTTCCCGATCTCAGGCATCTTCCGCGCAGGACTTGCCGGATTCACCAAGCTCTATGCGGACAAATATGCGGCACAGAACATCCGCATGAACAACATCCTGCCAGGCTTTATCGACAGCTTGCCGGAGACCGAGGAGCGCCGCGCTCGCATTCCGATGGGTCGCTACGGACCGGAAGACGAGGCCTCCTCGCTCATCGGATGGCTTGCTTCCCACGGTAGCGGCTACGTCACCGGGCAGAACTGGCGGATTGATGGAGGGCTGACCCGTGGCGTGTGAAACAACCGACATCGTCTTGCGCGGACAGCCCGCTTTCGTCGTCGAAGTCGGTAGCCTCGATCATCCAGATCCTCGACTATGCTGGAACCGGCTTTGGCTGGACACCCTGGAACCTCTACTTGGTCCTCGTCGGCGTTCTGGGCTGGCTGATGGTCGGTATGCTCTGGAACGATAAGGCAATTCTGCTGATACACCTCGCAGCCCTTGCCTCCATGCTGGCGGGGATTGTCAGTCAATGACATGAAGGGGCTCGGACTGGAGACCAAAATAATGGCCCGCAAGAAGCATCCGGATTAGCAAGGTAGAATCGACCGACGGACGACTCGTGCGGCTGTGAACTTGTCCAGGTAAGCGCGGATGCTACTCAATTCGACGAACCAGCAATCGACCGCAAGAGATGATCTTTTGGGACGTGATCCGCCAACGATATCTCCTAAGTCAGAGCCGATTGGCGCTGCAAGGCCGTTCGGCGAAACCACGTCAAAGCAACTTACTGACCCCAGAAAGTCAGCATGGGATATTCAAGCGGTCACCCACCCAATAACTCCTCAATGAAATCCTCCTGCCGGTCGAGCGCCGCCTCCCATTCCTTCGGCACGGCGGCTTCCCGCTCGAGTGTCTCCGGCTCTGGTTGCCCGCGCCCGACCTCCATCGTCCTCAAGCTCATCGCCCGCGCCTCGCGGCGCTGCGAGCGATCCCGGACTGGCGCGCGTTCGGCCGGTTTCGCCTGCTCGTCTGCGCCGGCCTCATCACTACCGTCGCTGCCCCAAGGCCCCACACCCTGCACGCTCGGCGGATAGGGGAACGGCTTGCCCTCCTGGCGGGTCAACATCTCCTTGAAGAACGGATCGTCGTAATACTTGACCCGGCTCGCCTTGATCGGATGCTGGGGCGAGGCGAGGATGATGACCTCGTCGGGGTCCATCAGGCGCGCTTCCGTCTCGGAAAGCAGCGGCCGTTCCTCCAGCCGCGCTGATGTTGACATCGCGCCGAGGAAGCCCTTGTTGCGGCCGTACATTCGGGTGACAGCCTCGCGTGTGGTGCTGCCGACCGCGGCGGAAACCTCTTTCACCGTCCGCTGGTCCCGCGGGGTGATGTAGAGCTTGAGCCCTGCCCCGTTCTCGAGGCTCTCGCGGCCCTCGGGCCCGTAGATCCGATCAAGCGAGGCTAGAGACTGCGCGATCATCGCGACGCGACCGCCGTAGCTCGCCAGCGAATGGATCGCGCGCTCGAGATAGGGCATCGCCCCCATCTGCTGGAATTCGTCGATCATCATCATGACCGGCCAGGGCTCGTCCGGGCCGGGCTCGTTTAGGCGGATCGAGGCGATGAGATCGGCGAACATCAGGCGCAGGAGCGGGGCGAGGGTTGCGATGTGATCCTCGGAGACGGCGATGTAGAGCGACTGCGGGGTCTTGCGGAAGGTCGAGAAATCGAAGTCGCTCGCCTCGGTGGCCGAGCGCACCGCCGGGTTGTCCCATTGCTTGAGGCCGGCCGTCATCAGCGCCTGGATGTTCGAAGTCAGCAGCCGCGACGAGGCCGAGGCCGCGTTGGTCCAGAGCTCGCGCAGTATGTCTTCCTCGGCCTCGTCGGCATAGGTCTTGTACTGCGCATTCTTGTACTCGCCCCCGGCGACGATCTTGTTCACCTCGCCAAGGTTTGGGGTGCCACGCTGAATCGCCAGCAAGCAGGCCGCGACAAAGATCGACTTGCCAGCCTCGGAGAAGGTGTCGAGCGTTTTGTTGTCCTTGTCGAGGAAAAGGTCGGCGAGGATCGAGACCTCAGTGAAGCGCTGCGCGAATGTCGGGGCCTTCGCAATCCGCGCAAGCGGGTTGTAACGATGCGTTGCATTGGCCCAATCGAAGGGGCTGAAGCGATAGACCTCGTCGCCGTTGAGTGCCCGGAGACGCGCCGTCTTCTCAAAGTTCTCGCCCTTCACGTCGAGCACCACGACCGAGCCAGCAAAGCTCAAAAGGTTCGGGATCACGAAACCCACCCCCTTGCCTGCACGGGTCGGTGCCACCATCATCACATGCGGGATCGTGGTCGAGGAAATGAACTCGGCTTTCGAATGCGGCGCGCCGAGCTTGCCACAGACGAAACCCTTGCCGGGGGTCTGCAGCATGTCATTCTTCTTCAGCTCCGCCTTGGTCTGCCAATGGGCCGAGCCGTAATCATCGCGCTCCTTTTTCCAGGTCCAGGCGAGCGCCAGGGCGCCGAACCCAGTTGCGCCGAAGCCAACCGCACCGAAACCCACCTTGAAGGCCTCGGGATGCGCCGCGCGTGTGCCCGCGCTCGCCTTCCAGAGCGCCAACATGTCGAAGCTCTGGAACCCGGTTTTCAGGGCCAGGGTCAGGTAGAAGGCGGCGACGATGGTGCCGATGACGGTACCACAGATCACACCGAAGAGGAGCGCGGCCCAAAGGGGAAGTGTCTTGGTCATGGTGGTCATCTCCCCTTTAGAATTCCATCTCGTCATCGAGACCACGGTCGCGGCCAAGATCGCGACCCAGCTCCTGCGCCTCCTGCTGGCCGCGCAGTCGCGCGACCTCGGTTGCCTTGTCCTGCTGCAATCCGGCGGCGCGGTCGGTGAAGACCTGGTCGCCGGTCTCCTCAAACGTCATCTCGAGGAATTCCTGCGTGACAGTGATCTGGTCGAGCTTGCTCGGCAGGGCCGCGTCCAGCACCTCGTAGTTGCCGCGGCGAAGCTCGGCCAAGCCTTCCTCCCCCAGTTCCTTGAAGAGCTCGGAGTGCAGGGTCCGCTCGACCGTCTCTTCCTGTTCCTCGGTGAGCTTGCCGTCGCGCAACATGTCGGCGAGGTCCTGCAGGTAGGGATTGGGCGTCCGATCATCCTCGTCGATGAGCGGCAACGTCGCCTCTTCCTCATCGGCAAGGGTCCGGCCGATCTCGACGCCCAGTTCCTTGGCGCGTTCCATCAACGCGTCCATCACGCCATCGACCTTTTCGAGCGCCGCATCGAGTTGGTCGTCACTCGCTGTCTCCACGCTCAGACCGTCTTTTGCCAACACCGCGCTCATGTCCCGCTCGACCCAGTCCTGTGCCATGCCGTAGTTCCGCGTGCCGCCCGCCGTGATCCGGGCCACCAGTTCCTCGCTGTCCACGCCCACCTCCTCGGCGCGCTCGAGCACGTCGCGCAGCCCTTCGTCATTGCCGGACTGCAGCGCGGCGATCAGCACCTCGCTGCCCGCCCCCGGCGGATAGGGTTCCTCGAGCTGCTTGCCGAAACGCGCGCGCAGTTCCGGGTCCGGCACCATCTGCGAGAGGTCCGCGATGATCGGCGCGGCCTTGGCTTCAAAAACGGCGCGCTCGGTCGGGTCCAGTTCCTCGGCCTTGAGCCTCAGCGCTTCGATCGTGCGCTCGGAATAGTCGATCGCGTCACCGACGGTCTTGATGTCCTTCATGTCAATCTCTCCTTCGGTGAAGTTCCACGGCGTGCCGGAGCCAAGCCCGTCCGCCATCCCGCGCACGGCGCGCGCCATGTGACGCTGGTCCATCCGGTCCAGCAGGTCGGCGAGGTTCTTGTAGTCCTTGGCGAAGCCCACCACCTGCGCCTGCGCGATGGCGGATTCCGGGGCGGGCCTGCCTATCTCGCGCGGCAGGCGGGCCTCTTCCTTGCCGCGGTAGATCTCCTCGATCCCCGCGGGTTTCCCGAAGAGGCCGCGCTCGAGCCGGGTCGTGGCATCAAGCATCACGCCGTAGCCTTCCGCGATCTCGGCCTGCTTCTCGCGCATCAGCTGCGGCGACATCACGCCCTCGGCCCAACAGGAAAACCAGGTGCCGTTTTCAACGCCGCGGTTGTTCAGGATGATATGGGCGTGCTTGTGCGCCCGGTCGTCATGGACCGCGAGGACATAGTCCCATTGGTCGCCGTATTCGCCGCTCTCGAAGAAATGCTCCGTCCAATCCATCGCGATGTCGCGCACTTGGGTTGCGGTCACGTCGGTCGGGAAGGAGAGCAGCATGTGCGAGGTGAAACCGAGCTTGGTCGAGCCCCGCCAGGTCCCGGCCCAGTCCTCGATGATGTTCTCTTTCTGCTCCTCAGAAAGCACCGCCGCATCGGTCAGCGCATTGGTCATCGTCGAGTAGGTATAGATCGCCTTGTCGTTGATGTAGGAAATCTGCGCCCCGAGGCTACACCTCGTCTTGCAGCCCCCCGCCCGGATCCGCTTGAACACCGCCGCCCGGCTCTGACCCGAGGCCGCCTTCAGCGCGTTGCGCGCCGACAGGGATCCGACGCGCGCGAAACTCCGCCCCTGCCGACGCCCCGCCAACCGCGCGTCGATCCGCGCCGCGACCTGACCCCGGATGCGCTCATCCTCCCAGAGCCGCCCCATAACCGAGGTGTAGAGAGCGAGGGGATCAGCCATTTCGAGAGTTCCGGTTCTTCAGAAAATCGTCGGGTATCGCCGTTCGCGTTCGAGGCTTGCCGAGAGGCAGCGAAGGGCGATCCAATTCTGAACCGGAACTCTCCCGCACCAGCCTCAAACCTGTCACGGTCTCGCGCGGGCTGTCCTCCAGAACCGCGCTCTCCGCCCCCTGCCCTTCTTCCTTTTGCGGCCATTCCTGATGACGCAACGCTTGCGCCGCATCCTTCATCCGGCCCATCTCACGGCTCATCCGCTGCGCCAGATCGAGCAGTTCGATCAGCACCGCGCGGTCCGCCTCCAAAACCTCCAGCCGACCGCGCTGCACCGCCTTGGCGAGCACCATGCCAGCGTCGCTCACGTCCTTCGCCTGACGCCATGCGACGCAGAATTCCGCGACCAGATCACGCGGGACATCAAGGAACCCGCAGCGACCGCGCAGCACCGCATTCAGCGCCTGCGACCGGTTGGCATAGCCCCGTTCGCGCCACTCCGCATCGAACGCTGCAAGCTCAGACTGACTGGTGCGGAACGCCACCGTCTCGCTCGGATCGCGCGCTGCGCTGCCCTCGCCCGCCTCCTCTTTCGCTAGCCGGTTCACATGACGCGGAGAGATGCCAAACACCGCCGCCAGCTCCTTCGCGCTCTCGCCCGCCGCAAAGCGCCGTGCCACTTCGATGCGTTCTTCAAGCTTCAGGTTTTTCGCTGGCCTCGGCACTAGGGCGTTCTCCCGCTTCCAGAAAAAGGATGCATGTGCAGACGCGCGCGAGGCAGCGATTGCTCGCAATCGCGTTCGCGCGCGGCGGAGCATTCAGCTTTGCGGGAAACGCCCATGACAGACCCCTCAGACAAAATGTGCAAACATTGGCCATATCCTGCCAACGTCTTCCCCCTCTCCTTCGCTTATAGCTCAATACGTCACATTGCACAATAATACGTTTTGCATGTCGTGTCTTTTTGCGGGAAATGAGGTGTACTCAAGACCGCTGCGCAGCGCGGCATGGAACGAGTCCCGCCCTCATCGATGCAGGACAACCAGGTCGGAAAAGCTTCCGAAACTTGTGTTCAAGACGCACGCGACGACAGACAAACCGAACGCTCGAGCCGGTCACGGATCGGGTGCCAGGAACACGAAAACGGCCCGCGCGGGATGGCGCGGATCATACCTTCTGAGGGCGGCACGATGCTTCTGAAAGTCGACGTCAGACCCCTGCGGATCCGAAGACCCGCAGGGGTGTCTGGGTCAGTGACCCAGTCCCTGAGAGCGCAGATCGTCGTAGCGGCTGCGGGCGATCAGAGCCTCGGTCTCGAGGTTGTCGAGGGTCTCGGGATGGGCGTCTTCATCAAAGGCGGCGAGGTAGGCATCGAAAGCCATGTCGGCTTGCAGTTCGGCGAGGTCGATGGATTGTTCGAGTGTCATGGTGTGATCCTTTCCGTTGATCGTCGTTGGACGGATCGTGGAAAAGACCGGGGGCATGAGAGCGGGCTGCACCCGGCACGGGGCGGAATGAAATGGAGCACGCCGGGGCAGGTTTGTTGTGAGCGATGCTCGGCAGCGCTCAAGGCGTCAGCCGTCCAGAAACCTGCCCCCGGCGTTGCCGACCGCTCGACCCCGGGCTAGCGATCTCTAAGGCCAACAGGTCGACGGAAAGGCGCGCGGCGATGACACTGGCGTGAGACGTTGCCCCGGGATGCATGACGGTGTTCTGCGGTTTGCACCCTCGCGACGCAGGGTGAGTTCGGCGCCCCTGGGAGCTTCGCCAACACGACCCAGGCGCGTGTTGCTCGAATGAGAGCAGGGGTACGCTTGCATCGCTCGGTGGGCTGCCAGTTCTCCCTGCGGACATTCGGTCCCGCCTCGAGTTTGCGCGATCCACGCTGTCCCTCAACAGAAAGATCAGAGGTGCTTCTGCGGCCGATCCGTACTGACTAACCGCATCCGCATCCGCGTCCGAAATATGCCGCGTTGTTCGAACATCGGCTTTTAGGCCCGCCCATCAGGCGCACCCAGAAACGAGAAAAAGCCAGACCGCCGGAGCGGTCTGGCCCTTGGCTTAGGCGGCGTCTTTGGGGCCCCAGGGGATGACGGCCTGCAGGGACAGATCGTCCTGGTTCGCGGCCTTGCCGAGATTGGCGTTGAAGCCGTGGTCGCGGATGGTCAGCGTGTAGTAGTCGGCGCCCGTCTCCTTGTTCTGCTTCTTCCAGATGCCGCCGCACTCGACCAGCTTACCGCGCGGAGAACGGCCGAGGACGCGGTGCGTAGGGGCCAGCGGGTTCGCGCGTGCGACGGGTTCGACCGTGATGTCGAGATCGAAGGGCAGGGTCGAGATGGAGCCGACGCCCGTGGCGGTTTCGATGTCGGCGCTGGTGACTTTGATGCAGTTCGTGGTCATTGCTCTTCTTGTGAACCGGCATGCAAGATTGACCCCTGTATTGGGGTAATCGGCGTCCAAAAGTGACCCCCCTGATATTTCTGTTCAGAAGCTTCCTCAAAGGATTGAGGGAGCGATTTGGGGATGTTGGTTGTGGAGACGATTGCGAAGATCAGGCGGGCGCATTTCATCCAGGGGAAGTCGATCAAGCAGATCTGCCGGGAGCTGCGGGTATCACGGAACACGGTGCGGAAGGTGGTGCGGTCCGGGGCAACCGAGTTCAGCTATGACCGGTCCACGCAGCCCCGCCCCAAGATCGACCCGTGGCGGTCCGATCTGGATGAGATGCTGGCTGAGAATGACCGGCAACCCAA
>JBKEDD010000025.1:0-57825 GCA_047975215.1 Jhaorihella sp.
AGAAGAAGGTGCGCGTCGGCAGGGTGCGGACCGGGCCATAGATGCGGTGGCGGCCCATGTAATCCATGAACACCTTGGGATACATCAGATAGCCGTTCAGATCCTCGTCGTCGATCGCCTTGCCTTCCAGTTCGTCCTGCACCCGGGCGCGGGTCTGACCCAGATCGACGGGCGGCAGATGCGCGCCGGGGCGGTCGGTGATCGGGGTCTCGCCCTTCAGCACCTTCTTCTGCAGCGCCTCGGGCCAGCCGCCCGGCGGCTGCCCCAGATTGCCGCGCCTCATGTCGACGACGCTGTCGGGGAAGGCCACGTCCTTGCCCGGAGCCAGCACATCCGCGGCGGTCAGGTTCTGCGCCACCATCATCAGCGCCATGTCGCCCACCACCTTGGACGAGGGCGTGACCTTGACGATATCGCCAAACATCCGGTTCACGTCGGCATAGGTCTGGGCGACCTCGTGCCAGCGATCCTCCAGCCCCATGGACCGCGCCTGCGCCTTGAGATTGGTGAACTGGCCGCCCGGCATCTCGTGCAGATAGACCTCGGAGGCCGGGGCCTGCAGGCCGGATTCGAAGGCCGCGTAATTCTCGCGCACGCGCTCCCAGTAATTGCTGATCTCGCGGATGGCGCCGATATCCAGCCCGGTATCGCGCGGCGTGCGCGCCAGCGCCTCGACCACCGATCCCAGCGTCGGCTGGCTGGTATTTCCCGACAGCGCGTCCATGGCGCAATCGACCGCATCGACCCCCGCCTCGGCGGCGGCGAGGATCGTCGCCCCGCCCATGCCCGACGTGTCATGGGTGTGGAAATGGATCGGCAACCCGACCTCTTCCTTCAGCGTGCGCACCAGCCGGGCGGCGGCGGTGGGCTTCAACAGCCCGGCCATGTCCTTCAGCCCCAGCACATGCGCGCCGGCCTCGCGCAGCGCCCGGGCGGTATCGACATAATATTTCAGGTCGTATTTCGCCCGGTCGGGGTCGTTGATGTCGCCGGTATAGCAGACCGTGCCCTCGCAGATCTTGCCCGACTCGACCACCGCATCCATGGCCACGCGCATGTTCTCGACCCAGTTCAGGCTGTCGAAGACGCGGAACACGTCGACCCCGGTTGCGGCCGCCTGCGCCACGAAGGCGCGCACCACATTGTCGGGATAATTGGTATAGCCGACCCCGTTCGAGGCCCGAAGCAGCATCTGCGTCAGCAGGTTCGGCATCGCCTGGCGCAGGTCGCGCAGCCGCTGCCAGGGGCATTCCTGCAGGAAGCGATAGGCGACGTCGAAGGTCGCCCCGCCCCAGCACTCCATGGAGAAAAGCTCCGGCATGTTATGGGCGTAGGCCGGGGCGACCTTCAGCATGTCATGGGTGCGCATCCGCGTCGCCAGCAGCGACTGATGCCCGTCGCGCATCGTGGTGTCGGTGATCAGCAGCCGGTCCTGCGCCAGCATCCAGTCGGCGACCGCCTTCGCGCCCTTCTCCTCCAGCAATTGCCGCGTCCCCGGTGCGGGTTTCTCCGTGCGCGGGGCCGGGGGCTTCGGCGGTTTGGCGTGGGCGGGCGGGCGCGGGCGGCCGGCGGCCTCCGGGTGCCCGTTCACCGAAATGTCGGCGATATAGGTCAGGAGCTTGGTCGCGCGATCGCGGCGCAGCTCGAAACGGAACAGCTCCGGCGTCTCGTCGATGAATTTGGTGGTGTAGGTCGCATCGCGGAATTTCGGATGCGAGATCAGGTTCTCGACAAAGGCGAGATTGGTGGCGACGCCGCGGATGCGGAACTCGCGCAGCGCCCGGTCGAGCCGCAGCCGGGCCTCCTCTGCGGTTGGGGCCCAGGCGGTTACCTTCTCCAGCAGGCTGTCGTAGAAGCGGGTGATGACGGCGCCGGAATAGGCGGTGCCGCCGTCGAGCCGGATGCCGAAGCCGGTCGCGCCCCGATAGGCGGTGATGCGGCCGTAATCGGGGATGAAATTGTTCATCGGGTCTTCGGTCGTCACCCGGCACTGGACGGCGTGGCCGCGGAGATGAATGTCGGCCTGTTCGGGAACGCCGGTCTCCTCGATATGGCCGATGCGCCCGCCCTCGGTGATGCGGATCTGCGCCTTCACGATGTCGATCCCGGTGACCTCCTCGGTTACGGTATGCTCGACCTGAACCCGCGGATTGACCTCGATGAAGAAGAATTCGGGGCTGTCGGCGTCCATCAGGAATTCGACCGTGCCGGCGCAACGGTAATTGGCGTGACGGGCGATCTTCAGGCCAAGCTCGCAGATCTCGGCGCGCTCGGCTTCGGTCAGCAGCGGGTCGGGGGCGCGCTCCACCACTTTCTGATTGCGCCGTTGCACGGAGCAATCCCGCTCGAAGAGATGGACGATATGGCCGTGGCCGTCGCCGAGGATCTGCACCTCGACATGGCGGGCGCGCTGCACCAGCCGCTCCAGAAAACCCTCGCCATTGCCGAAGGCGGCCTCGGCCTCGCGCCGGCCTTCCTTGATCTTCTCCTCCAATTCGTCTTCGCAGGCTATCGGGCGCATCCCCCGTCCGCCCCCGCCCCAGGACGCCTTGAGCATCAGCGGATAGCCGATTTCGGCGGCCTCGGCCCGGATCGCCGCCATGTCATCGCCCAGTACCCCGGTCGCCGGAACCACGGGCACACCCGCGGCGATCGCCACCTGCCGGGCGCTGGCCTTGTCGCCCAGGGCGCGCATGGTCTCCGCCTTCGGCCCGATGAAGGCGATGCCGGCCTGGGCGCAGGCATCGACGAAATCGGGGTTCTCCGACAGCAGGCCATAGCCGGGATGGATCGCGTCCGCGCCGCTTTCGCGCGCCACCCGGATCATTTCCCCGATGCTCAGATAGGCCGCCACCGGCCCCAGCCCCTCGCCGATCCGGTAGGCTTCGTCGGCCTTGAACCGGTGCAGGCCCAGCTTGTCCTCTTCGGCGAAGACCGCGACGGTGCGCTTGCCCATCTCGTTGGCGGCACGCATCACGCGAATGGCGATCTCGCCCCGGTTGGCGATCAGGATTTTCTTGAACTCGGTCATGGCGGCTCCCCGGTCTGGCGGCGCAAACCTTAAACTTGCCGCGGCGCTGCGCAAGGGCGGAAGGTCACGGATATCCGGAAAGGTGGGGCCGGTTCGACCGGGGCGCACGTCCTGTTGTCGCGAACGCCGGCGGCCGGGAAACGGCAGGGCCGGGCCACGGGCGCCGATCCGGCCGGGGTTGGCCTCCACATCCCGCCCCGCAGCCCGATCGGTTGCGCCGGTTCCCTGCCAACAACGTCGCCCGAGCGAAGTGAAAGGCCCCGCCCGGAATCGTGAAGCCCGTGCCGTGTATGCTCATCCGATCATCAGGTGGCCCGCCAGCCCGAGCACGAACCCGCCGACCGCGCCCAGCGGCGGGCCCAGGCGGCTTTCCAGCGGCACCTGCGGCGCGATGTCCTGAAACATGAGAAACAGGATGCCGCCCGCGGCGGCACACATGACCGCGCCGGTGATTTCGGGATGCGCCGGCAACAGGAAATATCCCGCCACCGCCGCCAACGGCCCGAACATCCCCAGTGCGCAGAACTGCGCCAGCCGCCGGCGTACCGGCTGCGGCCGGTCGGCCTGCACTTCGCGGTAGGCGTTGAATCCTTCGGGAAGGTTTTGCAGCCCGATCATCAGCGCCAGCAGCGGCGCGGTGCGCGGGTCGGCCACCAGAAGCGCCCCCAGCGCCAGCGCCTCGGGGATGAAATCCGACAGCATCGCCAGCAATTGCGCACGGTTGGAACCCTTTCGCGCCAAGGCCGCATCGGCCAGCCCGGTCGCGACAGCTCCGGCCGTGACCGCCAGCAGGGCCGCCCAGCCGGGCAGCTTGGCGGTGCCTTCGGGGATCAGCACCAGCGCCACGGCACTCAGCAACGCGCCGCCGCCAAACGCGATGACGCCATGGCGGAACTCGGTTGCCAGCCAGTCGGCGCGGAAATGCTCGATCGTGGCCAGCCAGCCGCCCAGCGGAATCATGGCGCCAGCGAGTGTGGAATAGAACAACAGCTCGACCATGCGGATTCATAGCCCAGGTCCGGACGCCTTGACAGATGAAAGCGGCCTGCGGACGCAGCCAAGATAATTCAAATTTACCTGGACAGTTTTCCTTAAAGAAAGTTGGCACCCGGGCCGCGATTGTCGGGAACATAGTGTGAACAACTCTTTAACGCGCTGGCGAACCCGGCTATGGTCGCGCGTATGAGCACATCTGACGACACCGACGCGTTCGAAGGTGCCGCGCTGTCGGCGCGCGCCATGGCGGCGCGGCCACGCCCCTATCTGGACGGCCTCAACCCGGCCCAGCGCGAGGCGGTAGAGCGGCTGGAGGGTCCGGTCCTGATGCTGGCCGGGGCCGGAACAGGCAAGACCCGCGCGCTGACGGCGCGAATCGCGCATCTGCTGATGACTGGCGCGGCGCGGCCCGGCGAGATCCTGGCCGTTACGTTTACCAACAAGGCGGCGCGCCAGATGAAGGATCGCGTGGCGGCGATGCTGGGGCAGCCCGCCGAGGGCATGCCATGGCTGGGAACCTTCCATTCGATCTGCGTCAAGGTGTTGCGCCGTCACGCTGAACTGATCGGGTTCGACCGCGACCGCGACGGCGACGGTGGCGAGCGGGTGCATCTGAAGTCCGGCTTCACCATCCTCGATACCGACGACCAGTTGCGGCTGCTGAAACAACTGGTGGCGGCGGCCGATATCGACGACAAACGCTGGCCTGCGCGGCAATTGGCAGGCATCATCGACGGCTGGAAGAACCGGGCGCTGACGCCCGACAAGGTGCCTGCCGCCGATGCCGGCGCCTATAACCGCAAGGGGGTGGAGCTTTATGCCCAGTACCAGAGCCGCCTGATCGAGTTGAACGCGGTTGATTTCGGCGATCTGCTTTTGCATGTGGTGCACATCTTCCAGACCCGGGCCGACATACTGGAACAGTACCAGCGCCGGTTCCGCTATATCCTCGTGGACGAGTATCAGGACACCAACATCGCCCAGTATCTGTGGCTGCGGCTGCTGGCGGGCGCGCATAAGAATATCTGTTGCGTGGGTGACGACGATCAATCCATTTATGGCTGGCGCGGCGCCGAGGTGGGCAACATCCTGCGGTTCGAGGCGGACTTTCCCGGCGCGCATGTGGTTCGGCTGGAACAGAACTACCGCTCCACCCCGCATATCCTGGCCGCCGCCTCGGGCGTCATCTCGGGCAATGAAAGCCGGCTGGGCAAGACGCTCTGGACCGAGGCACAGGAGGGCGAGAAGCTGCGCCTGATCGGCCATTGGGACGGCGAGGAGGAAGCGCGCTGGATCGGCGAGGAAATCGAATCGATGCAGCGTGGCACCCGCGGGATGCGTCCCTTCGGCCTGAACGAGGTGGCGATTCTGGTGCGCGCCTCGCACCAGATGCGCGCCTTCGAGGATCGCTTTCTGACCATCGGCCTGCCCTACCGGGTGATCGGCGGCCCGCGCTTTTATGAGCGCATGGAGATCCGTGACGCCATGGCCTATTTCCGCGTCGTGGTCAGCCCCGAGGACGATCTGGCCTTCGAGCGTATCGTCAACACCCCCAAGCGCGGCCTGGGCGACAAGGCGCGCCAGGCGGTTCAGCGCGTGGCGCGCGCCAACGGTGTCAGCCTGATCGAAGGCGCGCGGCTGGCGATCGAGGCCGGCGCGATCAAGGGCAGGGGCGGCGCCGAACTGGGCCGGCTGGTCGCCGACATCGCCCGTTGGGGCCGGATGGCGGGGGATGCCGGCATCACCCACATGGAACTGGCCGAGATCATCCTGGATGAAAGCGGCTATACCGCGATGTGGCAAAACGACAGAACGCCCGAGGCACCGGGACGGCTGGAGAACCTCAAGGAACTGGTCAAGGCGCTGGAAGGGTTCGAGAACCTGCAGGGCTTTCTCGAACACGTCAGTCTCATCATGGACAACGACAGCGGCGATGCCGAAGAAAAGGTCTCGGTCATGACGCTGCACGCCGCCAAGGGGCTGGAATTTCCCGCCGTGTTCCTGCCGGGTTGGGAGGATGGGCTGTTTCCGTCTCAGCGCAGCATGGATGAAACCGGGCTGAGGGGGCTGGAGGAGGAACGCCGTCTGGCCTATGTCGGCATCACGCGGGCCGAGGAATTGTGCACCATCTCGTTTGCCGGCAACCGCCGGGTGTTCGGGCAATGGCAGTCGGCGATGCCGTCGCGTTTCATTGATGAACTGCCGGGCGATCATGTCGAAGTGCTGACGCCGCCGGGCCTGTATGGCGGCAACTATGGTTCGCCCGCTCCGGTTTCGGGCGGCGGCATCGAAACTCGGGCAGCCCAGGCCGACGGGTACAACTCTCCCGGCTGGAAACGCTTGCAGGCACGCGCCGGGCGGCACGGGCTGGGCCAGCCGCGCGAGAGCCGCAACAGCGTGATCGACCTCGATGCGGTTTCAGCCTTTGCCGTGGGCGAGAGGGTGTTCCATCAGAAATTCGGATACGGCAGCATCATCGGGATCGAGGGCGACAAGCTCGAGATCGCCTTTGAAAAGGCCGGCACCAAGAAGGTGGTGGCACGGTTCATATCCGCCGCCGGCGATATTCCGTTCTAGGGTCCGAATCCATGGTCAGCGACATCTGTCAACTGGCCCCGGATCGCTAGCGATCCGGTTCGCGCCCGGCGCCGAGGGCGGGCGCGAACCTTTGTGGCGCCCTGATTTCGGTGTATCGCATTACGATTCCACGTCGCCAGACTGTCGCGCGCCAAACCCGCGCACCCGCCCGCTGAATTCGACATGCGCCGCGACCGACGGCAAGGCTCAGGCGGGGCCGGGGCCTGCCCCGCGCCATGCGAAATTCCGCCCAGCCGTGTCGCGATGCCGTGGAAACCCCGGCAAATCGGTATACCTTGTTCCCGGACGCGCATCGTTTCGGGAAAGTTCCGCCATGATTCTGGTTCGATTGATTGCCGGCTGCGCGGCCCTTGCGCTTCTCGCTGCGTGTGAACCGGGGCTGAGCGGGGCGCGCTCGGGTGCCGCCCAGGCCGAATACGAGCGCCACAAGGCCAACCGCGAAGCCTATATGTATCAGGGATTGTGAACGCGGCCGCGCCTTACAGTACCGGCCCGATGGTGGCGATCACGTTGTTCCGAATGCGCAGGTAGGGTGGCCAGGCGTCAACCTCGGTCAGGCCAATCCTGTCGGAGCCGGCGATATAGTCCGCCTGCCGCGCCGCGATCGCGCCGGTCACGCCGGTATCGGACAGCAACAGGTTGCTTTCATAGTTCAGATCGAAGCTGCGCAGGTCCAGATTTGACGAGCCGATCAGCGCGACCTGTCCGTCGACAGTGATCGTCTTTGCGTGCAGCAGCCCCTCGCGGTGTTCGAAGATCTCCACTCCGGCTTCCAGCAGACGGCGGTAGGAGGACTGGCTTGCCGCCGCGACGATCCACGAATCGTTGCGCCGCGGAAAGATCATGCGCACCGTCACGCCGCGCCATGCGGCGGCGCAGATCGCCTCGAGCACCACCGAATTGGGCACGAAATATGGGGTCGAGACCACCACCTCGCGCTGTGCCGTGTACATCAGCGCGGCAAACAGATGCGGGGTCGCCAGCGTCCGTTCGGTCGGGCCGTCGCCCATCAGCTGTGCCACGAAGCCCGGATTCCCGCATGACTGCGAGATCGGGAAATCCTCGATCGAGCCGCCGTTCTGGGCGATCCAGTTGCTGGCGAACAAGAACTGGTTCTGCGCAACGACCGGCCCCTGGACACGCAGCATGATGTCGATCCACGGGGCGTATTTCGCCTTCACCCGGAATTCCGGGTCGGCACAATTCTGACTGCCGCACCAGGTGGTCATGCCGTCGATAATGGTAATCTTGCGGTGATTGCGAAGATCCAGCCTGCTTTTCAGGATCGTCACCAACGGGTTGCCGATCGGCAGCGCCACGGCCACCTGTACACCGGCGTCTTGCATCTCGGCCCAAAGCTCTGACCCGATGAAGGCCCGCGAACCCAGGCCGTCAGCCATCGCCCGGCAGGTCACGCCGCGCCTTGCCGCGCGGATCAGGGCGCGGGCGGTTTCGCTGCCCGTCTCGTCATCAAGCCAGATGTAGTAGAGCACATGCACATGGTCCTGCGCCCCGTCAATATCGGCAATCATCCGTGCCCGGGTGGTGGCGGCGTCGGGCATCAGTTCGGCGGTATTCCCGCCAACCGGTGGAAAGCCGTTGATCGAGGCGCTGTAGCTGAACGCGGCGCGGTAGGGCGGCGGGACATGCACGGCCCAGTCGTCGCTCTGGCCGGGCAGCAGGCCGCGGTGCGACCGGAATTCACGGGTCACTTCGGCAATACGGTCGGTCGCGGTCCGGCCGAGGTTGACCTCGCCGAACAGGAAATAGATCAGGCCGCCGAAGACCGGCAGGACGACGATCACCATGAACCATGCCAGGCGCGTCGTCGGCGCCAGTTCGTCCCGCAGCGCGATGCGCAGCGTGAATCCGACGACAATGGCAAGGTGCACGGTCAAGGCCAGCATGCGCACTCCGCGTAACGTGCCGCCAAAGCTGCGCCACATCCCGCAGTTGACGGCAGATCCGTGCGTTGTGCAACCTGGTCGTCGGGCGCGCCATTGCGGCCCCGGAAAACGTAAAACGGCGGCACCCGGGAGGAGGATGGGTGCCGCCGTTTCGGTTTCGGGCCCCGGACCGCAGGGAGGAGGAAGGCGGCCGGTGCCCTGTACCCGGCTTTTGGCCGGTATCTTGTGCGGCGGCATCAGGGAGGAGGAGAGATGCCGCCGCAATGTCGGGCCCTCATGGGAGGAAGACGGGCCCGCATTCGTGAATTCGTGCTGCCGCCCGTTCAGGACGCCCCGTAGACAGCCCTGCGTGCGGTCGATTGCAGCATGGAGCGGTTGAGACCCAGATCGGCCAACTGCCGGTTGTCCAGCTGGGACAGTTCGGCCAGGGTCCGGCGATAGCGCAGATGCGTGCGCAGACGGTCCAGCGCGGACTCGATCAACGCCGTCGGATTGGCAAGGCCGGCAGCCTTGTGGGCGTTCATATGCGTCGAATATGCCATGTTCGTGAACCTCTGTTCGTCGTGGTGCCGCCATGGCGGCCCGTGTTGAGGCCAAGATAGGCAAATGCTGCACCTGCACAATCCCCCGTCGGATCAATGCTGCTATGCAGCAAGCGCATGGATGACGCCGGGTAATTCTCCTGTTCTTTTCGCTACTTGGCCGACCTGGCGCGCCAGAGTTCAGGGGATGTGACGGTTTCGACGCGTTGGCGCGGGCGGGATTGCGACGCTTTGGGGCGGTCCGGCTTGCGGATCGGGTGGCACGGGCCGGGAACGCGAGACCATGGGTAATGATGGGACTTCCTGGCGGCGCTTCTTCGCAATGTTCGGGAAACGGGCCGAATCACGCGGACAAAATCCATGTTCGGGGTCGATTCGCCAGGCCGGTACGAGAACATACTAAGAACACATATAGTCTGCTCAAGAGCTTGTCAAAAAGTTTCGGGATTTTCTGGAACTACCTTCATCAACTCCGATGGCACAATATGTGGTGTCATGAATGTGACTCATAACAACTTAAGCGAAATCTGGGCGCGAAAGGCGCTCAATAGACCGTTGTTCGTCGTGCAGAAAGCCAAGGATGGGCGCCAAGGTAAGTGATTTCGAGTTGATTTCCATAAAGTTCCATGGCATCCCTTGTTCATCGGAAGGCAGCGGGAAACAAAGGGTCACCAAACAAACCCGAACCAAGACAAAAAGCAGGCTTCATACAGGCACCCGCTTTCTTCCGAACATGAGAGATCCGGCGCGCGAGCGAGCAGACATCCCCCCAGGTGGCGCGCGCAGTCGGACACCCCGCTCATGCGGGACGAGGGCGGCGGGTTGATCAGTGGCAGCAGATCAACCCGCCGTTTTCGTTGGCCGGGGTCGGCAAACGCAACCGGGGGCAGGGCAGAGAGGTCCGCGGGACAGTGGGTCTGAGCTTTACCGGCGAGTTCAACCAGAAGGTTGACGGCAAGGGTCGCGTGTCGATCCCGGCCGATTTTCGCCGCGTGCTCGAATCCGGCGACCCGGCCTTTCCCGAAAACCCCAACCCGCGCATGGTCGTGCTTTACGGCAAGCATCTGAAGAACTGCCTGCACGTCTACACGATAGAGGCGATGGCCGAGATCGAGGCCGACATCAAGGCTTTGCCGCGCGGATCGGCGGCCCGCAAGCAGGCCAGCCGGCTGATCCTGGGCAAGGCCTGGACAACCGAGATCGACCGCGACGGACGCATCGTGCTTCCCAAGGAGCGGCGCGAACAGATCGCGGTCGAGGGCGAGGCCACGATGGCCGCCATGGGCGACTATTTCGAGATCTGGAACCGCGCCACCTACGAGGCCACAGAAGCAGCCGAAACCGATGCGTTCCTTAAGGGGATGCCCGACGATTTCGACCCGCTCAGCCTGCTGGATGGATCCGGAGGGGAATAAGCCATGCCGGCGGCGTCCTCCGACACCCACGATCACATTCCGGTCATGCTGCGCCCGCTTCTGGATGCGGTCGCGCCGGTGTCGGGCACCTGGCTCGACGGCACGTTGGGCGCGGGCGGCTACAGCCGTGGTCTGCTCGATGCGGGCGCCGAACGGGTGATCGCGGTGGACCGCGACCCGCTGGCCCTGGAGATGGCACAGGGCTGGGCGGCAGAGTATGGCGAGCGGCTGGATCTGCGGCAGGGCGTGTTTTCGCGGATGGACGAGCTTGCCACGGATCTTGACGGCGTGGTGCTGGATCTGGGCGTATCCTCGATGCAGCTCGACCGGGCCGGGCGCGGGTTTTCCTTTCTCCGGGACGGGCCGCTCGACATGCGGATGTCGCAGGATGGGCCTTCGGCGGCCGATCTGGTCAACACCGCATCCGAGGCGGAACTGGCCGATATCCTGTTTCACTATGGCGAGGAACGCGCCAGCAGGCGCATCGCGCGCGCGATCGCGCGTGAGCGCGCGGTTGCCCCGATCGTCACCACCCTGCAACTGGCGTCCATCGTGGAAGGCTGCCTGCCGCGCGCCAGGCCGGGCCAGTCGCACCCGGCCACGCGCAGCTTTCAGGCGCTTCGCATAGCCGTGAACGATGAATATGGCGAGTTGTTCCTGGGGCTCATGGCCGCCGAGCGCGCGCTTGCCCCGGGCGGCAAACTTGCGGTCGTGACCTTTCATTCCATCGAGGACCGCATGGTCAAACGCTTTCTGGCGGCGCGCGCCGGGCAGGAGGGGCGCGCCAACCGCTATGCCCCGCAAACCGACCCCGCGCCGGCGCAATTCACCTTGCCCGGGCGCAAGTCCATCGGACCGGACGATAGCGAACTGGCCGCAAACCCGCGCGCCCGGTCGGCGCGGCTGCGGGTGGCGGTGCGCACCGGCGCGCCACCGGGCCGGATCGACCCGAACCGCATCGGCATGCCGCAACTGAGGGAGGCGCGCCAGTGAAAAGCCTGCTTTACATCCTGACCGCGCTGGCGGTGTTCGGTCTGGCCTTCTGGGCCTACCGGGAAAACTATGCCACCCAGCAGGTGCTCAAGGAAACCCGGCGCATGCAGCGCGAGATCGGCGAGGCCAAGGTGCGCCTGTCGGTGCTGCACGCGGAATGGGCCTATCTGAACCGGCCCGACCGTCTGCGCGAACTGGCCGAGATCAATTTCGACCGTCTCGGTCTCCTGCCGCTGCGCCCCGACCAGTTCGGCCGCATCGACGAGGTCAGCTATCCGCCCGAGCCGGTGGTGCCGATCACCAATCCGGTCGATGTCTCGACCATGAACGATGACTCGGTCATGAAGGACGGGGAACAGTTGCCATGATCCGCACGCCGCTGCGCCCGCTTGCCCGCATCCTCCCGGCGCGTGCCAAGGGCGAAAACCCCGACGCCATCGAACGCGAGAACATCCGCCGCCGGCACGAGGACATGCAGGACCGCGCCCGCACCCGTGCCGAGGGCCGGCTGCTGGTGCTGGGGCTGTTCTTTCTTTGCGCCTTCGTGACGGTCGGGGCGCGGATGGGCCTGCTGGCCACTTCCGAACCTGCCGAACCGCTGACCAGCGCCGCCGGCGCCGGCATCGCCAACCAGCGCGCCGATATCGTCGACCGCAAGGGCCGCGTCCTGGCCACCAATTTCGAGACCTTCTCGCTTTA
Organism: Jhaorihella sp.; assembly: GCA_047975215.1. Taxonomy (GTDB): domain Bacteria; phylum Pseudomonadota; class Alphaproteobacteria; order Rhodobacterales; family Rhodobacteraceae; genus JAGRMG01. The sequence goes on from JBKEDD010000025.1 coordinate 12,182, forward strand.
TGCCCAGCCCCGGCAGATGGTGGATCCGCCGGCCGTGGTGGCGGGTCTGACCGCCATATTTCCCGATCTCGATGCCGAACGCCTGCTGCGCGATTTCACCGGCAAGCGCAAGTTCGTCTGGATCAAGAAAAAGATCAGCCCGGAACAGAAGCAGGCGGTGCACGATCTGGGCGATCCGGGCCTGCTGTTCGGCCCGCGCGAGATGCGGCTGTATCCCAACGGGCGGCTGGCGGCGCACATCCTCGGGGGGGCGGGATTCGGCAAGGAAGGGGTGAACGCTGCCGAGGTGATCGGCGTGGCCGGTGTGGAAAAGCAGTTCGACGGCTATCTGCGCGACCCCGCCAATGGCGGCAAGCCGCTGCAACTGTCGCTGGATCTGTCGGTTCAGGCCGCCGCCGAAACGGTGTTGTTGGGCGGAATGAAGCTGATGCGCGCCAAGGGTGCAGCGTCGATCCTGATGAACGTGCATACCGGCGAGGTGGTGTCGATGGTGTCGCTACCCGATTTCGACCCCAACGACCGCCCGGTTCCGGCGCTCAAGGGTGACCCTTCCGACAGCCCGCTGTTCAACCGCGCGGTACAGGGGGTTTACGAACTGGGGTCGACCTTCAAGATATTCACCGCCGCGCAGGCGATGGATCTGGGGCTGGTCAGTGCCGATACGCCCGTCAACACGCGCCGTCCGCTGATCCAGTCGGGTCACGAGATCGGCGAGTTCAACAACAAGCACTACGGACCCGAACTATCTGTCAGCATGGTGATCGAGAAAAGCTCGAACGTCGGCACGGCGCGGCTGGCGCAGATGATCGGTATCGACCGGCAGCGGCAGTTCTTCGAAGATATCGGCATGCTGGAAGCCACCGGTTTCGAACTGTTCGAGGCGCAGGGCGGCCGGCCGCTGGTGCCGCGCAACTGGGGTGTGCTCGAGATGATGACCATCTCGTTCGGTCATGGCCTGTCGGCGACGCCGATGCACCTTGCCGCCGGATACGCCGCCATTGCCAATGGCGGGCGCTATGTCAGCCCGACCATCCTGAAACAGGATCGGCCGCAATACGGGCCAAGAGTGCTGTCCGAAGACTCCGCGGCCGCGTCGCGCGCCATGCTGCGTCGGGTGGTGACGCATGGCACCGCCAGTTTCGGCGAGGTTGCGGGCTATGCGGTGGCCGGCAAGACCGGAACCGCCGACAAGCCCAAGCCGAGGGGAGGGTATTACAAGGACAAGGTGATCACCACCTTTGCCTCGATGTTTCCTGCCCACGATCCGGAATATGTGCTGATCGTCACGTTGGACGAACCGTCGATCTTTGCCAGCGGCGAGTTGCGCCGCACCGCCGGCTGGACCGCGGTGCCGGTTGCCGCCGAGATGATCGAACGGCTGGCGCCGCTGCTTGGAATGCGGCCGGCCGTTGAACCCGGTCAGGTGGCTGGTATAACCCTGACCTCGAACTGACAGGCGGCGGGGGCGGCTACGGCATGGCGGCAACGACACTCGGCCAGTTGGCCCTGACGGCGCGCGGCGGGCGCGACCCGGCGATCTCGGGGCTGGCTGTGGACAGCCGCGAGGTGAAGGAGGGATACCTGTTCGCGGCGCTTCCGGGCAGCCGTGTGCATGGCGGCGAATTCATCCGCTACGCGCTGCGCATGGGCGCTGCCGCGATCCTGACCGATACCGCCGGCGCCACCATCGCGGCCGACGAACTGGCGGCTTCGGACGCGGCGCTGGTGGTGGCCGAAGACCCGCGCCAGGCGCTGGCCTGCACTGCGGCGCTGTGGTTCGGGGCGCAGCCGCAAGTGGTGGTGGCCGTCACCGGCACCAACGGCAAGACATCGGTGGCCAGTTTCCTGCGCCAGATCTGGGCCGAGCTTGGGTATGAGGCCGTCAATCTCGGAACCACCGGGGTCGAGGGTGCCTGGTCGGCGCCGCTGGCCCACACCACGCCCGACCCGATCACCCTGCACCGCATCCTGTCGCAGGCTGCCGGGGCCGGGGTCACGCATGCGGCGATGGAAGCCTCGAGTCACGGGCTGGAACAGCGCCGGCTGGACGGCGTGCAACTGGCGGCGGCGGGGTTCACCAATTTCACCCAGGATCATCTGGACTACCACGACACGTTCGAGGCCTACTTCGCGGCCAAGGCGCGGCTGTTCCGCGACGTACTGCCCGAGGATGCGACGGCGGTGATCAACCTCGACGATCCGCGCGGGGCGGAAATGCGCGCCATTGCCGCCGCGCGCGGGCAGGAGGTGCTGACGGTCGGCCACGGCAAGACCGACCTGAGCCTGGTGGCGCAGCGGTTCGACGCCACCGGGCAGGATCTCCGCTTTGCCTGGCACGGCCGCGCGCACCAGACCCGGCTGCGCCTGATCGGCGGGTTTCAGGCCTCGAACGTCGCGCTGGCATGTGGCCTGGCCATCGGCAGCGGCGAAGACCCCGAAGAGGTGTTCGAAACGCTGCCGCGTCTGAGTACCGTGCGCGGGCGCATGCAACTGGCCGCGACGCGCGCCAACGGCGCGGCGGTATTCGTCGATTACGCCCATACCCCCGACGCGGTGGCGACCGCGCTGACGGCGTTGCGCCCGCATGTGATGGGCCGGCTGGTGGCGATCGTCGGCGCCGGTGGCGACCGTGACCGTACCAAGAGGCCGTTGATGGGGCAGGCGGCGGCGCGCAATGCCGATGTCGTGCTGATCACCGACGACAATCCGCGCAGCGAGGAGCCGGGCGCGATCCGGAGCGCGGTCATGGCCGGTGCCCGGCAGGCCGGCGGTACCGACAGCATTACCGAGGTTGGCGACCGGGCCGAGGCGATCCTGCGCGGGGTCGATGCGCTGGGGCCGGGCGATGCGCTGCTGATCTGCGGCAAGGGGCACGAGACCGGCCAGATCGTCGGCGACGACATCCTGCCCTTCGACGATGCCGAACAGGCCAGCGTGGCTGTTTCGGCGCTCGACGGGGGCGGGGCGTGACGCTCTGGGGTGCCGCCGAAGCCGCCGCGGCGACCGGCGGGCGCGCCCGGGGCGCGTGGTCGGCCAAGGGCGTTTCCATCGACACCCGCAGCCTGCGCCCGGGCGATCTGTTCGTGGCGCTGAGCGCGGCGCGCGACGGGCATGACTTCGTCGCGCAGGCGCTGGAAAGGGGCGCGGCGGCCGCGATGGTCAGCCGAGTCCCCGAGGGGGTGGCGCCTGACGCGCCGCTGCTGATCGTCAGGGACGTTCAGAGCGCGCTGGAAGATCTCGGCCGTGCCGCCCGCGCACGCTGCGCTGCCCGGGTTGTCGCCGTCACCGGCAGCGTCGGAAAGACCTCGACCAAGGAAATGCTGGCGCTGATGCTGGGCGATCAGGGCGCCACCCATGCCAGCGTCGCCAGCTACAACAATCACTGGGGCGTGCCGCTGACCCTGGCACGCATGGACGCCGCCACCGACTTCGCGGTAATCGAGATCGGCATGAACCACCCCGGCGAGATCGCGCCGCTGGCACGGCTGGCGCGCCCGCATGTTGCGCTGGTCACGACCGTTGCGCCCGCGCATCTGGAAGCCTTCGACAGCGTCGATGCCATCGCCGCCGAGAAGGCTTCGATCGTGCAGGGGCTGGAACCGGGCGGTGTGGCGGTGCTGAACGCCGACATCGCCCAGGCCGAAATCCTGGCACGCACCGCCCGTGACCTGGGCGCCGAATGCGTCAGTTTCGGGGCGCGGCAAGGCGATTTCCGGCTGCTTTCGGCAGAGATGCGCGGCGGGCAACTTGCCGTACGGGCCGCCCTGCCGGGCCGGGGTGAACTGGCCTTCGCGCTGGCCACCGAGGGGCGGCACTTCGCCATGAACGCGCTTGGCGCACTGGCCGCCTGCGCCGGACTGGGTGCCGATCCTGTCCGCGCCGCCGCCAGCCTTGCGCGTTGGAGCCCCCATGCCGGGCGCGGAGCCCGCGAAACCGTCGCCCTGGCGGGCGGCGGGCTGGAAGTGCTCGACGACAGCTATAACGCCAACCCTGCGTCGATGGCCGCGGCGCTCGACGTTCTGGCGGGGGCGGCGACGAAGGGCCGGCGCATTGCCATCCTTGGCGACATGAAGGAACTCGGCCCCGAAGAAAAGACTCTGCATCAAGGGCTTGCCCGCCTTGGCGCGATGGAGCGCATCGACAAGGTGCATTGCGTCGGCCCGCTGATGCGGGCGTTGCATGGCGCGCTGGAACCCGGCCGGCGCGGCGGCTGGTACGAAACCAGCGAGGCGATGGCGGAAAAGCTGGCCGAAACGCTGGAGGCAGGCGATATCGTGCTGGTCAAGGGCTCGCTCTCGACCCGGCTGGCGCTGGTCGTTGACGCCATCCGTAAAATGGGTCATGGCAGCGCGAATTCAGAACCAGAGGACCGGACCTAGATGCTCTATTGGCTGACCGCGCTGTCGGACGGAGGGGATTTCTTTAATCTTTTCAGGTATATAACCTTCCGTGCGGGCGGGGCATTCCTGACGGCGCTGGTGTTCGGGTTCCTTTTCGGGCGGCCGCTGATCGACGTCTTGCGCCGCCGCCAGGGCAAGGGCCAGCCGATCCGCGACGACGGCCCGACAGGCCATATGGCCAAGGCCGGCACGCCGACCATGGGCGGGCTGCTGATCGTCGGCGCGCTGACCACTGCGACGCTGCTTTGGGCACGGCTGGACAATCCCTTTGTCTGGCTGGTGCTGTTCGTGACGCTCAGCTTTGCACTGATCGGGTTCTTCGATGACTATGCCAAGGTCAGCAAGCAGAACTCGAAGGGTGTGCCGGGCAAGTTGCGCCTCGCGCTGGGTATTCTGATTGCCATCGTGGCGGCGGTCTGGGCGGCATATGTCCATCCCGAGGCGTTGCAGAACCGGCTTGCGCTGCCGGTGTTCAAACACACGCTGATCAACCTGGGCTATTTCTATGTCCCGTTCGCGGTGGTGGTGATCGTCGGGGCGGCCAATGCGGTCAATCTGACCGATGGGCTCGACGGGCTGGCGATCATGCCGGTGATGATCGCGGGCGGCACCTTGGGCATCATCGCCTATGCGGTGGGCCGGGTGGACTTCACCGAATATCTGGATGTGCACTACGTTCCCGGCACCGGCGAGATCCTGATTTTCACGGCCGCGCTGTTCGGCGGCGGGCTGGGGTTTCTGTGGTACAACGCACCGCCGGCGGCGGTGTTCATGGGCGATACCGGCAGCCTCGCGCTGGGCGGCGCGCTGGGCGCCATCGCGGTGGTGACGAAACACGAACTGGTGTTGGCCGTGGTCGGCGGGCTGTTCGTGATCGAGGCGCTGTCGGTCATCATCCAGGTGCTGTATTTCAAACATACCGGGCGGCGGGTTTTCCTGATGGCGCCGATCCACCACCACTACGAGAAACTCGGCTGGTCGGAACCGACCATCGTGATCCGCTTCTGGATCATATCGGTTATTCTCGCCATGATCGGGCTGGCGACGCTGAAGGTGCGATAGGCAACGCCTGCGGCACCCGTATCGCAAGGGCGCCGTCCGCTATCCGATCCAGGCGAAGGCGCGTTCCAGAAAGGCGCGCCCGTCGCGGTCCTGCCATCTGCCATGCGCCATGATTACGCGTTCGGGGTTCCAGGCCAGCACCTTGTCGCGGGCCTTACGCAGGTCGGCGCGGAAGATGAAGGACAGCCGCAATTCGAGCGGGGCATAGCCCTTGCCCTCGACGATCCCCCAGAGCCGGGCAATGACCCGCTGCCAGCCCGACCAGTGGCGGTTGAGGAACGCCTCGGTGAAGTTCTCCGACATATCGGCCAGAATCGCGGTGCGCGAGGGACGGTGGAAAAAGACGATCTCGTCCAGAAATCGCGATCCGCGAAACCAGGCCAGATCGAACGCGCCCTGCCACCCGGGCGGCGCCACATCCTCCAGGGCCGCCTGAAAGCGCAGATCGGCGCGCTTGTCGATCGTGGATTGCGGCCCCCACAACAGCGCATCGGGCCAGGCTGCCTTCCAGTCCTGGAGAAAGAGATGATGAATCCTGTTGGGGCTGACCAGATGGCACGGTTGCCCGATAGCCTCGATTTCGCGCCTCAACCCGTCGGTCAGGGCAATAGGCGACCAGACCCACAAGCTCGCGTCGGGAAGCCGCACGATGACCGACCGGGTGGGATAGGCGAAGCCGTAGAAATTCACGTTGCTGCCCTCGGCAAGCCAGATGTCAGGGGCGATCTCAACCAGTTTCGGCATGGGCGGTGTTGTCTCCGACAGGTCCTGTCCGGGCGCGGGCGCAGATTAGGAACCGGCAGAACCGACGGCAAGCAAAACCGGTTCTCTGCCAAGGATGGCCGGGCCGGATAACCGGGCGGGTGCATTGTTCTTTGTTGCCGGGCGGTTGAAGGCCGTTTCGACAATTACGCTAGGTCAGCGCCTAAATTTGTGTTACGCTAAGGGCACTTTGCTAGACATGTTTATTACTGGGGGGAAGTGTGACATGAAATTCCTGCGTTCTCCGGCCTCGGCCGCGCTCGGGGCGGTTCTTGCCGTTTCGGCCGGTGCGGCAAACGCCGCGCCTTTCGACATCCAGGTGAATTTCCTCGGCGGTCTGTCCGCTACGCAACAGGCGATCTTCACGATCGCCGAAACGTTCTGGGAATCGCACATAACCGGCTATCAGGAAGATCCGGGCCTGACTTCGATGCAGATCGATGCGCAGGGCGTCGCGATTGACGGTGCCGGCGGCATTCTCGGATCGGCGGGGCCAACGACCGGTGTCAGTACCTCATCGTTCCTCTATACGTCGACGGGGAGCATGAGTTTCGATACCGCGGACCTTCTGGCGCTTGAGATCGCCGGAACGCTTCTGGACGTGATCAAGCACGAAATGGCGCATGTCATGGGCTTCGGCACGCTCTGGAGTTCGAGCGCCGTCGGCGTTCCGGGCAAACAGGAAGTCTATGTGGACGGAACCGGCCAGTACACCGGCGCCTGGGCCCTGGCGGCCTATCAGGCCGAATGCGATGCGGGGGCGACTTCCGTTCCGGTCGAGATCGGCGGTTTCGGACCGGGGACCGATGATGGCCACTGGGACGAGGTCGGTTTCTGCGGCCACGGCTCCGAGTTCACTAATCCCGAACTGATGACCGGGTTCCTGACGCCGGACGCCACCGTGTCCACCACCACGATCGCCTCGTTCGCCGATCTCGGGTACACCACGACCGCGACCCACATGCCGCCGATGTCGCCGGTTCCGGTGCCGCCGGGCATGGTGCTTGCAGCGTCCGGTTTCGTGTTCCTCGGGTTCCTGCGCCGCCGCAAGTCGCGCGCTTGACGGGCGAACTGATTCGCAGAACCTTTCTCGGGGGTCTGATGGTCCTCGCACCATGGGCGGCGCAAGCCGCCTGTGATGTTTTTGCGGCCGGCGGCGGTGCGGGGATCGTGCTGGAATACGATGTGGTCGATGCGGATGCCCCGCGCGATCCGCCGATGCTGACGCTATCATCGGATGGCGCTGTCGGCGTGCGTGCCGCCCCGCCGGCGCAGACCGCTATCCAATCGCGGCTGCCGGGCGATGCCGCGATGGCGTTGTTACGCGAGATCGTGAGGGACGAGCGGTTTTCCGAGATCGATTCGGACGCGCTGGCCAGGGCCACGGCGCCGGGCAAGGCCAGCAACGGCAGCATATCGCTGGGCATGAGCGCGGTTGCGGATGCGCCGACCACGTTCATCACCATCACGTCGCCCGACTGCACCCATTCGGTTGCCTTCTACGGCCTGGCCTTTGCCAGCGCCGCGCACCCCGAAATCGACGCGCTGCAACGTCTGCGGCGCATCGAGTTGCGCCTGCTGGGCCTGGTCGAAAAGCTGCGCAACGGCTGATTCCCTACCGGTCGGCCAATGGGCGCGGGCCTGCCGCCGCCATGACGCGCCGGATCTGGCGCGCCCGGTGCCGGGCAAAGCGTGGCCCGGATGCCCGTCGCTGCTGGAAACCTGCACCGCGACAGGCTAACCCGGTGCGTGAGTTTCACGGAGGGACAGATGATTCCCGTGCGCGGATATCACGCGGCCCGCGTTGGCGTGCTGGGATTGGGGCGGTCCGGGCTGTCGGGCGCGCGCGCCCTGCGTGCCGGCGGGGCCGACCCGGTCTGCTGGGACGACAACGCAGACGCACGCCGGGTGGCCGAGGCCGAGGGTTTCGCCTGCGCGGACCTGAGCCGGCAAGGTGCCTTTGACGGCATCGCGGCGCTTATTGTCAGCCCCGGAATCCCGCATCTCTACCCAGCGCCGCACCCCGTGGTGGCCGCCGCGCTTGAGGCCGGCGTGCCGGTCGACAACGATATCGGCCTGTTCTTCCGTTCGTTTGCAACGCCCGGATGGGACAGGTTCGACACACCGCCGCAGGTCGTGGCGGTGACCGGGTCGAACGGCAAATCGACCACGGCGGCGCTGATCCATCACATCCTGACCGAAGCCGGACGCCCGGTGCAGCTTGCCGGCAATATCGGGCGCGGGGTGCTTGATCTCGACCCGCCGGGCGATGGCGAGGTGGTGGTGCTGGAACTCAGCAGCTATCAGACCGACCTGGCGCGTGCGCTCACGCCCGATGTGGCGGTGTTCACCAACCTTTCGCCCGATCACCTTGACCGGCATGGCGGGATCGGCGGCTATTTCGCGGCCAAGCGGCGGCTGTTTGCCGAGGGCGGGCCGGATCGGGCGGTGATCGGCGTGGACGAGGCCGAGGGCGCGTTCCTTGCCGGGCAACTGGCCGAAGCGCCCGGCGACGACCGGGTGATACGGGTAAGCGTGGCGCGCAGGCTGACCGGGCCGGGCTGGCAGGTCTTTGCCCGCAAGGGATATCTCGCGGAGTACCGCAAGGGCCGGCAGGCCGGTTCCGTCGATCTGCGCGACATTGCCGGCCTGCCCGGCGCGCACAACCATCAGAACGCCTGTGCCGCCTACGGGGCGTGCCGCGCGCTGGGTCTGGCACCGCGCGCCATCGAGGCGGCGCTGCGCAGGTATCCCGGCCTGCCCCATCGCAGCCAGATCGTCGCCGAGGCGGGCGGTGTGGTCTATGTCAACGACAGCAAGGCGACCAACGTGGACAGCGCCGCCAAGGCGCTGTCGGCGTTCTCCCGCATCCGCTGGATCTGCGGCGGGCTGGAAAAGGAGGGCGGGTTGGGTAGCCTGAAGGGGGCCACGGGGAATGTCGCCAAGGCCTATGTGATCGGCCGCGAGGCGGCCGCCTTCGCGCTGCAACTGGACGTGGAGACCGAGATTTGCACGACCATGGCGCGCGCCGTGGACCGTGCGGTTGCCGAGGCCGAACCGGGCGACACGGTGCTGCTTGCCCCGGCGGCGGCCAGTTTCGACCAGTACGACAATTTCGAACGCCGCGGCGAGGATTTCACCGCTTGCGTGCTTGGCGCGCTGGGGCGGGCGGGCGGATAGGGCGCGGTGGGTCTGACCAGACTCGCATACTCACCCGCCGGGGCGCTGCCCCGGACCCCGGAGTATTTGACACCAGAAAGAAGCCCGGGAATGGCTCGCGATCGCGGCTGAAACCCTGTTGTGGCGGCGAGGCGGCTGCGTTCGCGTTGCCGGGTGATCGATGGGACGCGACACGCCCTTGCTGGAGAGCATCCAGCGGCGGGGTCAGCCGCGCGCCGCGATGGCGCTGCCGGCGGCGGCGCCCGAGGCCCAGGCCCACTGGAAATTGTACCCGCCGAGCCAGCCGGTGACATCAACCGCCTCGCCGATGACATAGAGGCCGGGAACCGATTTCGCCTGCATGCTCGTCGAGGACAGCCCGGCCGTGTCGATACCCCCAAGCGTGACCTCGGCGGTGCGCCAGCCCTCGGTGCCCGAGGGCACAAGCCGCCAGTTTGCCAGCCCCGCGCAGAGATCGCGCAGCCCCGCATCCGACTGGTCGGCCAGGCGGCCGTGCAGCGACCATTCGGCGGCCAGATACTCGACCAGCCGTGCCGGAAGGTAGCGGGCCAGTTCGGTGGTCAGGTTGCGCCCGCCCTGCCGCCGGCGTTGCTGGCGCAGCCTGTCGAACAAAGCGATGCCCGGGATCAGGTCGGCGACGATCGCCTCGCCCTCGCGCCAGTAGGACGACAGTTGCAGCACCGCCGGGCCCGACAGTCCGCGATGGGTAAACAGCAGCGCCTCGTCAAAGCTGGCGCGGGCATTCTTCAGCCGCGCGGGCAGCGACACGCCCGCCAGCGCGGCAAAACGGCCCTCGGGGAAGGTGAAAGGCACCAGGGCGGGGCGGGTTTGCGTCACGTTCAGGCCGAACTGGCGTGCTGCCTCATAGGCAAACCCCGTGGCGCCCATTTTCGGGATCGACCGGCCGCCCGTGGCCAGCACCAGGTTTGCGCAGGTCAGTTCGTGGCGAACCCCCTCGCGGTCCACCGCCAGCGCGAAGCCGTCGGGCGTCGCGCGTAGCCCGGCCACGCTGGTTTGCAGCCACAGGGCGGCCCCCGGGCGGTCCATCTCGGCGCGCAGCATGGCGACGATCTGTGTCGCCCGGCCGTCGCAGAACAACTGGCCAAGGGTTTTTTCGTGCCAGGCGATGTTGTGCCGGTCCACCAGCGCGATGAAATCCCGCGGCGTATGGCGGGCCAGCGCCGACTTGCAGAAATGCGGGTTGGCCGACAGGAAGTTTTCCGGTGCCGTCGAAAGGTTGGTGAAGTTGCAGCGCCCGCCGCCCGAGATGCGGATCTTCTCGCCCGGGCTGCCTGCATGGTCGATCAACAGCGTGCCAGGTCCGGCATGGGCGGCGCACATCATGCCGGCCGCACCGGCGCCGATGATGACGGTCTTGAACTTCATGGCCGCCGACTGACGCGGATTGCCGCCAAAGACAAGAGGAAGATACTGGCCTGACCGTCGAATTCAGGCTAGAGTCGCGGCCAAGATCCCGAAAACGGGGCGAGGACGAGGCAGATGGCGGCGGTTGCCCATGACTGAGATGGTATATGGCGCGGTCCCCGAAAGGGGCGGCGAACCCATTCTTCCGAAATGGTGGCGGACACTGGACAAGTGGACCATGTCCTGTGTGCTGATCCTGTTCGTGATCGGGCTGCTGCTGGGGCTGGCGGCTTCGGTACCGCTGGCCGAACGCAACGGCTTTGCGCCGTTCCATTATGTCCAGCGCCAGGCGGTGTTCGGTGCAGCCGCGCTGATGGCGATGCTGCTTACCTCGATGATGTCGCCGGTGCTGGTGCGGCGGCTGGCGGTGCTCGGGTTCGTGGCCGCCTTCGTGGCGCTGATGCTGCTGCCCTTCTTCGGCACCGATTTCGGCAAGGGCGCGGTGCGCTGGTATTCGCTGGGTTTCGCCAGCGTGCAGCCGTCGGAGTTTCTCAAGCCCGGTTTCGTGGTTGCCGCCGCCTGGCTGATGGCCGCCAGCCAGCAGATTAACGCCCCCCCCGGGACCGCGTGGTCATTCGTACTTTGCGCGGTGATCGCGGGGCTTCTGGTGATGCAGCCCGATTTCGGACAGGCCTGCCTGGTGCTGTTTGCATGGGGGGTGATGTATTTCGTTGCAGGTGCGCCGATGCTGTTGCTGATCGTGATGGCGGGCCTGGTGGTACTGGGCGGCGCCATGGCCTATTCGGGCTCCGAACATTTCGCCCGCCGCATCGACGGATTCCTCAACCCCGAGGTCGATCCGACCACGCAGCTGGGCTATGCTGCGGGTGCGATCCGCGAGGGTGGGCTTTTCGGGGTCGGCGTGGGCGAGGGTCAGGTGAAATGGTCGCTGCCCGACGCCCATACCGACTTTATCATCGCGGTGGCGGCCGAGGAATACGGGCTGGTTCTGGTGCTGATCGTGATCGCGTTGTTTTGTCTGATCACGGTGCGCTCGCTCTTGCGCCTGATGCGTGAACGCGACCCGTTCATCCGTCTGGCCGGTACCGGGCTTGCCGCAACGTTCGGGGTTCAGGCGATGATTAACATGGGTGTCGCGGTACGGTTGTTGCCCGCCAAGGGAATGACACTGCCTTTCGTCAGCTATGGCGGATCGTCGCTGATCGCTGGCGGTATCGCCGTCGGAATGCTGCTGGCGTTTACCCGGACCCGGCCGCAGGGCGAAATCGGCGATCTGCTGCGCGGGCGCGGGTGACATGACCCGCCGGGCGCATACAGGGTTCGGCTGCCGTGCCGATTTTCGGCAGCCGTGCGCGGCTTGGCCGCGCAGCCCCCTCCCACCCCCCGGGGGAGGGGGCAACATTGCGCGCGGCCGCGTGGTGCGTTCGCGTTCGGCGATCGCCGATCCCGGAACCGCACCGTGAGCGGGCGCTATCTGCTGATCGCCGCCGGCGGCACGGGCGGGCACATGTTCCCCGCACAGGCCCTGGCCGAGGCAATGCTGCACCGGGGCTGGCGGGTGCGGCTGTCGACCGATGCGCGCGGCGCCCGCTATACCGGCGGCTTTCCGCATTCCACCGAGATCGAGAAAGTTCAGAGCGCCACCTTCGCGCGTGGCGGTGTGGCCGCCCGGGCGATGGTCGCGCCCAAAATCGCCGCCGGCGTGCTGCGCGCGGCGCTGGCCATGCGCCGCGACCGGCCCGATGTGGTGGTGGGATTTGGCGGATATCCGACGATCCCGGCCCTGGCGGCCGCGGTGCTGTTGGGAATTCCGCGCATGATCCACGAACAGAACGGTGTTCTGGGCCGTGTCAACCGGCTGTTTGCCCCGCGCGTGGCGCATGTCGCCTGTGGCGTCTGGCCGACCGACCTGCCCGAAGGCGCGGACGGCATCCACACCGGCAATCCGGTGCGCCGCGCGGTGCAGGACCGGGCAGGCGCGCCTTACATCGTGCCCGGCGACTACCCGGTGGCGGTGCTGGCGATCGGCGGCAGCCAGGGTGCGCGCATCCTTTCGGACTTGGTGCCAGCGGCGCTGGCCGCCCAGCCCGAAGCGGTTCGCGCGCATCTGCGGGTGTCCCATCAGGCCCGCCCCGAGGATGCAGAGCGCGTCATTGCGGCCTATGCGGAGGCCGGGATAGATGCCGAGGTGCAGCCGTTCTTCCGGGATGTCCCTGCGCGGATGACCGAGGCGCAGCTCGTGATCGCGCGCGCCGGTGCGTCGACCATCGCCGATCTTACGGTGATCGGGCGCCCGTCGATCCTCATTCCCTATGCCGCGGCCGCCGCCGACCACCAGAGCGCGAATGCCCGTGGGCTGGTCGAGGCCGGCGCGGCGATCATGATCCCCGAAAGCATGGCGGATGCCGCCGCGCTGGCCGCGCAGATCACCGCTGTATTGACCGACCCCGCCGCGGCCCTGCGCATGAGCCAGGCCGCGACCGCCGCGGGCGCACCGGACGCCACCGAACGGCTGGTTGCGCTGGTCGAGAACCTGGCCCAGAAGGAAACCGCATGAATCCTGCCACCAAACTGCCCGGCGATGTCGGCCCCATCCATTTCGTCGGCATCGGCGGTATCGGCATGTCCGGCATCGCCGAGGTGCTGATCAACCACGGCTACGGGGTCCAGGGCTCGGACCTGAAGGTGTCCAGGATCACCGAACGGCTGGCCGGTCTGGGCGCGAACGTGTTCGAGGGTCAGCGGGCGGAAAACCTGGACGGCGCCGCCGTGGTCGTGATTTCTTCGGCGATCAAGCCCGGAAACCCGGAACTGGACGAGGCGCGGCGGCGCGGTCTGCCCATCGTCAAGCGGGCCGAGATGCTGGCCGAACTGATGCGTCTGAAATCCAACGTCGCCGTGGCCGGCACCCATGGCAAGACCACGACGACGACGATGGTGGCGGCGCTGCTGGATGCCGGCGGGCAGGACCCGACCGTCATCAACGGTGGCATCATCCACGCCTATGGCAGCAACGCGCGGGTCGGCGGCGGAGAATGGATGGTGGTCGAGGCCGACGAGAGCGACGGCACCTTCAACCGGCTGCCCGCCACTATCGCCATCGTGACGAATATCGACCCCGAGCATATGGAACACTGGGGCAGCATCGAGAACCTGAGGCAGGGGTTTTACGACTTCGTGTCGAACATTCCGTTCTACGGGCTGGCGGTGTGCTGTACCGATCATCCGGAAGTGCAGGCGCTGGTCGGACGCATCACCGACCGCCGCGTCGTCACCTTCGGGTTCAACGCCCAGGCCGATGTGCGCGCCACCAACCTGACCTACAAGGCCGGGGTGGCGCATTTCGACATTCGCCTGCAAGCCGAAGACAAGACGATCGAAGGATGCACCCTGCCGATGCCGGGCGATCACAATGTGTCCAACGCGCTGGCGGCGGTCGCGGTGGCGCGGCACCTGGGCATGAAGACGGCCGAGATCCGCACCGCCCTTGCCGCGTTCGGCGGCGTCAACCGCCGCTTCACCCGGGTCGGCGAGGTGGACGGCGTTACCATCATCGACGATTACGGCCATCACCCGGTCGAGATCGCGGCGGTGCTGAAGGCGGCGCGCCAGGCCACGCAGGGGCGTGTCATCGCGGTGCATCAGCCGCACCGCTATTCGCGCCTGTCCGACCTGTTCGACGATTTCTGCGCCTGTTTCAACGAGGCCGACGTGGTTGCCATTGCCGAGGTCTACGGCGCCGGCGAAGATCCGATCCCGGGTGCCAGCCGCGACGATCTGGTGGCCGGGCTGATCCGCCACGGGCACCGCCACGCCCGCGCCATCCTGTCCGAGGACGACCTGACAAGGCTGGTGCGCGAACAGGCCCGCCCCGGCGACATGGTGGTATGTCTTGGCGCCGGCACGATCAGTACCTGGGCAAACAACCTTCCGGGGCGGCTGAATGGCGCATAGCACGTCCGATGGCCATCTCAAACGCCGCATCGGGCTGGGTCTGCTGACCGCCTATGGCGTCGGCGTGATGGTCGGGGCGGGTATCTATGTGCTGGTCGGTGCCGTTGCCGCCGATGCCGGGGTCTGGGCTCCGCTGTCCTTTCTGCTGGCCGGGCTGATCGCCGCGCCGACCGCGCTGAGCTATGCCGAGTTCTCCACCCGTTTGCCCGAGGCGGCGGGCGAGGCCGCCTTTGTAGGGGTCGGGCTGAACAGCAATGCGCTGGCGCTGCTGGTCGGTCTGGCCATCGTCGCCGCCGGAACGATTTCGGCCGGTGCGGTGCTGCGCGGCGGGGTGGGCTATCTGCATGCCGGGTTCGGCATCGACCCGACGCTTGCGATTTTCGGTCTGGGTATCGCCCTTGTGGCGGTGGCAGTGGCGGGAGTTCTGGAAAGCCTGTCACTGGCGGCGCTGTTCACGGTCGTCGAACTGGCGGGGCTGGCACTGGTGGTCTGGGCGGGGGTCGGGGGCGGTCATTCGCCGGATTATTCGGCGCCGGTACCCGTGGTCTGGAGCGGTGTCGGCATTGGCGCGGTGCTGGCCTTCTTCGCATTCATCGGCTTTGAGGATATCGTCAACATGGCCGAGGAGGTGCGCGACCCCGAGCGCACCTTGCCACGCGCGATCCTGATATCGCTGGCCATAACGACGGTTATCTATGCGCTGGTCGCATGGGCCGCGGTGCGCAGCGTGCCACTGGCCCAACTGGGCGCCAGCGACAGCCCCCTGGCCCTGGTCTGGCAGACCGTGCGGGGCAGGGACGGTGCCTTCCTTTCGGTGATCGCGGTGTTCGCCGCCCTCAACGGAGTACTGGCGCAGATCGTCATGGCGGCCCGCGTGTTGTTCGGCCTGGGCCGGCGCAGCAAGGCGCTGGCGGGGTTTCACCACGCGCATCCGCGCCTTGGCACGCCGGTCCGCGCGACCCTGCTGATCGGGGCGGCGGTTGTCGCGATGGCGCTCTGGGTTCCGTTCGCGCTGCTTGCGGAACTGACCTCCGGTATCTTGCTGGCGGTGTTCGCGCTGGTCAATCTGGCGCTGATCTTTCAGAAACGCCGCGATCCGGTGGCGCGGTTCCGGGTGCCGGTGGCTGTGCCGGTGGTGGGGCTGGTGCTTTCGCTGGCGGCGCTTTCGGTATCCGTGGGGGCACGTCTTTGAGCGCATCCGTTCTTGCCTCGGCGATCTGGGTTCTGGCTGCCACGGCGGTGGCGATGCTGCCGATGCGCCGGCAATACGCGCCGGGCCTGGTGCTGCTGGCGGCGGCGCCGGTGCTGATTGTCTGGCTCGGGCGCGATTTCGGCTGGTTCTGGTCGCTGGCCGGAGGTCTTGCCTTCGTGTCGATGTTCCGCAATCCGCTGCTTTTCCTGTGGCGCCGGGCGCGCGGCCGCGAGGTGGGGCGATGACGGTTTCGCTGATCCTGGCCTGTGTCTGGGCGGTGGTTGCTAACCTTCTGGCCATGACGCCGTCGCGCGACAATCACTGGCGGCGCGCCTATGTGCTGATCGGCCTGGGTATCCCGCTGCTGGGCTATGTCACGTTTGAGAACGGCCCCTGGGTCGGGCTGGCGGTGCTGGCCGGGGGCATGTCGGTGATGCGCTGGCCCCTGATCTATCTGGCGCGCTGGCTGCGGGCGCGTGTCGGCGGCGGGCGCGCGGCGCGATGATCTACGCTATTCCGCTGCTCTCTGTACTGGCCGGGCTTGGCCTTGGCCACGCGATGACGATGCGCGGACGCTGGCGCGCCTCGGCGCTGATCTGCCTGGCCGGTGCCCTGTGCTGGGTGGCGGTGCTGTCCATCGGAAAACACGCGCAGGGCTGGAACGGGCTGGACTATGTCGTCGCGGCCATGCTGATACTGGCGCCCTGGGTGCTGGGCCAGGCCCTTGGCACGCTGATCGGACGTTGGCGGCGGCGCTAGACACCGTCCGCGCCGCGCCCGGGATATTCCCTTGCGCGCCCGTTTGGCCTATGAAATGGCGGGTCGAACCCGCGCGATCGGCGCATCCCGTAGCCCCATAGGAGTTGCAATGAACAACCTGAGCAATCTCGCGTTCCTGCCGCTGGCCACACTGCTGGCCGGCGCCCTGGCCGGGCTGGTCGTGGGCCGGTTCTTCGGACTGGCGCGGCTGTTGTGGCTGCTGGGCGCGGTGGCGGCCGTGTCGCTGGCGGTCGTGATCTGGCTGGCCACGGTCGGCCCCGGCGAGGAGGAAGGCGCGTTCCTGCCCTTCGCATTTCTGGTGGGCGCCCTGTTTCCGGCCCTGTTCGGCGCCATCATGGGCGGTCTCGGGGGCCGGGCGCTGGCGGCAAGGGCGAAGGACGAGTGACGCGGCCCCTGCCCGAATCGCGCGGCACGCTGACACCCGCCCGACCGCTTGGAGATCTGACATGGCTGCGCGTCGGCGGCCCGGCCGACTGGTTGTTCCAGCCCGCCGATGCCGAGGATCTGGCGCAGTTTCTGGCCCGGCTCGACCCGGCCGTTCTGGTGTTTCCGATGGGTGTGGGGTCGAACCTGATCGTGCGCGACGGCGGGTTGCGCGCTCTGGTGGTCCGGCTCGGGCGCGGCTTCAACTCGATCGCGGTGAACGGTACGCGCGTGACGGCAGGGGCGGCGGCGCTGGATGCGCATGTCGCCAGGCGTGCCGCCGCGGCCGGGCTCGACCTGACGTTTCTGCGCACGATCCCCGGCAGCATCGGCGGCGCGGTGCGGATGAATGCCGGCTGTTACGGTAGCTATGTGAAGGACGTGTTCGTCTCGGCCCGCGCGGTCACGCGCGATGGTGCGATCGTCACGCTCGGTCCGGAAGATCTGAACTTCCGCTACCGCCAGAGCGATCTGCCCGAAGGGGCGGTGCTGATCGAGGCCACGTTCGAGGCCGTGCCCGGCGAGCCTGCGGAACTGGAGGCGCGGATGGCGGCGCAACTGGCCACGCGCGACGCCTCCCAGCCCACCAGAGAGCGCAGCGCCGGCAGCACCTTTCGCAATCCGGCGGGGTTTTCTTCGACCGGGCGGGCCGATGACGTGCATGACCTGAAGGCCTGGAAGGTGATCGAGGATGCCGGAATGCGCGGCGCGCGACTGGGCGGCGCGCAGATGAGCGAGAAACACGCCAACTTCCTGATCAACACCGGAACGGCGACCGCCGCCGATCTTGAGGGGCTGGGCGAGGCGGTGCGAAAAAAGGTTTACGATTCCAGCGGTATCGAGCTAGAATGGGAAATCATGCGGGTCGGAGAGCCGGCGGATACAGATAACCCCTGAGCGCGGCACCGGACAGGCGAGAACCGGGGCGCGCAAACCGCAGGGACAATGAACACCGGCACGCAAAAGGCCGGGGACAACGAGGCACTTGAAGTGGGTCAGTCGAGCAGGACAACCCCCAGGGTGGCGGTATTGATGGGCGGCCCGTCGGCCGAGCGCGAGGTGTCGCTCAGCAGCGGGCATGAATGCGCGGCCGCGCTCGAGGGTGAAGGATACGAGGTGGTCCGGCTGGATGCCGGTTCCGACCTCGCCGAGCGGCTGCGCGAAATTGCCCCCGATGTGGTATTCAACGCGCTGCATGGCCGCTGGGGCGAGGATGGCTGCGTCCAGGGGATGCTGGAATGGCTGGGGCTGCCCTATACCCATTCCGGTGTTCTGGCATCGGCGCTGGCCATGGACAAGCAGCGCAGCAAGGACATGTTCCGCGCCGCCGGGCTGCCCGTTGCCGTCAGTGCGATCCATGACAAGAGCGATGTGATGGCCGGCCATGTCATGACGCCGCCCTATGTCGTCAAACCCAACAACGAAGGATCCAGTGTCGGGGTCTATCTGGTGCACGAGGCGGCCAACGCGCCGCCGTGTCTGGCTGACGAGATGCCCGACCGGGTGATGGTCGAGGCTTTCGCGCCGGGGCGCGAGCTGACCACGACGGTTGTCGGCGGCGCCGAAGGCGATCCCGGTGCGCTGACCGTCACCGACATCCTTACCGATGGCTGGTACGATTATGACGCCAAGTACAAGCCCGGCGGGTCGCGTCACGTCGTGCCGGCGACGATACCGGAGCAGGTGTTCGAGCTGTGCCTGGACCATGCGTTGCGCGCCCATCGGGCGCTGGGCTGTCGCGGCGTCAGTCGCACCGATTTCCGCTGGGACGAAAGCCGTGGCGCGGACGGGCTGATCCTGCTTGAGATCAATACCCAGCCGGGCATGACTCCGACCTCGCTGTCGCCGGAGCAGGCGGCGGCGCAGGGCATGAGTTTCGGCGCCCTGTGCCGCTGGATGGTGGAGGACGCGTCATGCAACCGGTGACAGCGCCTGATACGCCCCGGGCGGCGGCGCCGTCGCGCCGTGATCCGGCGCCGTCGCGGCTAAGCTATCGCATCCAGCGCTGGATGCTGACCCCCGGCATCCGGCTTGGTCTGCGGTTCGGTCTGCCGTCCGCCCTGATCCTGGCCGCGGCCAGCGTCTTTCTGGCCAATGAACATCGCCGCGATGCTCTGAACGTCTTTGTCAGCGACATGGTTGATTCGTTCGTGCAGCGGCCGGAATTCATGGTCTCCCTGATGGCCATCGACGGCGCCGGAGACGAGTTGGCCCAGGACATCCGCGAGGTTGCCCCGATCGACTTTCCGGTCAGTTCCTTCGATCTCGACATCGACGCGATCCGCGATGTGATTGCAGGGCTTGACCCGGTGAAGTCCGTTTCCGTGCGTGTTCGCGCCGGGGGGGTGTTGCAGGTCGACGTGACCGAGCGTCAGCCGGTCGTGGTGTGGCGTACCCGCGACGCTATCGAGATGCTGGACGCAGCCGGGACGCGGGTGGCCGCGCTCAAATCGCGTGCCACGCGGCCCGATCTGCCGCTGATCGCCGGGGAGGGCGCGGATGCCCATGTCGTCGAAGCCCTTGCGCTGATCGACGCGGCGCGCCCGCTTGGCGCCCGGCTGCGCGGTCTGGTGCGGATCGGCGAACGCAGGTGGGATGTCGTGCTGGACCGCGACCAGCGGATCCAACTGCCCGAGACCGGTGCGGTGCGGGCGCTGGAACGGGTCATTGCGCTGGCTCAGGTACAGGATCTTCTGGAACGCGACATAGCGGTGGTGGACATGCGGCTGGGTGAACGCGCAACGGTGCGCATGACCCGCGCCGCGGTCGAGGAATGGTGGCGTATCAGGCAGATCGACGCAAGCGTGCGTTGAAAAGAACGAACGGACAAACACAGGGCCGGGAACGCAACGGCCGGTAAGCGGGCAGCAGACGACGATGAAAGATCTTTACCAGTCCCAAAGGGCAATGCGGCAGATGCGGCGCCAGGCGATGCAGCGCGGCGTGGTTGCCATTCTTGATGTCGGCACCTCCAAGATTGCCTGTCTGGTGCTGCGGTTCGACGGCTCGGGCAAGCTGAGCGAGGACAATTCCATCGGCTCGATGGCCGGTCAAAGCGGGTTCCGGGTGATCGGCGCCGCGACAACCCGGTCGCGCGGCGTGCAGTTCGGCGAGGTCACGGCCATGGCTGAAACCGAACGCGCCATCCGTACCGCGCTCCAGGCGGCACAGAAGATGGCGGAAATCCGGGTCGATCACGTCATCGCCTGCGTCTCCGGGGCCAATCCGCGATCCTACGGGCTGGATGCCCAGGTCGAGCTTGAGGGCCAGGTTGTTACCGAACACGAGGTCGCCCGCGTTCTGGCCGCCTGCGACGTGCCCGAATACGGGGCCGGGCGCGACGTGCTGCATGCCCAGCCGGTGAATTTCGCGCTCGACAACCGATCGGGCCTGATCGACCCGCGCGGCCAGTTGGGCCAGGCGCTCTCGGTGGACATGCACATGCTGACGGTGGACGCCGACCCGATCCAGAACCTCGCGCATTGCATCAAGCGATGCGATCTCGAACTGGCGGGTATCGCATCCTCGGCCTATGTCTCGGGCGTTTCGGCGCTGGTGGAGGACGAACAGGAACTGGGCGCTGCCTGCATCGACATGGGCGGCGGCTCAACCGGTATCTCGATCTTCATGAAAAAGCACATGATCTTTGCCGATTGCGTGCGCATGGGCGGCGATCACGTTACCGCCGACATCTCGATGGGGCTGGGCGTGTCGGGCGCCAACGCAGAGCGCATCAAGACCTTCTGCGGGGGGGTGCACGCCACCGGCGCCGACGACCGTGACATGATCGACATCGGCGGCGATACCGGCGACTGGGAGCACGACCGTCGTACCGTCAGCCGTGCCGAACTGATCGGTATCATGCGACCCCGCGTCGAGGAGATCCTGGAAGAGGTGCGCGCCCGGCTGGACGCGGCCGGATTCGAGCACATGCCCAGCCAGCAGATCGTGCTGACGGGCGGTGCCAGTCAGGTCATGGGCCTTGACGGGCTGGCCAGCCGCATCCTGGGCCAGCAGGTGCGTCTGGGCCGGCCCCTGCGCGTGCACGGACTGCCCCAGTCTGCCACCGGGCCGGGGTTTTCCGGCGCGGTCGGGCTAAGCCTTTTTGCCGCCCATCCCCAGGACGAGTGGTGGGATTTCGAGATACCGGTTGATCGCTATTCGGCGCGCCCCTTTCGGCGGGCTGTCAAATGGTTCCGCGACAACTGGTAACCGCTAGATTTTGCCGACGCGCCGAAATCGGGCGGGGAGAGGCGGGAATTTGCCCATATTTTGGGGCAAATTTACGTTTTTTTGGTGACGACCGCGCCGCATCCCGGTAGGATCGTCACGGACAGGTAACGAGAAAGCTCGCGGCGGCGGGTGTAACAGACAGGCGGACTTTGCAATGACACTGAACCTTTCGATGCCCGGACAGGAAGAACTGAAGCCCCGGATCACGGTTTTCGGCGTCGGCGGTGCGGGCGGCAACGCGGTCAACAACATGATCGAAAAGGCGCTGGACGGGGTCGACTTCGTGGTCGCCAATACCGACGCGCAGGCGCTGCAACAGGCACGCGCGCAAAACCGCGTTCAACTGGGCGTCAAGGTGACCGAGGGGCTGGGTGCCGGCGCGCGTCCTTCGGTTGGCGCCAAGGCGGCCGAGGAAAGTATCGAGCAGATCGTAGATCACCTGGCAGGCGCGCATATGTGCTTTATCACCGCCGGCATGGGCGGGGGGACCGGCACCGGGGCGGCCCCGATCATCGCCCAGGCGGCGCGCGAACTGGGGGTTCTGACGGTCGGCGTCGTGACCAAGCCGTTCCAGTTCGAGGGCGCCAAGCGGATGCGCCAGGCCGAGGATGGCGTCGAGGCGCTGCAAAAGGTCGTCGATACGCTGATCATCATCCCCAACCAGAACCTGTTCCGGCTGGCCACCGAAAAGACCACCTTCACCGAAGCGTTCTCGATGGCCGACGATGTTCTGTATCAGGGCGTCAAGGGCGTTACCGACCTGATGGTGCGCCCCGGCCTGATCAACCTCGATTTCGCCGACGTGCGCGCGGTGATGGATGAAATGGGCAAGGCGATGATGGGCACGGGCGAGGCCGAGGGTGAAGACCGCGCCATACAGGCCGCCGAGAAGGCCATCGCCAATCCGCTTCTGGACGAGATCAGCCTGCGCGGAGCGCGCGGCGTGCTGATCAATATCACCGGCAGCCACGACCTGACGCTGTTCGAGCTGGACGAGGCCGCCAACCGAATCCGCGAAGAGGTAGACCCCGAGGCCAACATCATCGTCGGTTCGACCCTGGATCCCGACATGCAGGGGTTGATGCGGGTCAGCGTCGTCGCCACCGGCATCGACGCCGCCGAGGTCAATAGCGAAATCCCGGTGCCGCGCCGGACGATGGCCAACCCGCTCACGCAGAAGGTATCGGTCGAGCAGACCCGCGCCGAACCGCTGGAGAGCGGCGAACCGGTCGCCGCCATGGCCGAGGCCGCGGAGGCGCCGACGCTGTTTGACGGGTTCGAGGTGGAACGCGCCGCGGCGCATGACCAGGCCGAGGACATTTTCGACGGCGATCATGCGCACTACGAGGATGCACAGGCCGAACCCGAGGCAGAGGAGGGGGATGACGGCCTGCCGCCGCCGGCCTACCGCCCGCAGGTTGCCGAGTTCGAACGCCATGCCGTCGGCGCCGGGGATGGCGACGATCATGGTCCGGGCAGTTTCGTGGCCCCCAGGGCGCCGGCGCCCGGCACCCCGTCGCCCGAGGCCGTGGCCCGGGTGCAGGCCGCCGTGCGCAACGCGCCACAGACAAGGGCACCGCAGCAGCAGGCCAGAACCCAGGAGAAGCCGCGGTTTGGCTTCAACAACCTGATCAACCGGATGACCGGGCATGCCACGGATACGCCTTCGGGCGGGTCCGCCCTGCCTGCGCGTCAGCAGCCGCCAGTGCATCGCGCCGACAGCCAGAACAGCGCGGAACCGGAGGGCAATGCCGAACAGGACCGCATCGAGATTCCGGCATTTTTGCGTCGTCAGGCCAACTGAACCCTCAAATATCGCCTTGGAATGGCCGCCTGCGGGTGGCCTTTTCATGTTGAAAAGCAAATGGATAGGCCATTGCAGGCGGTGTCTTGCCGAAATGTGACGACGATGTTTCAATCCGTTGCAAAGATTGAGTTGAGGCGGGAACCCCGGTTCATTACCTCGTTTGCAACACGGCCCTAAGTGGCCGGACACTGCGCCAGAGGCTCACCTTGCAGAATACGCTCAAGTCATCGGTAACCTTCAACGGAACCGGACTGCACGGCGGCCGGCCCGTGCGAATGACGATCC
This sequence comes from Jhaorihella sp., assembly GCA_047975215.1. Classification (GTDB taxonomy): domain Bacteria; phylum Pseudomonadota; class Alphaproteobacteria; order Rhodobacterales; family Rhodobacteraceae; genus JAGRMG01. The sequence continues at coordinate 35,646 of JBKEDD010000025.1, forward strand.
GTCCTGCCGCCGCCGGACACGGGATCTGGTTCAAGCGATGCGATATCGAGCTGGGCGACAGGATGATCCCCGCGCTTTACGACGCCGTCGACCGCACGCCGCTTTGTACCCGTCTGGTCAACAGCGCCGGGGTTTCGGTTTCGACGGTCGAGCATGTGATGGCCGCGCTTGCGGGAACCGGTGTCCACAATGCGCTGATCGAGATCGACGGCCCGGAGGTTCCGATCCTCGACGGATCGGCCGTTGCCTTCGTGCGCGGCATCATGGCGCGCGGCCTGCGCCGGCTGGCCGCACCGGTGATCGCCTATCAGGTTCTGAAACCAGTGACGGTGGAAAGGGAAGGCGCGCGCGCCACGCTGTTGCCTTCGGACCGTCTGCGGATCGAGTTTCATATCGACTTTGACGATGTCGCCATCGGCCGGCAAAGCAAGATTCTTGACATGGGCAACGGCGCCTTCGCCCGCGAACTCTGCGACAGCCGCACGTTCTGCCGCCTCGCGGATGTCACTGCCATGCAGCAAAACGGCCTCGCGCTGGGCGGAACGCTGGACAATGCCGTGGTGGTGGACGGACAGCAGGTGCTCAGCCCGGGCGGTTTGCGCCATCACGACGAACCTGTGCGCCACAAGATGCTGGACGCGCTGGGCGATATGGCGCTGGCCGGGGGGCCGTTGCTGGGCCACTATATCGGGGTGCGCGCCGGCCATTCGCTGACCAACACGTTGCTGCGGACATTGTTCGAAACTCCCGGCGCGGTGCGCCCCCTGGTCTGCGATGCGACCACCGAGCTTCATCTGCCGGGGAATGGGCTGATCTGGTCGGAAATTCCCAACGTCGCGTGAGGGATTCGGGTGCTTCGCAGCCGACCGGCGCACCGTTTCCAGCCATTGTGGCGATGGCCGTGGCGTCAGGCCGCATTGATGGGGCGCGACGGCGCGGCCAACTTCGCAGCCGGGGCCTTTAAGGCGTTTTGCAGCCCGGATTAATGTGCTAGACCGTGGCCCAAACGGGTGCCAGGCCCGGATGAGGACGGTGAGGATAGGCAAGCATGATCGGCGGCAGGGCGGTGGCGAAACTCATTGGCGCGGTCTTCCTGGCGGTGTTGCTTGCCTCCTGCGGCAATATCGGCGGTGGCCCGGCCGCGGACCGCAGCCAGCGCCTTGACGGCTATACGCCCGAACAGATCTATGAACGCGCAGAATACGAGATGTCGCGTGGCCGCACCAACGATGCGGCCTACTACTTCTCTGAAATCGAACGGCTTTATCCCTATTCTAGCTGGGCCAAGCGGGCGCTCATCATGCAGGCGTTCGCCTATCACAAGGGCCAGTCCTATGAGGAAAGCCGCGCCGCCTCTCAGCGTTTCATAGATTTCTACCCGACCGACGAGGATGCGGCCTATGCCCAGTATCTGCTTGCTCTCAGCTATTACGACCAGATCGACGAGGTCGGCCGCGATCAGGGTCTGACCTTCCAGGCCTTGCAGGCGTTGCGCACCGTCATCGAAGTCTATCCCGAAAGCGAATACGCCACCTCGGCGATTCTGAAGTTCGATCTTGCCTTCGATCACCTTGCCGCCAAGGAAATGGAGGTCGGCCGCTACTATCTCAGCCGCGACCACTTCACTGCCGCCATCAACCGGTTCCGCTCGGTCGTCGAGGATTACCAGACCACCACCCACACGCCCGAGGCGCTGCATCGGCTGGTCGAATCCTACCTGTCGCTGGGGCTGCTGAACGAGGCGCAGACCGCCGGTGCCATACTGGGCTACAACTACCAGTCGTCCGAATGGTATGAGGAAAGCTACAAGCTGCTGACGGCGCGCGGGCTCAAGCTGCGCGACATGGGCAACAACTGGCTCAGCCAGATCTATCGCCAGTCGATCAAGGGCGAATGGCTCTAGGGCGCAATCCGCAAGACGGCCACCGGATCTGCGGACCGAATTGCGCGGCAAACTGCGGGCGCGGCGGGATGATGCCCCGCCCTACGGACGAATCGGATGCTGCGCGCACTTGATATCCGCGACATGCTCATCATCGACCGGCTTGAACTTGCGTTCCGGCCCGGGCTCAACGTGCTGACGGGTGAAACCGGCGCGGGCAAGTCGATATTGCTTGATTCGCTGGGCTTTGTCCTGGGCTGGCGCGGGCGGGCCGACCTGGTGCGCCAGGGGGCCGCGCAGGGTGAAGTGGTGGCGGCGTTCGATCTGCCGGCGGGACACGCCGCCCGCGCCGTGCTGGAAGATGCCGGACTGTCCGCGGGCGAGGAATTGCTCCTGCGCCGTGTCAACGATGCGTCGGGCCGCAAGACCGCGTGGGTCAATGACCGGCGCTGTTCGGGCGAGGTGCTGCGCGCGCTGAGCGAGACGCTGGTGGAACTTCACGGCCAGCAGGACGATCGCGGTTTGCTGGATCCGCGCGGGCACCGGGCGATGCTGGACAGCTACGCCGGGCTGGGCGACCTGCTGTCGCGCACGGCGGCGGCCTGGCGCGGAAGGGCAGAGGCACGCAAGGCGCTTGAGCGGGTACAGGCGGCGGTGGACGCGGTGCGCGCGGAAGAGGATTTCCTGCGCCATGCGGTCGGCGAACTGGACGCGCTGAATCCGCGGCCCGGCGAAGATGGCGAACTGGATATCGCGCGCCGCCGGATGCAGGGCGCCGAACGTATCCGGGGCGATATTGCCCGGGCGCATGCGCTGATCGGCGCCGAGGGTGCCGAAGGTGCCGCGGGCGATGCGCTGCGTTGGCTCGAAGCGGTCGGCGACGGTGCCGAAGGTATGCTGGAGGCGCCGCTTGCCGCGTTGGGCCGGGCGCTGGGAGAACTGGCCGAAGCGCACAACGGTGTGGAACGCTGCCTTGAGGCGCTGGACTTCGACACCGGCGAGTTGGAGCGCACCGAGGAACGGCTGTTCGCCATTCGCGCGCTGGCGCGCAAACACGGGGTTCAGCCCGACGATTTGGGTGAATTCGCCAACGATCTGCGGGCACGGCTGGATCTGCTTGATGCGGGCGAGGACGACCTTGCCGGACAGCGCCGGGCGCTGGCGAAGGCCGAGGCGGCCTATGATGCCGTGGCGGGCGAACTGGGGGCGGCACGGCGCGAGGCGGCAGGACGGCTGGACCGCGCGGTCATGGCCGAAATGGCGCCCCTGAAACTTGAGCGCGCGGTGTTTCAAACCGTCGTGTCCGGCGCCGATCCCGGCCCGGAGGGCCGTGACGCGGTCGGGTTCACCGTGGCGACCAACCCCGGCGTGCCCGCCGGCCCGCTTGACAAGATCGCCTCGGGCGGAGAACTCAGCCGCTTTCTGCTGGCGCTCAAGGTCTGCCTGGCCCGCCCGGAGGGCGGGCTTACCATGATTTTCGACGAGATCGACCGCGGCGTCGGCGGCGCCACCGCCGACGCGGTCGGCCGGCGCCTGGCCGCTCTGGCGGCGCGCGGGCAGGTTCTGGTGGTTACGCATTCGCCCCAGGTCGCGGCACGGGCCGCGCATCACTGGCGGGTGGAAAAACGGGTGCGCGATGGCGCCACCCTGTCCACCGTAACGCCGCTTGCCGACGACGAGAGGATGGACGAGATCGCCCGGATGCTGTCGGGCGACAGTATCACCGCAGAGGCGCGGGCGGCGGCAAGGGCGCTGCTGGACGGATAGAACCGCCCTCGGGATGTCGCGTGCCTGAACGCAAACCGCCTCAGCGCAGCAGGTTGGGGCGAATCCGCATCCGGGCCCGGCGCTCTGCCGGCAGATGGCGGTTCAGGTGGCGGTTGATCAGGCCGAACACCGACACGATGATCAGTGTGAAGACGATGAAGTACATCGCCAGGATCGGGTAGGGGATGAACGGGTTGAACGTCTTGTCGGCGAAATAGCTGGCGTAATAAAGCGCGTCGCCCCGTTGCTGCCAGGCCGGAAAGCCGGAAAAGAACACCAGTGTCGTGGCGTGAAACAGAAAGATCGCCTCGTTCGTATAGGCTGGCCAGGCCAGCCGCAGCATGGTCGGCCAGACGATGCGGCGAAAGCGCGGCCAGCCGCTCATGCCGTAGGCATCCGCCGCCTCGACATCGCCGCGCGGGATCGAACGCAGCGCGCCATAGAAGATCTCGCCGGAATAGGCCGCCGTGTTCAGGAACAGTACGATCAGCGCGCCAAGCCAGGCGGCGGTGAACGGGTCGAAAACCGGGCTCACGCGCTTGAGGTTGAGAAACAGGAAGTAGGCAAAGAAGAACTGGATGAACAGCGGCGAGCCGCGGAACACGAAGATGAACCACTCCGCCGGCTTGCGTGTCCAACGGCTGCGCGACCCTTTGGCCACGGCCAGCGCGGTCGCGAAAAAGAAGCCGGTGATCAGCGCCATGACCCCGAAATAGATGTTCCAGATCATGCCCGAGCCGATCAGCGTGAAATGCTCGCACAGCGTGAAGTCGGTCTTGGGCAGAAGTCTTTCGCCAATGCCGAGACTGCGCAGGCCGTAATCCTGAATGGTCTGAAGGCAGGTTTCCATCAGGCGGCCGCCTTTCGCTGCGCTTCGCCGCCGGTCGTGGCCTGGCCATGGGTCAGGCGGACCATCAGGCGTTCGAGAACCACTTCGGAAACGTGGGTAAAGGCCAGGTAGAACACGAGCAGGAACAGGAAGTACCACATTCGCCAGTCGCCGTGCGGGTAATCGGTAAAGCGCGCCGTCTTTGTGCCGCCCAGTTCGCGCGCCCAGTAGACGATATCCTCGATCCCGAGAAGGAACAGCAGCGGCGTCGCCTTGATCAGCACCATCCACAGATTGGAAAGGCCGGGCAGGGCATAGACCCACATCTGCGGCACCAGAATGCGCCAGAAGATCTGGCGCCGGGTCATTCCGTAGGCCTCGGCGGTTTCCAGTTGGGCGCGCGGCACCGCGCGCATGGCGCCGAACAGGACGTTGGCGGCGAAGGCACCGAACACGATGGCGAAAGTGAATACGGCAATGAAGAAGCCGTAGGTTTCATGCACGATCTGGGGGGCCGTGCTCAGCGGCAGCTTGGCCTGCGGGCAGACGATGAAATCGCTGCCCTGCCAGATCGGCTGATCCCATTCCGGGCACAGGATCTGGTGGCGACCCCATTCGAACAACTGGTCCAGCGCGATCACGAAGAACAGAAAGAACGCGATGTCGGGCACGCCGCGCACGACGGCGATGTAGCCCTTGCCCAGCCAGGACAGCGGCACGAACCGGGCGCGGGCCGCCAGCGCGCCGATGAACCCGAATCCCAGCGCCACCGGCGCCGTGATGGCCAGAAGCGCCAGCACCTTCAGGAACGACCAGTAAAACGAGATGTGTACGCCCGTCGTGAGATAACACGAGAACCAGCGCAGCGTGCCGAGCGTATCGGGCTCTGTGCAATAGGAGAACATCAGCGTCGGGCCGGCGCCGGGAGCGGCCCGGTCGGGCCTTCAGCGCATCGGGCGACGGGCCCGCGCCGGGGCGCGGACCCGCCGGGTTTCAGGAATCAGTAAGTTGTGGTGTCGTCGCCGAACCACTTCTTCAGCATGGTGTTGAGCGTGCCGTCTTCCTTCATGGAGGTGATCGCTGCGTCGAACTTGGCGCGCAATTCGCCATCCGATTCACGCAACCCCATGCCGATGCCGCTGCCCAGCGGCACATCGGCGCCGACGAACATCAGCGCGCCGCCCGATTCCTCGACGATCGGCACGAGGTAGTCCTTGTCGGCCAGCACTGCGTCGGCCTCGCCGTTGCGCACCGCGGCGATGGTTTCCTCGGGCGTGGCGAACTCGACCAGCGTGGCGCCGGTTTCGGCGACATGGCCGGCCTGGATGGTCGCCGCCTGGGCCGCGACCACGGCCTTGTTCACGTCCACGTCACCGGACGCGGCGGCATAGGCCGATGCGGTCGGCGGGTAGTAGTCCTGGGTGAAGTCGATGACCTCGTCGCGTTCGGGCGTGATCGACATACCGGCGATGATGGTGTCGTAGTTGCCGCTTACCAGGTTGGGGATGATCGAATCCCAGTCGTTCTTGACCCATTCGCAGGTCAGTTCGGCGCGCTTGCAAAGTTCGTCGCCCAACTCGCGCTCGAACCCGTCGACCTCTCCGGCATCGTTGATGAAATTGTACGGAGGATAGGCCCCCTCGGTGCCCATGCGGACGGTATCGGCCCAGGCCAGGCCGGCCGAAAGCGCCAGCGCGGCAGTGCCAAGGATCAGTTTCTTCATGTGACAGACTCCCTTTGGTGTTTTCTGTGGTTGAGATTATGCGGCCTGCGTGGCGGAAAGAAAGCCCCTCAGGCGTTCGGACTTGGGGGCGCCGAACAAAATGTCCGGGGCGCCCTCTTCCTCGATCAGACCCTGGTGCAGGAACACCACATGGTCGGATACGTCGGCGGCCAGTTTCATGTCATGTGTGACGATGACCATGGTTCGCCCCTCTGTGGCCAGATCCTTGATGACCCGGACGACCTCCTGTTCAAGTTCCGGATCCAGCGCGCTGGTCGGTTCGTCGAACAGGATTGCCTCTGGCTCCATGCACAGCGCGCGGGCGATGGCGGCGCGCTGCTGCTGTCCGCCCGAAAGCTGCGCGGGGTAGGCATCGCACTTGTCGCCGATCCCGACCTTGTCGAGATAGGCGCGGGCCGACTTCTCGACCTCGTGTCTCTCGCGGCCCAATGCCGTGACCGGCGCTTCCATCACGTTGTGCAGGATACTCATGTGCGCCCACAGGTTGAATTGCTGGAACACCATCGACAGGTTGGTGCGTATGCGCAGAACCTGGCGGCGGTCGGCGGGGTGGCGATGCGCGCCCTCGCCCTTCCATTTCACCGGCTCTCCCTTGAACAGGATCTCGCCCTGCTGGCTGTCCTCCAGCAGATTGGCGCAGCGCAGCAATGTGGACTTGCCCGATCCCGACGATCCGATCAGAGACACGACATCGCCGCGATGGGCAGTAATGTTGACACCCTTCAACACTTCCAGCGCGCCGAAACTCTTGTGCAGGTCGGTGATCTGAATGACGGGGGCAATATCGGGCAAGAGGCGGATCCGGCGGTTGCGTATGGTTTCAGGGCGCTAATAGGGCGGAAAATTCGGCGCATTGCAACTTTCAATAGGGCCGATCATGTGTGCAAAGTGCCGAAATTACGGTGGGGAAAGCGGCAACTGCGGCTGCTTTCGGTCAAGACCGCCGTGCCTCGGCCCGTCCGTCAAGGGGCGGGCGGGGTGGGAACGGTGAGATAGGCGTTGGGCGGGATGGCTGTCAGCCCCCTGAGATGCAGCGCCGCGCGGTCGGCCTTGGCCAGATCCCCGACCGCCGCGTCGATGGCCGCCGCGATCGGTGCGGGATCGCGGCCAAGGGCGGTGATCCAGGGCAGGGCGGGGGTTGGCGATGTGGTGGCAATCACCCGCAACCCGGCCGCCAGGTCGCCGTCGTGCTCTTTCAGCATCTCCCAGGTCAGCGCGTCCAGTCCGGCCATGTCGGCGCGCCCCTCGGCGACCGCGCGGGCCGAGTCGGCATGGGCGCCGGTTGCGACATGGCCCGAAAACCGCACCTTCAAAGCGCCAAGATGCGTCATCGGCGCCGCCCAGCCCGATTGCGACAGCGCCTCGTTATAGGCGAAGACGCCACCGGCGAAGTCCCGCGGGCGCTGGCCTTTGGCCCCGGCCCGAACCACCAGAACCGAATTGTAGTGCCCGGGCGGACAAGAGGGCAGGCCGTGGTCGGGGGTTGCGACCAGCGTCACATGGCCATGCAGGCGGGTCCGGTAAGGCATGCCGCAGGTTTGTGCCAGCAGCAGGTCGGGCGATTGCCAGACCGCCCAGGGATCGGCACCGCGGGTCAAGCGCCCTGGCCCGTATCCCAGCCGTGCCCGGATCGCTGACCAGAAACGGTCGTTCGCGCCCCGTACCGCCGGCATGTCGTACATGCCGAGACTGGCGATCACGCGCGGATCACCTTCTGGCGCGCCAGCGCACTGTCGACATCGCTGACCCCCAGAAGGTTGGTCACGAGCCGAAGCAGCGCGTCTTCCTCCTGTGCCCGCTGCCCGTCGGCCAGTACCACCGACCATGCGGCCTCGACCACCGCAACACGCTCCTCATAGGGGACCGCATCCTTGATCGCGCGGGTGAAGCGGACGGTCTCGGGGGCCTCGTTCTCCAGCGCCTCGGCCCGGGTGCGCAGCGCCGCGGCCTCGAACGGGCTCAACCCGTAGCGCGCGGCGGCGATGCGGTCGATGCGGTCGATCTCGGGCGCGGAATAGTCGTTGTCCGACCGCGCGATCCGCACCAGCAGCGCGGTCAGCGCCAGCCGGGCATCAGAATCAGGCAGCGGGGAAGGATCCGGCCGGGTCAGCCGTTTCAGGAAATCGCCAAACATGAGGAAGATATAGGCGCCTGCGCCGCCGTGGCCAATGGCGAAACTTCCGGGGGCGGGTTTCTTCAGGCCAGGGTCCGCGTGACCTTTTCGCGCGCCGCCTCGCTGTCGTTGAAGGACAGGCCCATCGCCTTGCGCGCCTCTTCGACGATCTTCAGTTCGCCCTCTTCCTGCTTGCCATCGGCCAGCACCACCTCCCACAGAGCCTCTATCGCGGCCAGGCGTTCTTCAAGCCCGGTGGTTTCGCGGATCAGCTTGGCGAAGGTGTCGGTATCGGGGGCGGCGGCATGCAGTTTCTCGCAGGTGGCGCGGACCTTGGCGGCCTCGATCGCGTTGTGCCGGTAGAGCCGGGCCAGAATGCGGTCGATCAGGCGGATTTCCTCGACCTTGTAGTCGCGGTCCGCCTTGGCCACGCGCACCAGCAGCGCCCCCAGCGCCAGTTCGGCATCGGGGTCGGGCAGAGGGGCCGGCTCGGGCGGGCGGAACGCCTGGAAGAACTTCTTCAGCATGGCCGGAAACTACTCCATATTTTGCGGTCCGCCAAGCGTGATCTACCCGTCATAGCCCTTGACGATTACCATGTCGCGGTCCGGCGCCGGATCGCGGATCGCACTGGCGCCCCGGTCTTGGGCTTCGCGGCGATGCCGGCTGACGTGGCATGGCGCGGTGCCGGGGCGCGCCAAGTCGCGTCTTGCCCCGGCGGACAAACTTGCCTACATAGCGCCCCGTATACCCAGAACCGCCGCGGGGCTTCATGGAAAACGTCGTTCTCATCGTCCATCTTCTGCTGGCTCTCGGCCTTATCGGGGTCGTCCTGCTGCAACGCTCGGAAGGCGGCGGGCTGGGTATGGGCGGCGGCGGCGGCGGTGCGATGACCGGTCGGGCGGCCGCGACCGCGCTGGGCAAGGTGACGTGGATCCTGGCGATTGCCTTCATCATCACGTCGATCACGCTGACCATCCTTGCCGCCCAGAAAGCCGCCGGCACCTCGGTGCTCGACCGTCTGGGCCCGGCCGAACAAAGCCAGCCGGAGGAACCCGACGTACCTGCGGTACCGGCAGGCAGCGACCTTCTGCCGCCGTCCGGTGACGACAACGCGCCGCTGGTGCCGCGCGTCGACTGATCCACAACACTTTGCATGGAATAAATGAACTGCAACAGCATCTTGCGGTTCCCTTGCGCTGCCTGCGCGAATCCGCATATAATGAAGCCCCGTGATGCCGCGATTCACAGGATCGCTCAGGGCAGTTGAATATTGACCATTCACGGGGGCAGCCGACACTCATGGCGCGTTTCATCTTCATCACAGGCGGGGTTGTGTCGTCGCTGGGCAAGGGGCTTGCCTCGGCGGCGCTGGGCGCGCTGTTGCAGGCGCGCGGGTACTCGGTGCGGCTGCGCAAGCTCGATCCCTATCTGAACGTCGATCCGGGCACGATGAGTCCCTTCGAACATGGCGAGGTTTTCGTTACCGACGACGGCGCCGAGACCGATCTCGACCTTGGCCACTACGAACGTTTCACCGGGGTGGCGGCGCGCAAGACCGACTCGGTTTCATCGGGGCGCATCTATTCCAACGTGCTGGAGAAGGAACGCCGCGGCGACTATCTGGGCAAGACCATTCAGGTGATTCCCCACGTCACCAACGAGATCAAGGATTTCATCGCCATCGGCGAGGACGAGGTCGATTTCATGCTGTGCGAGATCGGCGGCACCGTGGGCGACATCGAAGGATTGCCCTTCTTCGAGGCGATCCGCCAGTTTTCCCAGGACAGGCCGCGCGGACAGTGCATTTTCATGCATCTGACGCTGTTGCCCTTCATCAAGGCCAGCGGCGAGTTGAAAACCAAGCCGACCCAGCACAGCGTAAAGGAACTGCGCTCGATCGGGCTGGCGCCCGATATCCTCGTGTGCCGCTCGGAAGGTCCGATCCCTGAAAAGGAACGCGCCAAGCTGGCGCTGTTCTGCAATGTCCGCCCCGAGGCGGTGATCGCGGCCCAGGATTTGCCGACGATCTATGACGCGCCTCTGGCCTATCACCGCGAAGGGCTGGATCAGGCGGTGCTGGATGCGTTCCAGATCAGCCCGGCGCCACGACCCGACCTGACCAAGTGGGAGGACGTTTCCGACCGCATCCACAACCCGGAAGGCACGGTGAAGGTGGCCATCGTGGGCAAGTACGTGCAACTGGAAGATGCCTACAAGTCGATCCGCGAGGCGCTGACCCATGGCGGCATGGCCAACCGGGTCGGGGTCGAGGTGGAATGGGTCGATGCCGAGATCTTCGACACCGAAGACCCGGCCCCCTACCTGGAAGGCTTCCACGCCATCCTTGTCCCCGGCGGGTTCGGCGAACGCGGCACCGAAGGCAAGATCAAGGCGGCGCAGTTCGCGCGCGAGCGCAAGGTGCCGTATCTCGGCATTTGCCTTGGCATGCAGATGGCGGTGATCGAGGCGGCGCGCAATGTCGCGGGCCTCAGGGATGCCGGTTCCGAGGAATTCGACCACGAGGCCGGCCGCAAGCGGTTCGAACCGGTGGTCTATCATCTCAAGGAATGGGTGCAGGGCAATTACACGGTGCAGCGCGCGCTTGGCGATGACAAGGGCGGCACCATGCGGCTGGGCGCCTACAGCGCGGTGCTGGCCGAAGCATCGAAGGTTGCCGGAGTCTATGGTGCCACCCGGATCGAGGAACGTCACCGCCACCGCTATGAGGTGGATAACCGCTATCGCGACAAGCTCGAACAGGTCGGCCTGAAGTTCTCGGGCATGTCGCCGGACGGGCGGCTGCCCGAGATCGTGGAATGGGCCGACCACCCCTGGTTCATCGGCGTGCAGTTCCACCCCGAACTGAAATCGAAACCCTTCGCACCGCACCCGCTGTTTGCCGATTTCGTCCGCGCCGCGAAAGAGACCTCGCGACTGGTCTGAAGCGCCGCGTCCGCCCCGTTTCAGTGCTCGCCCCGACAGTCCTCGTGGCTGGCGAATGCGTGCAGTACGGCGCAGACGTGATCCTCGTGGCGCCCGTCGCAGGCGGTGGCGATGCGGTCGAGCTCGGCCTCCAGCCGTTGCAGGCTGACGATCCGCTCGCGCAGCCTTTGGCGCTGGCGGCGGGCGATATCGTGGGCGCGCTCCAGTGCCGCGCCGGTCGCGCCGTGAAGCGAGATCAGCGCCGCCACATCCTCCAGCGGCAGCCCGAGATCGCGGGCATGGCGGATGAAACCCAGCCGATCCAGCGCGGCGCGGTCATAGCGGCGCTGATTGCCGGCGGTGCGCGGCGGCGTCGCCAGCAGGCCGCGCGTCTCGTAAAACCGGATCGTGGGTATCTTGACCCCGGTGCGCCGGGACATCTCGCCGATCGAGTACATTTTTTTGCACCTGCCTCTTGAACCTCTAGTCGCTAGAGATACTAGGTTGCCGATCATGGCCCGACAAGAGCGGGCGGATGAAAGCAGGAAAACGGGGGACGGCAATGCCGCACGATCATCACGGACATCACAGCCATATCGACCCGCAGGCGGGTGATGCGAAGCTGGCCTGGGCGGTGGCGGTCAACCTGGGTCTGACGGTGGCGCAGGTACTGGGCGGCATATTGTCGGGCTCGCTGGCTCTGATCGCCGACGCGCTGCACAATTTCTCGGACGCGATCGCGCTGATCATCGCCGTCTTTGCCCGCCGCATCGCCCGCCGCCCTGCCGATACCGGCATGAACTTCGGCTATGACCGGGCCGAGGCCGTAGCCGCCCTGGTCAACTATACCACGCTGACGGTTCTGGCGCTCTATCTCGTGTACGAGGGCATCCTGCGCTTTTTCGCCCCCGAACCGATCGACGGCTGGATGGTGGTCTGGATCGCAGGGCTGGCGCTGGTGGTCGATTTGGTGACGGCGGCGCTGACATTGAGCATGTCGAAGGCCAGCATGAACATCCGCGCCGCCTTCCTGCACAACCTGGCGGATGCCCTTGGATCGGTCGCGGTGATCGTTGCCGGCGTGGTGGTGATCCTGTGGGGCTGGGTCTGGGTCGATCCGGTGGTGACGCTGATGGTGGCAATCTACATCCTCTGGCATGTCTGGACCGAGGCGGGCGGCGTGATCCGCCACCTGATGCTGGGCAGCCCGCCGGACATGGAGGCGCAGGCCGTGGCCCGGGCCATCATGGCGTGCGAGGACGTGCAGGACGTGCATCAGATGCGGCTGTGGTCGATGCGCGAACATGAACCGGCGCTGGAGGCGCATCTGGTCATCGCCCCCGGCGCCTGGATCCATGCCGACCGCATCAAGGCCGGTGTCAAGGCGATGCTGTCCGAACATTTCGGCATCCGGCACAGCACGCTCGAGATGGAATGCGCGGTGCATTCCTGTGACGCGGCGCCGCTGATCGGGGGATAAGGCGCGGATGCGGCGTCAGTCGCCGAATACCCGGACGAAGGTGCGCCGCAACGCCATGTCCATATCGTCCATCGTCACCGGCAGGCCGAGATCGACAAGGCTGGTGACACCGTGATCGGCGATGCCGCAGGGCACGATGCCGGTGAAATGGGCCAGGTCGGGTTCGACATTGATCGATATGCCGTGAAAGCTGACCCACCTGCGCAGGCGGATGCCGATGGCGGCAATCTTGTCCTCGGCCGGGGTGCCGTCGGGTGACGGCGGCTTTTCCGGCCTCTCGACCCAGACCCCGACGCGGCCGTCGCGGATATGGCCGGTGACGTTGAATTCTGCCAGCGCCGCGATCACCCAGCCTTCCAGCTGCCGGACAAAGCGGCGCACGTCATGGCCGCGCCTGCCGACATCGAGCATGACATAGACCACACGCTGACCCGGCCCGTGATAGGTGTACTGGCCGCCCCGTTTGGTGGCGTGAACCGGGAACCGCCCGGGATCGACCAGATCGGATGCCCGCGCGCTTGTCCCCGCGGTATAGAGCGGCGGATGTTCGAGCAGCCAGATACACTCCGGGGCGGTACCGGCGGCAATGGCTTCGGCGCGCGCCTCCATGAACGCCACCGCGTCCTCATAGCGGGTCAGCCCGTCCGATGTGATCCACTCGACCATATGGCACTGATTACCCCCGGCACCGGCCGGGGGAAAGAGGGCGCGGGCGCCAAACGGGCGGCGCCCCGTTGCCCCCCGGCGCGGAGCATTCCTTTTGCCCCTTCACAAGGCGAATTGCGTGGTCTATACGCGCCAGCACCAAGCCCAGACGTGCGGTCGTGGCGGAATTGGTAGACGCGCAGCGTTGAGGTCGCTGTGGGGTAACACCCGTGGAAGTTCGAGTCTTCTCGACCGCACCATATCACCCCCTTGAGGGGCCTGTTTTCAAGTATTCCAGGCACTTCGCGCCCATCCCGAGACACAAGACGGGACACATGCGATGGTGGTGATGATGAAACTCAAATACGTTGACGATCTCTTGGGATGCCGCAATCGGTTCCGGCAACGGTTCCCAAAAGCTGTTGCTGGGGTCTGCCTTCGGCCCGGTCTGTCTGCGCCCAGCTCGGGGGCAGACAGACAACGATCCGTGACTGCGGATGCGGAGCGATTCCAGCCGTAGCGGGGTGCTTGCTTCAGGCCGCATCCCAACTTCCCCGACATGAGAGCCTTTGCAAGTCGGTCACCCTATTGCCTCAAGTTTCGGGAGTTCAGAAAAGCTTGCAAGTGAAGCCATCCGATCTCCCGTCACATGTGCGGGTGCGACCAAGATGAGAGCGTCTTGTGCCTTCCGAAAAGGCAACCACAAGATTTTGTGTGAAGGCAAGGAGGCCGGATTTGTTTCCGCTGGACTTGAGAGACTAATCCGAGTCTAGGGCGTGTCTAGCGCCCTGTGAATTTCCACTAAGTGCTTGAAAATACTGGTCGGAGTGAGAGGATTCGAACCTCCGGCCCCTGCCTCCCGAAGACAGTGCTCTACCAGGCTGAGCTACACTCCGACCGTGGCGCGTGGATTATACCCGGCCCGCGGGTTTTGCAAGTGCGATATGGACGGTGTTCGCGCGGCGCGTGGCCGCCTTGCGCGCGCCATGCACCCGGGCCATTCTGCTTGTGCAGCAGGGGCGTCATGACAACAGACATCTTCATCCTTCTCGGCGGTGTCGGAATGTTCCTGCTGGGCATGGAGGTGATGACCGGCGCGCTGCGCGAGGCCGCCGGCGGCAACCTGCGCGCCCTGCTGGCCCGGTTCACGACGACGCCGCTGCGCGGCACGCTGACCGGTGCGGCCACAACCGCGGTGATCCAGTCTTCCAGCGCGACCACCGTGATGACCGTGGGCTTCGTCGGCGCCGGCCTGATGACGCTCGGCCAGGCGCTGGGCATCATCTATGGCGCCAATATCGGCACCACCGCGACCGGCTGGCTGGTGTCGCTTCTGGGCTTCAAGCTGCACCTGGGCAGGCTGGCGCTGGCGTTGCTGCTGCCGGCCAGTCTGGCGTTGCTGCTGGGGCGGGGTGCGCTGGCGCGTGGCGGGCGGGTGGCGGCCGGTCTGTGCCTGATGCTGATCGCGCTTGACATGATGCAGGCGGGTATCGGCGATGCGGCGGCACTGATCACGCCCGAACGTCTGCCCGGCGCGGGTGTGGCCGGGCTGCTGGCGCTTGCCGGTATCGGGTTGGCTGTGGCGGCACTGATCCAGTCCTCCAGCGCCGGTGTCGCCCTGGTGCTGGTGATGCTGCAAAGCGGTGCGATCGCCTTGCCGCAGGCGGCCGCGCTGGTGGCGGGGATGAATGTCGGCACGACCTTCACCGGGCTTCTGGCCTCGGTCGGCGGGTCGCGCGCGATGCGGCAGACCGCGATCGCCAACCTCGTGTTTCACCTGGCCATCGCGGTCATGGCGCTGACGTTTCTTGCCCTCGGATCGGGGGCGCTGCTCGGGCTTGGCGCGGCCACGGATCCGCTGACCGCCCTGTTGCTGTTTCATACCGGATTCAACCTGGCCGGCGCCGCCGTCTTTCTTCCCTTCACCGCGCGCTATGCGCATCTGATCGCGCGCCTTGTGCCGGAACGCGAGGCCGATCGCCTGATCGTGCTGGACCGTGCCCTGCTGAGCGAGCCCGGCGCGGCGCTGCTGGCCGCGCAGGCCGCCGGGGCGGGCATTGCGCGCCGGATGTTCCTGGCCCTGTCGGCGGCCCTGAGCGAAACGCCCGACTACCGGCCGCTTTCGGCGCTCGAGCCGGCCGTGGGTTCGGCGCTGGACGACCTTGAGGCGTTCCTTGCCGAGATCCGCCTGCCCGGCGACCGGCCGCAAGAGGAGGAGATGTACTCCGCGATGCTGCATTCCGCCGACCATATGCGGCGCCTGCTGTGGCGCTCGGCGCAGAAGGCCCGCATCGAGACGCTGCTGCAAGATCGGGTTCTGCGCCGCCCGGCGCTGGCCACCGGGGCGATCCTTGCCCGGGCCGGTGCCAGCGAAACCGGCGGGATGGAGCCTGAACGACTGGCGCGCCTGCATCGTCTGATAGAACGCCGCGCCCGGCGCTACCGGGCCGGTCTGCTGCTGCGCGGACATGCGCGGCGGATGGCCGCGAGCAGGGTCTTCGCCCATACCGACGCGATGCGGTGGCTCGGCCGGGTTCTGCACCACGCCGTGCGCATAGGGCACTACGATGCCCTGGCAAGCCGGAGCCTGCGCGGCGCCCCTCCGCCGCAGGAGCCAGGCGGAGCCTAACGGCTGGCGTCGAGCGCGGCCACGATCGCATCGCCCATCTGCGAGGTCGAGACCGGCGCGGCGCCGTCCTCGCCCAGAAGATCGGCGGTGCGCAGCCCGTCGGCCAGTACCTTTTCGACTGCCGATTCCAGCTGCGTGGCCTCCGCGCCGCGATCGAAGGAATAACGCAGCGCCATGGCAAAGCTGAGGGTGCAGGCGATCGGGTTGGCCTTGCCCTGTCCGGCGATGTCGGGGGCCGAACCATGCACCGGTTCGTAAAGCGCCTTGGGCCGGCCATTCTCCATCGGGGCGCCGAGACTGGCCGAGGGCAGCATGCCAAGGCTGCCGGTCAGCATCGCGGCGGCGTCCGAAAGCAGGTCGCCGAACAGGTTGTCGGTCACGATCACGTCGAACTGCTTGGGCCAGCGGCACAGTTGCATGGCGCCGGCATCGGCATACATGTGGCTCAACGCGACATCCGGGTAATCCTCGTCATGCACCTTCTGCACCACTTCGCGCCAAAGGATGCCGCTTTCCATCACGTTGGCCTTCTCCATCGAACAGACCTTGTTTGACCGTTTGCGGGCCAGCTCGAACGCCGAGCGCGCGACGCGCTCGATCTCGCTTTCGCTGTAGCGTTGGGTGTTGATGCCGACGCGCTGGTTGCCTTCGGTGAAGATGCCGCGCGGTTCGCCGAAATAGATCCCGCCGGTTAGTTCGCGCACGATCATGATGTCGAGCCCTGCCACCACCTCGCGCTTGAGGCTGCTGAAATCGGCCAGCGCGTCGAAACACTGGGCCGGGCGCAGGTTGGCGAAGAGATCCATTTCCTTGCGCAGCCGCAGCAGGCCACGTTCGGGTTTCACCGAAAAGTCCAGGTTGTCGTATTTCGGACCGCCTACCGCACCCAGCAGGACGGCATCCACCGCCTGGGCGCGGGCCATGGTTTCGTCCGTCAGCGGCGTGCCGTGCGCGTCATAGGCACAGCCCCCCACAAGCCCTTCGGACACGTCGAACACCAGATCGCGGTTCTTGCCATACCATTCGATGATCTTGCGCACCTCGGCCATGACCTCGGGGCCGATGCCGTCGCCGGGCAGGATGAGAAGCGAGGGGTTGGACATGGCGGGGCTCTCCGTTTTGGGGTTTCACGCGGCCTAACCCGGCGGCCCGCCACGGTCAATGACGCCGGTGTCCGTAGGGTTGAAATTTGCGCGGTGCCGCACTTGCCGGCCCGAGGTTCCGGCAAGCAAAACGCCCGCGGCGATCGGCGGATCGTCGCGGGCGCGATGGCAGGGGGGCGGTCCGGTCCGGTTGCCGGACAGCGCGCCTCAGTTGACGGCCTTGCCTTCGACCAGGTCGGTCTTGTCCCGGCCCGCCGCCGCGATCTCGATGCGGCGCGGTTTCAGCGCCTCTGGAATCTCGCGTCTGAGGTCGATATGCAGCATACCGTTCTCGTGGGTGGCGCCTGTCACGCGGACATGGTCGGCCAGGGTGAACCGGCGCTCGAAGGCGCGGGTGGCGATGCCGCGGTGCAGGTAGGTGCGGTCCTCGTCCTCCTCGGCCTTGCGGGCCGATACGACCAGGCCGTTTTCCTTGACCTCGACGGACAGGTCGGATTCGGCAAACCCGGCCACCGCGATCGAAATGCGGTAGGCGTCGTCGGCGGTCTTCTCGATGTTGTAGGGCGGATAGCTGGGCTGGCCGACATCGTTGGTCATGACACGGTCCATCAGGTCCGCGATCTGGTCGAAACCGATGGTTGCACGATGCAGCGGTGCAAAGTCGAATCTACGCATGGTCGTTATCCTCATCTCCTGAGCGATCTTGACATTTGCCCTCCTGTTCGGACGGGCGCGACGCCGGATCCCGAAACTGGCGACCCGGCAAGGCTCAGATGGGGTGGGGATTTGGCGGTTTCAAGCCCCCTCGGGGCAGGCCGCCCTGGCGGTTGCCGCGCTATCCGCCCGGCCGCACGAATTTGGCGCCGGTGCTGTTGCGGGTGCCGCCGACCACGATCCGCCTGACGCGCGGCGCCGGGGCGGTGCCATGGCCCTTGCCGGCGTCCAGCTCGGCGCGCAGCAGTTCAACCTGGCCATCCAGCGCCGTGCCCAGGGCGACCCGCGTACCGCGCACTTCGGCCTTGGCCGACACCACCGAAACGACCCGCGGCGCGCCACCTTCGAAGGAAAACACCGGCGCCCCGGACGATCCGAAGTCGACATCGCAGGACATGACCAGCACCCCGCTCTGACGCGCCATCACGGCGCAGATGCGTTGCAGCGACGGCGCCTCGGCCCGGTCCTTGGCATAGGACACCACGCCGACCTTTTCACCCATGCGCGGCCGCTGCGCGACGGCGAATGGGATGACCGAGGTGTTGCGGATCGGCTGTTGCAACTCGAGCAGCGCAACGTCGTGACTCACGCGCTCGGACGACACGTCGCCGCCATAGTCGTAATCGGGATGAACCACCGCCCGCCGCACATGGCGATAGGCCGAAGCGCGCCCGTTGCGCCAGCCGGCCAGAAACTCGATGCTGCCCGGTTCGATACGGTCCTTGCTGGCCTTGTGAAACAGGCAATGTGCCGCCGTCAGCACCAGGTCGGGCGCGATCAATGTGCCCGTGCAGAACCCCTTGCCGTCGATATCGAGGCGCCCGACCGCTTCCCAGGCGCGCCCGGCCTCGGTGGTGTCGAGACTTTGCAGCCGCGAATCCCCGGCCCAGCCGGAAAGCGGCAGCACAGCCACGATCAACCCTGTCAGAAACGCTCTCACATGCCCCTCCCGTGCACGGCTCCTGCTTCGGGTCTATTTACCCGGTTCGGCGAAAATACGGCAACGGCCCGGCATTTCCGCGTTGTTCATTCGGGGCGGGGCCGCGCGAACCGGGCCGCCCCTGCTTGCCCTACCGCAGTATCGGCGGCGCGGCGGGGCCGCTGTCGCGCAGGCCGGGCGGTTCAGGCCCGCCCGTGGCCCAGTCCAGCAGTTCCACAGTATGCACCACCGGAATACCGGTCCCGGATCCGATCTGGATCATGCAGCCGATGTTGCCGGCGGCGATGACATCGGGTGCCCTCGCTTCCAGCGTCCTGACCTTGCGCGCCTTCAACTGGCCCGAGATCTCGGGCTGCATCAGGTTGTAGGTTCCCGCCGAGCCGCAGCACAGATGGCTGTCGGCAGGCTCCACAACCCGGAAACCCGCGCGTTTCAGCAGGTCTTTCGGTGCCGCCGTGATCTTCTGGCCGTGTTGCAGCGAACAGGCGGCGTGATAGGCCACGCATATGTCCTTGTCCCCGCCCGCGGGCAGGTCCAGCCGCACGAGCAGTTCGCACACGTCCATGGCCAGGCCCGATATCCGCGCGGCGTCCCGCGCCAGCGGGGCGTTGCGAAACATGTAGCCGTAGTCCTTGACCGTCGTGCCGCAGCCGCTGGTGTTGATGACGACCGCATCCAGCCCGGCGCCATCCAGTTCACGAACCCAGGCGCGAATATTCCTCGCCGCCGCGGCATGGCTTTCGCCGGTCCGGCCCATGTGATGCGCCAGCGCGCCGCAGCACCCGGCCCCCCGCGCCACAACGACCTCGCAGCCCAGCCGCACCAGCAGCCGGATCGTGGAATCGTTGATGTCGGTGTCAAGCGCCTTCTGCGCGCAGCCGGTCATCAGCGCCACCCGCATCCGCCGCCCGCCTTGCGCGGCAAAGACCTGCGGGTCGTCGTTCCGGCTCACGGGCGGGATGCGCCGCGGCGCCATCTCCAGCATCGCCCGCACCCGCGCATCCGGCACCAGGCGCCGGAACGGCCGCGCGATCCTGGCCCCCAGCAGCGCCAGCCTGAATCGCCCCGGATGGGGCAGAATCCGCGCCAGCGCCCAGCGTAGCGCCCTGTCCGGCCAGGGCCGGACGAAACGGCGTTCGATATAGTCGCGCGCATGGTCCACCAGATGCATGTAATGCACACCCGACGGGCAGGTGGTCATGCAGGCCAGACAGGACAGGCAGCGGTCGATATGCCTGACGGTGCGGGCATCGGGCTCCCGCTCGTTCTCCAGCATGTCCTTGATCAGGTAGATGCGCCCGCGCGGGCTGTCCAGTTCGTCGCCCAGCACCTGATAGGTCGGGCATGTGGCGGTGCAGAACCCGCAATGCACGCAGGCGCGCAGAATCTCGTTGGCCCGCGCGGTGGCGGGATCAAGCAACTGCTCTTCGCTGAATTCCGTGCGCATCGGCTCAGACCGCGGCCGGGGCGGGCATCAGCCCCGGGTTGAACAGCCCGCGCGGATCGAACCGGCCCCGCAAGCCCCGCGTGATCGCGGCCAGCGGCGCCGGTTCGGGCTGGAACATGCCAAGCCGCGCCAGGGTTTCGGCGCCCCCCCGCACCAGCGTCGCATGGCCGCCGAAACTCCCGGCCCGCGCCCGCAGGTCGGTGCCCTCGGCGACCAGCGCCCAGATCAGGCCGCCGCCCCAGTCCAGCAGCAGCCGGCCGGCCTCCAGCCGTGCCGCGATCGCGGGTGCGTCGGAGGGCTTGACCGACAGCCGCCAGACATCCCCCCGCAGTCCGTGAAACGGCGCCACGTCCCGCACCGCGCGCCACAGCGCGGCCGAGGCCTCCGCCCCGATCCGGCCGACCGCGCCGTATCCGCCCAACAGGGTTTCCAGCTGGCCGGCGCGATAGGCCACCGATGCCTCGAACCCCTCGATACGGATAAGCACCGCCGGCCCGCCCGCATGGCCTGGATCGAACGCCGCCCCGCTCACTCCGAAGGGCGATGCCAGGGCCGCCGACATCGCCCGCACCGCCCCTTCGGCATCGGCTGCCCCAACGATCAGCGTCGCCTGCGTCTCGGCCCGTGGCAGCACCTTGAGCGCCACCTCGCTCAATACGCCGAGGCTGCCCCAGCTGCCCGCCATCAGCCTGACCAGATCATAACCGGTGACATTCTTCATCACCCGCCCGCCGTTTCGGATCACCCGGCCCATGCCATCGACATATCGCACCCCCAGCAGGAAATCGCGGCACGCCCCGGCCTGCACCCGCCGTGGCCCGCTGACATTGGCCGCCACCACGCCGCCCACGGTCGGCTCGCCCGTCGTTCCCAGCAGGCCGCGATGATCCATCGGCTCGAAGGCCAGGTGCTGATTTTCTCCCGCCAGCACCGCCTCGACCTCGGCCAGTGGCGTACCGGCGCGCACCACCAGCGTCAGCGCGCCGGGCTCATAGAGCTCGATACCCCGCAGACCGCCCAGGCTCAGCACTCCGCCTGCTCCCGACACTCCGCGCGTACCGCCGCCGCCGATCCAGAAGGGCGCTTGCGCGCCGCGCACGAACTCTGCCAGTTCGGCCTCGGTTTGCGGTCTTGCCATGTCTTCTTCTGGCCCCAAATATCCTGGGGGTCCGGGGGTGAAACCCCCGGCGGCCCCGGTCATGCCGCCGTCGCGCGTGCCGCGCGCCGGGCCTGGCTTACCGAAAGCGG
Organism: Jhaorihella sp.; assembly: GCA_047975215.1. GTDB lineage: Bacteria > Pseudomonadota > Alphaproteobacteria > Rhodobacterales > Rhodobacteraceae > JAGRMG01. Next base: position 57,112 of record JBKEDD010000025.1, read on the forward strand.
AAACACCTTGGCCGGATTCAGCAACCAGTCGGGATCGAACACGTCCTTGACCGCCATCTGCGCCTCGAGATCGTCCGCCGTATACTGGTGCAGCATCAGGTCGCGCTTTTCGATCCCCACCCCGTGCTCGCCGGTCAGACAGCCTCCCGCCTCGACGCACAATTCGAGAATCGCAGCCCCGAATGCCTCGCATGTCTCAAGCTGGCCCGGAGCGTTGGCGTCGAACAGGATCAGCGGGTGCATGTTGCCGTCCCCGGCATGAAACACATTGGCCACGTCCAGCCCGAACTCCGCTGACATCTCGCCGATGCGGCGCAGCACGAAGGGCAGGGCGCTGACCGGGATGGTCCCGTCCAGGCACATGTAGTCGTTGATCTGCCCCATCGCGCCAAACGCGCTCTTGCGGCCCAGCCAGATGCGCGCCGCCTCGTCCGCGTCCGCCGCCTCGCGCAATTCGACCGGATCGTGGGATGCGGCGATTTCCTTGATCACCGCCAGTTGCGCGTCGATTTCGGCGGGGCTGCCTTCGACCTCGACGATCAGCAGCGCCTCGCAATCGGGGTATCCGGCATGGGCGAAGGCCTCGCAGGCGCGGATGCAGGGCCGGTCCATGAACTCGATCGCCACCGGCAGAACCCCGGCCCTGATGATGTCGCTGACACAGGCGCCCGCGACCTCGCTGCTGTCATACCCGATCATGACCGGGCGCGCGCC
>JBKEDD010000026.1:0-1813 GCA_047975215.1 Jhaorihella sp.
CACCGACAGGCGCAATCTCGACAAACAGATCCGCGACACGATCAAGCAGTTCGCGCAGGTATCGTCCATCGTCGGCGCGGTTACAGAGGGTTCGCAACAGCTTCGGACGTTTCTTCAGCAGGGCAAGAAGATCATCATCACCACAGTGCAGAAGTTCCCGTTCATCCTGGACGAAATCGGGGACAGCCATCGCGGACGAACCTTCGCCATCATCATCGACGAGGCGCATTCCAGCCAGGGCGGCCGGACGTCAGCCAAGATGAACATCGCGCTTGCCGCGAATGGCGCCGAGGAGGAAGACGAAACCGTCGAGGACACCATCAACCGGCTGATGGAAGCGCGGAAGGTGCTGCCGAACGCGAGCTATTGCGCCTTCACCGCCACGCCCGCGACGAAGACGCGGGAGATTTTCGGCACGGCGGTCCCCGAGGGTACGAAAGTCAGGCACGTCCCCTTCCACAATTATTCGATGAAGCAGGCCATCGAAGAGGGCTTCATCCTCGACGTGCTGAAGCACTACACGCCGGTCGAGAGCTACTACCGGCTCATGAAGACGGTGGAGGACGACCCGCAGTTCGACGCCAAGCGGGCGCAAAAGAAGCTCCGGCGCTATGTCGAATCCCATGACCACGCCATCCGCAAGAAAGCCGAGATCATGGTCGACCACTTCCACGACCAGGTGATGGCTCACCGCAAGATCGGCGGCGCGGCGCGCTCGATGGTGGTGACCAGCGGAATTCACCGGGCCATCCAGTATTTTCACGCGTTCGGGGAGTATCTGAAGGAGCGCAAGAGCCCCTATCAGGCCATCGTCGCCTTCTCGGGCGAGCACGAATATGGCGGTCAGAAGGTGACCGAGGCGTCGCTCAACGGCTTTCCTAGCAACAAGATCGAAGAGTTGATCCAGAAGGACCCGTACCGGTTCCTCATTGTCGCCGACAAGTTCCAGACCGGTTATGACGAGCCGCTTCTGCACACGATGTACGTGGACAAAACGCTGTCCGGCATCAAGGCCGTGCAGACGTTGTCGCGCTTGAACCGGGCACATCCGCAGAAGCACGATACCTTCGTGCTGGATTTCATGAACGATGTGGACAGCATCAAGGCGTCGTTCGAGGACTATTACCGCACGACGATCCTGAGCGAGGAGACCGACCCGAACAAGCTGCACGATCTGAAAGCGCGGCTCGACGGCTACCAGGTCTATTCCTGGGAGCAGGTGGAGGACCTCGTAGCGCTATATCTCGGTGGCGCCGACCGCGACAAGCTCGACCCCATCCTCGACGCGTGCGTCGCGGTCTACAAAGCCGATCTCGATGAGGATGGGCAGGTCGACTTCAAGGGTAAGGCAAAGGCTTTCACGCGCACCTACGGATTCCTCGCGGCCATCCTGCCATACACGAATGCGGAGTGGGAGAAGCTCTCGATTTTCCTGAACTTCCTGACGCCGAAACTGCCCGCTCCGGAGGAGCAGGACCTGTCGAAGGGCATTCTGGAGGCCATCGACATGGACAGCTACCGAGTCGAGGCGCAGGCGACGATGGCGATTGCGCTTCCCGATGCTGACGCGGAAATCGGCCCTGTGCCGTTGGGCGGAGGCGGTCGCAAGCCTGAGCCGGAACTGGACCTGCTCAGTAACATCCTCAAGACGTTCAACGAGATGTTCGGCAACATCGACTGGAAGGACGCCGACAAGATCGGGAAGGTGATAGCTGAGGAGTTGCCCACGAAGGTCGCGGCCGACAAGGCCTATCAAAACGCGATGCAGAATTCGGACAAGCAGAACGCCCGCATCGAGCACGACAAGGCACTG
>JBKEDD010000027.1:0-6045 GCA_047975215.1 Jhaorihella sp.
CAATCGACAGCAAGCTGAGGGGTTGTGATCTGGTGAAGCTGACAGTCGCCAACGTCTACGCCGCCGGTCAGGTGAAAGACCGCGCCTCGATTATCCAGAGCAAGACACGGAAGCCCGTCCGTTTCGAGATCACCGAGGGAACGCGGAAATCGATCACGGCGTGGCTCAACGACCCGCTGATGATCGGGTCGGAGCATCTGTGGCCGGGGCGGTTCCACGAACGGCTGCACATCTCGACCCGTCAATATGCGCGCCTGGTCCGGGACTGGGTCTCGTCCATTGGGCTGGAACCGACATCCTATGGTATGCATTCGATGCGTCGGACCAAGGTCGCCCAGATCTATCGCAAGACCGGCAACCTGCGCGCGGTTCAACTTCTGCTTGGCCACACCAAGATGGATAGCACCGTCAGGTATCTTGGTGTCGAGTTGGAAGATGCCCTGGCCATTGCCGAATCTGTCGAAATCTGAAACCGAGGGTCGCCCCGATAGGGACGGCCCAGAGCGGCCGTTCGCCCACGGATCGACGCCGTGGCGGAACTTCCCAAAACCCGCCATTAGTAGTCTTCGCGTCAATTTTTCCGGTTCGATGTCGGTGATCGCGGCTATGTGGATCGGATCAACGCCGATCTTCGCTTGGAAAGCCCAAAATCATTTCAATGCAGCGCGCTAGATCTTCGTCTCGGGGTAGTGCCCCTTTATTTCCGCATTGAAAAATCGACCTAGTGAGTCAGCGGACATGAGACGCTCGTACATGAAGGGAGGCACGTTGAAATACTGATAAACACCGCCATGTTTGAATTGGACCTCAAGCGTCTCTAATTCGTGGTCATACCCGACTTCGGCCAAGTTGCTGGATGATACAGGCTGTCGTTCCATCAATTTCCACCCTCGTTCGCGTTTTCGTTCTCGCCTACCTTTGTTTGCTTCCACTTTGGATCCTGCGCACGCCAGACTGCGACAAGATCATCATAGTTTTCAGGTCCTCGGGGGCGCTTCCAGCTTTCTGCTACGAGCGGATCTTCGCTGTTTGGGCGCCGGTCTTTGGGTGGCAGAGTAACGCGGCAGCGCACTGGAAGCCGTGCAGCCTCGCCGGTTATTATCGCTTCGCCGGTCCTTAGAACCGAGAGGCTATCGGCGATACCGCTCAGGTTATCGGGCAAAGCGGCTTGTACCTTGCTGCGGTCAGTAGAATTGGTGAGGCGCAACGCGACAAAAGTCCCACACTGGGAGAGAATGGTGTCGTCGATCTCCGAAGGACGCTGGCTGACGATCATTGCACCGATACCGAACTTGCGTCCTTCCTTCGCGATTCTCTGAACCATTTCGCGCGCAGGGTTATCGGATTCTTGTCCAAGATACCGGTGAGCTTCCTCCATAACGACGAGCTGAGGCCGCTTTCGACCGCCCTCATCGCGTTCGCGACCCCAAAAGAGTACCTCATAGATAATCGACAGAATCGCGCCAATCAAATCTAGGAGGACAGAACTGGGAATACCCGAAAGATCAAGCACGGTTATTGCTTTTTCGTGGCCGATCCAACTTTCGAGGAGGGATGGAAGGTCATTCGTCACGTGGCCCGTCAGGTCAGGCTCCCATTCTCCGGGCTTGAGCAGGAACTCGAACTGGCGATCGAGCATACGCGATCGCATTCGGTCGAGCTGTTTTCGAATTCCGAGAACACCGATGCTGTTCTGGTAAGGCGCCGAATTCGTTGTTGTGTGCGGCTGGTAGGTTGGCAGGCGAAGCGTGGCCGCGTCGCCGGGCTGCATGATCGCCGGTTGTGTCTTGGCCTGATCGAGCCAGGTTTTGACTTCTGGTTCGATCAGCTCGAGCCACAGGTTTCGCAAGCTGTACGGAATAGGGCTGTCAACGGTCATCGAATTCAGATCGACACCAGGCAAATTGTCTGTTTGAGCAATCGCGCTTTTGGCTGCGAAAATCTTGTCGAGTATTGCGGTCGTTGCGCGATCATCCAACTTCCCGCACAGAAAGTTGAGCATTTCGGCCGGCCGTAGTGCCCAGTAGGGAATGACCAGCTGCTTCTCGCCCACTCCGGGTGTGATCCGAAAAATCTCAGCGTTGTCGGCGAGCGCGCTGGCATATTCGCCGTGGATATCGAGTAAGAGGACGCGCGCGCTCGGAAAGCCTGCTCCGTCAGGCGCCGAGATTGACCGCAATAGGCTAGAGACGGTCGTGGACTTGCCCGACCCGGTAGAGCCGAGCACTGCGCTATGGCGTGTAACTAGCTTGTCGAGGTCCAGGCGAACCGGGATGCTCTCGGCGTTAGCAAGCCGCCCGACTATCACTTGTCCAGAAAACTCTGCACCATAGATCTTGGCCAAATCCTCTTCTGTGACAAGATGCACTTCATCGTTCACGTTCGGATACTGGCTGATGCCTCGCTCAAACGAGGCCTCGACAATCTCGCCAATAAGCTGAATGGTCAGCCATCGTTCGCCGCGGTCTAGCGCATCGACTAGTGTCACCGGTGTCGCACTTGCCCCGACTTCTGATATGATAGCATAGAGATCATGATACCCCTGTGGTATTCGCACAAAGCTTCCGACCTGACCTACCCGGTAGCTTCGTCCTCCGATGATCGCAATGCCCGAAGCAACGCCTTCGAACTGACGTACACTTACGGTCGAACCTGCGACAGAGCCTACATGGCCGAGAAGTGTAGGGGCGTTCATTCGGCCTCCAACACGGTGTTGGCTGTCGGTGATGGCGTCTCCGCTGCAATTGCTGCTAGATCCGGTTGTGTCGGAAATGCTTGAACCGATCGTGATGCCGCGAAGAAGCGAGCAAACGGTTCTATTGCACCGAGCGTGAAGTTTCCTTTGTCGTCCATGTAGGTCGACCTTATCGGCCCCCAATCCTTGCTCGGAAGTTCGGCCGGAGCTTTCCACACGCCGCGCGTGCCGTTCACTTTGGCCTGGTCGCGTGCATAGACGCTAAAGTTAGGCAGACGGCGCGCGAGGTCGCACGCCGGACCCTCTTCATCTAAAATCTTGTACTGGAATGCGAATACGCTGGAGGATGGATTGGCTGCGAGCGCCTCATCTATCCGGGCCGCGATGTGAGCATCGGCAAAAGAAAATCCAATAGAGATGAGTAGCGTGTCGGGGGTGAGCAGGAATGTACGAAGGCGATCGAGCAACGCTGCGTAGGGCGCTTTCTGTGTTTGATCGTATTTCAGGTGTTCGGGGAAGACGAGGTGACTTGCCGAGCTTTGGCCCGTGCGGATCACTTCGCCCTTCGCGCTAGCGCGCCAGCCTAGCGATCCATGGAGCTTCCATAGCCGCGTCCAGCGTGCGGGAAGATCACTGCGCGACACTGAGACGGGGTCGAAGAATGGTTCGCGACCACCCGTGAAGCCATCGAAGTACGGCGCTCGTACGGATTCGAACGCTTCTTCGAACAACAAGTCGTAGTTCGTGGTAAAAATCTCGACCGGATAGTCCCGCGTTGTGCCCGTGATCCAATTCACGAGATCTGCATAAGCTGATCCGGTCTCTGGCAATCGGACGTCCACGATCTTGCCTATCTCGGAGCAGATCGCTTCTCCGAAAGTCGCAAAGCCTGGGCCGTCGAGATCGTGGACTTTCGACGAACCAATCACCTGGCTCAGAGAGCGAATCCTCGAAAGGATCGTCTCGATGTCGTGCTGCGCGAGTTCGGCTTTCAGGCCATCAATCTGTTTTTGATAGGTTGGGGCAAGTGTTGTGAGAACTTGGTCCGTGAGCCCCACAACTGCGGGGATGAGCGGATATGTGCCATCGGGCTTGGCCATTCCTGCAGAAGCTCCAGCGCCAACCAACAGCCCGATCCGCTTGCGGCCCTGCGCGACGATCGTCCTAAGCGCAGCCATATACTGATCGGGATTATGAACACTGACAGTCAACTTACACCCCCTCAACGCTAGCTCTGGACCACTGTCTTATGACAGCCTGATCAGCATTGAATTTGCAATATTTTCGCGTAGGACGTACTTTACGCATCCAATTCTTCCATCCTATCTAATTCGAGCCGAGCTTTTTCGTCATCGAGGCGCCATCGCCTTATGACGTAAAACGCGAGCGCCTTTCGAGTATTTACTGCAATATGTGTTTTCTCCTGAAATCCGTATTCCCGCCGCACAACGCGCGCCTGCGCATCCGAAAGGCCCGAACGCGGACATATCCACAAGCGGACGAAACTGTTCCAGTCCGTGTCAAAAGGAAGGGGAGCAGGCCTCTCGCGCGTTTTCATCTCGATTTGTTTCGCTATTCGTATTGGGAGATAATCGCGGTACGCCTCGTGATTATAGCTCCAGGCGCGGAGATAAATTGCCTCTCCGTCAAAATGAAACTGAACTGGACTGATCCACTGCGGGTCGGAGAGGCCACTTGTCATCGAGGTGTAGGTAATCTGGATGTCTCTTTCGCCGTTCATGGCGCGGTAGAGCTGTGCGACGACGGCGGGATCCATCACGCGAGTGGGAAGCGGGATGCTCGCGCCAAGCGATGTCGCCTTTCCATCAACCAATTCGAAGACTTGTTCCGGGCCAGCCTCAGTCAATGCGCAGTGGTCGACGGTCGAGAAGTAAGCCTTCTCCCCGGCGTCGTAGACTGGCGGAGTATCCGTCAGCGATAGATAGGTTCGAAAGTCAACGGCAGCCTGTGCCATCGAGATATTGAATCGTTCCATCAAGTCACGACGGTTCGCCTGACCTCTCCAGGTCAGGCATTGGTCGAGGAACAAAATTCGCTCGCGTTGCGCGTGTTTGAGGTCTTCTAGGCTCATGCACGAAGCAGTACTTGACTCGGCTCACAAAGTCCATACATTTACTATACGTATAAAAAATGGACTGATCAGATGCGAATACTTCATACAGCAGATCTGCACCTGGGGCGGCAGTTCATGGGGTTGAGCCTCGAGGAGGATCATGAGGTTATCCTGGGTCAGATCCTTGAAACGCTTGTGGCCGAACGGGCCGATGTTCTTGTCATCGCGGGGGACGTTTTTGACCGTGCCTCGCCGCCGAATTCGTCGATCCGGCAGTTCAATCGTTTCCTCAAGCGCGTGGCGGAGGAGACCGAAGCCGCTGTGGTGATGATCTCTGGAAACCACGATTCTGGCGACCGGATCGAGGCAATGTCTGTCTTTTCCACCGCGGCTCGTGTGCTTGTGCGCGGGATTGCCGACGCGGTAGAGGCGCCGCTGGTGCTGCGTGACGCGCAAGGCGAGATCGCCTTTTCCGCACTGCCCTTTTCCTATGAATACGCCGCACGCGAGGTGTTCGGGGATGAAAGCATTAATGCGCCAGCGGAAGTCGTTGCCGCTCAGATCACTGCGGCGAGGAGGCAGGTGCCTGATGGGGCGCGTTGGGTCGTCGTTGCCCATGCTTTCGTCGCGGGGGGTGCGGTCGGCGATGATGCGCACGCCCTTGGCCTGAACGCTGAGGGTGACGATCTCGCCGGTGAATTCGTTGCCGGTCTTCTTGAAGGTGCCGATGGTAGCCATTTTCAGTCTCCTTTTTTTCCGTTTCCGAGCCCGCACCATTGCGGCCTCGATGGCGATCGACCGGCCGGAGGCGATGGCTGGCGCACCCCGGAACGGGGCTGGACAGCAGAGGCGGAAGTTTCTTGTCCGCGCGAGGAATGGGCCCAGCCCAGGGGAAGAAAGTTACGCCGTCGCTGTTGCGCCAAAGCCGTCGAAGCGCATGCGCTGTCCTTCGGCCAGATCAGGCCATTGCAGAGGCCGTTTGGAGCGGTCGAGACACGGTGGCTTTAGCGGAGACGATGGCGACCGGAAGGCATGTCAAGGCAGACCGGACCAGCAATTCCGGCGGACTGTCACCTGCCGGTTCAGGCCCTGCGTATCCGTCCTTCCCGGCCCGCTCAGGGCAAAATGCCCTCACCGGGTTCAGAGTCGGCCCGCGCGTCCCATCGCCGACTGTTCCGGCTTTGACCGGGGCCGTGTCCGGGCCTCAACCCGATCCGAAACCAACACGCCGATATCGCCCTGAACCTTGTGACGGGGGCGGCTGCATCTCTGCCAG
>JBKEDD010000028.1:0-18740 GCA_047975215.1 Jhaorihella sp.
CGAAATCGGGCATCGAAACGCGTTCGGGGTTCAGGAACCGTTCGAACAGAAGGGAATAGCGCAGCGGATCCAGATCGGTGATGGTCAGCGCGTAGGCAACCAGGCTGCCGGCGCCCGACCCCCGCCCCGGCCCCACCGGAATGCCGTGATCCTTGGCCCATTTGATGAAATCGGCGACGATCAGGAAATAGCCGGGAAAGCCCATGCTTTCGATTATGCCCAGTTCGAATTCGAGGCGTTTCTCGTACTCCTCGACCGGGGCGGCATGCGGGATCACCTCCAGCCGGTCCTTCAGCCCCTGCACCGCCTGGCGGCGCAGTTCGTCCACCTCGTCATCGGCGAAACGCGGCAGGATCGGCGCCCGCCGCTGCGCCGAAAACGCGCAGCGGCGGGCGATTTCGACGGTGTTTTCCAACGCCTCGGGAAGATCGGCAAACAGCGTTCCCATCTCCCGGGGCGACTTGAAGTAATGCTGGGCGCTCAGCCGGCGCCGCGGATCCTGCTGGTCGACATAGGCGCCTTCGGCGATGCAGATCAGCGCATCATGCGCCTCGTACATCTCGGGCCTGGGGAAATACACATCGTTGGTCGCCACCAGCGGCAGGCCCATCGCATAGGCCATTTCCACGTGGCCGCGCTCGGTCAGCCGTTCCGCCTGTGGCGGGCCGTCTTCGCCGGGGTGGCGCTGCAACTCGACATAAAGCCGGTCGGGAAAGGCACGCGCCAACCTTTGCATCAGTGCTTCGGCGGCGGGGCGCTGCCCTGCCTGCAACAACATGCCCACCGGCCCGCCAGGGCCGCCGGTCAGGCAGATCAGCCCTTCCGAATGCGCCTCCAGTTCCTCGGGCGTTATCCCGGGCGCCTGATCCGCCTTGCCGAGATAGAGGCAGGAGTTCAGCTTCATCAGGTTGGCATAGCCCGCCTCGGACTGCGCCAGCAGGACCACCGGCGCCGGGGCTTTGAGCTTTTCGCCGGGCATGGGCGCCTGATATGCCAGATCGACCTGACAGCCCAGAATCGGCTGAATGCCCGCCCCGCTGGCCGCAACCGAAAATTCCAGCGCGCCGAACATGTTGTTGGTATCGGTGATCGCGACCGCGGGCATGTCATTGGCGGCGCAAAGACCGGGCAGGCGCCGCTTCTTCGCCTTGTCGGCCGGGTCGGGCCCGCCATCGAACAGCGATTTCAGACGCACGGCGCCTTCCAGCAGGGAGTATTCCGTATGCACGCGCAGATGAATGAATCGGGGAGGGCTGTTCATGGCGGCAGGGTAGCGCAGGCCAACGGGCAAGGCAAAGCCGTGATCGGCCCTGAAGATCGCGTTTGAACGCGCGGCGATTGTCAGGAAAATCCTGAAGGTGTTTCAACGCAGGCCCGCCCGTCCGTTCGAAACAATCGCGTGATTCCACGGGGCTGGCGTATCACGAGGCGAAACGCGGCGAACCGGTTGTGACGATTTTTTGCGCCCGCAGCACGGGTTTTCCTTGCCAGATCGCATCGCCGCTTTCTAACCTTGGCTGCAACAAGAGCATGGCCCGCCCTCTTTCTACGTCGCATCGAAGGACGGCAGACCGGGCCGGAACAGGGTACCGCGACGGGTTTCAGATATGGATATCAGGTTTCTTCTCAACGGAGAGACTGTGGAACTGGCAGGCGTGCAGCCGACGCGCACCTTGCTGGACTGGCTACGCGAGGAGCGTCGGCTGACCGGGACAAAGGAAGGCTGCAACGAAGGCGATTGCGGCGCCTGCACGGTGATGGTGAGCGATGCCGGCGGGACCAGGCCGCTGAACGCCTGCATCCTGTTTCTGCCGCAACTGCACGGATGCGCGGTGCGCACCGTCGAGGGTATCGCCGGACCGGACGGCACCCTGCATCCGGTGCAGCAAGCCATGATCGAGCATCACGGGTCGCAATGCGGATTCTGCACGCCCGGCTTCGTGGTGTCGATGGCGGTCGCGCATCTCAACGGTGACACCGATCACGACACCGCGCTGGCGGGCAACCTGTGCCGCTGCACCGGCTATGCGCCCATCGTCCGCGCCGCCCGCGCCGCCCGGACGCAGCCGGTGCCGGACTGGATGCGGGCAGATGCCGCCCTGCCGTCGCCGCAAACCGCGCCGCCGGACGGCGACCACGGGGCGGGCGGGCCGGCCCGCGACGCCTACCGCCCGAGGGATGGCGATGAACTGGCCGCCATCTACGCCGCCCACCCCGACGCGACGCTGGTGGCCGGTGCCACCGATGTCGGGCTGTGGGTAACAAAGGGGCTGCGCGATCTCGGAACGGTGATCTTTCTGAACGGATGCAGCGACCTCAAGGCAATCGAGATCGGCGAGGATCGGGTGCGGATCGGCGCCATGGCCGACATGAACGCCATGCGCGCCGCGATCGCACCGTTGCATCCCTCCTACGGTGAACTGATCCGCCGCTATGCCAGCCTTCAGGTTCGCGGCGCGGCGACGGTGGGCGGCAACATCGCCAACGGCTCGCCCATCGGAGACAACCCGCCCGCCCTGATCGCGCTGGGCGCCACGCTGCATCTGCGCCGGGGCGAGAGCCGCCGCGAGATGCCGCTGGAGGCATTCTTTCTCGAATACGGCAGGCAGGATCGCGAGGCGGGGGAATTCGTCGAGGCGGTGAGCTTTCCGCGCCGGCCCGACCGGCTGAAGTGCTACAAGCTGTCCAAGCGGTTCGACCAGGATATTTCCGCCGTCTGCGGCTGTTTCAACGTCACCGTCACCGACGGCACGGTCAAGGCGGCACGGATTGCCTTTGGCGGCATGGCGGGTACGCCCAAACGCGCAAGCGCGGTCGAAGCCGCCCTGACCGGCCAGCCCTGGACCGCCGGGACCATCGCCGCCGCGCAGGCCGGGTTCGATGCCGACTTCACACCGATGGACGACATGCGCGCCTCGGCGCTCTACAGGCTTGAAACCGCGCGGGCCATGCTGGCACGGTATTTCGCCGAGGATGCGGAGAACACGCCATCGGTGCTGGAGGTGCGGCCATGAGCATTTCGCGCGCCCTGCCCCATGACGCCGCGGCCCTGCATGTGACGGGCACGGCCCGCTATGTCGACGACATCCCCGTACCCGCAGGCTGCCTGCATCTTGCCTTCGGCCTGAGTACGATCGCGCGGGGCAGGATCAGGTCGATGGTTCTTGACGAGGCGAGAGCGGCGCCCGGCGTGATCGCCGTGCTGAGCGCCGACGACCTGCCGTTCGCCAACGATGTCTCGCCCTCGGCGCATGACGAACCGCTGCTGGCGACCGGGCGGGTGCACTACCTTGGCCAGCCGCTTTTCCTGGTCGTCGCGCAAAGCCACCGGGCGGCGCGCTTGGCGGCGCGGCTGGGACGGGTGGAGTATGACGAGGAAGCCCCGGTTCTCAGCATGGATGAGGCGCTGGCGGCCGATGCCCGGTTCGAGGAGGGGCCGCGCATCTATGAAAAGGGCGACGCACGCGCCGCCATCGCCGCTGCCGCGCACAGGGTGGAAGGCACGATCGAGATCGGCGGACAGGAACATTTCTATCTCGAAGGCCAGGCGGCGCTGGCGCTGCCCCAGGAAGGCGGCGATATGGTCGTCCATTCCTCGACCCAGCACCCGACCGAGATTCAGCACAAGGTGGCCGAGGCGCTGGGCGTGCCGATGCATGGCGTGCGCGTCGAGACGAGGCGCATGGGCGGTGGTTTCGGCGGCAAGGAGAGCCAGGGCAACGCGCTGGCGGTGGCCTGCGCCGTGGCGGCGCGCCTGACCGGCCGCGCCTGCAAGATGCGTTACGATCGCGACGACGACATGATCGTGACCGGCAAGCGCCACGACTTCCGCATCGCCTACCGCGCCGGTTTCGACGCGGACGGTCGCATCCGGGGCGTCGAATTCATCCAGTACGCGCGCTGCGGCTGGTCCCAGGATCTGTCGCTGCCGGTGGCCGACCGGGCGATGCTTCATGCCGACAACGCCTATCTGCTGCCCGCCTGCCGCATCGAGAGCCACCGGTTGCGCACCAATACCCAGAGCGCCACGGCGTTCCGCGGCTTTGGCGGGCCGCAGGGGATGCTGGGAATCGAGCGCGTGATGGATCATGTCGCGCATGAACTGGGGCTCGACCCGGTGGAACTGCGCCGGCGCAACTACTATGCCGCACCCGAGGGAGGGGGGCTGTCTGCCCCCCGCGCGGCGATGCCGCGCCCCCCCGAGAGTTTGCCCGGCAAGATGAAGCATGCCGAGGCGACGGCCGATCCGGCCGCGCGCGGGGCGCTATCCGGGGCGGCGCAGGCCGAGGACGGCGACAACACCACGCCCTATGGCCAGACGGTGAGCGATTTCGAATTGCACGGTATCACCGATGCGCTGCTGGCGTCATCGGATTATGCGGGGCGGCGCGCGGCGGTGCGTGCGTGGAACGCGCGCGGCGGGCCGATCCGGCGCGGCATCGCGTTCTCGCCGGTGAAGTTCGGGATTTCCTTCACGCTGACGCATCTCAACCAGGCCGGTGCGCTGGTGCATGTCTATCAGGACGGCTCGGTGCATCTCAACCATGGCGGCACAGAGATGGGACAGGGGTTGTTCCAGAAGGTGGCGCAGGTTGCCGCCAGCCGTTTCGGCCTGCCGCTGGAGGCGGTGAAGATCACCGCCACCGACACCGCCAAGGTGCCCAACACCTCGGCCACCGCCGCATCTTCGGGCAGCGACCTGAACGGTATGGCGGTCAAGGCCGCCTGCGACGCCATCCGCGACCGGATCGCGGCGTTTCTGGCCGCCGGGCACCAGGCGCGGGCCGGCGACGTGCGGTTTGCCGATGGCCGGGTCGCCGTCGGCGGCCACGAGATGAGCTTTGCCGAGGCCGCGCAGGCCGCCTATCTCGGCCGGGTCAGCCTTTCGGCGACAGGGTATTACCGGACGCCGGACCTGGCCTGGGACCGGATCAGGGGTGTCGGCCGGCCGTTTTTCTATTTTGCCTATGGCGCCGCGGTGAGCGAGGTCGCGGTGGACATCCGCAGCGGCGAATACCGTATCCTGCGCGCCGACATACTGCACGATGCCGGCGCCTCGCTGAACCCGGCGCTGGATATCGGCCAGATCGAGGGCGGCTATGTGCAGGGCGCGGGCTGGCTGACCACAGAGGAACTGGTCTGGGACGATAAGGGGCGGCTGAGAACGCACGCGCCCTCGACCTACAAGATTCCGGCCTGCGCGGACCGGCCCGAGGTGTTCAACGTGGCACTTTGGGATGGACAGAACCGCGAGGACACGATCTATCGCTCCAAGGCGGTGGGCGAACCGCCGCTGATGCTGGGCATCTCGGCGTTCCTCGCGCTTGGCGACGCCGTGGCGTCCTGCGGTACGCGGTATCCGGCGCTGAACGCACCGGCGACGCCCGAGGCGGTCTGGTCCGCGATAAGGAGGCTCGGGGATGGCGTTTGACCTTGACGGGCTGCGCGAGGCGGTGGCGCGGCATGATCGCGTGGTGCGGGTGGTGGTTGCCGATCTGCGCGGGTCGTCGCCGCGCGAGGTGGGCGCCGCGATGCTGGTCTGGCCAAGCGGGCAGTCGGGAACCATCGGCGGTGGCGCGCTGGAGTTTCAGGCCGTCCGGGAGGCGCGTCAGCAACGGGCGGCATCAAGGCTGAGCCGGCATGCGCTGGGCCCCGACCTGGGCCAGTGCTGCGGCGGTTCCGTCGTGCTGCTGAGCGAAGTCTACACCGCCCGGCGGCTGGCCGGAATCGCCGGCGATGTCGTCGCGCGGCCTGTCGCGGACGACCCGGCGATGCCGCTGAGCGTCAAACGACTGCTTGCGGCGGCGCGCGGCCAGGGGGTCTTGCCCGATGCGCAGTTGCGCGACGGCTGGATGATCGAGCCGGTGCAGCGCCCCGACCGACAGCTGTGGATCTGGGGGGCCGGCCATGTCGGACGTGCGCTGGTCGGCGTGCTGGCGCCCTTGCCCGAGTTTGCGATCACCTGGGTCGATACCGGCCCGGGGCGGTTTCCGCCCGATGTGCCGGCGGGTGTTACCGTGGTCCCGGCCGCCGAACCGGGCGCGCTGGTGGCACACGCACCCGCCCGGGCCGAACATCTGATCCTGACCTACAGCCACGCGCTGGATCTCGATCTGTGCCACCGGCTGCTGGGTCATGGTTTCGCCTTTGCCGGGCTGATCGGATCGGCCACCAAACGGGCGCGGTTCCGCTCGCGGCTGGCCGCGCTCGGCCACGCCCCCGACCGGATCGACCGCATCGCTTGCCCGATCGGCGACCCGGGCCTGGGCAAGCATCCCCAGGCGATCGCACTGGGCGTTGCCGCCGACCTGCTGCACAACCCGCCGGGGCAGGCCAGGAGAGAGGACAAACGCGCGTGAGTATTCCGCTGCTGAGCCTGCAAGGGCTGACCAAGGCCTATCCCGGCGTCGTGGCCAACGACAACGTGTCGCTCGACATCGGCGAGGGCGAGGTGCATGCGCTGCTGGGCGAGAACGGTGCCGGAAAATCGACGCTGGTCAAGATGATCTACGGGCTGGTCAAACCCGACAGCGGCCGCATGAGCCTGCGCGGCAAGCCCTTCGCCCCGGCCGAGCCGCGCGCCGCCCGGGCCGACGGCATCGCCATGGTGTTTCAGCATTTTTCGCTGTTCAACGCACTCAACGTCGCTGAAAATATCGCACTGGGGATGGAGCGCCCCCCGGCACTGCGCGATCTGGCAGCCCGCATCCGCGAGGTCAGCGAAACCTATGGCCTGCCGCTCGATCCGTATCGGACGGTGGGCGATCTGTCGGCGGGCGAACGCCAGCGGGTCGAGATCATCCGCTGCCTGCTTCAGGATCCGAAGCTGCTGATCATGGACGAACCGACCAGCGTGCTGACGCCTCAGGAGGTCGAGATCCTGTTTCTGACCTTGCAGAAGCTGCGCGCCGAGGGCACGTCGATCCTCTATATCAGTCACAAGCTTGAAGAAATCCGCGCGCTTTGCGACAGCGCCACCATTCTGCGGCTCGGCAAGAACGTGGGCACCTGCGTTCCGGCGCAGACCACCGCGCGGGAAATGGCCGAACTGATGGTCGGTAGCACCCTGCACACGCCGGAACGCGCCGGGCGCGACTTTGGCGAGATGGCGCTGGATATCAGCGGGTTGTCCGCGCCAGCACCCTCGGCCTTCGGCACGGCGTTGAAGAACATCCATCTGTCGGTGCGCAAGGGCGAGGTGCTGGGCATCGGCGGGGTCGCCGGCAACGGCCAGGACGAATTGCTCGCGGTGTTATCGGGCGAAATGCTCAGCGCCGCCGACGCCGTCAAGCTTGAGGGCCGGCCAATCGGCCGGCTGGGGCCGGTCGCGCGGCGGCGGCTGGGGTTGCTGACGGCACCGGAGGAGCGGCTTGGCCATGCCGCGGCACCAGACATGAGCCTGACCGAAAACGCGCTGCTGACCGGGTCGGTGCGCGAGGGGCTGGAATCCGGCGGGTTCCTGAAATGGGGCAAGGCCGATGCCTTTGCGCGGCGCATCATCAAGGCGTTCGACGTGCGCACGCCTGGGCCCGACAACGCCGCGCGGTCGCTGTCGGGGGGCAACCTCCAGAAATTCGTGATCGGGCGCGAGGTGTTGCAACGCCCCGGGGTGCTGGTGGTCAACCAGCCGACCTGGGGGGTCGATGCCTCGGCGGCGGCGGCGATCCGGCAGGCGATCCTGGATCTGGCCGCGGGCGGCTGCGCCGTGGTGTGCATAAGCCAGGATCTCGACGAACTCATGGAAATCTCCGACAGCTTCGCCGCGCTGAACGAAGGCAGGCTGAGCGCGCCGCGCAAGACCGATGGGCTGAGTGTCGAGGAGATCGGGCTTATGATGGGCGGAGCGCATGGCATGGAGGTGGCGCATGTCTGATCCGGCGCGCCATACGCCGTCGGCGCGGGCATCCGCGACGACGAGAAGCGGGAGAGCGTGGCAATGATCGTCTTGGAGAAACGGCCGCAGCCGTCGCGGTTCTGGTCCTACGCGACACCGTTGGCGGCGGTACTGGCGACGATGGTCTTCGGCGGCTTGCTGTTCGCCGTGCTGGGCAAGGACCCGCTGGAAGCGATCGGCACCATCTTCTGGGAACCGATCTTCGGCGAATTCTCGTTCTATTACCGGCCGCAGATTCTGGTCAAGGGCGCGCCGCTGGTGTTGATCGCGATCGGGCTCAGCCTGGGCTTCCGTGCCGGCATCTGGAATATCGGCGCGGAAGGGCAGTACATCATCGGTGCCATCGCGGGCGCCGGGGTCGGGCTGGCCTTCTACCCGCTCGAGGCCTGGTACATCTTTCCTCTCATGGTGATCGGCGGCGCCCTGGGCGGCTGGATCTGGGCGATGATCCCGGCGGTTCTGAAGGTGAAGTTCGGCACCAACGAGATTCTGGTGTCGCTGATGCTGGTCTATGTCGCCGAACAGCTTCTTGCCTCGATGTCGCTTGGGCTGCTGAAGAACCCCGATGGCCACGGCTTTCCCGGCTCGCGCAACCTGCAACAGTATGAAAGCGCCTTCAACGCCGACCTGATCGAAGGCTCGGGCATGCACTGGGGTGTCGTCGCCGCCTTCATCGCGGTGATCTTTGCCTATGTGCTCTTGAACCGGCACATGCTGGGCTTTCAAATCCGCCTGTCCGGCGAGGCGCCGCGCGCGGCACGCTTCGCCGGGGTGAACCCGGCGCGGCTGATCCTGTTCTGTCTGGGTATTTCGGGCGCGCTCGCCGGTCTCGCGGGGCTGTTCGAGGTCTCGGGTCCGGGCGGGCAGATCAGCATCGACTTCAACGTCGGCTACGGCTTTACCGCAATCATCGTTGCCTTCCTTGGCCGGCTGCACCCGGTGGGTATCCTGCTGGCGGGCGCGCTGATGGCGCTGACCTATATCGGCGGCGAGATCGCGCAAGGCAATCTGGGCCTGCCGGCGGCGGCCATCCAGGTGTTTCAGGGGATGCTGCTGTTCTTCCTGCTGGCGCTTGACCTTCTTACCAATTTCCGGGTCCGGCTGCGCCGGGCAGAGGTGGCCTGACATGGACCTTTCAGCAATCAACCCCGTCCTGCTGATCGCCTCGCTGATGGTGGCGGCGACGCCGATCCTGCTGGCCGCGACCGGTGAACTGGTGGTCGAGAAATCCGGCGTTCTGAACCTCGGTGTCGAGGGCATGATGATCACCGGCGCGATATGCGGATTTGCCGTCGCGGTGGAAACCGGATCGCCCTGGCTGGGCTTTCTGGCGGCGGCGGCGGGCGGCGCGATCCTGTCGTTGCTGTTCGTGCTGCTGACCCAGGTGGCGCTGGCCAATCAGGTGGCCTCCGGGCTGGCTCTGACGCTGTTCGGGCTGGGGCTGAGCGCACTGATGGGTCAGGATTATGTCGGCATCAAGCCGCCCCGGATCGGCCGGCTCGACATCCCGGTTCTGAGCGATCTGCCGGTGATCGGGCCGATCCTGTTCGGCCACGATCCGATTCTGTATCTCGGACTCGTCATCGTCGCCGGGGTCTGGGCGCTGCTGAAATTCACCCGCGCCGGGCTGATCCTGCGCGCGGTCGGCGAAAACCACGATGCCGCGCATGCGCTCGGATACAAGGTGGTGCGCATACGCACGCTCGCGATCCTGTTTGGCGGGGCCTGCGCCGGCCTCGGTGGTGCCTATGTCAGCCTGGTGCGCGTGCCGCAATGGACCGAAGGCATGACCGCGGGCGCCGGATGGATCGCGCTGGCGCTGGTGGTCTTTGCCAGCTGGAAACCCTGGCGCGTGCTGCTGGGCGCCTGGCTGTTCGGCGGCATCACCGTGCTTCAGCTCAATCTTCAGGCGGCAGGCGTTGCCATTCCGGTCGAGTATCTGGCAATGTCGCCCTACGTGATCACGATCCTTGTGCTCGTGATCCTATCCGCGGACAAATCCAGCGCGCCGGCCTCGCTCGGGCGCATTTTCCATGCCTCGCACTAGGGGCGACATCAGACAGGGGGAACCTCGATGAAAATCATGAAACTGCTGGCATCCGCCGCCCTTGCCGCCGGTCTGGCGACAGCGGCAGCGGCCCAGGACAAGACCAAGGTTGGCTTTATCTATGTCGGCCCGGTGGGCGATGGAGGCTGGACCTACGAACACGACCAGGCCCGCCAGAAACTGGTCGAGCATTTCGGCGACAAGGTCGAGACCGTCTATCAGGAAAGCGTGCCCGAAGGTGCGGATGCCGAACGCGCGATTACCCAGATGGCGCTGAACGGCGCCGACCTGATTTTCACCACCTCGTTCGGCTACATGGATCCGACGATCAACGTGGCCAAGAAATTCCCCAAGGTGATGTTCGAACACGCCACCGGCTACAAGACCGCCGACAACGTGTCTGTCTACTCGGCCCGCTTCTACGAAGGCCGCGCCGTGCAGGGCACCATCGCCGGGCGCATGACTGAATCGAACATCGTGGGGTATATCGGCTCCTACCCGATCCCCGAGGTGATCCGCGGCATCAACAGCGCCTTCATCCATGCCCGCAAGGTCAACCCCGACGTGCAGTTCAAGATCGTCTGGGCCTTCACCTGGTTCGACCCGGCGAAAGAGGCCGACGCCGCCAAGGTGCTGATCGAGCAGGGCGCCGACGTGATCCTGCAACACACCGATTCGACGGCCCCGCAGGCCGCCGCCCAGGCCGCCGGCAACGTCATCACCTTCGGCCAGGCTTCGGACATGGCCGAGTACAAGCCCAAACCGCGGGTCTCCTCGATCATCGACAACTGGGGCCCCTACTACATCGAACGCACCCAGGCGGTGATGGACGGGACCTGGGCAAGCTCGAACCGCTGGGACGGCATAGGCGCCGGCATGGTCGGCATCGGCGAGATCACCGACGCGGTGCCCGCCGACGTGAAGGCCGAGGCGGTGGCGCTGAAGGACAAGATCGCCAGTGGCGAATACCACCCCTTCACAGGCCCGATCAACAAGCAGGACGGCACACCCTGGCTGGCCGAGGGTGAGACGGCCGATGACGGCACGCTGCTGGGCATGAACTTCTATGTCGAAGGCATCGAGGGCGACATCCCCCAGTAAGGCACACCATGCGCCACACCCCGCCCCGGCGGGATTGCCGAACACCTACAAAGTCCTCGCCTCGTGCGGGGACTTTTTTTGGCGTGTCGCGCCTGGCCGGATCGGGACATTCACCCGCGGGGCGGGGCCAGGTTCTCGGGGAACAACGCGTTCGCGCCGGCCGGTGAATCCGTTCGACGGCGCGCGATACGGGGCAGGCGAAGAAGCCCTCGACCAGTCAGAGCGGACCCGGAAACGCGTCGCCATGGCGATCGGTCGCGGCCGATGACTTTGGGCAAGACCGGCCCTGACGTCATTGCCGCTGCATCGCCGCGATGACCCGGCGCATCAGGTCGAGAAACCGCGCCTGCTCAGCTTCGCTCAGCGAGGACAGCGCCTGGCGGTTCTCTGCCTGCGCCGCCGCGACGGCATCGGCCTGCAAGGCCCGCGCCTTTGGCGTCAGATAGACCAGCCGGGCGCGCCTGTCGGTCCTGCTGGGCTGGCGTTCGATCAGCCCGTCACGTTCCATCCGGCCCAGCGTGTTGGCCATGGTCGCCTGTTCGACATCCAGCCTTCGGACCAGCTCGCTCTGGGTCAGCCCGTCCTGTTCCCAAAGCTCCAGCAGCACCGGAAACCGCGCCGGTGACAGGCCCAGCGGACCGATGCGACGATGCAACCGGTTGGCGAACAGCCGCGCCATGTGGTTGGCCAGATACCCGGCCGAGTTCTGCTTGAAGTCGGGCATGGCAGGAAATGGCACTTGAATAGCGCGCTATGCAACTTCTATATACATAGCATGCTATTCAAATGAAGGGAACTCACCATGCCCCCCCGACTCCATGCCGCCGCCGGGATTGTCGCACTGCTGACGATCTGCACATTCTGGCTGTCGACCGCCGTGGTCGAACTGACCGGCGATGCCGGTCAGGTGGCAGCGGTCAAGACCGCCATTGTTTTCGGCATGGCTCTCCTGATCCCGGCCATGGCCGCGGCCGGAGCCAGCGGCGCCGCCCTGGGCAGGCGAATGCGGTCTGCCCTCGTCGCCACCAAGGCGCGGCGCATGAAGATCGTCGCCGCCAACGGGTTGCTGATATTGCTGCCCAGCGCGGTGTTCCTGGCCCTGCGCGCACAATCCGGCATCTTCGACAGCTGGTTTCTTGCCGTTCAGGCCGTCGAACTGGCGGCGGGCGCGGCCAACATCACGCTGCTGGCGCTGAACCTGCGCGACGGGCTGCGGCTGTCGGCCCGGCGAGCCGATGCGCGGGCATGACCGGCAATTGCGCAAATTCGCCGGCAAACGTCGCTATTTGCATGACCTCGGGGCGGGATTCGGCCTATCACCACGGCCATGATCCTGCCCTATCGCCTGCATTACGCCCCCGACAACGCCTCGCTGATCGTGCGGCTGGCGCTGGAGGAATTGCGCACACCCTATGACACGGTTCTTGTGGACCGCGCAGCGAAGGCCCAGCGCGGCCCGGCCTATCGGGCTCTGAACCCGAACGGGCTGATCCCGGTTCTGGAAACCCCCGTCGGGCCGATCTTCGAAACAGGGGCCATCCTGCTGTGGCTGGCCGATACCCATGGCGCGCTGGCGCCGGTGCCCAACGACCCGCCGCGCGCGGCGTTCCTGAAATGGCTGTTCTGGGCGTCGAACACGCTGCACGCCGATCTGCGCATGCTGTTCTATCCCGAGACCTACACCGGCCCGGACGCAAGCGCACAGGCCGCGTTGCGCGAAGGCATCCGGGCGCGTTTGCCCAGCCATCTTGGCCTGCTGGACGCGGTCGCCGCCGAGGCCCCGCGCTGGCTGTCGCCCGAAACACCATCGGTGCTGTGCTTCTACGTCGCCTGCCTGATGCGCTGGATGGCGCTATATCCGAAAGGCGAAGACCGGTCGTGGTTCCGCCTGGCCGACCACCCGCACCTGCACCGGCTGCTGGCATCGCTGGAGACCCGGCCGGCGGTCGCCGCAGCGCAGACCGCCGAGGGCCTGGGCGCCACGCCTTTCACCGCTCCGGCATATGCCACGCCACCCGAAGGATCGGCCACCTGAAATGTTCCTTTCCGTTTTCGACATGTTCAAGGTCGGCATCGGCCCGTCATCCTCGCACACCATGGGGCCGATGGTGGCCGCGGCGCGGTTTCTCGACCTGATGCGCGCCTCGCCTTTCGGCTTTGCAGGCGTGCGGGCCAGCCTGCATGGCAGTCTCGCGTTTACCGGGGCCGGCCACGCCACCGACCGCGCCACCATCCTCGGCCTGGCCGGGTTTCACCCCGAAACCTATGACGCGAAGGCCGCCGAAACCGCGCTGGCCCGGATCGCGCAGACCCGGACAATCAGCCCCGAAGGGCTGGGCAGGCTGCGGTTCGATCCCGGCGCCGATCTGGTGTTCGACTACGACCGCCCCCTGCCCGGGCATGCCAACGGAATGACCCTGATGGCCACCGACGCCCAGGGCGACGTGAATCTGCGCCAGGTCTACTACTCGGTCGGCGGCGGGTTCGTGCTGAGCGAACAGGAACTGGCGGCAGGCAAGGCCACGGACGAGGGCGCACCCGTACCCTATCCGTTCAAGACCGCGGCCGAGATGCTGGACATGGCCAGGGCCAGCGGCAAATCCATCGCCGTCATGAAACGCGACAACGAGGTGTCGCGCGGCTGCGCCGTCAGTTTCGCCAAGGGCACGGCGCGGCTGTGGCAGGTAATGAACGACTGCATCGAACGCGGACTAGCCGCCGACGGGGTGCTGCCCGGCGGGCTGGGCATAAAGCGCCGCGCCGGCGCGATCCATCGCGCGCTTCTGGCCGAGCGCGGCACCAACCTGAGCGCCCCGCACACCATCAACGACTGGATCAGCACCTATGCCATGGCGGTGAACGAGGAAAACGCAGCCGGCGGTCAGGTCGTGACCGCCCCCACCAACGGCGCCGCCGGGGTGCTACCGGCCACCTTGCGTTATTACCTCGATCATGTTCCAGGCGCCGCGCCGTCGCATATAGAAGATTTCCTGCTGACCGCCGCCGCAATCGGCGGGCTGGTCAAGTTCAACGCATCGATCAGCGGCGCCGAGGCAGGATGCCAGGCCGAGGTCGGCAGCGCCTCGGCGATGGCGGCAGCAGGTCTGTGCGCGGTCATGGGAGGCACGCCGGAACAAGTGGAAAACGCGGCCGAGATCGCGCTGGAACATCACCTTGGCATGACCTGCGATCCGGTCAGGGGGCTGGTGCAGGTGCCCTGTATCGAACGCAACGGGCTGGGAGCGATCAAGGCGGTATCGGCGGCGTCGCTGGCGCTGCGCGGCACCGGCGATCATTTTGTGCCGCTTGATGCCTGTATCGAAACCATGCGTCAGACCGGGCGGGACATGCACGAAAAGTACAAGGAAACCTCGCTGGGCGGGCTGGCCGTCAACGTGCCCAACTGCTGAGAGGGCTGCGCGATGCGGCCCTGGCCGGTGCCCTGCCCGGCGGCATCGTTTCACAAGACAAGCGACCGGTTGCCAACGGTCCGAACGACGCAACCTTTGCTTGCGCGTTAACCTTTCCCTGCCTAGTGTGGCGCCATGTCGCAGGATCGGCCCGTACTGGGCATATTTTTCATGCTTGGTTTCTGTGTCGTCGCCCCGATGGGCGACGCGGTGGCCAAGCTGTTGGGGCAGTCGGTGCCGCTTGGCCAGATTCTCCTGATCCGCTTTGTCGTGCAGGCGCTGATCCTGATCCCGCTGGTGCTGTTCACGCGACGGCTGTGGCGAATGCGCGGCCGGGTGCTGGCGCTGACCGTGCTGCGCACACTGCTGCATATCGCCGGGATCGGCGCGATGTTCACGGCGCTCAGATACCTGCCGCTGGCCGATGCCGTGGCAATCGCCTTCGTCATGCCCTTCCTGATGCTGCTGCTGGGCCGGTTCGTTTTGAACGAAGAGGTGGGAATGCGCCGGATCGCGGCCTGTATCGTCGGGTTCGTCGGCACGCTGCTGGTGATCCAGCCCAGCTTTGCCGAAGTCGGCTGGCCGGCCTTGTGGCCACTCGTGGTGGCGGTGGTGTTCTCGCTGTTCATGCTGGTGACGCGCCAGATCGCCCGTGACACCGATCCGGTCGGATTGCAGGCGGTCAGCGGCGTGATGGCGGTCGTCGTGCTGTTGCCGGTCGTGCTGATCGGGCAGGCGCTGGGGCTGACCCCCCTGACCGTCATCGCGCCGGATCGCGGCGAATGGCTGCTGCTGGGCGCCATCGGCCTGCTGGGCACCGTGGCGCATTTGCTGATGACCTGGTCGCTGCGCCATGCCCCGGCGGCGACGGTGGCGCCCATGCAGTATCTGGAAATACCCTTCGCCACCGTGATCGGATTCATCGTCTTCGCCGATCTTCCCAACAGGATTGCGGCGCTGGGCATCTGCATCACCGTCGGCGCGGGTCTCTACGTGCTGCTGCGCGAACGGGCGGTGGCGCGCGCCCTGGCCGATCCGGCGAACCGCGCTGGTGCTAAGGCGCGCTCCGATCAGGCGCAATCGCCCGCATAGCGCCATCCAGCGCCTTGCGCGGCAGCATCACCAGCAACCCCGGCCCGTCGGTTTCCAGCGTCACCGGCCCCGTCGCCCGGTTTGACGTGCCGATACGCCCGTCCGGCGCCAGATCAAGCCCGTCGATCGGCCATTGCAGCCCTTCGGAGCGCCCGCGCACGCGCCGCATCGGAAACAGCGACACGACATCGCCCGGGCTCAGCGCGACCCGCATCCGCGGCGGGGCGTGAAACACCACCTCGCGCGGCCCCAGCAGCAGGCATGGCCGATCGGCGCGGCGGATCAGCGTGCTGAACGCGGCAAGCTGATGGTCGGCGCGGCCGCCAAGAAACCCCACGCCCAGAACCACCGGTGCGGCCACGTTTCGCAGGGCCTTGTCGAAATCGGTGCTGTCCTGTTCGCGGATCTCGAACAAGTGGGCGTCGGGAATGCGCGCCCGCTCGCTCGCGCCAAGGCTGTCGAAATCGCCGATCACGGCCCTGGGGACAAGCCCGACCGCCAGCGCCCTGGCCGCCCCGCCGTCGGCTGCAACCAGATACGGAGCGCGCTCCAGCGCCAGCCGCAGGTCGTTCCGCCCCAGCCATCCGCCGCCGATCAGGGTTACTGGTTGCAAAGTCTGAACAATCGGTGCTGTCATGCCGCGATTAATGCCCGTTTCGGAAACTGGACACAATCTGGTCATGAAATGATACGCTGTCCGGCACAGATTCGGGCCGCTTTTGTCTCGCTGGATATGGTAAACAGGTGCAACAAAATGTGAGAGGACGAGCATCCTATGGTACAGAACAACAAGGTACTCACGGTTTCCTACGGCACGTTTTCCTGCACCCTGGAGGGGTTCGAGGATTCGTTCGAGACAATGAAGGCGATTGCCGAGTACTTCCGCGATCTGGCCGCAGATGACCGCTATTTCGGTGCCGAACCGCCCCAGCCCGATGCCGACATGCTGGCCCGTATCGCGCAACGCGAGATTTCGCGCCAGGTCGAGGCGCGCCGCGAATCCGGAGGCATCGTGCTGCGCGCCGCCGACCTTGCCGCGGCAGGCCCTGCCCTTGCCGGGGCCGCATCCGGGCACGGGCAGACCGATCAGGCAGCCCTCGTGCCTGCTGACGCCGACAGCCCCGCCGCGCAACCCGACACCGTTGCAGAGCGCGACGCCGTACCTGAAACGAACACCGCTGGCGAACCCGGGGCCGCCGACGCGCCGGACGCAAATGCGCACACCGGGGCGGAGGAGAGCGCCGCCAGGGCCGCGCCGCTGATCCTGTCCCAACCGGATATAGCCGCTGCGTCGCAGGCCGCGCGACAGGCCGAGGAGCAACTGGCCGATAAACCCGCCAACATGCCCGAAGCGGACGAGGCCGCGGCCGCGCCAATCGTCGGCGCGCCCGCCGAGCAGACGCATGAGGTCATGCAGGAGGACGACGACGATCTGCCCATGGCCCAGGATCTGCCGGTCGAGGACGCGGACGAAACCTTCGTTCCGGCCGCCGACAGCATCGCGGCCAAGTTGCAGCGTATCCGCGCGGTGGTGTCGCGCAACGAACGGGCCGAAGCCCAGGACGACTATACCGAAGATCAGCACGCCGATGCGTTCACCGCCCAGGCGGCCGAAGACATCATGCACGCACTTGGCGACGACCCGACCCGGTCGGACAGCGCCGCCGATCCGGATCATGACGGCCTTGAGCATGAAGACCATGACGAGGACGGCGATTCCGACATCGCGGCGATTCTCCAACGTTTCGAAGACGGCGAACCTTTGAGGACGACCTCATACGATGACGCGGCAGACGACGACGCGCAGGCAGCGTCCGCCGGGAGCCTGTTTGACGATCTCGACGACGAAGCCGAGGCATCCGAAGGCGACGACGATCTGGCCAACATCATGGGCGGCGACGACGAGAACGCCCCGCAACGCGACGGCCAGGCAGAACGCCACGACCGCCCGGCAGCCGCACCCGGCACGGCACGCGTGGTGAAGATCAAGCGCAGCGAATTTGACGCCGCGGTTGCTGCCGGCCACCTTGAGGAACTCCCGGTCGAGGACGCCGCACCTGAAGATACCGGGTCGTCGCTCTCGGAAGAAGCAGAGGCCGATCTCATCCGCGAACTGGCCGATGTTGAGGCCGAATTCGCGCTGGCCGCACGCTCAGCCGGCGGTACCGCGACAGAAGCTGAAGCCGAAGACGAGGCCGAAGACGACTGGGCAGAGGACGGCCAGATGGGCGATGACGGGGCCGGGCGCCCGCACCGCCCGCTCTCGGCGTCCATGGACGAGAACGAGGACGATTTCACCCGCCTGATGGACGAAGCGGGCGAAAAGCTCAGCGACCCCGAGGCCGCCGCGCGCCACGAAACCTACAGCCACATGCGCGCCGCCGTCGCCACGACCAAGGCCGAACGCTCGGCCGGCGGCACCATGGGGTCGCATACCGACGACGACCCCTATCGCGACGATCTGGCCAGCGTGGTGCGCCCGCGCCGCCCCGAGGCGCCGCAGGGCCGCCCGCAGCGCCCGTCCAACGACACGCGCCCGGCACCGCTGAAGCTGGTCGCCGAACAGCGCGTGGACGACGGCGCCGGCCCCGCCACGCGCGGCCCTGTGCATCCGCGCCGCGTCAGCACGCAGTTGCTGGATGAATCGGCGCGCACCGGCACCCCTACACCCGAAGGCGGGTTCGCCGAATTCGCCGCCGAGGTCGGCGCCTCGGAACTGCCCGATCTGCTGGAAGCCGCCGCGGCCTACATGAGCTTTGTCGAAGGTCGTGCGCAGTTTTCGCGGCCGCAACTGATGGGCAAGGTGCGCCAGGTGGAATCCACCGACTTCAACCGCGAGGACGGGTTGCGTTCTTTCGGCCAGCTTCTGCGCGACGGCAAGATCGAGAAGAAGGGCGGCGGCCGGTTCGCCGCGTCAAGCCGGATCGGCTTTCGTCCCGACGACGAACGCGCGGCAGGTTAAGCGTAACGATTGACCGGATTCGAGTATTTACCCGCCGGGGCAGAACGCGTTTTCAACGTACGACGCGTTCGCCCCGGCGGGTGAATGCGTTTTGACGCGACACGCCTAGGCTCAGAACCCAATCAGATCATTGAAGGATCGGTATTTCTCTGATTCTATTGGCGAAGCATCACAGGAGCAGAGTCATGGCGGTTGAGTATTGGCTTTCGGACAGGGCATGGGCGGCAATCGAGC